>CAZMHI010000064.1:7092-26967 GCA_964566055.1 uncultured Rhodospirillaceae bacterium
AAGCAAGCCGCGCTCGATTGTAATTTTCATATAGTTTCGTTGACCTATCTACCTGAAATTCGCCCATTTTGCTGCTTTAGCTGAACGAGCCTCATATCTTTTCATCAGGATTGAGAGAACTCTGGCTGGCCATAGAGTGAAAAAAAGAGGCACCAATTTACCTCACCAATTCACTTGGATTTTAACCCAGAATTTCCCCCGGAACATCCCTTCAGAAATGTTGCTTTTATTATAGCAGATGAGGGCTTTCGAGTAAGCTTTTTCACGCTTTTGGCGAGGATTTTAAATGATTTCAAGGCCTTGATTCTTAACGATTTATCGCTGTTCATCCGGTTTTTTCGGATTTTCTTTGAGAAATTTGCGAATTGATTCGTTAATTGCCGGAATTAGGGCCGATTTTAAGGCAATTATTTAAAGGTTTTTAAGCCCTTTTTAGCCTTCCAGCATGCGCCGCAAGAGCTCAACATCTTCGGCAAAGGTTGTATCGTGATCTCGGAGTTCATCGACTTTCTTAACGGCATGCATCACCGTGGTATGATCCCGGCCACCAAATTTACGGCCAATCTCGGGCAGTGAGCGCGAGGTTAACTGCTTGGCCAGATACATCGCTACCTGACGGGGCCGGGCAACCGAGCGGGCGCGCCGGGCTGAATGCATGTCGGAAATACGAATATTGAAGTGTTCGGCCACGCGTTTTTGAATTTCTTCAATGGTCACCCGGCGATCATTGGCCCTCAGCAGGTCGTGCAGCACTTCTTGAGTGGTCTCCAGGGTCATTTCACGGCCAACCAGCTGGGTATGGGCGGCAACACGGTTTAGCGCACCTTCAAGCTCGCGTACGTTGGAGGTGATTTTGTGGGCGAGGAACTCTAATACCTGGCGTGGCGCTTCCAATTCCATCTTTTCGGCTTTGGTCTCAAGGATTGCCAAACGTAATTCATAGGTCGTGGCGTGGATATCTGCCACCAAGCCGCAATTGAGCCGCGATTTAAGCCGTTCTTCAACACCTTCAAGATCAGACGGCGATTTATCAGCCGACAATATAATTTGCCGTCCTTGGTCAACCAGCGCATTGAAGGTATGGAAAAATTCTTCCTGGGTCGCATCCCGGCCGCCGATGAATTGCACGTCATCGATCATCAAGACATCGACCGAGCGGAACTGTTCTTTGAAATCAACGGTATTTTGCTCTCTGAGCGCACGCACAAACCGGTACATAAATTTCTCTGCTGAAAGATACATCACGGTGCGCGACGGATCGCGTTCGAGAATTTCCCAGGCGATGGCATTCATTAGATGGGTCTTGCCCAAGCCAACGCCGCCATAAAGGAAGAGTGGATTAAATGGGACAGCCTGCGCTTCGGCAACGCGGCGGGCGGCGGCATAAGCAAACTCATTTGGCTTGCCAACCACAAATTGATCAAACCGGAAACGATTATCGAGCGGTGCGGCGATCTGGCTGCCGGATTCCCAGCCGGACTGATCTGCGCCATTTACAGGGGCATTGCTATCTTCACTCTTTGAGGGGGCAGTGCGCGCCTCGGCATCCTGGTCAGTCGCCTCGCTATCGGCGCCTTCATCTGATTTGGTATTCATAGTCGGCTGGATAAGAATGTCGACGGAGCGTACGCCATCATTTTCACCCGCCCACAATTCCTTCAAGCGATCGAGATAATTTGCGACCACCCAATCCCGCATAAAGCGGCTGGGAACAGCAAGACGGACTTCTGAATTTTTTACGTCACAGGCTTTAATTGGTTTAACCCAATTTTCAAAAGCTGTTTCACCGATTTCCGCTTTAAGACGACTGCTAACTCTGTACCATTGCGTCTGGAATTGCCGATCGTCAGACCCTATATTCATTTATTTTGCCAGCCCAAATTGCCAATACCGCCCCTGAGCAAAAAAATTTTCTATAATTTTCAAACTCACTGATGCCGAAATTATTATTCGGCACGGCATTTATATTTTAAAATCTAGAGACAAATACAAGACATGATCTGCCCCCCTGAATAGTTCCTAGTGCTGGTCTATGTCTAACCTGCTCGAAGAACCCATCACCCTCACCTAAAGCCTGTACTATGAAATTTTTATTTAACTTTTATACTTGACGTTTACTTTACCGCTTTATTTTTTATTTCAAATCCTATGGTTTTATTGAAAAAAATTAACCATTTTGTCGAATCTATAATACGGTAAAAGATAAACCCGCAACGAAGTCTTAAAATTGTCCACCCCGTTACAGCCATGAATGTACCTAACCTAAAAAATTGATTCAACAGGTCCGAAAGGGGAACGTCGAAAATAATCTTCTTGACAGTTTTAGAAGATTCGAATCCGGCGACAAGTTTTGTCCAATTTTAAAATTGCGGGCGCAAAAAAGCCGCATCAATAAAGCTGCGGCTCAGAATTATTCTTTGATTTTTTTGTCTCTCGTATTCAGATGATACGAGTAAAAGAAAGAGCAGTCTGTTAAGCGCTCAAATTTTTAATCTGTTTAGACAGACGCGACAATTTTCTAGAAGCGGTGTTACGATGCAAGAGGCCTTTCTGAGCAGACCGCATCATTTGCGGCTGAGCTTCATTAAAAGCTGTTTGCGCTGCTGCCGCGTCGCCATTGGCGATGGCTTCTTCAACTTGTTTCACATAGGTGCGCATGCGGGTGAGGCGGTTGCGGTTTACTGCCGACCGGCGCTCGATTTGACGTATACGCTTCTTTGCCGATTTAATATTGGCCATTAAATTCTCTCACTATTCTTAAGCGTCCCCAAAATAATGATCTGGCGGACAAAATTCGCATGAAGGCCGGGGTTATATAGGGGGCTGAGCCGGGCGTCAAGCCTTTGTTGGCCTCAATAATCCTGCTTTTTTAACCCTTTTTGTTACCTCTGAGGTACGACGGAAAATCTGACCACACGCTGCCCTTTACCGTCTTCCGATATTTCAATTTTGAGGGTTTCTTTATCGCGCTGGAAAGCATTTTTGATTTTCGGCTGCCAGCCTAGCTGCGGCAATGTTTCGGTATAAAATGACCGGATGCGTGATCGCGGTATTTTACCGACAGCGAACACTTCGATGATGCGTCCGCCCGGAGTATCAAACACCACCGGTGTTTCAGATCTTAAACTTAACCCCGGCATCAACGGTAAATCATTGATGCCCGGGACAAATTTCGGTGCGGCTGATCCATCTGCACTGATAACCGGCGTACTGAAAACAATCAGCAGGATAAAAAGAAGTCTGGTAAACATTGCAGAACTATAGGCCTAACGCTGACAATTGGAACAATAAAAAGTTGAGCGTCCGGCCTGGACAATTTTTTTGATGCGATGACGATCATCTTCACAGCTCGGGCAGGGCTCGTCTTCTTTGCCATATACTTTAAAGTGATGCTGGAAATAGCCGAGCTCGCCATCGGGCTGGCGGTGATCTTTAAGGGTCGAACCGCCGGCTTCAATTGCTTCCC
The DNA here is from genome assembly GCA_964566055.1 of uncultured Rhodospirillaceae bacterium. Classification (GTDB taxonomy): domain Bacteria; phylum Pseudomonadota; class Alphaproteobacteria; order Rhodospirillales; family UBA2165; genus TMED23. Next base: position 10,559 of record CAZMHI010000064.1, read on the forward strand.
GCAAAACCACTTGAATTGCCTGCCTTAATTTCTCTGCCCGGCCACCCTGTACCGATTTTGCCTGACGTTTTGGCGAAATACCCGAGCGAAACAGGCTTTCACTGACATATATATTACCTAAGCCGGCAACAGTTTTTTGATCGAGTAAAGCGGCTTTAATCGGTGTTGACCGCCCTTTAAGTGCTGCGCTCAGAACTTCAGCGTTAAAACTATTGGCCAGCGGATCAGGACCGATATTTTTGATCAGCCGATGCGCCTCAAGCTTTGCTTCGGTCGTCAGCGTCATCAAGCCAAATCGCCGGACATCATTAAACCGCACCGTGGCGCCAGCTTTAGTACAAAAATCAACATGATCATGCTTTCCGGGTGCCGGAGCCTTGCCGTTGATTGCCGTCATATGGCCGGTCATGCCAAGATGAATAATTGCCACATCTCCGCCCTGCATATGCATGAACAAATATTTGGCGCGCCGGCTCAGACGCTCAACTTTCTTGCCGGTCAGGCGTTTGGCAAAATCTTTGGGGAACGGAATGCGCAGCTTGGGGCTTCTGACAATCACGGATTTTAAAGTTTGGCCTTCGAGTGCCGGCTGCAAACCGCGCCGCACAGTTTCTACTTCGGGAAGTTCAGGCATTTTTTTAGATTACCAGGTGATTTCTGTTTTAATTACCATAGCTTAGTCGGGCGAGTTCCGCTATGGTCCCGACCATGTCAGAGGAAAATAACTCATACAGATCTACCGGCACAGCTCGGTCGAAAACTCATTTCGGCTATCAGGATGTCGATGTTGCTGAAAAGACAGCTATGGTGAGAGACGTTTTTGACAGCGTGGCACCGCGCTATGATTTAATGAACGATCTCATGAGCGGCGGCATTCATCGCTTGTGGAAAACGACGCTGATCAGGCGGATCAACCCGCACGCCGCCATGAAGTTATTGGATGTTGGCGGCGGCACCGGCGATATCGCCTTTAAATTCCTCGAAAAAGGCGGCGAGGATGTGGTTATTTGCGATATCAACGAGGAAATGCTCAAAGTGGGTCGTGATCGCGCCCTCGACCGGGCAATCATCAAAGGCCCAAAATGGGTGCGGGGGAATGCCGAACAGTTGCCGCTTGAGGATTCTTCGGTCGATACCTATGTCACAGCCTTTTGCCTCCGCAACGTCACTCATTTAGCCAAAGCCTTAGAAGAAGCCCGCCGGGTGCTGAGGCCGGGTGGCCATTTTTTATGTTTGGAGTTCAGCCGGGTGATCTTGCCAACCCTGGCCAAGCTTTATGACAGTTATTCCTTTAATGTTTTGCCGATAATCGGTCAGCTTGTCGCTAATGACCGGGAGTCTTACCAATATCTGGCCGAAAGCATCCGCCGCTTTCCCTCTCAGGAAGAATTTGCTGCCCTGATTGCTGCTGCTGGCCTAGATCAAGGCTCCCATCAGAACTTGTCCGGGGGCATTGCCGCCATTCATTCAGCCTGGCGTATATAGAAAGATCAATAGATTAAGCATGTTTACGGCCCTTAAGAATATTTCCCGGCTCTTTACAATTGCCCGTACGCTCGCACGCTATGACGCCTTGTGGCTACTGGAAGAAGCGGGTGTCGCCAGCGGTGTTGTGACGACTGCCCGGATTGTTTCGAAACGCAATGTCGAGGGCCGTCCCGGTGAGCGGATTACTCGAGCGCTGCAGGAATTGGGACCCACCTTTATTAAGTTCGGCCAGGCTCTTTCGACCCGTTCTGACTTGTTGGGCGAGGAAGTGGCCGCTGATCTTTCGGAGCTTCAGGATCATTTGCCGCCTTTCAGCGCTGCCGAAGCCCGTGCCACCATCGAGCAGGAATTTGACGCCAAAGTCGAAGATATGTTCACAGAATTCGACTGGCAGCCGGTGGCTGCGGCTTCAATCGCCCAAGTGCATTTTGCTGTCACCACCGAGGGTGAAGAAGTTGCCGTCAAAGTGTTGCGCCCTAAAGTCGAAGAAGCCTTCGCCAAGGATATGGCGCTATTTCATTGGGTTGCCGATTTGGTTGAGCGCACCCGGCCCGAGCTCCGCCGCCTCAAACCGGTAGAAGTCATTGAAACTTTTGAAGAAACCATCCGTCTCGAAATGGATTTGCGGCTGGAAGCGGCGGCGGCAGAAGAAATGGCTGAAAACTTTGCCGAGGATAAAACCTTCCGGGTACCGGGCGTCGATTGGCGTCGCACGTCGCGCCGTGTGCTGACCCTAGAGCGTATCGACGGCATTCCAATTGATGAGCGTGATACCTTAATTAAAGCGGGCCACGATCCTGACGATATCCTTATCCGGGCGGCCGGATCGCTGTTTAATCAAGTGTTCCGGGATGGCTTTTTTCATGCTGATCAGCATCCGGGCAATCTCTTTGTCGGTGAAGAAGGTGAAATAATCGCTGTTGATTTCGGCATTATGGGCCGGCTCGACAAACCGACCAGGCGCTATCTTGGTGAAATGCTGATGAGCTTTCTCAACCGGGATTACCGCCGGGTGGCCGAAGTGCATTTTGAAGCCGGCTATGTGCCGGCAGACAAATCGGTGCAGGCCTTCACCCAGGCCTGCCGCTCAATCGCCGAACCTATCCTGGATAAACCGCAAAATGAGATATCCATCGCCCGGCTTTTGGCGCATTTGTTTCAGGTTACCGAAACCTTCGAGATGGAAACTCAGCCGCAATTACTGCTGCTGCAAAAAACCATGCTGATTTCAGAAGGGGTTGGCCGCATTTTGAGCCCGGATGCCAATATGTGGTTCCTCGCCCAGCCTTTGATTGAGGAGTGGGTCGATGAATATATGGGCCCGGAAACCATGGTGATAGAAACCGTTGGCGAGGTTGCCGATGGGCTAAGACGACTGCCGCGCATCGTTTCTGATATGGAAAAGAATGCCGCCGCCATGGCAAAGGGAGGTCTCAAACTCCACCCGGACACGGTCAGAGATATGTCCAACGGCGACAGAACCAGCCTAGCTGCATCACCGAAATTTTATCTCGCCATCATTTTAGTTTTACTGGTCCTGTTGTTTCTCGTTTGATCAGGCCGCTCGTTTATTTTACGAAAAATGTCTGTGAAACGCTTGCCAACCTTCTAGTGGCCCGTTATTTAATACCTTTCATTAATTACACTGACTTTAAGTAGATTGATTGGTTTTCCAAATGGATAGTGGAAAAAGAGTACTTTTAATTATTTCAGGCGGTATTGCGGCCTATAAATCATTAGAGTTGATCCGGGATTTACGCCGCCGCGATATTGCTGTGCGTTGTATCCTGACCAATGCCGGCAGCCAGTTCGTGACACCTCTTTCCCTCAGTGCACTGACCGAAGATAAAGTCTATCAGGATTTATTCTCGCTCACTGATGAAAGCGAAATGGGTCATATTGAATTGTCCCGTGATGCTGATCTAGTCGTGGTTGCGCCGGCGACTGCCAATATCATGGCAAAAATGCGAGCCGGTATTGCCGATGATCTGGCAACCACTGCCCTCCTGGCCACCGATAAACCGGTAATGATTGCACCGGCCATGAATGTGCGTATGTGGCAGCACGCGGCAACCCAGGAAAATCTAGCTGTCCTGCAAGAGCGCGGCGTTCAGGTAATCGGCCCTGAAGAAGGCGATATGGCTTGTAACGAATACGGTATGGGACGCATGTCAGAGCCGGCAACAATTGCCGAGGTAATCGCCGATTTTTTTCGTAACGCCGGTCAGACTTCCGAAACACCTCAAAAAAGTTTGATCGGCAAAAAAGCCGTCATCACCAGTGGCCCGACTCATGAGGCAATTGATCCGGTACGCTATCTCGCCAATCATTCTTCCGGCCGTCAAGGCCATGCTATCGCCAAAGCGCTTGCCGAGCTTGGCGCTGAAACCGTGCTGGTCTCCGGGCCCACCCGATTGGCGGACCCGGCTGGCGTCACGGTTAAGCACATAAAATCCGCGGAAGAAATGCTGGCGGCTTGTGAGGCTGCGCTGCCGGCAGACATCGTGGTCTGTGCCGCCGCCGTTGCCGATTGGCGGGTTGCTAATCCGCCGCAGGAAAAAATCAAGAAAAACGGTTCCATGCCTGCGCTGGAGCTGGTTGAAAACCCTGATATTCTCGCCAATGTCAGTCAATTGGCTAAAGACCGCCCCGCTTTGGTGATCGGCTTTGCCGCCGAAACCAAAGATGTTGTGTCCTATGCTCAGGCCAAGCTCGCTAAAAAAGGCTGCGATTGGATTGTCGCAAATGACGTCTCACCGGAAACCGGAACGTTTGGCGGAAAAAACAATACGGTTCATGTCATCGATGCCGATACCATTGAAGATTGGCCGACGCTGTCAAAAGAAGATGTTGGCCAAAAACTCGCTGCCCGTATTGCCACTTACCTTGAGAACAATCCCATATGAGCAGAGTAAAAGTAGCAGTCCAACGCCTCGACCACGGTAAGGATTTACCGCTGCCTGAGATTCAAACTGAATTTTCAGCGGGCGTTGATTTAGTGGCTGCCGTCGACAGCAATATTGAGTTGGCCCCCGGCGACCGCACTATTGTGCCCACGGGTCTGGCCATCGCTTTGCCGGCAGGTTTTGAGGCGCAAATCCGGCCACGCTCGGGCTTGGCGCATAAAAACGGTGTCACCGTGCTGAACGCTCCCGGTACTATTGATGCCGATTATCGAGGCGAAATTGGCGCCATCATGATTAATCATGGGCGGGAAAACTTCACCATTGAGCGCGGTATGCGGATTGCTCAAATGGTTGTTGCTCCGGTGGCGGGTATTGAATGGGCTGAGACCGAAACTTTACCGGAATCTGAGAGAGGCGCCGGCGGCTTTGGTTCTACTGGTACAGATAAGAAATTAAAATAAGAGATAGGAAAGGTATGGGGATATGTTAAGGCTTTCGAAAAAAATGCTCTTCGCCATTGAGGCAGTCGTTGATATTGCCTATCACGCCGGCAGCCAGCCCGTGCAGAGCCGGGATATCACCCGGCGCCAGGGCATTCCACGGCGCTATCTTGAACAGGCTTTGCAACAATTGGTGCGCGCCAATCTGCTCACCGGCGTACGCGGCCCCAGAGGCGGTTATAACCTCGCCCGTGAACGCCGCCGCATCTCAGTTGGCGATATCGTGCAGGTCATGCGCAATATGGAACAGACCGGCGATCCACTTGAAGAAGAAACCGGTTCTGAACTGACCCAATCGGTCATCCGCCCGTTATGGCAGGAAGTTCAGGCTGAAATGATGGATCGTTTGAACGAAATTTCAATAGATCATTTGTGCCAGCAGGCTCAATCAAACGGGGTTGTCAGCGAAGGCCGCCAGAGTTTGGATTTTACAATTTAATAACAATTTCAGGGGCCGGCAGCTGACCGGCAAATAGGAGAATAAAATGACAGAGAATACAAGCGAGTTCAGAGGCCAAGTCTATAACAGCATTGTTGATACCATCGGGGCAACACCATTGGTTCGCCTCAATCGCTTGCCGGAAGAAGACGGTTGTAAGGCTGATATTCTGGGAAAATGTGAGTTTTTTAATCCGCTGGCGTCAGTTAAGGACCGGATCGGTAATGCCATGATAAGTGCAGCGGAAGCCGCCGGCAAACTGCAGCCTGGCTCGGTTATTGTTGAGCCGACCTCTGGCAATACGGGCATCGCCTTGGCCTTTGTGGCTGCCGCCCGAGGTTACCGGTTAATCCTCACCATGCCGGAAAGCATGTCAATGGAGCGCCGGAAAATGCTGTATCTATTGGGTGCTGAAATTGAGCTGACCCCCGCTGCCAAAGGTATGCCGGGCGCGATTGCGCGGGCCGAGGAATTGCTTAAGGAACATCCCGGCGCCTTTATGCCGCAGCAGTTCAGCAATGACGCCAATCCGGAAATTCACCGCAACACGACAGCGGAGGAGATTTGGCGGGATTCCGATGGTAAAGTCGACGTGGTTATTTCAGGGGTCGGCACCGGCGGCACACTGACCGGCGTCGCTGAGGTGATCAAGGCCAGAAAGCCAGAATTTCAAATGGTTGCGGTGGAACCGGAAGACAGCCCAATATTGTCCGGTGGCGTACCGGGCCCCCATAAAATCCAGGGTATTGGGGCTGGATTTGTTCCCGATAATTTGAATTCAGAGATGATTGACGAGGTCATTCAGATCGGCAATGAGACGGCTTTTGCAACGGCGCGCCGGGCTGCAAAAATCGAAGGACTGCCGGTAGGAATTTCTTCCGGGGCAGCAATTGCCGCCGCACTTGAAATCGGCGCCCGGCCGGATATGGCCGGTAAAATGATTGTCGCTATCCTGCCGTCCTTTGCCGAGCGTTATCTTTCGACCGCTTTATTTGATGGCTTGGGTGGCGACTGAAGCCTAAGGATTGACCGCTAAATGTCCCTGACCGACGAACAGGTTGAACGCTACGCCCGCCATATTTTGTTACCGGAAATCGGCGGCGCCGGGCAGGCGAAAATTCGCGCTGCCAAAGTTCTGGTGGTGGGCGCCGGCGGGCTCGGCACACCGGTGCTGCAATATCTGGCGGCGGCGGGTGTTGGTACGCTGGGTATTATCGATGATGATGTCGTCGATCTCAGCAATCTGCAGCGCCAAGTCATTCATGCTACCTCGCGCCTCGGCCAAACCAAAGTCTCCAGTGCTAAGGCTGCCATTGCCGGCATAAATCCGGATGTTGACGTTATCGAGCACGAGGAGCGGCTGACGGCGGAAAATGCCCGCGAGTTGATCTCCGGTTATGACCTTGTCGCCGATGGCTGCGATAATTTTGCCACCCGCTTTCTCGTCATGGACAGTTGTTATCTTGAGCAAAAAACGCTGGTTTCCGGCGCTATTCTGCGATTTGACGGCCAGTTAAGTGTGTTTAAGCCGCATGCCAGAACGGAGGGTGACTGTCCGTGCTATCGCTGCCTTTATCCCGCCGCTCCGCCGCCCGATATGGTACCGAGCTGCGCCGAAGCGGGTGTCTTAGGCGCACTTTGTGGCGCCATTGGCTCCCTGCAGGCGGCTGAAATTTTAAAAGAAATAACAGGTGCCGGAGAAAGTCTCGCCGGCTCGTTGATCATTTTTGACGGGCTGCGCACAGAATTCCGGAAAATTAAAATTAAACCTGATCCGAAATGCGCGCTTTGCAGCGACCAGGCCAGCATCACCGACCTTTCCGCCCACTAATGGAATAAAGCGACCCGGGTCGACTTATTACAATGTTAACTTTTAGAGCAGGGTCTCGAGCACCCGGTTCGGCGGCTTATGGCCATCGATAAAGGTTTTGGCGTTGACAATCACCCGTTCGCCCATGGCCACCCGGCCTTCGATGGTCGATGAGCCCAAATGCGGCAGGATGACGACATTTTCCATATCATAAAGCTTGGGGTGAATGGCGGGTTCATTTTCAAACACATCAAGACCGGCTCCGGCGATGGCACCTTCTGCTAGCAAGGCCACCATGGCATTTTCATCAATGATGTTTCCGCGGGACGTATTTACGATATAACAATGCGGCTGCAACAGCTTGAGCCGGCGCTCAGACAATAAATGATAGGTCGCCGGTGTCGACGGACAGGTGACAACAACGATATCCATATGGGCGAGCATCTGATCCAGGCTTTCCCAATAGGTTACTTCCAATTCACTTTCGAGATCTTCGTTCACCCGATGGCGGTTGTGATAATGAACGGCCAGACCAAAGCCACGCGCCCGTTCGGCCACGGCAGTGCCGATCCGGCCCATGCCGATAATACCAAGACGCTTGCCGTTAATCCGGTGGCCCATCATGAAAGTCGGAGTCCAGCCGGTCCACTCTTTGGCACGGACCAGGCGTTCGCCTTCACCCATGCGCCGGGGGGTCATTAAAACCAGTGCCATGGTGAGGTCTGCCGTGTCTTCGGTCAGAACATCCGGTGTATTGGTGACAATTATACCTTTTGCCGCCGCTGCGGCGAGATCGACATGGTCAACCCCGGCGCCAAAACTGGCGATCATTTTGAGCTGATCACCGGCAGAGTTTATAACTTCGGCATCGATATTGTCGGTGACGGTGGGCACCAGTATCTCGGCCGATTGCACAGCCATAATCATTTCTTCATGGCTCAACGGCACATCATCAAGATTGAGACGGGCATCGAACAGTTCCATCATCCGGGTTTCTACGGCATCAGGTAATTTACGAGTGACGACTATTTTGACTTTACCGGACACGGAAATTCTCTCCCCTAAAAAACCCCAAAATTTGAGTGACGCAGCTGGTGGAATACGCCCATCTTTAAGGGGTGGCAATACCAATTAGTGGGGCTTTTGTCCAGGCTGCTTAACGAAAGCCTTATTACCTGCTGATTTAATCGCGCGTTAAGGTTCCACCAATATACTCACTTTAAATAACTGGAAGAGTTATTTTACCCCTGGGAATATTTAAGCTAAACAGGCACATGATCAATTATACTAAATTCTTAAAAGCCGTTATTATTTCCGCCCTGCTGATGCCGGTATTAGCGCTACCTGCCTGGACTCAGGCGCCGCCAACGACCACGGGAAAGCCATTGCCGCGTTTTGTTTCGCTCCGCGCTGCAGAGGTTAATCTCAGAACCGGACCCGGTGTCCGCTATCCAGTCGACTGGGTTTATCAACGTAAGAATCTGCCGGTGGAAGTCATTGCCGAGTTTGGCACCTGGCGGAAGGTGCGGGATGTCCAGGGCTCACAAGGCTGGGTGCATCAAAGTATGCTGAGCTCCCGGCGAATGTTTGTGGTGACCGGCCAGCTCCGGACCATCCGCAAACGTGATGACAGCAAATCACCGCCGATTGCCAAGCTGGAACCGAATGTCGTCGGTGAATTGAAACAATGCCCGGATGGCACCGGCTGGTGTAAGATCGGCGTTAACGGCTATGAAGGCTGGCTCCGCCGGGTTGAGTTTTGGGGCGTTTATCCCAGAGAAATGATTAAGTGAATTTTCAATTTCGGTGACAGTTTACTTTTCATAACGGTGGTATAGATCATTGAAATTTGAGGATTAAAAGTAAACTGTCACCGAAATTAAGAAATTATCCGAAATCTGCTGCCAGCGCGGCCCGGCTGTCTTCTGATAACACTGTCATATGACCATATTTAGGATGCTTGATGCCGACCGTTACGCGGGCGTTATTTTTTCTGAATTTATTGATCTGATCATCCGAGAATTCAAAATGGACGAACTGAACCGATGAGGCTTTGCCGGCTGCATTGGTCCGATCGACATCTTGTTCCGGTTTAGCAATCACTTCGTCGCCCTCAACTTCGATAACCATGCAATCTTCAACACCGCCGAGCCCGTCTAAAAAAGCGCTGCGGATATCGGGATTATCAATTTCAAACATAATCGTGGCGACCAGCTCTTTGCCTTTGGGAATCAGGGGATTATAAGCCTCGAGCTCATCACTAAGCTGAGCCTCACCGCCTTTTTCAATGCGCAGCATTTCTTGAACTTGATACCACATCGTATCGAAAGATTCGAAATAGAAGGTGGCATAGGGCCCGACTGCCAGGCGCCGCAATTTCTTGGCCGCCACGATCTCGGCACGACGCTGCTCACGGATCTCCTCATAGGCCGCTAAATCTAGTATATCATCGCGGGTAAGGGCGGTTTTAACAGTCATATTAAGTTTTCTCTCCGTTTAACCCATAAGCTTGGGCGAGTAATTGAATTGGATGCTGCACTGCTTGAATGTTTTCTAGCGTGTTGTCGTCATCGAGTTTCTCAATTCCCTGCAGCATGTGATCGCGCGCCAAGGGACATTCTGAGACGACATATTTAGCCCCGCTTTCAAGTGCCTTCCGGGCAGCTGGCCGGCCAACTTTTATTGCAACATCGAAATTATCTTTCATTACCCCCCAGGAGCCGCCATGACCGGAGCAGCGCTCAATCACTTCAATTTCGGCCTCCGGGATCAGCCGCAGCATTTCAGCCGCCTTCGGGCCCATATTTTGCGCCCGGGCATGACAGGCGAGATGCAGGCTGACCTTGCCCTCTAGCCTATTAAGACCTTCCGCCAGACCATCTTTTTTTGCGATATCAACAATATATTCCGCCGCATCGAAAGTGGCTTCGCTGAGGCGTTTGACGTTGGCGTCGTCCGGCAGGATTAAAGGCCATTCGAATTTCAGCATGAGGGCGCAGGACGGCACCAGCGCCACAATATCATAGCCTTGATCAATCCATTGGACGAGTTCAGCTGACACTTTTTTGGCGTTTTCGGCCACTCGGGCCAGATCACCTTGCTCCAATTGCGGCATGCCGCAGCAGGAAGGGTAGACAACTTCCGTTTCGACGCCGTTTTTATCAAGGATCGCCTGGGTCGCCTCACCGATTCCCGGATTGTTGTAATTGACAAAACAGGTGGCGTAGAGCGCTGCTTTGCGGCCGGATACCGGTTTGTCTTCAGGTTTTTCCGATACGCTTTGATCAAATGGCACGCTGGCATATTCCGGCAGCTCAGCATCTTTATGAATACCCGCCACATTTTCCAACAAGGGCCTAGTCAAAGTATTGCTTCGTTTGCTCGCCCAATTTGCAAGCGGTGCAATGGGTGCGGCTAATTTACCGTTACGGTCGGTCTCGGTAAGCTGGCGGTGAGCAAATTTAACCTTGCCTTGTTTGAACTCCAACGCCCGGACCCGCAGCATCAGATGGGGAAAATCCAGATCAAATTCATGCGGTGGCACATAGGGACATTTGGTCATAAAACACATATCACAGAGCGTGCAGGCATCGATGACCGGCTTAAATTCAGTACTGGCAACACTATCAAGCTCACCGCTTTCAGAGTCATCGATGAGATCAAACAGACGCGGGAAACTATCACAGAGATTAAAACAGCGCCTGCAGCCGTGACAGATATCAAAAACCCGCCGCAGCTCGGCATCAATTTTATCCGGATCGGTAAAATCCTCTTCCTGCCAGGGAATTTGGTGACGGGTGGGCGCTTCTAAACTGCCTTCAGACATAAAAAAACCGTAAATTATTTTAAGTAAAAAATTATATTAAAAAAGGGGACCCGGGCCCGGATCCCCCATTTTACGTTAAAATGCTTAGTCTAACCAACCGGCATTTAAATTAGTCGAGCGAATCCAAAGCTTTCTGAAAACGTCCGGCATGCGACTTTTCAGCCTTTGCCAGAGTTTCAAACCAGTCGGCAATTTCATCAAAACCCTCTTCGCGGGCGGTTTTAGCCATGCCGGGATACATGTCGGTATATTCATGAGTTTCACCGGCAACAGCGGCAACTAAATTTTGTGCAGTCGTGCCAATCGGCTCTCCGGTTGCCGGATCACCAGTCTCTTCGAGATATTCCAAATGGCCGTGGGCATGACCGGTTTCACCTTCAGCGGTGGAGCGAAATACGGTTGAAACGTCGTTATATCCTTCAACATCCGCTTTTTGCGCGAAATAGAGATAACGGCGGTTGGCCTGTGATTCGCCGGCAAAGGCGTCTTTTAAATTCTGTTCAGTTCCTGTTCCTTTAAGTGAAGGCATTGATCCCCTCCCTCCTGTTTTGAGTTAAATAATTTAAACGTCCCCGATACCAATTGGGCAACAACCGGTATTAACCATCTATACTATGGGGATATAAAAAAAGAGAGTCAACAAATTTTTTGAATAATTCAAAAAAATGTCATAACTCTCTGTTTTTAACTAATTTCTAACTATTTTTTACGCGTACAATAACGTCGATACGGCTAATTTCCTGGTCTACACCAATGGCCGGCATACCTGCCAAACCAATTTCACCGTCTTCAATATCCATCAATTCGCGGCTATCTTCGTTAAAGATGTGGTGGTGATCGGAAACATTGGTATCAAAATAACTACGTCCGGAATCGACCACGATCTCGCGCAGCAACCCGGCCTCATTAAACTGATGCAAGGTGTTATATACTGTTGCCAGAGAAACCCGGACATTAGCGTCGAGCGCTTCGCCGTGCAGGATTTCGGCAGTGATGTGGCGATCATGATCATCAAATAATAATTTGGCCAAAGCGAGGCGTTGACGGGTTGGGCGCAATCCGGCATTCCGCAAACGATCCAGGGCTTGGCTGAAGGGGCGTACTTTATCCATAAGATTTACCATTTTTCTAGTTTTGATTAATTATAGATAAGGAATAACCATAAATAAATCAAGGTTTATATTGATAATTTTGAATTATTCGAAGATCGGAGTTACTCACTTGTTAAATAAGGCATACCGACAATGTTGTAGCCGGAGTCAACATGATGGGTCTCACCGGTAACGCCACTGCCCAAATCACTGAGTAAGTAGAGCGCCGTGCCGCCAAGCTGTTCAAGGGTTACCGAGCGTCTGAGGGGCGCATTGGTTTCGCTGATATTATAAATTTTACGAGCCCCGCCAATGGCGCTGCCGGCTAATGTGCGCATCGGTCCGGCGGAAACCGAGTTGACGCGAATACCATCCGGCCCCAAATCGGCAGCTAAATAACGCACGCTTGCTTCAAGCGCCGCTTTGGCCACGCCCATGACATTGTAATTCGGCAAGACGCGTTCAGCGCCGTAATAGGTCAGCGTTATCATGCTGCCGCCTTTTTCTTTCATCAGGGGATAGGCGGCTTGGGCGACAGCAGTGAAGGAATAGCACGAGATGTTCATGGTACGGATGAAATTATCGGCTGTGGTATCAACGTAGCGGCCATTGAGCTCTTCTTTGTCGGAATAGGCCAGAGAATGAACAATAAAATCGAGCGAGCCCCAATCTGCCGCTAAACGGTCAAAGACTGCCTCTAAGCTACCCTCTTCTTCAACATCACATTGCTGGACGATGCTTGAGCCAATGCTTTCAGCCAGCGGCAGTAAGCGTTTTTCGAAAGCTTCGCCTTGATAGGTAAAGGCGAGTTCGGCACCCTCATCGGCCAGGGCTTTAGCGATGCCCCAGGCAATCGAACGCTCGTTGGCGACACCCATCACCAAGCCGCGCTTTCCGTTCATAATACCGTTTGGATTTGTCATGAAAATATGATTTTAGGCGTCAGGACGGGTGAAAACGAGACACGCATTGGTGCCGCCAAAGCCGAAGCTGTTGGACATTGCACAGTTGATTTCAGCATCATCCATACGCTCGCGAACAATCGGCATATCACCGACTTCCGGCTCCAGCTCTTCGATATTGGCCGAAGCGCAAATAAAATTGTTATCCATCATCAGCAAGGAATAAATCGATTCCTGTACACCTGTCGCCCCCAAAGAATGGCCGGTCAGAGATTTGGTTGAATTAAAATGGGGGATACGATTGCGATCTCCAAAGGTCTCGCGGATGGCGGCTAATTCCTTGACGTCACCAACCGGCGTTGAGGTGCCGTGGGTGTTGATATAATCAACCGGTAAATCCACTGTCGACAGAGCCTGGTTCATGCAGCGGACCGCACCTTCACCGGAAGGCTGCACCATATCGTAGCCATCAGACGTCGCGCCATAGCCGGCCACTTCGCCGTAGATTTTGGCGCCGCGTGCCTTGGCGTGCTCGTATTCTTCGACCACAACGACACCACCGCCGCCGGCGATAACAAAGCCATCCCGGTTGGCATCAAATGCCCGGGACGCTTTCTCAGGCGTTTCATTGTAGCTCGACGAAAGCGCCGGCATAGCGTCAAACATCACCGACATGCCCCAGCCAAGCTCTTCACCGCCTCCAGCGAAAACGACATCTTGCTTGCCCCATTGAATAAGTTCCGCGGCATTGCCGATGCAATGCGCTGAGGTCGAACAGGCCGAAGTGATCGAGTAATTGACGCCTTTGATTTTAAACGGCGTTGCCAAGGTCGCCGAATTGGTCGACGACATAGTGCGCGGCACCATAAAGGGACCGACTTTTTTAGGCCCCCGTTCACGCGTCGTATCCGCAGACTCGATCACATATTTCACAGAAGGGCCGCCGGAGCCCATGATCAAGCCTGTGCGTTCGTTCGAAACTTCATCTTCACCGAGGCCGGAATCTTCAATGGCTTCTGCCATGGCAATATAATTATAGGCCGCACCCTCGCCCATAAAACGCATAACTCGCCGGTCAACATGCTCTGTGACATCGATATCGGGCTTACCCCAAATTTGGCTGCGGAAACCTTTTTCAGCAAACTCTTCGGAAAAAGTAATGCCTGATTTTCCGCTCCGCAAAGAGTCTAGAACTGCTGCTTTATCGTTGCCAATGCAGGAAACGATGCCAATGCCGGTGATGACTGCTCTTCTCACGATACCCTCTTTACCTTATTTAATTCAGCTTAGGCGTCTGCCGGAATTGTACCGACACGCAATCCTTTTGTTTCATAAGCAGTTTCACCATCAATCAACATTTGTCCATCGGCAAATGCTAAAGAAACCTGACGATTAACCACTCGCTTAATATCAATGTGATACGTTACCAGTTTGGCTTTTGGCGTTACCATGCCGGTAAATTTGACCTCTCCCGCACCAAAAGCCCGGCCCCGGCCGGTCGCGCCGGTCCAGCCAATATAGAAGCCGGCCAACTGCCACAGCGCGTCCAAACCAAGACAGCCCGGCATGACCGGATCGCCTTCAAAATGACAGGGGAAAAACCAAAGGTCGGGCTTGATATCAAATTCAGCAAAAATTTCGCCTTTGCCATAGGCGCCGCCATCGGCGGTGATCGAGGTGATGCGATCAAACATCAGCATTGGGGGCAGCGGCAGTTGAGCATTGCCGGGGCCAAATAATTCGCCTTTCCCGCAAGCAATTAGATCGTCATAGCTATAACTGTCTTGCGGAACAAAAGAGTGCTCGTCAGCCATTTTCTCTGCTACTGAACTCATGGCTCCAGATGTTGCCGGGGTGGTCATGGTTCAATCCCTTCAATGCTTAAATTTACGTCCTATACTTTCAATGGCAAAAGGCCCGGATTTAATGCTTTGCCGCTTACAATTACGGCCAATCTCATCCGCGCCAGTATTTTATTGCCTGCTTATTTAAACCATATATGTAGTGATTTTTGAAAAGACGACTCATTAGGGGAATAAAATGCATTTTTTTGTCCCCTAATGAGTGTCGCATTTCGCATAACGAAGAATTAGCCGGTAATTTCTTCGCCGCTTTGCTGATCAACTGATTTCATGGAAAGTTTAACTTTGCCACGATCATCAATTCCGATCAGTTTAACCTTAACTTCGTCACCGACATTAACAATGTCGGTGGTTTTTTCGACCCGCTCGGGACGTAATTCACTGATGTGAACCAGACCATCCCGGGCACCCATGAAGTTAACGAAGGCGCCGAAATCAACCGTTTTGACGACTTTACCGGTATAGATTACGCCAACTTCCGGCTCGGCCGTGATCGCCTTGATCATATTGATGGCGCCTTCCGAAGCCTGCTCATCGACAGCCGCAACTTTAACCGTGCCATCGTCTTCGATGTCGATTTTAGCGCCTGTGGTTTCGCAGATTTCGCGGATCATTTTGCCACCTGGGCCGATGATTTCGCGGATCTTATCGGTCGGCACCATAATGACCGTAATCCGTGGTGCATTTTCACTGACATCATCACGGGCATGATCAATGGCCTTGGCCATTTCATCCAGGATATGCATGCGGCCTTCGCGGGCCTGCTCCAGGGCGGTCTCCATAATGTCTTTGGTGATCGAGGTGATCTTAATGTCCATCTGGAGAGCCGTGATACCTTCGCTGGTACCTGCAACTTTAAAGTCCATATCGCCGAGATGATCTTCATCGCCGAGAATGTCGGACAATACGGCGACACCGTCATCTTCCTTGATCAAGCCCATCGCGATACCGGCAACCGGGCGGGCCAAAGGCACACCGGCGTCCATCATTGAGAGGGAGGTGCCGCAAACAGTCGCCATCGAGGACGAACCGTTTGATTCAGTAATCTCAGAGACAATCCGAATAGTATACGGGAAGTCGTCCTTTTCCGGCATGATCGGATGAATGGCCCGCCAAGCCAGTTTACCATGACCAATTTCGCGGCGGCCTGGGCCCATCATGCGGCCCGCTTCACCCACCGAATAGGGCGGGAAGTTATAGTGCAACAGGAAATGTTCCCGGTAATCACCATCCAAGCCATCAATGATCTGCTCATCCTGGCCGGTACCCAAAGTGGCAACCACCATCGCCTGGGTTTCACCCCGGGTGAACAACGCGCTGCCATGAGCTCGCGGCAGAATACCAACTTCCGAGACAATCGGACGCACTGTTTTAGTGTCCCGGCCGTCAATGCGTTGGCCGGTTTTGATAATATCCTTGCGGACAATATCTTTTTCGACCGATTTTAAGGCGCCGCCAACCATCATGTCGGTGGCTTCTTCGTCTTCTTCAAAGGCTTCGGTAACGCTTGTCTTCACCTCAGCGATTTTATCCTGACGTGCGGTTTTTTCAGAAATTGCATAGGCTTCGCGCAAACCCGTTTCGG
>CAZMHI010000065.1:0-26066 GCA_964566055.1 uncultured Rhodospirillaceae bacterium
CATTGGTGGCTTGCTCTCCGCTGTGCGGCGATTGGTACTTATGTAGGAATGTTACCGGGGTTGGGTGCCGCGATTGTAGATTGGGTAGCTTATGGCCATGCGGTCCAGAGTGCGAAAGACAAATCAAAATTTGGACAGGGGGATATCCGAGGGGTTATCGCTCCAGAAGCAGCCAATAATGCTACTCGCGGCGGTTCGCTTGTTCCAACAGTTGCCTTTGGGATACCCGGTAGTTTGGGGACAGCAATTCTACTAGGCGCGCTCATCATTGTCGGGTTGAAACCTGGCCCTGATATGCTGACGACAGAGCTTCACATCACCTTCAGCATGGTTTGGACAATCGTTATTGCGAATATTGTCGTTGCCCTACTGTTAATGGTATGGAGCAAGCAAGTAGCTAAAGTCGCTTTTTTACCGGGCCATTTACTTGTGCCGGGAGTCATTTTATTCGTTTTTATGGGTGCCTGGCTGGGAGGCGCCTCCTTGGGTGATTGGGTTAGCTGCCTAACAATGGGAGTTGTCGGATTTGTCATGAAGCGTGGCGGCTGGCCAAGACCGCCTCTGGTGCTTGCCTTGATCCTTGGCAACATTATGGAGAATTCATTTCAAATAAGTATGAATGCTCATGATGGGGCAGGTTGGATAACTCGGCCTATTGTTTTGATTATTATGGCTATAATTGCCGTTACGATATTTTTTGCCGCCAGGAATTTATGGCAGCAAAAGAAAAAAAGTGAGACGCCTACGCAAGGTGAAGGGACGGAACGCAATCCAATTATATCCTTTCCGTTTTCTATCATTTTGTGTTGTCTGTTTATATGGGCAGGTTTTGAATCACGACAATGGCCTGAAGAAGTAAGTCAATTTCCATATATTGCTATATTTCCTGGTATAGCCTTTATTTTATTTATTCTCGCGTTCGATGGCGCGGCGTTGTTGTCCCAATTTCGGAAGCATGGTTCGATTGGCCAGGTTATGGCTATTACGTCGGAAAGAGCTGTTCTTCCCGGAGCGCTTGCTTTTTTCGGGTATTTGTTGGCTATGGTTGTAATTATGCTAATCGTTGGTCAAAAATTTGCTCTACCGCTATTTATTTTTACTTATCTTCTCAGGTGGGGAAATTATAGCTGGAAAATTGCTTTGGGTTATGCGGCGGGGGGATGGCTTTTGCTCGTTGGGTTCTATGATCAAACCATGCATCTGTTGTGGTATCCTGCTTGGTTATCAACGTGGTTGCCGGAAATTTTGCCTGCGTGGCTTCCACAATGGTTGTTTGTTTGACGCCACAGCCAAACTCACCGATATTGTGGCGCGAGTTAAATCGATCCACTAATGGTGGCTACTGTGAATTTTTATACATCAATACTTAAGCCATTTCTGTTCCTTCTTGATGCTGAAAGTGCTCACCACTTAGCCATCCAATCCCTTAAATGGGGTGTTTATCCTCGCAACTCCTATCGGCCGGATCCAATTCTAAATTCAAATCTTTGGGGATTGGATTTCCCGACGCCAATTGGGATGGCGGCCGGATTTGATAAAAACGCTGAAGTATTCGAGGCTCTTCTAAATCTTGGGTTTGGATTTGTGGAAACAGGGTCAGTTACACCGTTGGCCCAACCCGGGAACGAAAAGCCAAGAATATTTAGATTGCCAAAAGACCGTGGAGTAATCAATCGGCTGGGATTCAATAATTACGGCTTGGCATCCTATACACATAATTTCAAAAATTGGAGGAGCCGAGGCGTTTCAGGGATTGTCGGGGCTAATGTTGGGAAAAATAAAACTTCAGAAGATGGAATAAAAGATTTTGTCACCTGTGTATCTGCTTTAGCGGACTATGCGAGTTATCTCGTGGTCAATGTATCGTCACCCAATACGCCGGGTCTCAGAGACCTTCAAGCACGAGGTGATTTGCAAAAGTTATTGGATGCTGTGATGCAGGCTAGAAGCGAATGCGTCAAGCAACCGCCTTTACTGGTTAAAATGGCGCCCGACGTGACTGACGAAGATATGGCTGATATAGCCGATGTCACCAAGGCAGCAAAAATTGATGGCATAATTGTTACTAATACGACCATTGATCGACCGGCCTCTCTATTAAGTAAAAACAAAATTGAAACGGGAGGTTTGAGTGGGGAGCCGTTGTTTGACCTGTCCACTCAGGTGCTGAGGGATATGTATCAAAAAACCAATGGTGATATTCCGTTAATTGGAGTTGGTGGTGTGTCTAATGGTGAGCAAGCCTACGCTAAAATTAAAGCCGGTGCATCGCTGGTCCAGCTCTATTCGGCCATGATTTATCGAGGGCCGGGTATTGCTAAAGCAATCGCTGGCGAGCTCGCAGATTTTTTGAATCAAGATGGCTACAAAAATATATCGGAAGCAGTGGGTGCTGATCACCGCTAGTATCTATTTGTGTTTTTTAAAAGCGGGAAACACAATGGCACCATCAGAATAACAAAGAAGTATCTTGTCAGCTGGTGGGTTACCAGGAACGCAATATCTATTCCAAGAGCAAATCCCACCAACGCCATTTCGGCAAAGCCTCCCGGTGCGAAAGCCAGGACCAAGCCATATAATGACTGATCGGTGAAATACTGTGTCGCGAACGCAGCCGTGGCAGCAAAACCAATCATAAATACAGACGTCACTGACCCGTGGAAAAGTGTTTTAGCTACCGTTTTTGGCTTCACATTGTTGAACATAGCGCCAATATTCGAGCCAATAATACATTGTGCAATTGCGACCAATGAATCTGGGACTTCCGCTGAATTTAAACCGGTTGTGGAAAATATTGCGACAGCGATCATCGGTCCCATCAAATAAGGTGTTGGAATCTTCAATGGTCGAGCAATTAAATATCCAATAAAAGATGTTGCTAGTAACAGCACCCCATCCGACAAGCCGAGAGCTTTAAATGAACCACCGGTCCCTACTTTTCCGGTCGACTCATATCCGGCAAAAATTGCAAACGCAAACGGGATAATCAAAACAGTCAGAATTATACGAGCGCTCTGAATTAGAGAGATCGCTTTTTCATCCGCTCCCATCGCACCTCCTAAGATCGTCATCGGCAGAAGGCCACCCGGGGCAGCAGAAAAATAGGCCGTTATAACGTCTAACTTGGAAACTTTTACGAGGTAAAGGATGATGGGAGGTATGACAATTACGACATAAACCGTAACTGCAACCATACTCGGAAACCAAGTCACGAAATTATCGATAAAATCTGGAGATACGGAAGTGCCGAACAAAGTGCCCAAAACCAAATGGCTGGTTGAGCGCATCCAATTTGGCACCCAAAGTTTTTGCCCCATCATGGCTGCGCAGGTTGTCGTGAATAGCGCCCCGATGATCCAGGGTAGCGGCAATTTCAAATAAACAAAAATTAATGACCCAACGAGGCCAATTGATAAAGTTAGCGTCAACTTGCGCCAATTTTCTTTGATCTCAAGAGCCTTAGATTTCAGCTCAAGCGACATAAAATGGCACCGTTAAATTGAAGCTGGGTGTCAGGGAAAGCTTGCAATAAGGCATTAGGGTAAAAACTGTTCCTTTAAAATTCGTTCTTCCAAATTATGTTCTGGATCAAATAAAATTGTTGGAAAAATGTCTTGTTCTTGTCGAACTTCGACATGAGTTACATTTCTAATTTCAGTAAAATCGGCCACGGCGCTAACGGGGCGAAGATCAGGGTCAAGTATCTCAAAATTTATAACTGTGTTATCCGGTAATAATGCCCCCCGCCATCTACGCGGCCGAAAGGCGCTTATTGGGGTTAAGGCGAGAAGTCCTGTCCCCAGAGGAATAATTGGGCCATAGGCTGAAAGATTATAGGCAGTACTTCCTGCGGAAGTCGAAATTAGCACGCCATCGCAAATAAGTTCCTCCATGCGCTCGACACCATCAATTAAGATTCTGATTTTGGCGGCTAACCGCAATTCCCTAAGCAGGGAAACTTCATTGATTGCCAATGCACTGTGTTCAGTACCTTCAATGGTTTTTGCTTGCATGCTGAGAGGATGAAGTTCAATCGGTTCCGATTTTAGCAACCGCTCTCTTAGGCCAGTTTCCAGAAATTCGTTCATAAGAAATCCAACAGAACCAAGATTCATTCCATATATAGGAGTTTTTTGTTCCATAAATCTGTGAACGATTGACAGCATATAACCATCACCGCCAAGCGCGATAATAATATCCGCTTCATCCGGTGAAACGAATTCATATTTTGCTTTTAGTATTCCAGCAGCCTCTTGAGCAGGAGGATGATCGTCGGCAAGCAAAGCTATCGATTCAAATTTCATAACGTTCCGTCAAATAAAACTAAATTTTGCGATTTGGGGGAGTATAACGATGCAGCAGGGGAGTGCCAGCTTTACCTGAATTATAGTATTTAACCGCCAGTTAGGCTCATGTGACGCGAAACCGCAGGAGCTGCCCCAACACGATCAATTATGAAATCATGGCCTTTTGGTTTGTCGCCGATTGCTTCGTCAATTGCTGTCATGAGAAGGTCATCACCTTCGCTCATTCTCAATGGGGTGCGTAGATCTTTCCAATTATCCTGTCCCAAACACATATAGAGTTTCCCGGTACAGGTTAGCCGAACTCGATTGCAGCTCTCGCAAAAATTATGGGTGAGGGGTGTAATAAATCCAATACGTTTACCAGTTTCTTTGACCGTAAAATAATTAGCCGGCCCGCCGGTTTTATAAGATGTATCTTCTAAGGTCCAATTAGCACGAATTTTTTCTGTGAGCACTGATAGCGGCAGATACTGATCTATACGGTCCTCTTCAACTTCTCCCAATGGCATCGTCTCAATATAGGTTAAATCGAATCCCTCTTTGCCGCACCAGGCAATCAAGTCATCTACTTCACTTTCGTTAAAGTCTTTTAACGCGACGGCGTTTATTTTTACTTCCAACCCAGCTTCTTTTGCAGCAGCCAGTCCGTCTTTCACATCTTTAAGTTTTCCCCACCGTGTAATATTCCCAAATTTTTCAGCGTCCAAAGTGTCGAGTGATACATTGATCCGCTTAATTCCATATGTAACGAGCTCTTCGGCGTATTTTGCCAATTGACTGCCATTGGTAGTTAATGTGAGTTCTTTAAGGGCACCAGATTTTACATGACTTCCCAGACTTTTGATAAAGCTCATTATATTGCGACGTACCAGCGGCTCCCCTCCCGTCAACCGAATTTTATCGACGCCTCGTCGAATGAACGCGCTACATAGACGGTCCAGTTCCTCAAGTGTCAATAGATCTGCCCTGGGAAGGAAGGTCATATTTTCTCCCATGCAATAGGTGCAGCGGAAATTACAGCGATCCGTAACGGAAACGCGTAAATAGGAAACTGTTCGACCAAACGGGTCCACTAATTGAGACATATCAAAATTCTTCTTTTTATTTGCCGACCGTATTGCATTGTCGTGCATAACGGATATCATATAAAATAGTCCGCGAAGTTGCGTTTGTCATGCATTTATGAAAATAAAAATGAAATTTATTTAGGCAGCGTCTTTTTGGCCAATTTTTCCGGACGGAAGTTTACGGCTCAAATATTGTCGAAGTGATTTTGAGAGGTTATCCGTTTCGTCTTTGGCCATACCATAGAGCAGCGCCATGCGATCAGGGTTGTCGCAATGTTCTGCTTCTTCAACGAGGCGCATCAGAAATTCACATTGCCTGGCTGACGTTTTAATGCATTCTGGTGCAGACATACTACACCTCCTATTAATCACCTGAATCAATAGGATAGGAAATAATGGTTACGACACGGTTAACAGAGAAAAATTGGCAGAGACATGGGAAAAACCGGTGAATTTTTGATCAAGCCTGATCCTGAAGACGAGCGTCTAACGGAAAAAGTTAAAGGTGTAGATCAAGATGGCCAGGCGGTGACGACATCTGTGACCGTCGAAAGACCATTGACACTTTTTCTCAATAGCCAGGAAATCGTCACAATGATGAGTATTTGTGATTATCCCGAATTTCTTGCAGTCGGCTATTTGGTAAATCAAAACATGCTGGCACCGAATGATGAAGTTACTGCAATCGAATATGAAGAAGATATAGAAACTGTAGTTGTCAGGACTACACAGGAAACAAATTTCGAAGATAAACTTAAAAAGAAAACGCTCACCTCAGGTTGTGCGCAAGGCACAGTATTCGGCGATTTGATGGAAAAGTTTGACGAAGTTGAGCTTTCACCTGACGTAAAACTTAAAACGTCAGACCTATACAAATTGATCAAGAAAATTAATACAGCACCAAGTCTTTACCTTGAAGCTGGCGCCATTCACGGCTGCGTATTGTGCGAAGGAGATAGGCCCATTCTCTATATGGAAGATGTCGGTCGTCATAATGCAGTCGACAAAATCGCCGGCTATATGTTTCTGAAAAACATAAGTGGCGAAGATAAGATGTTCTATACTACCGGCAGACTAACCAGTGAAATGGTGATCAAAACCGTTCAAATGGGGGTGCCCATATTAATCTCAAGGTCCGGCTTTACTGCCTGGGGCGTAGACCTCGCGAAACAGGCCGATCTAACTTTAATCGGCCGCGCCCGCGGCGAGCGATTTGTTGTGCTGTCTGGTGAACATCGTATCGAATATGATTGAGCCCATGAGTAGTTCAAATTCCAAAAATGTTTTAGGAGTTATTCTGGCAGGTGGTCAGTCACGGCGTTTT
Source organism: uncultured Rhodospirillaceae bacterium (assembly GCA_964566055.1). Classification (GTDB taxonomy): domain Bacteria; phylum Pseudomonadota; class Alphaproteobacteria; order Rhodospirillales; family UBA2165; genus TMED23. The sequence goes on from CAZMHI010000065.1 coordinate 6,699, forward strand.
GGTGGCGGAGATAAATTCATTAAGGAACTTAATGGCGAAGCTTTGGTGGATCGCGTGGTTGAACGCGTTCGACCCCAAACTGAACAAATGATCATTAGCTCAAATTCAGAAACGCCGCATTTGACAAAATTTGGGCTGCCTATCGTTGCTGATACTATTCACGGATTTGCTGGACCGCTGGCTGGAATATTAACCGGCATGGAGTGGACGCGACAGCATTACCCCGACATTGAATGGATCGTAAGTTTTCCATCAGACGCCCCTTTTGTGCCGCTTGATTGTGTTTCAAAAATGCTGGAGCAGGCGCAAATGGACAATGCCGAGATTGTCTGTGCTTCTTCAGCGGGCAGAACTCATCCGGTCTGTGCTTTGTGGCGAATTGATCTCGCTGATAATCTTCGTCAGGCAATGGAAGAAGAAGAGATGCGTAAAATCGATCTTTGGACCGCAAGGCACCGGCTTTCAGCACTTGAGTTCTCGGACCAGCCCTTTGATCCTTTTTTCAATATCAATCGACCGGAAGATTTGGAACAAGCTGAAGTGATTTTAGCTGGTCTATCGGGATAGAGTCTTGAAGGCGCCAAAAGGTTTAAGCGCTTTCACCGCGCCCCCTTGGGCCACCGCTATCGCCATTCCTTCGACATCTGTCACGATTGTACCTGCCAAATAGTCAACACCGAGATCAAGCAGCCCAGGTGCAAACGGTGTGCTGGGGCCAACCATACAGATACGGGTATTCTTAGCGAGTTCTAATAAATTACCCGCTGAGCCGTTAACCAGCGCCGAAGCTGTAATGATAACACCGGCACTTTCAGGCAGTAGTTTTGCCGCATCCTTCTCGCCATATTCCCCTTCTCGAGGCTCTCGCTCAACAATGCGTAAATCGCTGATGCGCTCGGCAAGACCAGGGAAGCGTCCAATCACTGTCACTGGCCCCTCAATGTCAGTAAAGGCATCAAGGCCGTTTTTATCACTGGCTTTCAGATCGTAGCGATTATACGACGCGTTGATGGCCGCCATGCCGATGGCAACTTCCATTGGATTTTCCGAAAGCACGAGCTTAGCTGCATGTTTTAGACTCAAATCTGTGAGCTCACCTGCATTTAAAATTGTCTGACAACCAGGGTCGTCCCGCCTCGGCGTGTGGGCGAGCCCGCAGCCCAGAGCCGTTTCAACGAATGTCCAATTTATACCAATAATGACTCGTTTAATTTCTAGATCGGCTACGCCGCTTAAAAGCGTGTCGAAAAGTAATTTGTTGGTTATCATTAAACTCTCAGTTGGTAATTTTATGCAGTATTATTGTGACATAATAGATTCAACTTTTAAGCTGTAAAATGACAAAGGTTAAAACACAAAAACCACGCATTAGAGTTTTACTCGGTGACGCCGCTTCCTTAGGGCCGGGTAAAATCGAGTTAATAGATGCTATTGAAAAAGCTGGTTCCATTTCAGGGGCGGCCAAATTAATGAGTATGTCCTACCGTCGGGCGTGGAATTTAGTCGATAGCATTAATCACGATTTCACCGAAGAAATCATAATTACCAGTTCCGGCGGCAAGGGCGGCGGCGGCGCCACAGTTACCGAGCTCGGTCTTGAAATTATTCTACGCTATCGGCAGCTGGAATCAAAAGCCCTGGACAGCGTTCACAAAGAACTTGAGCTGTTTGGACAATATTTGGCTCAAAAAACCAAAAAATCAGATTAGTCAGCTTATCTTTTCAATTCGCGCGGCGGCAAACTTAACTTCGGCAATTTTGCCATAGGGATCCAAGGCCGGATTAGTCAATATATTGGCAGCGGCTTCGCTGAAACAGAACGGCATAAAGACCAATCCGGCAGGAATGTTTGGAGCGTGCCGTACGGCAATTTCCAAACTACCGCGTCGCGTTGTTATGCGGACAGCTTCACCCGGTTCAACACCCAGATTTTTGATATCGTTGGGTGATAGGTGAAGGTAGGCCTCTGGTTCAATTTGATCCAAATTGGTGGCCCGCCTTGTCATGGCCCCGGTATGCCAATGTTCAAGAATGCGTCCCGTCGTCAAGATCATGGGGTATTCCTGATCCGGTAATTCGTCTGCCGGTAGAACTTCTGCCGGCACAAGCTTCCCGCGGCCAGAAGGTGTCGGAAACCCATTGCCAAACAATACTTCATGGCCGGGTTCGTCATCGCTATCGACCGGATAGGTGACAGCATCTTCCTGCTCCAACCTTTCCCAGCCAATATGTTTCATAGATGCCATGCAGCCCTGCATTTCCTGATGCACTTCTTTGGGGCCTTCATAGTTCCAGTCCAAGCCAAGCCGTTTGCCGATTTCCTGAATGATCCACAAATCCTGTTTTGCTTCGCCGGGCATATCCAAAGCTTTCCTGCCCAATTGCACACGGCGATCCGTATTGGTCACGGTACCATCTTTTTCAGGCCAGGCGGATGCCGGCAAAATTACATCGGCATAGTTTGCCGTCTCTGTTAGAAAAATATCCTGAACCACCAAATGATCGAGTTTAGCCAATGCCTCTCTGGTATGGTGAGAGTCAGGATCGGACATTGCCGGATTTTCTCCCATAACATACATTCCAGAAATTTCGTTGGCTAAAATGGCCTGAATAATCTCGACAACTGTCAGACCTGTTTCAGAATCGAGTTCGGCTTCCCAATAGCTTTCAAATTTTTCCTGGGCCTCTTGGTCTGTTACCTTCTTATAATCCGGATACATCATCGGAATAAGTCCGGCATCTGATGCGCCCTGAACGTTGTTTTGGCCACGCAGCGGATGCAGCCCGGTTCCCGGCCGGCCAATTTGGCCACATATTAGTGCTAGGGCGATCAGGCAGCGGGCATTATCCGTACCGTGAGTATGTTGAGCGATTCCCATACCCCAAAAAATCATCGCGGCGCCGGCATTGGCTACTTTGCGGGCAACAATTCGAAGTTCATCGGCTTCAATGCCACAGAGCGGCGCCATTTTGTCCGGCGTGAAGTTACGGATGTGAGCGGCAAAATCGTCGAAGCCTTCTGTATTGGCTTCTACATACTGCTGGTCATAGAGTTCTTCTTCAACAATGACATTTAATAGTGCGTTGAGCAGGGCGACGTCACTGCCCGGGGTGAATTGTAAAAAGTGATCCGTATATTTTGCAAGACTATTTCGGCGTGGATCAATAACAATGAGTTCAGCACCTTTATCTACTGCATTTTTAATAAAGCTGGCGGCAACAGGGTGGTTCGATGTTGGATGAGCGCCAATAACCACTATCAAATCAGAATCCAGGCAACTGATGAACGGAGCTGTGACGGCGCTCGATCCAATCGTTTCTAATAGCGCAGCTACCGAAGATGCATGGCACAGACGCGTGCAGTGATCGACATTATTGGTTTTAAATCCTGTGCGGATCAGTTTTTGAAACAAATAGGCTTCTTCGTTTGAGCCCTTGGCAGAACCAAATCCTGCCAACGCGCCACCACCTTGAAAGGCGAGTATTTCCTTGAAACCCTGTGCTGCTCTATCGAGGGCTTCTTCCCAGGTAGCAATACGAAAGTGCTTAAACGGGTCGGACGGATCGACGTCTATTTCAACAGTCTTGGGAACGTCATCTTTACGGATTAAAGGAACGGTTAGTCTTTGATCATTGCTGACATAATCCATGCCAAAGCGGCCTTTGACACATAACCGGTTGTGATTTGCCGGACCGTTCCGCCCTTCGACATTAATAATAGCATTATCTTTGACATGAAACGTCACCTGACAACCGACCCCACAATACGGGCAAACACTATCAACTTTCTTATCCGGTATTTCGAGTTTGTCGGCCGGCAGCAAGGCACCGGTCGGGCAAACTTGAACGCATTCACCACAGGCGACACAAGTACTGTCGCCCATACCTTCACCCATATCGAATGATATGAGACTGTGTGAACCGCGCGCCGCCATACCGATAACATCATTGCCTTGAATATCCCGGCAGGCCTGAATGCAAAGTTTACATTGAATGCATTTATTAAGGTCGACTGCGATCGCTGGATGAGACCCGTCTGTTGGTTCAGCGTCTTTACCGGGATACCGGCTCTCGGAAATATTCATTTTCTCGAGCCAATTATTAAATTCACCATCCGGCTCTTTTTGATCAGCCAGCAGTAACTCAAAAACCATGTCGCGTGCTTTCGAGGCTTTTTCAGATTGAGTTTGAACAACCAGGCCGCTTTCTACTTTGCGGATGCAGGAAGCAGACAAAGCCCGTTCACCCTCAACTTCGACCACGCAGGCGCGACAATTGCCATCGCCTTGATAGTCCACGGCGTCTCGCAAACAAAGATGCGGGATTTTGGTGCCAAGACGCTCAGCAACCTGCCAGATTGTTTCATCTGGAGCCGCCTCTACTTCCTGGCCATCAATGGTTAAAGTAATTGCTTCACTCATTACAATTCCTCGCCAAAGAATCTCAGCGCCGAATTTACCGGATTTGGCGCTGCCTGTCCCAAACCGCAGATAGATGCATCCCTCATGACTTGACTGAGGTCGCCGATCAATTCCTCATTCCACTCATCTGCTTCCATCAAATCTATCATTTTTTCGCAGCCAAGCCGGCACGGTGTACATTGGCCACAACTTTCATCTTCAAAAAACCTTAATAAATTCAGCGCGATGCTTTTAATGTCATCCTGGTCCGAGAAGACAACCACTGCCGCCGACCCAACGAAACACCCATGATCATCCAAACTACCAAAATCTAATGGTTCATCTGCCAATTTTGCGGGGAGTATGCCACCCGAGGCGCCACCCGGCAAAAAGGCTTTAAAGCTGTGACCTTCCAACATCCCGCCACAATGATCCTCGATCAGCTGTTTTGCAGTGGTGCCGGCAGGTGCCCTTATTACGCCTGGATTTTTTACCCGGCCTGAGACCGAATAAAGGCGAGGCTGCCCCTCAGCTTGATACCACTCGGCGCCATTGGCGATAATTTCCCGTACCCAATAGAGTGTCTCGACATTATTTATAAGTGTCGGCCGCTGAAACAATCCTTGTTTGGCGGGGAAAGGTGGCCGGTTTCGCGGCAATCCCCGTTTACCTTCAAGGCTTTCCAAAAGCGCACTTTCTTCACCACATACATAGGAGCCAGCCCCTCGCCGCAGATGAATAGTGGTGAAAGACGCCATTCCCGCATGCTCAATTTTTTCGATTTCAATCGTCAAAAGCTCATGAATGTGAGGATATTCGTCTCGTAAATAAATATAGGTGTCTGCCGCCTCAATGGTCCAGGCGGCAATCAGCATTCCTTCCAAAATTTTATGCGGCGTGGTTTCAAAACAATATCTGTCTTTAAAAGTACCAGGTTCGCCTTCGTCTGCATTTACAACCAGCACACGCGGCTTTTTGGTATTTTCCAGAAACTGCCATTTTCGAGCGGCCGGAAATCCGGCTCCACCCATGCCGCGCAAACCCGCCTGATCTAACTCACCAATAACATCCGATCTATCTTTATCCCCTTCCAGACAGGATTTTAGAAGATCATATCCGTGGTTTTCTTCCTGATATTTCTCCATTGTTTGATAGTCGGGCATGAGAGGCGTCGAATGATCTTTTTCCAATGCCAGGCCAATTTTACTCGCATCTGCCAATTCGATTTGGCGCTTACCGTAGACGGCAATAGGAGCTTTGTCGCAATTACCGACACAGGGCACTTTGGTTATGCGCACCATTTCACCGAGGTTATATTTTATTTTTTCAATAAGCTCATCGCTACCGGCCAAATCACAGGCAATGCTGTTACAAATTCTAATCGTATATTCTGGAAATTCGCCGGCGGAGTAATCTGCGACTTCAAAGTGATGATAAAAAGTTGCGACTTCATAGACCTCGCTGGGCGATAATTTCATATCAGCCGCCAGCGCCGTCAATACATCGCGGGAAAGATATCCAAGCTGATCTTGCAGGACATGAAGATTTTCGATCAGGTGCTGGCGATCTCTGGCACGCTCACCTAGCAGTCTTTTGACCAAATCCAGTGAGGGCGGATCGACCTGACGTCCTTTTGGATAGGATTTCTTTTTGAGTTTATTAATTGTATCGGCCTTTTTTCTATGTGTGAGGCTATTTCCATTTTTGGTTCGGGTTGCCAAGATTTGAAATATATGGGTTAAGTTGAAGAAACAAAAGCCGCAGATTTCTAAAATTGTAATATTTATGGGTGATAGCGCGATGGTCGATAATTTAGATTTAAAAATGACCGAATTGTTGTGTTCTAAATTATGTCACGATTTAATCAGTCCAATTGGCGCTATCAATAATGGATTGGAATTTCTGCAAGAAGACTCATCCGGTATGCTCAATGAAGCAACCCAATTAATTGGCAGCAGTGCCCAGCAAGCTGCGGACCGGCTGTCTTATTTTAGAATTGCCCTAGGAGCCGGGGGATCATCCGACCAAGTTGAATTTGGCTCGATTAAAAGTCTTATTGAAACCTATGCGTTGGCGAAAAAGCTGGAAATTGAATGGGCCGGTTTGGATTTCGCCGATACTGCAGGTATCAGCAAATTGAACGGTAAACTTTTGCTGAGTTTAAATTTAATTGCTGCGGATTGTCTGCCGCGAGGCGGCGATATTACTTATGATCTAGCGCACCATGCCGAAAATCCGGACATTACAGTCACCATAAAGGGGGATAAATCTACTCTTCGTGAAGATGTAAAATCGGGCATGGATAACCGTATTTCAGCCGATTCATTAACAATTCGAAACGTAATTGCCTATTATTGCGTAATTCTTGCGATTAAATGTCAGAAAACCTTGAAACTTAGAGAAGAATCCCCACCTCTAATTGTGTTAAATGTGTCGTAAAACGGCAATTTAGGTGCAATTTACTTCACTATGGCAAAGAAAAGTTACATTTTTTTGCAATTTGGGGGTTAGAAATCAGCAATTCATCCCCATGTTGTTGAAAGCGGATGATTTTGTCCGTTCACGCTAAAAAAAGTGCCGGAGAGTAAAAATGGATGATCTATTAAGTGAATTTTTGACCGAAACTGGTGAAAGCCTAGCCGTCCTTGACGTTGAGTTGGTCAAGTTTGAGCAAGATCCGAGTGATGCGGATATATTGTCGAACATATTTAGATTGGTTCATACCATTAAAGGCACCAGTGGATTTCTCGGCCTGCCAAGATTGGAAAAAGTGGCCCATGCCGGTGAAGATGTTCTTGGTAAATTCCGGGATGGTGATTTGGAGGTTACTCCTGAGGCCGTCACCTTAGTATTGAGAACAATCGATAGTATCCGCGATTCTCTCCAAGGTCTTGAAGACACGGGCTCCGAACCTGAAGGTGATGATAGTGAATTGATTGCCCAATTGCGTGCCATGGCAGATGGTGAAGTTGCTCCGGCAGTTGAAGCAGCTCCGGTAGAAGAAGCCGCAGCAGAGGAACCAGAGGCCGAAGCCTCCTCCGGACCAGTATTGAACGAACAAGGTTTTCCAGTCGCTGCTGAATTGTTGGATGAAGTTGCCGAAGCAACATCACAAGGCGTCAAGGCTGCATCAGATGCGGATTTAGCTGCGGACAATGAAGCCGAAATGGCAGCTGATAAAGAGAAAGAAGAAACAGCACCTCCCGCTGTTGCCGCCAGCGTACCGGTTGAAACCAAATCGGCGGATGCACCCGTTGAGAAAAAAGAAAAAGTGGCCGGTGAGAAATCTGTCGCCCAGCAAACCATCCGTGTGAATGTCGATCTGCTTGAAAATTTAATGACTTTGGTCAGTGAGTTGGTCTTGACCAGAAACTCTCTGAATCAAATGGTTCGGGGTCGTGATGATAGCGAGTTTGTCGTGCCGCTGCAGCGATTGAGCCACATAACTTCTGATCTGCAAGAAGGCGTCATGAAGACCCGCATGCAGCCAATTGGGAATGCCTGGGCTAAATTACCGCGAATTGTCCGCGACCTAGCCTTAGAAGCTGAAAAGAAAATTGATCTCCAGATGGTTGGTGCGGAAACTGAGCTCGATCGCCAGGTTTTGGAACTTATTAAAGACCCACTGACGCATATGGTACGCAACTCAGCTGATCACGGCCTGGAAGTTCCAGCTGACCGTCAAGCAGCTGGTAAACCAGAGACCGGCGTTATTTTACTGCAAGCCTTCCATGAAGGTGGTCATATTGTTATCGAAATTGGTGATGACGGCCGCGGTCTTAACCTTGAGCGCATTAAAAACAAAATTCTTGAAAATGGTCTGGTCAGCGAATCTGAGCTGGACGCCATGCCAAATCAGCAAATCCATCAATATATTTTCCACGCTGGGTTCTCAACAGCCGAAAAAGTGACTTCGGTATCGGGACGTGGCGTTGGTATGGATGTCGTCCGTACTAATATTGAAAAAATTGGCGGTACGGTTGAACTGAAATCGGAAGAAGGCAAAGGTTCCACCTTTACCATCAAAATTCCGCTTACTTTGGCAATCGTTTCGGCGCTTATCGTTGAATGTGCGAAAGAGCGTTTCGCCATTCCGCAAATCAGTGTGTTGGAATTGGTTAGAGCATCAGCTCATTCTGAAAATGCAATTGAAATGATCAATGAGGCGCCAGTGTTGCGTTTACGTAATCGCTTGCTTCCATTGGTCAAGCTGCAGGACCTCCTTAATCTTGATTCAGAAGAACTTGCAGAAGCGGACTCAATTGAAGCGCCATTGGCGTTACCATCAACAGAAAGCGCCGAGGCCGTTGAAGCCGAACAATCTGGTGAAGCCGTAGAAGAAGAGTTAGAGGCTGAATCAACTGATCTCGTGGCGGATGAGGAACTTGAAGATTCGCTGGGAATGGTTGATCCGGAAAGCGAAACTTTCATTATTGTCAGTCAAGTTGGTAATTACACCTTTGGTATTATTGTTGATCGCGTATTTGACACCGAGGAAATCGTTGTCAAACCAGTAGCGCCGATATTGCGTGATATCAGCTTGTTCTCTGGCAATACAATATTAGGTGACGGTAGCGTAATCATGATCCTTGATCCAAATGGCATTGCCTCTGCAACCGGTGAAATTTCAATGGGTGCTTCAAATGCGGAAGCAGTAACGACTGCGGATGCAACCCATAGCTCAGATCGTCAGGCGATGTTGGTCTTCCTGGCCGGCGGCGAGGAATTAAAAGCTGTGCCGTTAGCTCTGGTCGCTCGTCTGGAAGAAATAGATATGGCGACGGTTGAGTTTTCAAATGCCCAACGCGTGGTCCAATATCGTGGTCAATTGATGCCGCTGATCGCTTATGACGAATCTCACGAATGGAAATCTGAAGGATTTCAATCAATCCTCGTCTTTACGGATCGCGACCGTAGTATGGGGCTGGTTGTTGATCAGATTGTTGATATCGTTGAAGACGAAATTAAAGTTGAACTACAGTCGAGCACACCAGGATTGGTCGGCAGTGCCGTAATTAGTGGCAAGGCTACAGATGTGATTGATGCTGGATATTATTTAACGCAGGGTTTCTCGGATTGGTTTTCTGCCCCAGCGGTAAGTGGTACCAACGGATCGGGCGAAAAACGCCGCATTCTATTGGTCGATGACAGTCCTTTTTTCAGGAATTTGATGACACCCCTGCTTTCCGTCGCAGGTTATGATGTGACGACAGTAGAAAGTGGAGATGCGGCCCTGGAAATTCGGGAAAAAGGTTCTGATTTTGATGTCATCGTCAGCGATATTGAAATGCCTGATATGAGCGGATTTGATTTTGCCAGAAAGGTGAAAGAAGAAGGGCCTTGGCAGGATGTCCCGCTGGTTGCTTTATCCTCTCATGCAACAGAAAGTGATTTTGAGAAAGGTCGCGAAGTAGGCTTTAGTGATTACGTATCAAAATTTGATCGTGATGCTTTATTGGAGACATTATCGCAAACCGTCGGTTAACTCAGCCACGATTCACAAATTTGAATTGTCGAATCTGTTATTAATCGCCGGTTGAACTGATGGCTGGATAAATATACATTCGGATTACTAGGGACTAATTAGAATTTCTTTTGGTTTTTGTGCTCCAATATACTTACGTACTTGGTAGTTCATTGTTAGGAATTGCGAAAAAATTATGAAACTATGTTTGATCGTGGACGATTCAAAAGTCATTCGCATGGTTGCGAAAAAGATTTTACAAGAACTGGATTTCGAAACAAGTGAAGCTGAAGATGGGCAAATTGCCTTAGATTCATGTAAAGAGCGCATGCCTGATGCCGTACTTTTGGATTGGAATATGCCAGTTAAAAACGGTATTGATTATTTAAGGGAACTCAGAACTTTACCTGGGGGCGATAAACCAGTCGTGGTGTTTTGTACGACCGAGAATGATGTAAATCATATTCAGGAAGCGATGGAGGCTGGTGCAAACGAGTACATTATGAAACCCTTTGATAGTGAAATTATTCAAGCAAAATTCTCCCAGGTTGGGTTACTTTAAATCTTTGGTCAGTGCCGATTTAATCGGTCAATGCCGCTGATAAGGCATCGGAATAATCGTGGAAAAATCCAATAAGAATCCTATACTCGTGATGGTGGTCGATGACTCGGCTGTCGTTCGAGGTCTTATTTCCCGTATGTTGGAAAAAGACAGCGAGATTGAAGTTGTTGATACCGTTTCGAACGGCGAATTAGCGGTGAAACGGGCGCGTTCTCTTGATCTAGATGTCATTATCTTGGATATAGAAATGCCTGTCATGGACGGTCTGACAGCGCTGCCTGAAATCCTTAAAATAAATCCCAATGTTAAAGTGATCATGGCGTCTACTTTAACAATGAAAAATGCAGAGATTAGCTTAAAAGCTCTGCAAGCCGGTGCATCTGAATATATTGCCAAGCCGACGTCCAGCCGCGAAATGACTGGTGGCCAGGATTTCGAACATGAATTGCGGGAGAAAGTAAAAGCACTTGGTGCTGAACGGCCTGTTCGAGACGGTGGATCACCGTCCGAAGCGAGAAAAGCGGCTAGAGCTAAAGCTATTCCGAAGAAACCGTCTGCGCCTTTCACGCTGAAATCACCACCGGTAACGTACCCAAAACCTAAAATATTGGTTGTTGGAAGCTCGACTGGAGGACCGCAGGCTCTATTTGAACTGTTCAAAGGCCTGAATGGGAAAATAGATGTGCCGATGGTTGTAACGCAGCATATGCCGCCAACATTTACTACGATTTTGGCTCAGCATATTACCCGTTCATCCGGTATTCCGGCGGAAGAAGCTCAGGATGGCGATGTTTTGGAATCCGGCAAAGTAGTAATAGCGCCGGGTGATTACCATATGTTGTTAAAGGAACAGGATGGTAAAGTTGTTGCTAAATTGAACCAAGATCCGCCAGTAAATTATTGCCGGCCCGCAGTCGATCCGATGATGGAAAGTGCCGTTAAGATATATGGCAACAGGACCTTCGGCGTTATTTTAACCGGTATGGGATATGATGGTAGAAATAGCTGTAAATCTTTAGTCGAGGCCGGAGGAACAGTTTTTGCCCAGGATGAAGCTACGAGTGTGGTATGGGGAATGCCAGGAGCAGTGGCTGACGCCGGAATTTGCTCCGCAGTATTACCGATAACTGAACTTGCCCCGAAAATTGTTGAATTCTTTGGCAAAGGTGTGGGATGAGGCCGGAAGATTTTGAATTTCTAAGTTCTCTGGTCAAGCGAGAGTCGGGGCTCGTTTTGAGTGAGGACAAATCATACCTTTTAGAAAGCCGTCTCATGCCGCTTGCCCGCAAGCGGAATTTAAACGGTCTTGAAGAATTGGTCGATCAGGCCAGAAAAGGCATAGATGCGACGTTAACAAAGGATATCACCGAAGCGATGACGACGAACGAGTCATTTTTCTTCCGGGATATTAAACCGTTTGATATTTTCCGAGATGCCTCATTGCCGTTCTACCTTGATCGCCGAAAATCGCAAAAATCACTCAAAATTTGGTGTGCAGCTGCGTCAAGTGGTCAGGAACCTTATTCCATAGCAATGATATTAAACGAAATGTCTGCTCAATTTGCCGGCTGGAATACCGAAATAATAGGGACCGATATTTCGACTGAAATATTGGAAAAGGCTGAGAACGGTGTTTATTCGCAATTTGAAGTTCAACGTGGGCTGCCGGTGCAATTCCTCGTCAAATATTTTGAAAAAGCGGGTGAGAATTGGCAGATATCAGACGTTTTGAAAAAGATGATTCAGTATAAGGAATATAACTTACTCGATGATCTGCAGTCTTTGGGAAAATTCGATATCGTATTTTGCCGAAACGTTTTGATCTATTTCGATCAAGAGACCAAAGGCAAAGTATTAGAGCAGATTTGCCGCCTCATGCCAGATGACGGATTGTTGTTTCTTGGCGGAGCCGAAACTGTGCTCGGTATTTCTGACAAGTTTAAGCCAGTGCCTAATTTCCGCGGGCTCTATCAAGTTGCGAGTGCAAATGAAGAAGAATCATTTGAAAAACATCCAGCCGTGGCAAATTCAGAGCACGCCGGCTAGCCGCTCGATTATTCTCCAAATAATTTAATTGAATTAGGATTTAGGCAGATGCTTTCGCGCGCTTTTTCTGCGCTGCCTTATCATCTTCCTTATTTTCTTCGGGATCTCGTAGGACATAGCCCCGTCCCCAGACAGTATGAATATAGTCCTCATCGATAGCTGCGGTGGCAAGTTTTTTGCGCAGCTTGCAGACAAACACATCAATGATTTTCAGTTCTGGTTCATCCATGCCGTTGTAAAGATGATTAAGGAACATTTCCTTGGTCAAAGTCGTTCCTTTGCGAAGCGACAGTAGTTCCAATATGCCATATTCCTTGCCGGTTAAATGCACAGATTTATCATCAACCTCAACGGTCCGGCCATCTAAATTAACGGCTAATTTTCCGGTCCGAATGATCGATTCTGCATGTCCTTTTGAGCGCCTGACAATGGCATGAATTCTAGCAATGAGTTCTTCTTTGTTAAAAGGTTTCGTCAAATAGTCGTCTGCACCCGTGCCAAATCCTTTTACTTTATTTTCTGATTCAGTAAGGCCGGAGAGAATTAAAACCGGCGTTTCCACTTTGGAAGCTCGCAGACCTCTCAGCACCTCATAGCCATCCATATCCGGCAGCATAAGATCCAGGATAATGATGTCGTAATCATATAATTTGCCGATCTCCAGTCCATCTTCACCTAAATCAGTAGTGTCGAGAACCATACCTGCCGACGTCAGCATCATTTCAATGCTTTTTGAAGTTGTAGGATCATCTTCTACAAGGAGAACGCGCATACCTTCACTCACCCGAAACCGAATTTGTTATAAAGTTAAGCCGAATTATTAAGAATGTAACAATAAAGCCGATGACTAAGATATTCAAGCTTGGTTAATCAATTTGGCGTTATAATAATCGCTTGGAAATGGAGACCATAAATCTTTACTTCTAATTTTTTGAAGGCTGATCAAAAAAAGCCTCAAATATACCAAGTCTAATTGTGGTGTGAGTAGATCGGATCGTGGTGTGACCGTCTTAATCAAAAATATAATCGACGAAATTGATAGGCTGCCCTCGTTTCACGAGTATGGCCAAGTTGCTTCTGTGCTGGGAATGTTGGTCGAAGTTAGTGGCGCGGAAGGTATCTTATCGATTGGAGATCATTGTCGTATTCTAGCGCGCCACAATCGTTCGGTCTTATGTGAAGTTATCGGCTTTCGGGAAAATCGTGCTTTGGTAATGCCATTTGGCACCCTTGAAGGAATCGGCCTCGGCTGCGCGGTTGAAATTAATACCGATGATCCGGTTATCTATCCGGACAACACCTGGCTCGGACGAGTAATTAATGCCTTTGGAGAACCGATCGATGGCAAGGGGCCGTTGCGCAAAGGGCCGAAGCCCTATTTGGTTCAAAATAGCCCGCCTCAGGCTCATACCCGCCAACGGGTGGGTGATAAGATTGATCTAGGCGTACGCGTAATGAATGCCTTCCTGACTGTCTGTAAAGGGCAGAGAATGGGCATTTTTGCGGGGTCTGGGGTTGGTAAATCGACTTTATTATCGATGATGGCACGCCACACCGCTGCTGATACCAGTGTCGTCGGTCTAATCGGTGAACGGGGCCGGGAAGCCCGGGAATTTATCGAAGATGACCTTGGTGAAGAAGGTATGAAACGTAGCGTAGTCGTTGTCGCGACATCAGATGAACCACCTTTGGTCCGCCGTCAGGCCGCCTATCTCACCATGGCGGTGGCGGAATTTTTCCGCGATCAAAATAGGGATGTTTTGTGTTTGATGGATTCGGTCACGCGCTTTGCTACGGCACAGCGCGAGATAAGCCTGTCTGCCGGCGAACCCCCAGCGACGCGTGGTTACACTCCAACGGTTTTTGCCGAGCTGCCACGATTGCTGGAGCGGGCCGGGCCTGGTGCTGAGGGGCAGGGAAGTATCACCGGCTGTTTCACGGTATTGGTGGAAGGCGATGACCACAATGAACCGGTTGCAGATTCCGTGCGAGGCATATTGGATGGTCACGTTGTGCTTGATCGGGTGATTGCCGAGCGTGGACGTTTTCCGGCTGTGAACATTTTGCGCAGTGTATCCCGAACCATGCCGGCTTGTAATACTGAAGAACAAAACGCAATTATCGACCGGGCTAAGCATTTGGTGTCGGTTTATGAAGATATGGCGGAGTTGATTCGCTTGGGCGCTTATCGGCAAGGCTCAGACCCTCAGGTCGATGAAGCCATCCACTACTTCGCTGCGATTGATGAATTCATCCACCAAACAAAAGAGGATCATAGCGATTTAGAATCCGGTTACACCGATTTAGCTAATCGGTTAGACATGAATTATGCCGCTGGTGGAGTTGTCGGTGATACCGAACAGTCCTCAGAGGCAGATCCGTTTGAAGCAAACCTGCCGAACGGTGAAGGAATTGCAGAGAATGGCTAGAGATTTACATACACTCATTCGTCTTCATCAATACCGGGTGGATGACAAACGGCGTTCGCTTGGCGAATTGTTGGGCGAGGTCGCCAACCTCGAAAAACAAGGTGAAAATCTTGAAAAGGAAATTGTTTCCGAGCAATCTATTGCCAATTCGGCGCCTGAAAGTATTGGTATGTTTTATGGTGAATATGCGGCGGCGGCAGTTCAAAAACGCGAAAATATATCCCTTGAAATTGCCGGCGTAGAGGAAAAAATTGTCGTTGCTCAAGAGGAAATGCGTGTCGAATTTAAGGATTTAAAAGTTTTTGAAATTACCCAGGAAGCCCGGGACGAAGCCGATGCCTTAGAGGCCTCCCGGGAAGAACAGGCTATCCTGGACGAACTCGGTCAGGAGGCGCATCGCCGGCGCCGTACAGAAAATAGCTAGAATTTAAATCGTTACATCTTTATTGGAATATTCGTTCATTTGAGGAATTGATATCTCAACGAATTTTTGGTCGGCCTGGAAGGTAATTTGTCCGGCGACGCCAGAGGCTTCCGAAAAATCAGTGAAAATCTTATTGATATCACTACGCATTTGCGCGGGCAGGGACTTTTCGGTGCGGACAACAAGATCGAGACGTTTCCGCTTGGTCCGGACAAAGCCATCGAGCTGGAAGCGGCCTAAATTGCTTAAGACGATATCTATAACAAAACGTGAACCATCCTCTTTTTTGCCGTCCTCACCTTCGTTGAGTTGCCCGCGGGTGTGCATTTGAAATTGCTCTAGTCCCATGCCGTCAAAAAAGGGCACAATAGCCGTACGCCAATCGTTCGATTGCGGCTCGGAAAAAGCCCGGCCCAGATAGAAAAAATCCTCATCCAACTGGCCTAGCAGATCAGGAGAAGTTTGATCTAGCAGCGCCGTAGCAGCATTGCCGATCCAGCTTTGCAAGTCGCCGCCTTTCAAGGCATTTAAAAAAAACAAAATATTTGTCGTCAGCTGCGTGTTGGGTTGCGGCAGAGTTGAGCCGACAATCTTTTGTGAAACTGCTGGTGCGTTGAGCCCGATTTGGCGAATGGCATCAGCCAAATTTGGCCATTCGCGGGATTGGAAAATGGTGTCGAAACGGGCTTCGGCGGAAAGTGCAGAGGTCGCCTGCATTTGGCTGGAAATCACTTCTAAACTCAAAGATTGACCAGGCGAAATTGGCAGTTTGGTTTCAAGCGCCATCATGCCCAAGGGAGTATTTAAAATCGGTTGCCCGGTTGGTGTTGTCGCGACCACGATACCATTGATGACATTTTGAGCTGGTGCTCCGCCGCTGCTTTGAGGATTGGCGCCTTGGGCAGCCGTTTGGGCTTTCGCTTGTGCCCCTTGAGCGGCTGACTGAGCAGATGCTTGAGCTGGATTCTGGGGTGTATTCGAGACCCCTAAAAAACGCAAATTATAGTTTGTTCCAGCCCTAATTTGAGCTGGCTTACCAGTCTTGGCGTTATGTCCATTTTCGTCTGAGACAGGCGTGGTGAGCGGTCGATTTTGGGCATTGCCAGAGATTTCCGGCTTTACCGCCGAGGCTTGAACGCTTTGTTTAGCTGCCGCTGCGTTTTTAACTGGCTTTGAGGCGCTGGCAGGATCGCTTGAGAGAGCGGACGGTGTGGCCGTTGGCGCGTTCGTGCTGCCAGCTGTTGCCACAGCATTTTGAGGTCCGCTTGTCGGGGTGCCGATTGGCCGCAGCAGCGTCGCCTTTATCAGAGCGCCAATATCGAGTTTGATCGGTGTTGTTGCCGGATTAATCTTTGCCGCAGAGATTTCAGGTGATGGCGGGCTCGCAGGTGTTGGTATTGATTTTAAGGTCGCCTGAATTGCCGCCTTGATCGCCGCGCCAATTTTTTCCGCGTTCCCCGTGGTCTGAATGGGCTGGTCATTCAGTGCTTTAATCATCAACTGCGTTTGCGGGACCTGGCGTAGTATTTGCAATTCTATTTTAGTATTTTCAGGCAATGACACATTAGTTTTGATTTCGAGCTTGCCGAGGGCTGTATTCAGCTCAGTTAAGCCTTTATCCAGATTGGCGACGACCTGGGCGTCGATCACCGCACCCGTCGGCAATTGAACCAATGCTGGTGGAGGATTCGGTATAGTGACCGTTACGGCCGGGCCGGTATTCGCCACCGGTGGCGGAGTGGGGGATTGAGGAAGAATAGTTGTCATTCATCACCCAATGAGTTTTTTGACAATAGTTCCTACGTCTGTGGCGGCTTCTGTATTGGGAAAGCGGACCAATATAGATGTTTGATTGCGGATTGTTTCCCGGACTTTGGTATCGCGACGGATAACACCTGCTAAAGGCGGTGAAAATTTGAGAAACCCCTGGCAGGCTTTTAGGATTGTGTTATAGGTCCGTTCCCCTTCTTTCGTAGAATTAGCCATGTTCACGACGACCCGGAGATCGATATTAGGCCTTTCCATATGGGTTAATTTTATGAAGGCATAGGCATCGGTGAGAGCTGTTGGCTCATCGGTCGTAACGACCAGCACAGTGTCGACTTGATTAGCTAAATTACGCACCGTCCGCTCAACACCCGTACCAAGGTCAAAAATGATGTGGTCATAGGAAGAAGACAGCATTGTCAGGCCTTCGTTCAAAGACTGCAGCCGATTGGCGGGTATGTTGGCAAGATTGCCTGAACCAGAGCGCCCGGCAATAATGTCAAAACCGCCATCTTCATAATTCATCGCGGCCTGATTGAGCGGCAACCGTCCGGCGATTACGCCCCCAAGATCGTGTTTAGGCATCAGACCCAACTGAATATCAACATTGGCGAGGCCTAAATCGCCGTCAAATAACAATGCTTTTTTGCCTTTATTGGCAAGTGCATGTGCCAAGGTAATTGCAAACCACGTCTTTCCCACGCCACCTTTGCCAGAGGCAACGGCAATCCGGTTATGAGTACTCGCCCCGGGTTGAGTAGCGGTGGAAGATTGAGTGGGAGCAATTGCCATAAAAGGTGTCTACCTGCTGCTATTATTCTTAGCCAAAATTACCGTGCCTATTATGAACCTGAATTGGCAAAAGTTAAACTTGTCCAACGGTTTTTATTTTCGCTTTTGGATGAATTTCGTTTTGCGACATAATTACAGTCGACGGCCTCTAAGTCTTGTGCAGAGCGGGGGATGTCCGGCACATCGGAGCCATCCATGTCACTGGTTGCAATTTCGCCGCCGCTATCGGCCGGTTCGGCTTGAAACTCTTCTTCGAGTTCTGATAACTCTAAATCTTGATCACCCATAATCGACTCCTAATTTCAGTCGTTATTTTCGTCGTTTTGGCCTTCCGGCGTTTCGTCAACTATATCCTCTACAGCTTCATCCAATTCTGTATCAGAATTATCAATTTTCTCAACTTCCTGCCCGTTTTGTTCCGAATCAGCAGCTTCCTGCTCGATAACTTCGTTTGCTGGTTCCTGGACTACCTCGTTTGCCGTAGTATTATCTTCCGTTTCATCTTCTTCAATAGGTTCCAATTCTATATCCGTATCATTAATATTTTGTTCAAATTGGGCCTCAGAATCTGTACTTTCTTCACCATTTTCGCCCTGATTTGAGGCTATTTCTTTATCATTTTCCTCATCAGCGACTGGCACATCATTTTGTGCCATTTCCGCTTCATCATTTATTACCAATGATTCGATATTTGCAGTTGAATTTTGGGCGATTATATCATCAATTTCATGCATCAGCGCAGCAACATTTCGTTCGGCTGTGCCGTTCGACCATTCAATTGAGCAATCTCCCATCAGAACTGCTTCATCAGCGACAATTGTTAAGTTCTGACCAACTCCATTTGTGTCAATTACTGCTGCAAGACGTTGCGTTATTTCATCCGAAATTGCTGGATTAACTTTTACCTGAATTCGTGGTTCATCAATAAGGCGTGCGAGCATAGTTTGTATGGTCGAAGTGACTTCGTTTAATGCTCCTTGTTCATTTAGTACTGGGAATATTTTTCTGGCTACCGCAAGTGAAAGAGCTGAGGCATCATCTGAAATTTCCCGATTTGCAATCTCTTGGCCATTGATGAGACCTGAAACTCGCTCAGCTATTACAGCCAAGGTATCTGCGGTATTTTTCTCAATGCCCGCCAGTGTTTCACTAACCCCTTGGTCTTTGCCTGAGCTAAAACCTTCCTGACGCGCCGCTTCAACCTCTTCTGCGCTAAAGGTTGGTATAATTTCTTCTTCGGGTTCAGGCTCTACTTCCTCAGGTGCTTCTTCCTCTTCTTCAGCCGCGACTTCAGGCTCAATGGGTTCCAGCTCATCAAATATCGTATCGAACATAAATTTTTCGTTGGCTGGCATGTCTGCTTATTACTCTTTCAGATTCCGGCTGATTTCTTTAAATACCAGGTCTATAAAATGGCCTAGAACACCAATTCGTCTTCTTCACCACCACCCGAGATGACAATCTCACCAGCATCGGCCAGTGAT
>CAZMHI010000066.1:0-25966 GCA_964566055.1 uncultured Rhodospirillaceae bacterium
ACTCGGCCATTACATACTATATACCAGCCGGCCTCTTGAGGTGATGAATTTGATACGCCAGCGACAATTCTGATTCGGATGGGCGCATCGCCACCCTCATCATGCAAAAACTCCTCAACAGCAGGATTAAAATTACCTCCTGACAGCAAGCGCAGATCTGTATTTATTAGATATGAGGTGTCGAACTCGATGCTGAGGCCAGAGCTTAAAAACTGTCTTTGATGTGAGCGGATCAATTGCGAAAGTCTTCGTCTAAAATGCTCAGAACCAAAACTTGAGGCAACTTCTGGACGAAGCCTATTGACTAAGACGCGTGTGCCCTGTGTCTCAGGTGGGTTATCGAGATCTGTTTCGATTTTACTGAATTCGAAATGCCAGGATTCATCGACTTCCCACTCATCGACATCAACATGCATCGCCCAACTTTGGTTTTCGGTTGTTGAATGCACCTCAAAATATCGTCCAAATTTGAAAAGAGCACGCTTCATGCCTACGCCGAATTGACCGATTGAGAAATCTGTTGACTTTGCTTGTGTAGGCCGTCCAAAACGAAATGCATAATTCTTTGCGGTTTCCACGTCGAAACCGCCGCAGTTATCAGTTATCTCGAAGGTCTCTTCGTTCAGTCGAATTGACACGCTCAGATCTTCAAAATTCTGTTCACCGTCGGGACGAAGACGTTTAGCCCCATCGATGCAATTATCAACAAGATCAAGGACCGCACGGTCTAAGGGAATATCTTTTACTAGCATGTCGACAAAAAATGCCTTTGTAGGCATCGCGTCAATATGAGTGTCTTCTTCCGCCATAATTGGCTGCCTCTTTTTTCCCTTAATCTATTTATCCTTTTGGGGCATTCATTTTATACAACTCTGGGGTGATAATGTTGGTCCGTCAAGCCGTTTCCAAATTCTGTGAAGCAACCATGATGTTCCTTGTTGCTGATTGCCGCTTTGTCCCGTGGAGCGGAAACTTGACGTACATCATCACAGCGATGGTAATCCACCTTTGGATATTCAATTTCTTACTCACTCACAACACAATCTACCATCACTCAATAACACTCTCGTTCGAAGCGCCACAGCCAGCGAAGATAATCTTCCTTTGTCAATTATCGAAGCGGCTTACTCATCAGTTTTTAACTCCTCCGGATCAGGCGTTGTGACCAATTCAGATTGGATATCTTCAACCAGCCCATCTAAATCAGCGGTTACGACAGTTAGAGCTTGTGTGAGGTGATTTCACGATGTGAAGAAAAGCGTTGTACAGTGCAGGTGTCTTTACCGCTTTTTTCAGCGCTTCACCAGTTATACTAAGTTATGTTGAGTTATGTTTTTCGACTGTTTAATTGAACGTCGTTGTGATATCTGGTGCTTTCGAGAATATCCCATACAATCACGGCATTCGCCTGAATGCGGGAAACATTGCGGGTGATCACTGCCGAATTCTAATTTCTGTCAATGGTGGCTACGAATGGTCTCAATATGGCCATCACTATTTAGTTCTGGTTATCTTCGAGAAATCTATCTGCCACCGCTACTTGACTGACAGGCAAGGGGGTCTAAAGACCCCCCTTTGGCCTGTCAGGCTGTCAATAGCTAGCCCAGGTCTGTCAAAATATCTGTCAAAAATTAGAAAAAACGCCAGAAAACTAGTACTTTGGCCTGTCATAGAATCTGTCAAACAATCTTGCCAGGCGATTAAATAACTAAACCTTTCTGACAGTACTAATCTTCGACGTATTGCCATTTTTTTGATCTATTATTGTAGTACCTGGTAGCTGGCTGTGACATATCTTCACGCATATTATTTAAATATTTTTGTCTTAATTGGCTCGAACCGATTTGAATGCGCTCGTCAGGAGCAATAGCATTCGCCAACGCGTTTTGTGACAATGCCAGAGTTTTGTTGGTGGTAAGATACTCTATGACAACTTCGTTTATAGTGATCATGAGTTCTTCTTGATCATCCTTGGTGGGATGATGTTTATCACATTTGGGGAACTTATTTTCGTTGGCCTTCACAGCAACCAATGTTCTCATCTCACTAGAGATGGAAGTTTCGCAAAGCTTTACATGTTCTTTCCTATCCCATTCGGGTGCATCTTTTTGCTTTGTCATGGTTATGGTAACTTTGTTTTCATTGGCAATACGATTAAGTCTGATCTCAGTATCGACATCCGCTCCAAATACTGACGATCCTCTGGAACGATCCTTGTCACCGTGGCCTGAGTGATGGAGAGCTAAGACAGCAGCATTAAGCTCATATTGGATAGTCTGGACCATCTTAGTAAAGTTAGAGGCGTGTTCCTGAGCGTTCTCATTCGTTCCTTGCATAGCTCGGCCTACTGTATCTAAGACGACCAGTTGATAACCCTCCTTACGCGGACAAGCGGCATAGACGACATCTAAAAACGGGTTGATATCCTCTGAGACTAGCGGCACTGGATCGGCCAGTCTGAAATCGTGAACGGTCTCGCCAGCGTTATGAATATTCTCCCACGCCTGGACCCTCTTCTTAATATTACCCCGGCCCTCACCGACTGCAAATAGGACAGGACCGGGATTTGCGATCTTATCTTTCCAAAGTGCGGTCTCAGGCAGAGCGAAACCCCCTGAAGCGATAGACAGCGCCATATCAAGCGCCAGGAACGTTTTGAATGTTCCCCGGTCTCCGAACATCATGGCGTAAGCTTTCTCCGGCAGCAGATCGTCAATGATCCATGCCGGAGGTTTAATCTCATCCATAGCCACGGGATCGACAACGCGGAACCGGCCAGCGGTCCATTGGTGAGCGTTGCCTTGATCATCTAGCGTCGCTACCGGCTTAAATAATGATGCGGTCTTGGCGAGTTGGTAGGCCGGGGTAACGTTACCTGGAGGGGAGGTATTATATTGATATGCGTTGACGATTTTTTGCTGGAGGTTTTCTACCATATCGACGGGCCAAGGCGGTGAGCAACGGGGACACCAATGCTCCCACATGAGATCGAAGGCTAGAGCTTGGCTCATGCCGAAAGACTTCATGTGTGCAGCGGTAGCATAAGTCATAGCGTCGCCGCCTTGGCCCTTAACAGCAATCTTGGCTTTCGTCTTAAGCCACTCGATTGCGGAAGCTGTATTTTCTGGAAGGTCCGGCTCTATCAGCCATGTATCTCTGTCTTTTGATTTTTCTTTTGCTGAATTACATACTCGCAGCATTTCGTCAGATCGGAATGCGGGACTATCTCGGCCCGTCCATTCGTATCCACCATCAGCGGTTTGTGATGGGGGGAGAAGAACATAACTATTGAAGGATCGAACATCAACATTGGGAGCGATTTGGGAAGCAGACATCTTAACAGTTTCGCCATCTCCAATTGAGAAGTAGAGATGTTCCCCGCCTCGTGGTGTTTTTGAAGTAAGTCCTGTTTCTGGGATTGGTCCGACATTTTCATCTAGCTCCTTCATGCTATGGCCGGGATCAAGATCAAAGACCATCATCTCGGCACCGCCCACATCTAGGGCAATGTTTGCCTTTGGCCATTGGGCCCACCATGCTTCTATTTGCTTTAGATCGGTGGTCGCATCCAGTACGCCATGGCTTGTGTAAGGCGTCTTATCTGACCGGCACGGGAAAATCGGCCAGCCATTTTCCGCGTATGCCAAAGCTTCTAAGATCATTTGACTGCACGGGCTTTACGTTCCTGCCAGGCCTTTGCTTCACTGTCGGGAATAAGAGTCCGCTTTCCTACTTTGATGATTTTTAGTTCGCCGCGTTTTATTTCTTCATAAACGAGGGTTCGCCCTATGCCGTGTGCTCGACAGAAATCATTTACTCGCCAGTTGATGCGAGCGTGATAACTTGATTTGTCTTCTGAATCTAACATCTTGTTCTCCTATACGATCAGTTGTGGCTATTGCCGGGTACAGGCGAATATAGGCAGATGTAGAAAGTTAAATCACGGTAGGTAAATAGGGCTTTCTTTACCGTTGTGACTTGGATTTATAGCGTTTGTAATCTTTTTCGACGGTGTCTGAGGGTATGTCGCTGTCGAGACCCTCTCCAAGTAATTCCGCGACATCAAAGATCGCATTTTCGTATGACATACCCTTTTTTATCAGATGCTCTACACGCTGTGCAGTGAGCCTGCTCCTCATTTCAATCTCAGGGTCAGGTCGTCGCCCTTTGCGGCCTTGAGACTTTATAACGAGTATATAAGGCGGGGATTTTTTTAAGCCCTTCAGCGGATTCATCATTAGCGCAAGATATTTAATAATTTCGATGCATGGAACGTGGCCTTGGCTTACAAAATCTGTAAAAGGACGCGTGTCGCCCTTGTAGAGCCAGTCTGTAATTACCCAATCGCGGGCTGATTGTAGAGAAAATTCATTCTCGTTCATAAGCTGATCCACGCGAACATCCCAAGCCGTACCGGGCAATGTATTTTCTTCGTCTTTGGACATTATCTTCCTCATCATGATCGAAACGATCTTGCTGCCATCATCATGACAGTCGAGCAGAAACCTGCCCAATTTTCCGTTATGTTTCGCTTCTTATCGAATAGGTCGCCACGGCGAAAGCCTGCATCAACTTTATTGTCCTCGGGACATTGGAACAACATTGTTACCATTTTCACCTGCTACTGAAATTACGTAAGCCCCCCATAACTCCAATGCTTCAGCTCTTTCATCTAGTCGATCATATTGATCATAAACTTTCTGCATCCCCTGTTTGACGTGTCCGATAACTAATTCAGCAGTTACTTCATCAACCCCCAGACGGGACAGACTCGACCGACACGTCCTACGAAGGTCATGCAAAGAAAAATCCTCGTTAAAATTTAGCTTGGTTCGCAGCCGACGCATTGCGCTTGAGGCCCCATTAAATGGCTTTACCGGGTCATTGCCAGCCAGAACAAATCCAACGATATCTTCTTTCCAGCGTGAATTCAGTATTTCCATTGATTGAATTGAAAGAGGAACTGCATGAGCTATTCGGGTTTTATATTTGCTTGCCGGAATTGTCCAAAGACAAGAATTCATATCAATTTCATCCCAACGCATGAGGCGAACATCGTCGCGCCTCTGCCCTGAAAGGATTAATAGACGTATGAAATCACCAGAAAGGCTGCCAATTTTATTTGATGTTTGCCAAACTTTTCCCAATTCATCTTCGGTCAAAGTACGTCGCCTTGGCTGCTCCTTTGTTTTGAATTTATAGAAGCTAGGTACGCCGTTAATATAATCTCTTTGTTCAGCCCACCGGAGCATGGCCATAAATTCAGAAAAAACTCTATTTGCCTGAACTATCAAACCTTTCGATTTAACGGCTTCCACGATCTCAACAACATCAGCACGACGTATTTGTCCAATGAGTTTCTTTCCTGCGACAGGAAAAATATGATCACTGAACATTGCTTCCTTCGCCGCAATGGTATTTTTAGCGAGACTGTTTTTCATAGCTTTGATGTAAACCGCATGAGTATCCGCGACCGTCATTTTATCTGCTAGAAGTCGAGCATTTGTTTCATCCGGAGAGGCCCCTTCGCGTGCAAACGAAATATAATCGCTTACTCGTTTTCGAGCCTCGGAAAGACTCACTGCGGGATATCCTCCTAAAGTATAATAAACGCGATTTCCGTTCACAGTTAACCGTATGGCCCAAACCTTTTCTCCTCTGGGTGAAAGTTTAACAAGCAAACCCCGACATCCACCATCCGAGATTTCCCTCCATCCTTTTTGATTTCGACTAGGCTTTAAAGTCTTTAATGCGTAATCGGTCAATGGTTTAGAAATTTTTGGCATTTTACCATCCATCTAAATCTGTGTGGCAACCGTGTGGCAAAGACTATCGATCCACTACGAATAGTAGAGGACAATAACCACTACCTATGAATGGCATTATATAGTATTAACTAAGTTTTTTCAATAGTTTAGTATGTACGTTATGGTTCGCATGTGTTTATAGAGGATCGTTTAAAATACTAAGGCGTTAAGTCTCCCAGACGTGAAGCCTCCCTGTTAAACTTGCTAGGAAACTCCGGTTTCCTAGCCTTTTTTTTGTTTGATTCAAGGCAAAGGGCGTATCCCAAGCTGAAACACGCCCTCGCCGTCAAGTCAGATTAATATTTAAGCCGCAGCTCCCCGGGCAGCGATCACCTGCTCCGCTTCTTTGCCGGTAAACTCCTGCAAGCGGTCAAACTCCCAGGCAAAGGATGCCGTGCCTTGGGTTAATGAACGCAGCTCATTGATTAAATCCAGAGTTTCTGATTCCGGCAGATGCGCCGAAACTTCATCCCAGCCTTTCCAGCCAAGTTTGGGCTCAAATCCCAGGATTTGCCCGCGCCGGCCACTGATCAAACGCTGCACTTTGGAGGTAAATTCCTGCGGCGCCGAGACATTGACCTGGAAAATCGGCTCAAGCAGAACCGGCTTGCATTTCGGCATGCCTTCCCGCATCGCCAAAGAACCGGCGGTCTTAAACGCCTGGTCTGAACTATCGACCGCGTGATGCTGGCCATCGGTCAACTCAACCGAAACATCGACCACCGGAAAACCGAGCGGTCCGCGGGCGAGATATTCTTTCACGCCATGCTCGACAGCTGGAATATAGTTTTTCGGCACCACCCCGCCCTTGACGGAATCGGTAAATTGAAAGCCGGAGCCCCGCGGCAGCGGTTTGATATCGACATGAACATCGCCAAACTGGCCATGGCCGCCCGATTGTTTTTTGTGACGGGCGTGTTGCGAGATTTTGTCGCGGATCGATTCTTTATAAGCCACTTGGGGTATATGTGATTCGACCTCGAGCTTGTTGCGGTTTTTCAGGCGATCCAGGACAATGCGCAAATGAGTTTCTCCCTGACCCCGCAAAAGGTGCTCGCCGGTGTCAATGTTCGGCCCATAGGACAATGAGGGATCTTCTTCGATGATCTTAGCCATTGCAGTTGCCATCTTAACCTCATCATCCCGCCGGCCGGCATGGATCGACAAGGCGTAAACCGGAGTAAGGAAAGCTGGCCATTCCGGCCCCTCAACATCACCCGAAGCCGACAAAGTATCGCTGGTCTGCACACCATCCAGGCGGCCTAGGGCGACCACTTGTCCAGCGGAGGCTTTACTTTCTTTGTTCTGCTGGCTGCCGAGCATTTTAAAGACGCCACTGATCCGCGTGCCGTTGATATGCGCGCCATCGGCAAACTCGCCGCGCCAAACCCGCGTCAAGGAAAGCTTGCCCGACTGGGCGCCATTTTGAGTTTTAAAAACCTGGGCAAGTTCCGGACCGTCGGCCTCGATGCCTAGACGATCTAAACTCACGGTATATTCCGGCGTTTCATGGCGTAGCGCTTTTAATAAACGCACGACACCGTTCTCATGTTCGGCCGAGCCAAAGAATACCGGCACAATAGCGCTATCCTGTAGGTCTTTGGTCAGGTTTTGGTAGACATCGTCGGTTTCGGGGATAATATCTTCGAGCAATTGCTCAAGCAAATCATCATTAAAGTCAGCCAGCGATTCCAGCATCTGAGTCCGCTCTTCTTCGGTGCGGCCATTGGCGGAATCGGGCACTTCGATTAACTTCGACGGCGCTCCATCTTCCCACTGATAAGCTCGTTCACTGACGAGATCAATAAAACCGGTGACAATATTATCTTCGCGAATTGGTACTTCACGCAACACCAAGGGCCGCTCTGTCATGCCCTGCAATGCGTCTAACGTGTTTTTCACGTGAGCTTCGGGCAAATCCATTTTGTTGATATAAATCAGATAGGGCACGCCGAGATCATCAAGTTCTTTCATCAGGCGGGTCACGGCAAGGGCACGCTCTTCGCCAGGTTCACAGACGACAATTGCCGCATCGGCAACCATCAACGCACCAATCGTGTCCTGCTGGAGTTCAACGCTGCCGGGGCAATCGATAAAAGTCCATTCTTCATCAAGATAGTTGACGGTTGCAACATTCATTTCGACGCTCATTTCGCGGGCGCGGGATTCGGGTGATGAATCACCAACCGTATTGCCATCCGACACGCTGCCCCGGCGGTTTGTAGCGCCGCAGGTGTGGAGAATACTTTCGAATAGAGTTGTTTTGCCGCTAAGGTAAGAGCCGACGATAGCTGCGCAGCGGGGCGCAGATGGAGCTTTGCTAACCATAAGAGTTCCTCCCGTTCTTGGTTGATCTATTATTCAGGGCGGAAACCCACTCGAATACCAACACTTAACCGGGAGCAACCGCCCCGTTCACTGAAAGGTTAGCGGGCTTAAAAATTGAATCCAAGCAGAATCTGAGATTCTTTAGAAAGATTCTGGAAAAATTTAACTCAAATTTCCGCAGGCCCGCTGGATGCGCTCACAAGCTTCAATCAACAGCTCGGTCGCCGTGGCGTAAGAAACCCGGAAATAGGGCGACAGGCCAAAGGCCTCACCATGGACAACAGCGACGCCTTCGCCTTCCAATAAATAAGTCGCGACATCCAGATCAGATTCCAAGACTTTGCCATCCGGCGTGGTTTTACCGATCATGCCGGCGCAGCTTGGATAGACGTAAAAGGCGCCTTCCGGGGTCAGGCAGTCAATGCCGTCGGCCTGGTTGAGCATGGAGACCACCAGATCGCGGCGTTCTTTGAAGACAGCATTATTGGCAGCGATAAAATCCTGCGGGCCGTTCAGCGCTTCCACCGCAGCCGCCTGACTGATCGAGGTGGCATGAGAGGTGCTTTGAGACTGCACTTTATTCATCGCTTTGATCAGCTCTTCCGGCCCGGCAGCATAGCCGATGCGCCAGCCCGTCATAGCATAGGCTTTAGAGACGCCGTTCAAAGTCAAACAGCGGTCATAAAGCTCTGGCTCAATTTGCGCCGGTGTGGAGAACTCAAAATCGTCATAGATAATGTGCTCATACATGTCATCCGTCATCACCCAGACATGAGGATGGCGCATGAGGACATCGGTCAGCGCTTTCAATTCAGCCTTCGTATAAGCGGCGCCGGTTGGATTGGAAGGCGAGTTCAAAATCAGCCATTTAGTTTTGGGCGTGATGGCGGCTTCGAGCTGCTCACCGGTCATCTTAAAATTATTTTCCTGAGCGCACTGCACAATCACCGGCGTGCCTTCAGCGAGCAATACGATATCCGGATAGGACACCCAATAGGGCGCCGGGATAATAACTTCGTCGCCCTCTTCAACCGTCGCCATCACCGCATTGTAGATATTTTGCTTGCCGCCGCTGGCGACTTGAATTTGCGCTGGGGTGTAGGTCAGACCGTTTTCACGCTCGAATTTTGCGCAAACCGCTTCACGCAGCGCCATCGTTCCCGGCACCAATGTATATTTTGTCTGGCCCGCTTTCATTGCCGCGATGGCGGCATCCTTGGCATTCTCCGGCGTATCAAAATCAGGTTCACCAGCGCCCAATCCGATAACATCGACACCGGCGGCTTTAAGTTCCTGAGCGCGCCCGGTTACGGCCATGGTGGCCGAAGGTTGAATGCGGCTTAATCGGGAAGCAAGTATTGAATCTGCCATGGTTTTATTCAGCCTTTAAACTGTACAGAGTTGAAATTCGGCGGCACCCTACGCCGCAACCTGACGGGTTGCAATACCCGAAAAAAGCAAAATTGAACAAGTTGGAAGAGAAGACTGAGCCGAAAATTCTAACGGGAGAAACGGTTGCCCCATGCACCATTTCTCCCGTCAGGTGGTCTGTGCGACAAGGGGGGGGATTATTTTTGCCGCTCATCCCAAAAACAGTACTGCTGAATGAAAATCATTCGCATTACCATGTTTTATATATGCTATCACCCAGCAAAATAGTCAAGTTTATTGGCATAATTTTTTATGCAATAACCTTATGAATTATAAGGTTTATTGGACTTTTTCGTTGTGATTACAAAGAGACAGGATGCTTTTCCAGAGCGGCCCCTATATGATGCAAATATGCAGCAACGACTACCCAACGATATAGATTTTATTCCAGTGAAACGCCCGGTCATCGAAGCCGGTGATCCGCTCAAAGTCGTCTCGCCGTTCGAGCCGGCAGGAGATCAGCCGGAAGCGATCAAAGAGCTGGTCGACGGTATCCAGGCCGGCGATAAAGATCAGGTTTTGCTCGGTGTCACCGGCTCCGGCAAGACCTTCACTATTGCTCATGCGATCCAGAAATTAAATCGCCCGACACTGGTGCTGGCGCCCAACAAAACCCTGGCGGCTCAGCTTTACGGCGAAATGAAAGAATTTTTCCCAGAGAACGCGGTCGAGTATTTCGTCTCCTATTATGACTATTATCAGCCGGAAGCCTATGTGCCCCGCACCGATACCTATATTGAAAAAGACGCCTCGATCAATGAGCAGATCGACCGGATGCGCCACTCAGCCACTCGCGCTTTGCTGGAACGCAGTGACGTGGTGATCGTTGCCTCGGTTTCCTGCATCTATGGTATCGGCGCGGTTGAAACCTATGCCCAGATGACCGAGAAGCTGCAGCCTGGCCAGACCGTTGACCGCAATACATTGTTGAAGCGCTTGGTCGAGCTGCAATATACCCGCAACGACATGGCTTTTTACCGGGGCACCTTCAGGGTGCGCGGCGATGTCGTCGAAATCTTCCCCTCGCATTTGGAAGACCGCGCCTGGCGGCTGTCATTGTTTGGTGATGAGTTGGAAGCGATCTGGGAAATTGATCCGCTGACCGGTGAGAAAATAGACACCCTCCAGGAAGTCACGGTTTATCCATCCTCGCACTATGTCACGCCGCGCCCGACACTGCTGCAGGCCATCCCGCAAATCAAAGAGGAGTTGAAACAAGTCGTCGCTGACTTTGAGGCGGAAGGCAAATTGCTGGAAGCGCAGCGCATTGAAGAGCGCACCACCTTTGATATTGAGATGATGGAGACCACCGGGCACTGCTCGGGCATCGAGAATTATTCCCGCTATCTGACGGGCCGCAATCCGGGTGAGCCGCCGCCGACCTTGTTTGAGTATCTGCCGGAAAACGCCCTGATCGTTATTGATGAGAGCCATGTCACCGTGCCGCAGCTGGGTGGCATGTATAAAGGTGACTATGCCCGAAAATCCACGCTTGCCGAGTTCGGCTTCCGCCTGCCCTCCTGCGTCGATAACCGGCCGCTTAAATTCGAGGAATGGGAAGCCATGCGCCCGCAGTCGGTGTTTGTCTCGGCGACGCCTGGCCCGTGGGAGCTTGAGCAAACCGGCGGCGTCTTCACCGAACAAGTGGTCCGCCCGACCGGCCTGATCGATCCGCAATGCATCATCCGCCCGGTCGCCGAACAAGTTGATGATCTGCTGGCCGAATGCCGGGAAAGCGCCTTGAACGGCCAGCGGGTGCTGGTGACGACATTGACCAAACGCATGGCCGAAGACCTCACCGAATATATGCATGAGGCCGGTATCCGCGTACGCTATCTGCATAGTGATATCGACACCCTGGAACGCATTGAGATTATCCGCGATCTCAGGCTGGGCGCTTTTGATGTGCTGATCGGTATTAACCTCTTGCGCGAGGGCTTGGATATTCCTGAATGCGCCCTGGTCGCAATTCTCGATGCGGACAAGGAAGGCTTTCTGCGCTCCAAAACCTCTCTGGTGCAGACCATTGGCCGGGCGGCGCGCAACATCGATGGCCGGGTCATTCTCTACGCCGATAAAATGACTGATAGTCTCGAATACGCTATTGGCGAGACCAACCGGCGGCGGGCCAAACAGCAGGCCTATAATGACAAACACGGCATTACGCCGGAATCGGTCAAAAAAGGCATCACCGATGTGCTCGAAAGTGTTTACGAGATGGATTACGTCACGGTCGATACCGGCGTCTCCGGCGATACCGAGCTGGTCGGCAACAATTATCAAGCCCATATCGATGATCTCAATGCGCGGATGATCGACGCTGCTGCTAACTTAGAATTTGAAGAAGCGGCCAGGATACGCGATGAGATCAGGCGCTTGGAGGCGGTCGAGCTGGGCCTCGGCAAACCGGGCGTCTCCAAACTCGCCGCCGCCCAGGCCGGTCTCGACAAATCCCGCATGCCGCAAAAGAAAATGCAGCAGCACGGCGGCGCTAAAATGAATAAACGAAAGAAGAAAAGACGGCGGGGGGTTTAGATAGATATTGCCGATAGGCGCAACCGCGGAATTTCCCTTTCATTTTCAAACGATGTCATTAATAATAATCTACCTTTAATAGAATTTTTTAACGCTTTTAATGCCGCATCAATATGTGCAAATGGAGGGCAAGAAGGTGAATATTCGTGGGTGGGCGTTTTTAGCGTGCCGCATGTTGGCGCTCTACGCCCTTTATTTAGCCATCCTTAATTTTGCCTCCATGACTGGATATATTGTGCAGCAGCTCATGTCGGGCCAATTAAAACACCTCGACTATGCTCTCTTATCATTTGTATTGCTTAATCTATCCGTGGTTTTGATTTTATGGTTTGGCGCACCATGGTTTTCCAGGAAACTGATACCTGAAAAACATTTCAAATCTTTGACATATAACGATGAGGCAATCGGCGCTGTCACTTTTTCACAATTGATATTCGCAGCTATTATCTTCTTGGGGCTATATCTGGTTTGCACATCTACGCCGCAGCTTTTTATGCGGTTCTCATTTTTCCTAAGTGAAAGTCAGCCGTATAGGACCGCCTACCTCCTTGATGACGGATTGAAAATAATTTTTGGCCTTCTGCTAATAATCGGTAGTGCCCGAATCTCACAGTTCATCCGTTTTCTGCGAAATTGGTAAATTCGCACGTTAGCCACGCCACACTTGATTCTTGGGATAGGGAGGATCTTTGTGGGCTTCGTGCCCTTCGTGGTAATTTGACTACTTCACCATCGTAAGCGGGGACACCTTAGGCGACCAGTTATAAGGCCGATAGGACGTGCCAAGAAGATGTCCCCAAGAAAGGCGTCACCCCGCACTTGATGCGGGGTCCAGTTTTTATCGGCAAAAATTTAGTTTGTGGCTTTCTGGATTCCGGATCAAGTCCGGAATGACGGGTTGGTTAAAACCTCACCCTCCCTCACTACAACTTGGGACGGGGCAGGTGAATTTGGTATTTTTGGGAGGCTCGGGATGGCCCGCATTGTCACCGGGTGAGAACTCGTGGTAAATCTCGCATTCCCGGTCATAGGCGTTTCGGGTTGAGCGGAAAAATTTAAAGCGGAAACCTTTGTAGTTACCGATATGTTTTCTGAGCTCTTGGCCAAGATCGCCATCAACATGGCGCACATAACGAATGACAAAGCGCGGTTTGCCATCGCTGCCTTTACGGACACCTCCCAGTACGTAAACGCTCGCGGAGCTCCAGCCCTCGCCATTGTCTACTTCGGCTTTGATGGTGTCCTCATCGAGCGGCAGTGGTTTCCCGAGGCCGGATTTTGCGATTTTCTCGGTCATTATGGGCGCGATCATTAGTAATTTTGGACTTGTTTGCAAGCTTGTTTGTCTCGGCCTGCTAAGCGGAGTACGATGGCGGGAAGCACCAAATATGGGGAACAAAAATGGCTGAAAAAATCACCAAAACCGATATTGAATGGCAGGAACAGCTGACACCGGAGCAATATTACATCACCCGCCAGAAAGGCACCGAGCGTCCCTTCACCGGTGAATATAACGACAGCAAAACGCCAGGCACCTTCGAATGTATTTGCTGTGGGGCGGAACTGTTTGCCTCCGATCATAAGTTCGATTCCGGCTCCGGCTGGCCGAGCTATTGGCAGCCGGTCAGTGAAGACGCCGTTATTTCAGAAACCGATAACAGCCTCGGCATGTCGCGCACCGAGGTAATGTGCGCCAAATGTGACAGTCATTTGGGCCATGTCTTCCCGGATGGTCCCGAGCCGACGGGCCTGCGCTATTGCATTAATTCTTTGTCATTGAAGCTCAACGAGAAAGACTAGAGCGCCGCTCCTGATGTCCCGAAACATTCGCGCTATCCTCCTCATGACCCTGTCGGTCGGCATGCTGGCGGCCCTTGACGGCATTGTGAAAATTGTCGCCAACCTGGGTATGCATCCGTTCGAGATCGCCTTTTTCCGCAATGTCTTCGGCCTGATTGCCTTGATCCCTTTTTTCATGCGGATCGGCTTCAACGAACTTAAAACCCAGCGCCTGAAAATGCATCTTGGCCGGGGTATCATCCATTCCGCTTCGATGCTTACTTGGTTTTGGGCTTTGACGGTGATCCCGCTGGCCGATGCCACAGCGCTCAGTTTTATGGTACCGGTCTTCGCTTCCATCGGCGCCATCTTTATCATGCGGGAGCCCTCACAAATAAGCCGCTGGATTTCCATCCTCATCGGCTTTATCGGCATGATCATCATCCTGCGCCCGGGCTTTGCTGATATCAGCTTCGGCACCTGGCTGGTTCTGGGCGGCACGATTTTTGTCGCCACCTCCAAGCTGATGACCAAATCATTGTCCCGCACCGAAAGTGCGTCGACCATCGTCGCCTATATGAGCCTCACCCTGACCGTCGTTTCCTTTGCGCTGGCGGTTTTTGTCTGGACCTGGCCAAGTCTGGAAATGTGGCTGTGGTTTTGCGCCCTCGGCGCGATGGGCAGCGTCGCCCACGTTATCCAGGCTCGTGCCTATAAAGACGGTGATGTGACCTTGGTCGAACCGGCAACGTTTTTACGTCTGGTCTGGGCAGCGCTGGTGGGCTTTGTGGTTTTTGGTGAAGTGCCGCAGATTTGGAGCTGGATTGGCGGCGGCATAATCATGATCGGCGTTTTGATGCTGATCAGGACCGAGGCTAAATCCAGCCGGGCAGCTAATTCGATTTAGGCGGGGGCGGCGTCAATATCATGTTCGGCATAGGCGATACATTTTTCACATGCCGTGCCGGTAACATCGAGATCAAGATTGGCTTGGCGTAGTTCTTGAAACACCTCTGAGTGCCAAGCTGTCATGAAATCCGTGGTCGTCAGATCGCCCATATTGAAGCGGCCGTCATGATCAAAACAGCAGGCCGCCAAATGACCATCATAGGTAACGTGACCCTCAGTAAAGATCGACCAGCAGGGAAGCGGATCCCGCATATTATCCGCCCGCCCGATATTACCAGCGACCGGCATGGTGCCACGCTCACCCGCAGTAAGACCGGCCTGACCATAAAGCGGCAGCCAGTAATGCAGATCAACAAAGGGCTCAATTTGTTTGATCGCCGCTTTCATGCGCTCCAGCTGTTCGCCGTCATAATGGATAGACGAGGCATAGATACCGCAACGATGCCCAGTCCTGGCTTCGACCTCATCCCGGATCGCTTTAACGGCTTGAATGTTCGCCACCACGGTATCAAAGGCATCAACTCGGGTGATGTCCTGGCATTGCTCGGCATCGGCATAATTGAATGAAAATTTGAGACTGTCGAGACCGGCCTCAATACAAGCGCCAACTCTATCCGGTGTCGCCATCCGGCCATTGCTGGTCAAAAAGACATACGGATAGCCGGCAACATTTTTGGCAAAGTCGATGGCTTCCGGCAGTTTTTTATAGAGAAAGCTTTCGCCGAGATAAAACACGCCCAGTTCTTCAACACCGGCATCGCGCATTTCCTGGACAATGCGGCAGTAGAAATCCCAATCGATCTCACCTTTGTCACGCAGCCGGGAGCCGGTGGCGCAATAAAAACATTTGAAGTCGCAATTGGCCGTCAGCTCGATCTTAACGCTTTTCGGCGCCGGCGGCAGGGCTGTCCGGTACTCATCTGGAATGCGTGTAATATTATCAACGCGGTCTGTAATCATGCGCGCATCTGAGCACAGAGAGTGTGATCTTGCGTTGATTTTCGTCAAATAGGACTAATAGACAACTTTCAAACTGATCTTGCTTTTACCATCTCCAACCTTAAAAGCAGCTGCCTCGAAGGACGGCGGGCCAAAGAACACGGGCGCATTATTGGAAAAACCATAGCCTTCCAAGGGCAGACCGATAAAATTGGTGTCCATTGAACTGTTGGTGTTTTCATCGTGATGGATGGCGAGCGCATATGTGCCCGGCTTTAAATCCTTGAAAACGACAACGATATTTCCAGGTTTGGCTGCTACATCATGATCGCGGATGTCTTGGCCGCGAGGAAACTCCTCTGCCTTATCAAACAAAGCCAGCCGCATCATGCCGTCGCCATTACGCAAGCCCTGAATGGTGACTTCGAGATCAGCGGCATCAGCTGAAAAAGATGCAATAACAAGCACTAAACAGAAGATCAGACTTTTCACGGCAATGTGTAGAGAATCACGGAGTTGAAACATTTATGATATCGCGCACTTTCACTACATAAAAATTAACGGCGGCTAAAGCCAAACCAAGGAGGTTATTATGTCACTACGCATAAATGATATAGCGCCTGATTTTAACGCCGATACGACCCAAGGAAACATAAATTTTCATCAATGGGCCGGCGATAGCTGGGTGCTGTTATTCTCGCATCCCAAGGACTTCACGCCCATCTGCACGACAGAGCTCGGTTATCTTGCTGGACTCAAGCCCGAATTTGACAAACGCAATTGTAAAATATTGGGCTTAAGCATTGATCCAGTCGATGATCATGAAAAATGGGCCAAGGATATTGAAGAGAGCCAGGGCCATGCGGTCACCTATCCCCTGGTCGGTGATCCTGAACTGAAAGTCGCTAAGGCTTACGACATGATGCCGGCAGATGCAGGGGATACCTCAGAAGGCCGCACCCCTGCCGATAATGCGACGACGCGTTCGGTGTTTTTAATCGGGCCGGATAAGGCGATCAAAGCAATGCTGACCTATCCCATGAGCAATGGCCGGAATTTTGATGAAATCCTGCGCTTGCTTGAAAGTTGTCAGCTGACGGCCGAGCATCAAGTCGCCACACCAGCCAATTGGCACAATGGTGACGACGTTGTCATCCTGCCATCGATTAGCGATGAGGAAGCTAAAGAAAAATATCCGGATGGCTGGCAGACTCCGACACCTTACATTCGGGTTATACCTCAACCAGGTCTATAAATTCATAGAGATATCGCCCCATTCGACAGCTGGATGGGGCGGTCCTCTTAGAGCACGCCGGCGTCGTGCACAACCTTGCCGTCAACGACAGTCAACACAGATGTCAATTTTCGGATATCCTCATCCGGCACCGCTTGCTCATCAAAGAAGTCATCACTGAGCACAACGAAATCACCAAATTTGCCAAGCTCAATCGCCCCCATTTTTTTCTCTTCCTTGCAGAACCAGCCTTGCGGCTGAGTCCAGATGCGGACAATTTCTTGACGGCTGATCGACTGACCCGGATTGATCTGCTCGCCGGCATGATTTTTACCGGTGACGGCAAAATACAGCATATTCCAGGGATTCATGGTCGAAATCCGGGCTCCATCGGAACCGCCGCCGACCATCAGGTCACTATCCAAAATCATGCGGAAGGGTGGCGCACCCGGGGACTGCACCATGCCTTCCAAATAGCGCGCTGAGTGAGAACTGATGCCGACGCCGAGATCAACCGCCCGGTCGATGGTTTCCTGATCAATGCCGTAGCAATGATCCATCGACCAATGCAGATCGGCCAACGGAATATCTTTGTTGACTTTTTCCCAGACATCGAGATGCGCTTTTTGTTCTTCAAGGGCCACCATATGCTGCTTATAAATCCAGCCGCGCTCGGCGACGGCGCGCACGGAGTCTGTATAAAAATCCGGCAGGGGCTGCTGGCGCTGTAGTTTATTGGGGATCAGCCACTCACCGACGCCTACCACGCGAACGATATCATTACCGAATTCCTTGAAAGTATAGTCAAGCCTTGCCGTCAGATCAGGCAGTTCTGCATCGGTATCCAATACCGGCAGAAACACCCGCACCCGCATCGGCACTTTATCTTCCCGCATCAGTTCCAGGATCGGATTATAGCCGGTGGCGGGATCAAGCCAGCCGCCAGCTGGAATGGTGCCGCCCATATCAAACACATTGGTGAGACCTTTGGAGAGCGCAAAAGCCATTTGGTTCTGGGTTTGGCGCATGGTGTCTTCATAGGTATGCCTTGCCGCCAGGGCGTTCCAGGCATCAACAGTCTCTTTGCCCTGCGGCACGATACCATCCTCACCGACCGGCACGCCTAAGCCTTCGATTAATTCCTTGCCGAGTGTATTTGTTGCTCCCGGACCCCAGTTGGAAATCGAGAGATAAACCGGATGATCCGGCGCGGCATCGTTCAGCTCCGCCAGTGTTGGATAGCGGTTCTCATCAAACTGATCCGGATGAATGCCGCCAAGTGCGCTCAAAAGTTCCCCTTTGGGGGCTTCCTTGGCGCGTGCCTGAATAACGGTCAGCGCTTCTTCTATGGTGAAAGCCGTCTCCATTTCCCGCATATCGTGGCCTGGGATCAGGCCTGTGCGCAAAAAATGAATATGGTTGTCGATCAGGCCCGGAATAACGGTCCGGCCCTGCAAATCAATCACCGTGGCATTAGGATCGAAAGCTGTATTGCCTTCGTCAATTGAAGCGATTAGACCAGCCCGGATGGTGACAGAAGACGCCACCCGGTCCGTAGCATCCATGGTATGGATTTTACCGTTCAGCAGGACCAGCTCATAGGACATATATCAGCCCATCTTTTTTCTGAGCGCAAATTGCCGGTTCGAGGTGTGAGGGCGCACTTCTCCCGGCCAGCGGCCCGCGTCAACGGCAACTCCCCACTCTTCGCTTTCCAGCACCGCCGGGCTCTCAATTTCATAGATCGCCGTATAGGCTGGCTCGTTTGATTGATCCATTTCAATCACGTTGCCACTAAAGTTCATTTTCGCCGGCGCGACTTTATAGCGTTCCACGCTGAGAACGCCCGGCACTTCCAATATTCCTGGAATATGTTCGGTGTCGTAAACCTCGTTGAACAAATCTTCTTTTTCAGCCGTTATGTCCATACTGGCAACCAGCAGGTATTTTACATTTTCAGTCATTGAGACTCCCCGTGTGATGCAACTATTCAAATTACTATAAGGGAGAGATTTTGACGGGTTATTATGCGGCTGTCGAGGTTGGAAACGAGAAGATTATTCGCGATAACCGGCGAGAAACCGATCAACGATCCGCTGGTGGCTGCCATCCGCTTTCATGGCCTTTAGTACGGTAAGTATTTTAGGCACCAGCGATTGATGTTTTTTGTTGACCATATGAAAGAGCCTTACGCTGCTAATCGGCGGCTCAATAATTTTGATGTCTTTGTATCCAGTCCCTTTCAGGCCGCGCAAAATATCAAACCTGCTAAGCACCAAAATTTTTACCCTATCCAACTCCACCAGCTTTAAGGCTGATTTAACATTTGAGGCTAGCACATGTTCCTGGTCTTTGAGCCGCCGCTCAATGGAACGATAACCGCGCACAGTTGCCGCCGAATATTTTTTTACAGTTTCCCAGCCGGTAACTTTTATGTTTTGAATTTTTGAGGCAATAGAAGCATCCGCCTGGACAATATATTCCGGCACCATCCGCAGATTTTTATATCGGCTCAGCACGCGTTGAAGCCGAACAACTTCACCATCGGAAGTACCGTTATTTGCTTCAACTATGGAACGGACACCGGGCAGACGCTCGACAGTCATTTTTATTTCGGCTCTTTTATAGGCTTCTTTTAGGATAAATTCACCGAGCTTACCGGCTTCAGAATCAGCGCGCATGGTAAGGCGAAGAGGTTCAGCTGCAATGCTTTCGCTCAGCCATAATATTACGATCAAAAAAACAACCGCCAAACTTTTCAAAAGTTAGTCCACCACCAAATTATGCATCATTTTAACTATAAATTACCCTTCGTTGAAAATACCAGAACTTTTTCTACTAAGCCGAATATCTGTTGTTCCATTAGTCGGCCTGAACCATTGAACCCAATTACCACTGAATTTAACCCTCATCCTCTCCACCAATGACTTTTACTTCTTCAGCAAACGGATTTATATCGTCGTGAGGATAATCCGCTGGATTGAACCAGCGGAAAAAATACGGCACTGCCCGTTGCCGTGCATCATCGGAAGTTCCCTGCCCGGCCAAAAACGACTTGGCGATGGATGGCTTGAACAGTTCCTTGTAGGTGTGGAAACACCATAACACCAGTAGCTCGCCCAAATGGGGCGGC
Source organism: uncultured Rhodospirillaceae bacterium (assembly GCA_964566055.1). Classification (GTDB taxonomy): domain Bacteria; phylum Pseudomonadota; class Alphaproteobacteria; order Rhodospirillales; family UBA2165; genus TMED23. Next base: position 20,096 of record CAZMHI010000066.1, read on the forward strand.
AAGTTTGGCACCATCTTATAAATCCAATCCCGCGTGGCGCCTTCCCGGCCTTCGCGCTCCATCTCATCGTCTTCGACGCCCATTTCCTGTTCCAGCAATTGGCGGACGGCGTCTTTGTTCTCATCAATAACGGCCTGGTAGTAATCCATCAGCACAGCGAATATCGCGAAATCATCAACTAATGGTGCATCGTATTCCTCTGCCTTCGCACCGTCTTGGAGAATTTTCCAAAACCCCTCCGCTTTTTCGTTTGAGCCGGCAACAGTCTTAGCTGTCTTGGTAGCGGATTTATCCTTTTTCTTCGTTAGCCCACCGAGCAAGCCACCCTTTTTCTTTTCAGCCTTTTTCTCTTTCTTTTCATCAGCCGGCGGCTCACTATCCCGCAAGGCTGAACGAAAATCATCCATGATGCCGTTCCAAATCAAGCGAACGACGTTTTCCTCTTCCGGTTTGCTAAATTCCTTAAAAAAGTGGGCTTGGTGAAAATTCTTCTGAGCCACACTATCCGACATATTACGAATTCGCCGGTTGGTGATCATACCTGGCAAAACAAACTCTCGAACGGCTTTGACAAATCTATCGGCAAAAGCTGGTTTTAATATAAAGGCCGGTGACGGATCATTTTGATCGGCGTGAAACTCCTGCAGCCGGCTAAAAATATAATCACAAAAATAATCGGCAAAGGCTTCCTCAAAAACATCATGACGTACTTCAAATTTGGGATCGACCGGTTCCGGTTCAGCCTCCGGTCTTTTGCCGGACGTCAAAACAGCCAACAGTTCCCGCGCCCGAGAAGCAATATGATCGCGAAACTCTTCGTCATCTGTTTCAGCGCAAGCTTCCAAAAATTCCATGGTTGTTGCCGCAGTTTTGGCAATTTCAGCCGACGGAGAAGTTGGGTCTTCCTCTGCCAGCAAGGCAACGATGATAGCTTCAATCGACTGGTCGATGGTGAAAATCAAGGTATCACGATCTGCATTCGGACCTATTGAGGCAATGTTCACCAGAATATTCTGGAGATCTGTCGGCGCCCCCCGATCTGAGTCTGTCACTATGTCCGAATTCACGCTTTGATTGCCCTGTGAAGAATTAGTCTATTAGAAATCAAATATTAGAGAAATCAGGCGTAACTTGCCACCAAATAGATAAAAAAGAGCCGGAATTTATCCGGCTCTTTCAAATTGAACGTTATGACCAAGCTTATAGTGCTTTGACATCATCAACCGTCTTTTGCGGCTCGGGCCGCGCAGTATGATTGGGATCGGTGTCAGCCGCCCGGACAATGCCATCCGGTGTCACGACGAGGCGCGTCGGCATCGGCAGGGTCCAGCTGTCTTCACCGTTTGATGCCGGCAAATTGATGCCAAAGCCGTCATAGATCTCTTTGATTTCCGGCGCCACTTCAAAGACGATGCCCAACTCGGAGCAATAGGCATTACCTTCATCCCGCAGCAAATCAAAGTTGAGTTTGTGCTTCTCGACCAGTTCATCATTCTTATCTTGATTTTGCGGCGAGATCGCCACCATGGTTGTATTTAAACCGTTCAAATCTTCAACAATGTCACGCAAAGCATACAGCTCTGCATTACAGTAAGGTCACCAATGGCCACGATAAATGGTGACAACCAGATTCCCTTTGGCCAGCAGATCAGCCGAACTGACCATTTCCCCTTTTGAATTTGGTAAATTAAAAGTTGGTAAAGTATCGCCAACTTTAATAATGCCGTCCATGATGCCAGATTCACGTAGCGCTTTAGTTGCCGCACCCATGATATTCCGAGTTTCCTCGGGAACACGAGCAGCGCTGGCTTCACGGAGCTTGGCTAGGCTTTCTTCTAAGCTCATATAGCTCTCCCCTAAATTAGAAAGTTAAAAGTTCGATTTAAAAGTCATACAGGATGGTTTACGGAGGCACAATCAGGCACTGAACAGTCACGTATAATTGATTGCATATTCCTTTTAGTGTCCGTCCTTTCCTCCATTCTAAATTCCCGTGACAAAGCCGGTTTGATGATTTAAGGGCTTAATAAAATTACCAGTTAGAAGGATTAGAGAACGTGCCGACAGATACACCACTAAAAAACGAACCGCCTTTAGTAGATGCCTTCAAATCACCTGACCGATTGTTAATGGGCGCAGGTCCGTCGCGCGTTCATGAAGATGTCTTACAGATCATGTCACAGACCACCATCGGTCATCTCGACCCGGCCATGGTTGGCATGATGGACGAGCTGAAGGATATGCTGCGCTACGTGTTTCAGACGCAAAATGCCATGACCTTTCCGGTATCCGGGCCGGGTTCTTTGGGTATGGAGGCTTGCGTCAATAATATTGTCGAGCCGGGTGATAAAGTCATTGTCGCCATCAACGGTGTTTTCGGCACACGTATGGCTGAAGTTACGCGGCGCGCCGGCGCGGAAGTTATTGTCACCGAAGATGAGTGGGGCACGGCCGTTGATCCCAACAAAGTTGAGGCGGCACTGAAAGCCAATCCGGGCGTCAAAGCCGTTGGTTTTGTTCATGCCGAGACCTCAACCGGCGCATGTTCCGATGCTGCTGCCCTCTGCCGCCTGGCCAAAGATCATGACGCCATGAGCATCGTCGATACGGTAACCTCTTTGGGTGGCATTCCGGTCAATATTGATGTCTGGGGTGCTGATGCGGTTTATTCCGGCACCCAGAAATGCCTATCCTGCCCGCCTGGCTTGTCGCCGGTGACCTTTAGTGATCAGGCTGTCCAAGCGACGCTTGAGCGCAAAACACCTGTGCAGAGCTGGCTGTTGGATTTGTCACTGGTGGCCGCCTACTGGCAAGGTGATGAAAAAAGTGGCGCCCGCACCTATCACCATACCGCGCCGGTCAACGCCTTGATGGGGCTCCATGAAGCTCTCCGCCGAATTGTCCAGGAAGGTCTCGAAAATGTCTGGGCTCGTCACAAGGCGGCCTCAGATATCATTGTCGCCGGCATGGAAGAGATGGGGTTTTCAATGCTGGTTAATGCTGATATCCGGCTGCCGGAGCTGCTGACCATTACCTTGCCGGAAGGTATTGACGACGGTGCGGTCAGAAGCAAATTGCTTAACGATCATGGCATTGAAATCAGCGCCGGGCTTGGCCCGTTCGCCGGTAAATTGTGGCGGATTGGCGTCATGGGTGAAGGAGCCCGGCCGGAAAATGCTGAACGGGTCTTGGCTGCCATCAAGGAATGCATTAGCTGATAGAACCCCATTTTAGGCAGCTGACCGGATTTGAGCCAGCCGCCACTTTGCCAGCTCAATTCGGTCCTGGCCGAAAAACGGCTCACCTTCGATCACAATGGTCGGCGATCCCCAATGGCCAATATCGTGGCGCGCCGCGTGGTTGGCTTCGATAATTTTGATATAGAGATCAGGATCATTCTCTATCGTTTGATCCATTTCGATAAGGTCGAGCCCGGCCCGCTCTACCGATTTGCCAAGATGATCTCCGTCAGTCCATTTTTCGACCGTACCGCCCCACATCATCGTCGTAACTTCCAGGGTAAATTCCAAGGATCGCCCTCGCCGCCCCGCCTCGACGCCGAGCCGGGTAAGACGATGAATATAGGGTTGTTCGTCGGGAATATGCACCGGGTCAAATTCCATCACTATAGGATCAGGGTTTGGCCAGGCAAAAGGGATATTATGAAATTCTGCGTTCCGTTCCACATCGTTAAACACATAGGGCACCATCAATGGATTAGCATCGGTAAAATATTTGGGATTTAGAATTGCAAGCGGCAAGACCGGGCGAATTTCGAGATCAATCCCGTCCTTTTCCGCCCAATCAGACAAACGCTGAATGGCCAAATAGCTATAGGGGCTGCGATAGGAGAAAAATACGTCGACATGGGGAGGCGTGTTATTCATTTTTCAAGTTTCCTAAATCAATCGATAACTGGCACCAACCATAGACCGCGATATTAACCAGCAGCGTTAAGGTCTGAGATTTGGCAAATCTTGCCCCATATACCTTGAGCCCGTCAAACTTGGCCTTTAAGTTATTCCCCGATAAATCAGGAGAATATCTCATGCCCTCAACACCTGAAAACATCCCGGCACCGGCGATCAGTGAAACCATTCTCAAAACCGGCCGCTTCGACGAGATGAAAGACTGGTACACCAAAGCCTTTGATTTTGAGCCTTTTTTTGTGCGCGGACGCCCGGAACCGGATAAAGTCTCCTGGACCAAATCCCAGCAAATTGCTTTTTTCCGGCTCAGAGGACATTACCCTTACGCTCAAATGCTGGGTGTGTTTGAAATTGACGGCACCTCGGATCAAATCGGTACCGATCCCGGACTGCATCATTTCCAGCTCGCCCATGGCAATTTCAACGAACTATTTGACCGCTATGACAAAATGAAAGCGCATGGCATCCTGCCGATCCAAAAATGGAACCACGGCGTCATGACCAGCTTTTATTATGAAGACCCGGACGGCAATCAGGCCGAGATGACATGTGTGAATTTTACCGAAGAGGCTGACTTCCTCGCCTATTTTGAAACAGAAGCTTATAAAAATAATATCTCAGGCATCGAGATAGACCCGGATGACTACATCGCCCGCTATCGCGCCGGCACGCCACAGGAAGAGCTGGTCAAAATTCCGGTTTAGCTCACACATCTCAGCCTCTATAGTGTGTGCAATCGTAAATACCTGGGAGATCAGCCTGATGGATGGTGTTCAAAAACCTGCATCCTATATTCGCCCGGCGCTGCATGATGCGCCGAAAAAAGTCGACCCGCCAACTGATGGCGCATTGCGTCACAAAGGGCTGGATACTTCAAAGATTCGCAGCATGGGGCTAAATGAATGCTGTTTTCCCCCTTCGCCCAAAATTATTCAGGCGATGCAGGATAATCTCAGCTCGGTCAATCTCTACCCGGATGCCCAATGCCCGCGTCTCAGCGATATCATCTCGGAACGCACCGGTATCTCTCAGGATTGCATTGTCTGGGGAAATGGCAGCGAGGAGCTGCTCAAAGGCGCAATTGATCTGTCGCTGTCACCGGGTGAAGGCCTGGTTTTACCCGTGCCGACTTTCTGGGGCTACAAATCTATGGTCGCCGCTTTTGAAGCCGATGTCGCCGAGGTTGAGAACCTGCCGGATGGTCATACGGACATTGATGGCATTCTGGCAGCCATCGGCAATAGCACCAAAATCGTTTTCCTGATCACGCCGAACAATCCGACCGGCCGCATGGTTGATGAGGCGGGTTTAAAGAAAATTATTGCCGGCGTGCCGGAAAATGTTCTGCTCTGCGTCGATGAAGCCTATTACGATTTCGGTCTCCATGCCGGTGGCCCCAATGTGCTGGAACTTCTAAAAACCCGAAAAGGTCCATGGCTCACAGTATTTACTTTCTCCAAAGCTTACGCCATGGCAGGCATGCGGATCGGCTATGCGCTCTGCTGTGATGCCGAGCTGGCCCAGGCTTTGCAGAAAACCACCTGTGTGTTCAATGTACCGATCCTCGCCCAACATGCCGGTGAGGCCGCCTTGAAAGACACCGACTATCTTAATTTTATTTTGGAAAATACTGCCGCTGGACGTGACCAGATATTTAACGGCCTCACAGAGCTTGGCTTGGAGCCAATTCCTTCGGTCGGCAATTTCGTTTCCTGCCCCGTGCCGATGAACGGACGTGAATGTATGACCGCGATGCTCGAAAAGGGCGTGCAGATTAACGCCTGGGCTGACCAAGGCTATGAAAACTTCATCCGCATCACCGTTGGCACCGAAGAAGATAACGCGGCCTGTCTGGCGGCCCTCAAGGACGTGCTGGGGTAATTCACTAATTCGGTGGCAGTTTACATTTTTAAAGACCCTCCCTATCCCAACCTTCCCCCGC
>CAZMHI010000067.1:0-25808 GCA_964566055.1 uncultured Rhodospirillaceae bacterium
AAAGGCCAACCATGCACTAACATTTAAACCGGACCACTTAACAGGGGCAGATCAAAGTTGTTTTCTGTTTTTTGGGCAAACCTACTTTCTAAAATTATGAAAGTTGTAACAGCCTACAAAATATCCCTTTTCCTACGGTTTGTCCCTTTTGAAGGCGCGCGTCGATCAATCCCGCATCAGGAATTTAAGATACGGCTGTGCAAGTACCACTTTACCCAGCCGCATACCCACTTTAGTGTTAGGGGATTAAGCTAAGCGAAGGCACATTAAGTGCTAAAATACGAAACCTGGGACGAGGATTGGGGCAGATGAGACGATTGCTTGCTCAACACCATTATTGGCCTATCTCTTTTGGAGGTCTGCAAACCGTTCTGCCGATCTTGATTGTTTCCCTTTTGGGCCTTTCGCTGACAGTTTTCCCGCTACATTCGCTTAATGCTGCGGGTGTTTCTATTCACATCGGCACGGGACCGGTGACGGGGCTAGCCTACCGAACGGGCGGGTTTATTTGCCGCCTGGTTAATGAGCAAAAAGGGGAAAATAGTCCAGTTTGCCTGGTTGAAGCCACCTCTGGCCCATTATATGACATTGGTGCCTTAAGAACAGGTGAAGTGGATTTCGCCATCATCGGGACAGATACCCAGTCCCTCGCTTTTACCGGTGGCGGGGAATATATGATTTTTGGTGCTTTCAGGGATTTAAGATCTGTCTTTTCGATCTACCAGCAACCCTATTTGGTGCTGGTCAAAGAGGATTCAGAAATTGCAACTTTTGAAAACTTGAAAGGCCGCCTTCTTTACCGGGGCCAACCGACAAGCCCTGAATTCGCCACGACGGACCTTCTTGCCGATTCCTTGGAATGGGGTGACGAAGATTTGCCTTCCGCTTTATCGGGCGCGGATATTGAAGCTTACGAAAGTCAGAGGTCTGAAGAAGAAAGCGATGATGAAGTGGCGAAGAAAGAACCAGAGGAAGACAGAGCAGTTGAAGAACTTGAAACCACTGAGAACAGCGAAGAAGTAGATGATAGTATCCTGACTTCAGAACTTGGCCGCTTGCTTTGCGAAGAGCGCATCGATGGCGTGGTTATGATGAATGAATTTCCCAATGAGCTCTCTCGTGAGATGGCAACATATTGTGGCCTAAGGGCCATTGCCCCGGGAAAAGAAACCCGGGACGCCTTTATTGAGGCTTATCCTTTTTATGTACCTCTTACGACAGCAAATCTTGATCAAACCATAGATACCTTTGGGACTTTAGCTACTTTAGTGACTTCTGCAGCTATGGCCCAGGATACCGTATACAATTTGGTTAAGTCTGTCATGAGCCAAGTTGAACAAGTATCCGGCCTTCACCCCCTTTATCGTGACTTGCATGCCCAAGGAATGGCCCAGGAAGGCAATCTTATTCCTTTGCATCGTGGGGCCAAAAAGTACTTTCAAGAAGAAGGGCTCAGGTGATGCGGGAGGCTTTGATCAACCTCACCAAACCTTTCCTACTTGCGAGCGCGCTTTGCTTGGTGCTGGGTGCCTGTCAGACAATTGATTTTTTCGACCCTTCGGCCATCAGAGAAGAAAAGAAAGAAGTAGCGTTTGATCTCACTAAGATCGAAAATGAATTTGTCCGAGAGGGGCTAAAGAATTTGCAATCGGGCGAATTGGATATTGCCTCCCGCTTGTTTAACTTTGCCATTAAGCAAGACCCTAAAAATTCTTATTGGCATATGTTGAATGGTCTCACGTACCATCTCTTGGCCAGACAAGGAGACAAGACCAAATATATTATGGCCGAAATTGGTTATAAGCAGGCAAGGCGATTTGATCAGGCCAATTGGTTTGCCGCCTATCAATTGGGTCTCCTTTATTATGAAACGGATCGTTATAGCTCAGCCCAGGATGAACTCTCCTATGCGCTGTTGTTTCGTGAAGACGATTCCGAATTGCACCATGCTTTGGCCGTCGTTTCTTATTACGCGCAGGACTTGACCACTGCCATGGCCTCCATCAGGCAAGCGCAAACCCTACAGGTGGGTAATCCACAAATATTGAAAGCTGGTGCCCTGATTTTTTCCGCCGCAAATCGCCCTGCAGATGCCAGTCAATATTTGAGTCAGTATCGCGCCATGACAGGGGATTCTTCCGCCCTCACACACTTAGATATTCGCATGAAGGATTGGCGTAAGTTTCATGCGCGTGAGGGGAAAGCCATTCCGGCTCAGTTTCAGTCGAACAGCAACTTTGGCAATAACTCTGTCTCAACCGATGGTGCGACGATTGTTGGTAATGATTCGAACTTTGCCGGGGCGACGGCTGGCGCAACGCCTGCGCCTGGTGGTGCGAATGATAAAACCAACATGGCAATTATTGATGTGGTCATCATCAGGACGGAGGAACGCCTGACAACAGGCAAAGGTGTCAACCTCTTAGAAGGTTTGCAGCTAACGGCGGGTGGCTCAATCGCTTATAGTGTAACGGATGTTGCCAAATCTGCCGATACGGCAACCACGGCTATCGGAACGACCTCGACAACGACCTTGAGCCCGACCCTTACTATTCCGACAGTGACTTATTCATTGAATATTGCCAACTCTGCTGACGATCGAAATGAAATTTTGGCCCGGCCATCGCTGGTGGCAACGGATGGAAAATCGTCTGAATTTTTCTCGGGCGCGACTCTCTCTGTCGCACTTTCCGGTAACGATGTCTCTAATCTTGTGGATAAGGATGTCGGTGTCCGTTTGATTGTGACACCGCAGTTTCTAAGTGACGATAAATTGATACTCAGCGTCGCGGCTTCGCGAAGCTTCTTTGATACGGTCCTGACAACAGGTGCTTTCAATAATTCCGTACAAACTTCCAAAACCAATGTTTCGGCGAACGTCGTTATGAAGTTTGGCGAGACATTAATTTTGAGTGGTTTGTCCGAACGTGAGACGGAACATGTGAACAGTGGTGTTCCCTTATTAAAAGAAATACCGCTCATTCAATATGCCTTTAGCCGCGAAACAACTTTAGACTTCCAAAAATCTGTAATCGTTCTCTTGACGCCAAGAAAACCCGAATATGTCTATCAGCCGGACGGCAATAAGGAAGATGGAAGTGGCAAAGGCCGAACAGGGGGGACGGGCGAGCAAAGGTACCTGGAAGAACTTCAAGCCCGCCATAAGGATTGGTTCCGCCCTTATCCCAATGTGGCATCAGCTTTTCACCATATTCAGCAGAACAAACTCTACCGTGAATTTAGGACGGGGGATGTCACTTTGGAGAAGTGGGAAAACGCGACGACATTGTTCAACCGTCTGAAGCGGGCTATCGAATTCCTGCATTTTTAATTCATTTCTTGGGACTAATAGGGATGCAAAAATATTAACTTGATCGAAATGACGCAAAATTTTTCAAATTAGAAGGCTGAAAAGGAGATCCGGAATGAAATTCAAATTGACCACAGGTGCCGCCCTGGTCATCGGATTTGGACTTCTGGGTGGCTGGGTTCAAGCTGCCGAACTCGTTGTTACGGCTTCCAGCGATGAAGCTTTTAAACCGGGGCAAATTGTTGATGGGTCACAATCGCTCCAATTGGCGGATGGGAAAAGTATCACCCTTGTGGCACCGGGATTTGATGCCATTGTGATCAATGCTCCTTTTGATGGCATGCCCGATAAACTTTTGCCGGAAGCTGCAAGGGGGAAGAAATCTGATCCGGAGCTCCTGTCTTCTTTAAGTGATCTCTATAAACCCGAACCTAAGACAGGAAAACGTGCGGTTTATCGGGCAAAAGGGCCAAAAAACCCCTGGGATATTAACATCGCCTTGCCAGGGGATCATTGTGTTAATCCCAAGGGCGCAGTCAAACTTTGGCGTCCAAAGCCCAAAAAGGCCGTCAAGGTATCCGTCAAAAATGTCAAAACAAAGCAGCGGGAATCTTTTAAATGGCCGGCTCGCGCAAAACAAATGACCTGGCCCACAGAAGTGCCAGTGAAAAATGGGGCGACTTATCTTATTCGTGTTAAGGGTGCTTCCTTATCAACGAAATTACGGGTGCATATCGTTCCAACGAAATTCCCAACAACAACGCATCAAGTGGTTTGGATGGCCAAAAGGGGTTGCCGGGTCCAAGCGAAAAAACTTGTTAATACAAGGGCGAAGGCAAATTAATGGATCATGCCAATCCAAAGTATCGGAAAACTTTAGGCGCGGGCCTAGCTTTGTCTGCAGCGGCTTTGGTTTTGAATTTTTCCTTAGGTGTTCGAAGTGCTGAAAATGAGAATGCCCAGCGTTTACGGGATGACAATAGTTGTCCGACATGTGATCTTCGCTATTTGCGTATGGAAAAGTCGAACCTGGATAAAGCAAATCTAAATGGTGCTTATCTCTTTAGCGCAAACCTTCGCGAATCAACTTTAATCGATGCCCATCTTCAGAGTGCTAATTTCATGCTGGCTGATTTGCGTTTTTCCAAGTTGGATGGCGCGGATATGCAGAATGCTAATTTTGAAAAGGCTGATTTATCAAGCGCTTCCATTCAAGGAGCAAAATTGACCTTAGCCGATTTTCGCCAGGCCAAAATGTTGAGTGCCAATTTTACCAATAGCGATATGCGGGCAACTGTATTTACCGGCGCTAATTTGCTTCATGCGAATTTTACCGGGGCTTACCTCAGGGGCGCTGATTTCCAAGGGGCCAATCTGCGCGGCGTTAATCTCGCTAAAGCATCGATGGAAGCGGCCAACCTTTCCAGAGCCATGCTTCGCCGGGCCAATCTTCAATCTGCCAGATTAGCCGGTGCTTCTTTTATTCGTGCTGATTTGGGGGGGGCCAATATGTCTGGCGCTGATCTTAGGTATGCAAATCTGCGTTATGCAAACTTGAGTGACGTTGATCTATCTGGTGCAGATCTTCGTGATACAGAACTTTGTGGTGCTATTTTGCCAACAGGACAAAAAGCCCATGCTTGCCCTGGTGACAAAATTCCTCAGCCAACGGGAAGCGCAAATGATAACTCTGCTTCAAGTGCAACGCCGGTACCCGATATGACACCTCTACCGCCGGGTGAGGCAGGTCCCCCGCCCCCAGGTGATGACCCGTTGAATTCAGATGATGTGCTTCCGCCCCCAGATGAAAATGTGGACCAGATGCCGCCGCCCGACCCATTACCGCCCGGTGAAGTCACCGACCAGCCGCTCCCACCACCGGATGAGTCCACCTAGCAAATAAAACGGAAGCGCTGACAGGTATGGCACTGGGTTTGAGGCAAAAGGATAACAACGACTTGAGAGGGTATTGATGATGAAAAACCAATTGCTCAGAAAAGCCACCATAGGATTTCTTCTTTGTGGCATCATGGCCATCCAAGGATGTTCCGCCCCTCTAGAATTGCCTAAATTTAAGGCTGTTTCATTTGAACCTTATCTAACAGAAGAAGAAGAAAAGGTCTTAGTCAGCCATGCTGAGACAGGGCTGATTAAAATTACGGAACTTCGTGCACCTAAGCCTGAAGGTACCGTGACCATGCCTAAGACCGGGGAAAGTGACATCTATAATGTCGCTGTTACTCCGGATATGGCCATCGCTTATGAAAGTTATATTGCTGGTGAAGGATCTAAGGCTTTAGCAGCCGTTGATCGTCAGTTGGTGAAAGCGGGAAGGGATCCGAAACTTGATTGGGGCGCATCACAGATGCGGGCCCAAATTTTGATGATGATGGGTCGCGGTTCCGATGCCTTGGATGAAATTGATGACAGAACCAAAAGCTTTGAAGTTCAAGCCTATGGAACGAATTTGTCCAGTTTGGCACTCAGAGGTGAAGCAAAAATTTGGACAGGTGATTATGAGGCCGCCCAGGTCGATTTTGCCAGAGTTGCCGTGACGTTAAAAAATTGGCGCTTGCCGACCAGTTATGGTGCTTTTCCAACCAACATGGGTGAGCTCGTCAATTTAGCCACGGCGAAGTTTCGCGGTGATACAGGGATGGCCATCACCAGCTTGATGTTGGGTGACTTTAAGGCGGCCTTGAAATGGTCGGAACAAACCGAAGCTTTAGCAGATGATGTTTTCTATGTTGCTTATCACCCGCTTTATTCAGCGGTGATGAAAGTCTTCAGTGATATGTATTATGGTCGCGGGATCAATTTGGCCGTGCTGGGTTCTGCGACCATCGGATCCGGCGGGGATGTCCTACAGGGCGAGGCCTATTTCGATAGAGCCCGGGAATTCTTCAACGCACTAAATTATCAAAATGGTACCATTACCTTGGAAGCCATGCGTGCCTATGCCTATATGGCCGTCAAGAACTACGATAAGACCTTGGTTGCGGCCGACCGGGCCGTCGCGCTAGCTGCCGAAAAGGGTGTCGCCGATATGGTTTGGCGCGTGGAAGTTATCCGTGGAAATGTTCTCTTGGCAGAGGGTCGGATAAAGGAAGCTGAAGAAGCTTATCGGAATGCGCAGGTTGGTGCGGAAGCGGCCATCGGGTCCTTGACGACAGATCGTTCCAAACGCCGGTTTGGTGCGGGCAAAGAAGATATTACCTTGCGCCTCATCGACTTTGATATTGAAAGAAATGATTTCGCGACGCTTTTCAAAGATTTAGAAAGAGGCCGAGCCAGAGCCTTCGTCGACTTACTGGCCAACCAGAAAGTAGCTGCAGGTGAGGAATCCCAACTTCTTGACGAAATTACCAACCTCGACCGCGATATCCGCGACGCCCGTTTAAAGTTGACAGCAAGGTCCGTTGGCGCGCGCGTCCAAGGCAACTTGCAAAACCCACCCAAGGTTGTCCAAGCTTCGAACCAAGCTGGAGAAGAACTTTCGCGCCTGAAAACTCGCAGGGATGCAATTAAGGATGTCTTGGCTAATAACTCGAACATGCCGAATGAAACTACGTTAGACCTTAAAAACCAATTACGGGAACTCGAAAAGAAAATCGCCGAACATGGCGGGCAAAGCCAAACGAAAGTCCAAGCTGACACGGCGAAAACAACAGCACCAAAGATCACGACGTCAGTGGTCGAAAGGATCGATCAACTGCTCAGTGAAAGAGCCGGTAAGGTCGCGCAGTTGCGTTCCCGTAATCCTGAACTGGCAAATGTATTGTCCGTAGCTGTTCAGGAACTCAGTGACATTCAAAAGCAATTATCTGATGGAGATGTACTGATCTATGCGCTCCCCGCAGAAGACGAATCTAGGCAAAGGCTTTTTCATGTCACCAATAAGTCAAGCCGGATCATATCCTTATCACAAAGCCGAGAAGATTTAGATTTCTTGATTGAGGACTTCACGGATGCAGTTGCCTTAAACGAAGCTGATAGCCAAGTTACAGCCGCCAGGAATCTCGCCGAAGAGATTGGACTTAAAGATTGGCAGGCGAGGAATAGACTCTATATCGTACCATCGGGTCCTTTCTATTTTGTCCCATGGGGCGCCCTTGATCTAAATGTTCCCGTCGTCGTGTTACCGACCGGTGGCTGGTTGGTAAGGTCGCCAAAGGCCTTATCATCAAGCTTACCTGCAGGTATTCTTGGCGACCCGAATTTTCATGGCGAGATGGAGCAGCTGCCTGGTGCCCGAAGCGAAGCACTTGCTCTCGCCAAAGAATATGGGCGCGAGGCCATCATTGGTGACGCGGCGACGGAACAAGGTCTTCGCGAATTGGTTGGCAGCGGCGTGTCCGTCCTTCATTTGGCAACCCACGGAATTTTCGATGTGGATTATCCATTGAATTCTGCGATTATGTTGAGTGGGCAAACAAAAGCAGATCCTTTGACCGCCGCTGAATTGTTTGAACGCCCCTTGCCGGCAAGACTGGTTGTTTTATCGGCCTGTGAAACGGGCGCCGGTCAGGCTGTGGCCGGGGATGACTTCTTGGGCCTCGCCCGGTCTTTTTACCTGTCTGGTACCCTATCAGTGGTGAACAGTCTTTGGCCTATTGATGATGCCGGTACAAAAGCTTTCATGGAAGCCTTTCACAGCGTTGCGAAAGGCGGAGACTACGGGAAAGCTTGGTTAACCGCTAGAGACAAGCTACGTACCGAAGGCTATCCCCCCTCGGTCTATGGGGCCTTTGTGCTAGGCGGTTCCCCGCAAGGCTAGAGACCAATCGTGGCAAAGTCCGTTCGACATTTTTTGCCACTTTTGGGGATTGCACTCGCTGCTTTCGCCTTGACCTATTGGTTGCCGCCAAAGTTGCCAATTCTTCAACTGGCGGATTTGCGTTTAGATGACTTTCGCCAAGATAAAATGCACCCACAAAAGGCCAGCCAGTCAGATGATATTGTTATCCTTAAAATCACCGAAAAAACCCTTGCTCAGTTGCCTTATCGTTCGCCATTTGACAGGGCTCTTTTAGCTAAGACCATTGACCATTTGGTGAAAGCGCAGGTCCGGGCGATCGGCATTGATATCCTGTTTGATCAAAAAACCGAACTCGCAAAAGACGGGGCTTTGGTGACTTCAATTGGCAAAGCCCAAGTTCCGATCATTATTGCATCTGGCGATAAGAATGATGGCATGACAGAAGGGCAACTTACCTATCTAAATAGATTTGTAAAACAGAGTGGTGCATATTTGGGTTGGGCGCATTTACCAAAGGATCATGACGGTATCATCAGGCACTGGCCTGATCGACAAGGGTTTGCAGCCTTATTATTTGAAAAGACCGGATACTCACCTAAGGAAAAACCTCGTCAGATTGCCTATCGTAATAACAAGGACAAATCTGCTTTTCCTTCTTTCCCTATTGAAATGGCAACTTTGCTTCCTGGAGCATGGTTCAAAGAAAGGATTGTTCTTATTGGTGCCGACTTACCGCTTGTTGACCGGTTCCCGACGCCGCTTACAGGTAAGGGAGGTTCCCGATATATGCCGGGCGTCTTCATCCACGCCCACTTGCTGGACCAGCTCATGACCGGACGGCATCTTCCCCCATCCTTTCCGGGCGGCAAGGTGGTTCCGCTCCTTGGCATGACAGCAATGGGCCTTCTTCTGGCTCTCTTGCCGGTTAACTTTCTCACCAAAATAATTGGCGGCCTTGTTTTTCTCGGGGGATATGGTTTTTTTGGCTTTTATCTCTACCAAAAAAATATCCTCCTCTTCGATTTAGCTCTCCCGACGCTTAATTTCATACTCGCATGGGGTGGGGCGAGCGCTTTTACAGGTTGGCGATATCGGAGCGAAAAGAAATTTATCGAAGGGGCCTTCGGTCATTACCTGGATCCCCAACTGGTGAGAAATCTAAGTAACGATCCGGACTTGCTACAGCTTGGGGGTGAATTGCGGCAAGTCACGTCACTCTTTACCGATCTTGCCTCATTCACCAAATATTCAGAACAGTCGCACCCTGAAGACTTGGTCGCCGCTCTTAACATCTATTTAGAGGGGCTTTCCACCATCATCATTGAAGAAGGAGGCACTATTGATAAATATATAGGTGATGCCGTCGTTGCCTTTTTCGGCGCCCCGACCTTTCAAGAAGATCATGCCACACGGGCCCTCACTGCGGCGCTAAAAATCCAAGCCTTTGCCAATGAGTTTAAGAAGAACAACAACATTGCCGAAGGTTTTGGTGAAACGCGGATCGGCCTTCATAGTGGCCCTGCCGTGGTTGGGAATGTGGGCGGGCAGAAGCGATTCGACTATACGGCCATGGGCGACACAATCAATGTTGCCGCGCGTTTAGAAAGTCTCAACAAACATATCGGAACGACCCTGTGTGTTAGCCAGGATCTGGTCAATGAATGCCCCGATGGAATTTTTCGCCCTGTCGGTGACCTGGTCCTGAAAGGGAAAAGCCAGCCCATTCGCCTGTTCGAACCCATGCCAGACGCTATGGACTGTAGTGCTTATTTGAAAGCCTTTCAAAAGCTCGAAGAAAAGAGCCCTCAAGCTCAAGAAGCCTTTCAGAAACTTCACGAACAAGTGCCAAATGATGGATTGACCCTTTTTCATCTGAATAGAATAAATAGTGGGGAGAGCGGAACCCTCATCGTCATGGAGGAAAAATAAAATGAAATCTACCAAAGTCTTTTTGGCTTCACTTTCGTTTTTTCTAGGCTTCTCCATGACTGCTTTGTTGCCTGCCCATGCCCAAGGTGGCGAGTGGGTTGTCTTAAAATCCAATGCCGCCCGTTTTACGCCCGGTCAAATCCTCACTCAGGATCGGGAAATCAATTTGGGTGAAGGAAAAGCCATTACTCTCATGGGCCAAGATGGCGAAGCGCTTCAATTGGTTGGCCCGATCTCCCGTAAACTAACAGATAAGGGCAATGCCTCGGTGGAAGGCGAGAACATCCTCACCCGTCTTTCAGGTCTCTTGCGTGATGGGGACAAAAAGAAAGAAGGGACCCTAGGCGCGACGCGCGGTACGAAACCGGCACCGGGTATGGTTGGTGGCAGCCCAGAAAGCCCTTGGTACTTAGATGTTCGCCAAGGCGGAACCTATTGTCTGCGGGATCTCCCCGTCCAACTTTGGCGCGCCGATCGGCGCAAGGCCCAGACGGTCACGATCAAAAACATCAAAACGGGCGAGCGTAAAAAACTGAAATGGAAAGCGGGGAGAAACAAATTGGCATGGAAAGTGGCCTCTCTAACGGAAGATGCAGGTCCCTATCTCCTCCGCATCGCCAACGGTCCTGCGCCAAAGAAAATTCTGCTTCGTCATTTTAAGGTCGATTATCCAACGCCTGGTCATTTGGCTTTGGGGCTCATTCGCGCGGGTTGTGCTTATCAAGCTCTCACTCTGATCAATCAACTTTAACAAAGATGACCCCCGCCCGTTGCAGAGCGGGGGGCTGAGGCTTAAGGCCTACTGAATGACTGCGTAGGCGAATATGCCATGGTGGATTTGCAAACGTTGCGCATGGCTGTTGATCGAAGTACGGCAAAGTTGATAGTTGGCATTAAGCGCCGCCGATCCCTTGTTGGGATGAATCATTCCACGTCCTGAGCGGATCATGTTTTTCCGGGGGTCAATGTAGCCCCATCCAATCGCTTGAGGCAGATTGGGCATGCAGACGACGAGGTTCCCATGCTTTCCTTTTAGGGTCAGGGAACCTGCTGGTGCAGCCTTGTTCACCTGAAGGCTCTGCCATCCGGTCTGGGTGACGAACTTAGGATTGATGACCAGAACATCGAACTCCGCCATTTCTACCCCATGACGCTTTTCCATGGGGACGACGAGACATTTGTTGTTCGGTCGCATATAACCCGGCAACCCATCAGGTGAGGCACAGAGGACGGACTTGGGACTGCCATAACCGATCATATTGGGTACCTGACCGCCTTTGCGGACTTTGTGCCAATAGTATTTGGGTTGCTGGATGGTGAGCTTGGACTTAGCCATGGGGCTTTTCACCCCGCGAATATCCTCAGCCACCACAGCCACCTCGTAAGTGCCAGGCGCTTGAGAGGCCAATTTCACCACATTGGGCAGGAGCTTAGCCCCTTGTTTTACCATCTTGGCCGGGAACTCTTTCGTTTGCCCAAGCCAAGTGACATGAACCTTAGCAAGGCCTTTATCGTCCGATACTTGGATCGGCAGATCGAACTGGCTATAGACGGAAATAGATTTCGGGTGAACAATGCCATGGATCACAGGCGGCACATTCGCCGCTTGGATTTTCATTCTTTGAACACCGGAATCGGCACGGGTACCGTTGACATCCATGACCCAAGCACGGAATTCCGAATGATTGGTGTCAGCTTTTTCGATTTTGAAAATCTTCCCATCTTGGGTGCCGCTTGCTGCTTGCTGATAAGTCTTACCCGCATATTGAACAATGAGCTGTTTGAGACCGATGGGCGATTGACCGGAAACGGTCACCTCGAAGGGTAAGCCATGTTCCACATAGGTGGGCGGTGCCACGCGGATTTGCGGCCCTTTGGGGAAGTGCACATAAGCCCCAGCGATTTCCACGTAAGACCCGGGTGCTGAGCGATGATCATTGTAGCCTGTGGTAAATTGGGTCTTTTGCACAGCGGTTTTTTGCCCTGCCGTTAAGGTCCCACTTTGTTTGGAGACGACCTTGCCCCCGGCAACATCAAAATTATTCTCCGCCAGTATCACTTCCCAACGACCTGCATGATCGACCTTGGTCCTTTGGTAATACCAAACACCATTTTTTAGAACAACAGAGCCTTTCCAGGAATTGCCTGTGGAGTAATATTTTTGCGGCACGGAGCGAGGATAGGCGTGGACAGCTTGATAGTGTGCCGCCCCATGGGTACGGAAAACTTGATAACTTTCGGCTTTTAAGTGGTTAAAGGTCTCCCGCGAAATTGCAAAGTTGCCCTTGCCGGCATCGGTTGCACCGGTGAGGATGGTTTTCCCATCTTTGCTTTCCATCGTACCCGAACGACCGGGTGCCTTGATCCAGAATACACCTTTAACCTCACCTGTGTTTCTCAACTGGTTGAGCATTTTCCCAAGATTGGCCTTTGCTGTGTTGAAATGGGGATCAGCCTTGGCAGCAACCTCTTTGGTTTTAGCTGCTTGGGCCGCCTTGAGGACATCGCGCTGCATCATCAATTTAAACTGGGCATATTGATTGGGGCTGGTTGATAAAGTAATGGCCGCGCTATTAGGTTGCGCGACGAAGAAGGTATTCCTCGTCTTGAAGGAGACCAGCGAGTTGGCCCCAATGGCTTGCCCCGTTTTGTTGGGGAAATTGTGAATAATATAAACACCAGCTTGATTGAGGTTGTTTGTATTCAGGTTAAAGGTATTCCCCTGCTGACGCAGGTATCCACCGGGCACATAGAGCCGAACCCTGTCCCCCCCGACGAGCTTACCGCCGTTTTCGTCGAAAATTTTGACCAACTCACCGCCACCACACGCGGTTTTATTGGTCATGACAGATTTTCCCGATGCTCCGACGAACGATTTTCGCCCTACGGCTTGTAGACAAAACTGACCAGCCATCGAATTGACCACTTTTGCAGCAGGTTTTGCACCAGCTGCTGGTCGGCTATAGAGCTCACGCACATAGAGCCTCGTCGCGTGGGCGGCATAGGTATCGTTATATCCGAACATATATTGCATACGCTTCATGGCATTCAGTTGACCGCCATTAAGCTTACCACTTTGTTTGTGAAGAACTTGACCGCCGCGATTGTCATAATTATTTCTGGCGACGGTGACGGTCCAACGGCCATCCGGCAGAACAGTACTTCTTTGGTAGAGCCATTGGCGATTGGGGATCAACTTTGACCCACCCCAGGATCTTTGCGTGGTGTAATGTTTCTTTGGCAGGTTGCCAGGGTTTAAATGGAACCCGACGTAACGGTTATTCGTTGAAACAAAAAATCGGATATAGACATCCTGCCCCACGTGATTAAAAGCGCGACCGCGGCTGTACCAAAGGTTCGCCCGGCGCATAGGGACGCCCTGTAGCTCTATACCATAATTGTTAAACTTACCGGGACCACGATGAGAAGAATGGGGATACCAGTGACCCTGGGTTTTGATAGACGGAACGGCTTGCCCGTGAGCCGCCTGGGTAAGTTCCAGGCCGTTTAGAGAAATGGAAAGTGAATAAGAAAATAATACCGCAACACCTATGGCAGCTGCTTTGACGAAGTTTTTCATGGCGCACTTCTCCCGTGACTTTGGTCAAACCTTTATTCGTACCTCAAATTTTTCACAATAACTCAGATTATAGCGAAACCAGAAGGGTTTGTCTTCGGGTTCATTGGGTGAATAAGAAAGAATGAAGTGAAACCCTTCTGGTCTGAAAAGTTATGGCGTGGACCCGCCCACCGCTCAATAAACTCCGAAGGCAGAGGTCACAGGTTCGAATCCTGTCGGGTGCGCCAATAATTTCAATGACTTAGAAGATATTCGACGATTCAAATTGGGCGATTTTCCCATCCAGGGGAACGCTCAGGGGAACATTTCAGCAAGTTGATGAAAGTGCCGTCGGTGATTAACGCTCAACCCATACAAATATTCATTGCTGATGAAGCAAGGAGCATGTTGTTGCCCAGGTCATGAAACTTAGGAAAGACCGTTTTCCTTAGAGGCATCAGATCAATCACGTTCTCGACGATAAACCGTAACAGTCGTCGTGACGACTTCATATTCCTCGTAATCTTCATCATTGGATTTGAATATCCAATTGGCGAGCAATTGAAGTCCTGCCCAAAATCCAAGAACTGCTGGCGTGAATAGCCCATGATCTTGCAGGCTTTCGAAAGGTTATCCAGGTCCGTCGCTAATTCCAACAAACTCAGCTTGCGTCGTGCTATCTTATCTTTCGTGGTCATGTCGTTTTCTCCTGATTGAGTGGATGTGTTGTGCAAAACAAATCCTACCCCATATCAGGAACGGCGTGGCCACAACCGACGCGCTTGCCACTTAATAGCGCGCGCCGGTTGAGAACCTAAACTGTCAGGTCAATACTGTCTCAAACCACCTCAGTGGGTAGAAGGTTATATGGAGGGCGAATACAAGGGTGTAATGGCCGCAGCAGCAAAAGGAGAAAAATTCGCTCAGCTCATGCTAGGACTTGTATATTTTCATGGGCAGGGGATCGCAATCGACATTGAGAAAGCGAAAAAGTGGTTTCGACTGGCTGCTAACCGTTGTAGTTCTATTAATTTGTTAAACTAACGCTTTCGACTCGCGCCTAATAAAGGCGGAGGTCACAGGCCCATTAAGCCAGGGTTTTAGCGGAAATAAAGCCAGTCCCAGTCTATCTGTCAGTCCTCAGGGCAACGAGAGGGGAACGAAATCTCAATTTGGCTCATATTTAGACAGAAAATTCGAAAACTTCCTCAAATTATAAAATCAGCGATTCAACACTAGATTGCCTCTATTTTGGAGCTGAATTCCTCTTTCCTACCAAAAAAGGTGCCAAAAACATCGTTGATGAAGAGTGGGCAAAGAAATGGTAAACACTGCTCCAATTTGCTTGAATCATTTTGGTGCATTGTGAGAGCCGTAAATGATTGCCGTCATTTTATTAACTGCGTCCGGTCCTTTGAGTCGTTTAGGCGGAATTTGATCTGGGAAAACGGGAGCAGGCTGTATCCCATTATAAGTGATTGCTCCCATGCCCGCCTCGATAACATCCGCAAGCAGTTTTTTATTTTCCATGGGCGTTCCAGGCCCAAAATGACGCGCTGCCAATCCGGCTAGCACATCGCAAAACTGAACCACGTAGCTATCTTTTGAATCAACCGGTGTTGTGGAAATTACCCGCAACGGAAACTCGACAAAGCTTCCATCACCCAATGGATGCATTTGATTTGGAACGTTATTGTTGGTTATCTTCTCCCACAATTCTTTGTGCCGGAAAAAACTCGCAGTAGCATCATGGACAATCTCGAAATCCGCTTCGTATGTTTGCCGCCAGTGACCGACGCTCGCCAACATACTTGTTACGTGCAACTCGTTTGAAGATTTGAATGTTTCGATATTGTGGTATTCACGGAATAGCTTGGCACCCAAAGCCATTTGTTCGAGGAAGATTTTAGGCTCATTCGTCACACTTGCAGCCATTAACTCCAACTGTTGCTGAAGCGACGATAGCTGCTCAACTGTTGGGTTTCGGCTAAAATCCTGATAGATAGACAAGATACGATCTAGCAGTTCAGGCTCGCCGAATTGGGTTATCCCAAAGTGAATATAGTTTGTATACTTCCAGCAAAAACCATCGGTGTAGAAGTCATATCCTGCGTCCGTCATAAATGGCTCGATTAGGAAATCGACTATTTTAGTGAGTGCTACGAACTTCTTGTCGAGCATCCAAATATAAGCCCTGTCGCCCAAACCCGCGAGATGCGCCGCAAATACGGGAAGTCGCCTCTTATGCCGATCTTGCCGCCAAATATTGCTGAATTTAAACTCGTCCCCTTTGTAGTTAGGGAACGTCTCCACAAGAATTTTTTCTGCCGCCTCCTCCTCAATGTCGGAACTGGCGAGAGTGAATATCGGCTGTTGGGGATCAAGTAAGTTGTACCCAGTGAATCCCGATTCATCGAAATAAATAGTTTTAACTTCTTGCATAATTCTTCGTCATAAAGGCGGAGTTTGCGAGATCTTGTCTCATAAACTCCACAGGGCATACCAATTTGGGAAATAAGTTTTTGCTTCCAATATGGATAACATACACCAGGCCTGTATAGCGCCTTGTTTGTACACAATCTAAAGAACTGAATAACGAGATCTAACGACGAAGCATTTATTTTTGTGAGATAGTTCCAGATATCTGCACCACGTTGTATTCCTCCTGACGATCTCGGACAATCCCCATCAACTTCCGACCCCACCATTCCAGGGCATCGCGCTTGCGGAGCCGGTAGCGCTTTTCCACGTCACCATGATCATATACATCCGTGACGCCAGCAGTGAGTTCATGGTTGACGACTTGTTGCACCACATCCAACGGAATGGCAAAGGTGGTCTCTCCTTCTTCGTTTTCCTCGCCATTGCGCATGCGGGTTACTAGGGTGTGGCGCAAATCGTGAAACCTCCAGTGTTCTAGGTCAATGGCATCTAGCTTCTTGGCGGTTTCCTTTTTTAGGTTGCGAATTTTTGGATTGAGCTTCCCTTTGAAAGTGATGACGCTCTGTTGTTCTTGGGTGAGGTCGGCAATCTGGATTCTCATACCTCTGTCTAGACGGTCGCGAATACGTGACCAACCGGAAACCGGGTTCTTAACCGTGCTGGTAAAAACATAGTCGCTCACTAAGCCTAGGTCCCTGCAATCATCTTTGATCTTTTGCAGGATGGACAGAGAGGCTTCACTGAGCGGCACTTCATGAATACCCTTCCGGTTCTTGTTTCGGGAAGTAGGAATAATGAGTAGCTTCTTATCCCAATCGATGTCTTCCCATTTGGCTTCACCGATTTCATCTCGCCTTTGGCCGGTCAACATGAGGAGTTGGACTGCCGGGCCGAAAGGATAGCCATAATCTTTGGCTGCCTTCCACAAGGAACGAAGCTCATCATCATTAAGAGCGCGAGATTTCTTGGTGGATGCTTGGCGGTTGGTTAATCCCGATGTAGGGGTTGGCCCTTGAAAAAACCCACGCGCGGAAGCAAACCGAAAGAGAAGGCGGATATCTTGCAAGCAGCGATCTACAGGGCCACTAGATGACTCAACGGCTGACAAAAACTCGGATATTTCAATTGCCGTAATTTCCTTGACCGGCCGCATACCGAGCACGGGCAAGATCAGTCTTCTGAGACGTGATGCTCGGCCTTTCGCGGTATCCAGAGTCACAGGTTGCTTGCGCGCACCCAGAAGCTTTCCAGCAAAGGCGGCTTCGATATAGGCTTCGGCAATAGATTCTAACAATTCACCTGATGCCCGTTTCTTGGCAGCCTGTTCGGCATCTTGAGCCGTTTTTGGGTGAACCCCTGACTTGGCCTGTTCACGTACCCACCTGGCTTTCACTCGGGCTTCGCCGATCTTCATGGCCGGCCATTGGCCTAAGACCATTCTTCCTTGTTTCCCATTAACGCGAAAGTGAACCATCCAGGTCTTTCGGCCTTTGTCGTTGATGCGCAAAAACAGACCAGGTGCCAAGCGATCGGGTCGATCATCGCGTTCACCTTCCGGGGCGTTCCGAAAGCGTTTGACAGCGGCTTCTGTTAAAGCGGTGGCTTTGGCCAAAATGAAATCTCCCTCAAAATATCCTGTTCCAGGGGAACACTGGGGGAACGTTTTGCGATGGTTTGGGCAGGTTCCATCAGGTTCTCTGAGGTTCCTAATTATTCCTGATTTTCAAAAAAAGAAAAGTGTTTTTAATGACTTATGTGAATTTTTAAGTTTTCTAAGGTTTCATTAGGTATTATTTGGTTTACGAACATTTCCGTCCTCCGAAGGCAGAGGTCAGAGGTTCGAATCCTCTCGGGTGCGCCAGTTTTTTCTTCATTGTGCTGGTTAAATTCTGGTACTATTCCACCCCTATAAAAAAAATATACAGGAATGCAGCTGCGTTCCAGCTGGGGGGAATAATAATTTATGGAAATCACGCCGTCCCTACGATCATGTGACATTCTTATTGTCGGCTCTGGCTCAGCCGGTGCGATGGGAGCAATCAAAGCCACGCTCGCCGGTGCCAATGTACTGGTGGCGACCAAAGGGCCTTATCCATCCGGTAATTCAACCAAGGCCTTAGCTGGCTACGGGGCAGCCTTTGGTCATGCTGATAGCCGTGATAATCCTGAGGTTCATTTTGGTGATGTAGTGCGTAACGGTATTGGCCTCTGTAATGAAAAAATGGTGCGGATTTGGACGACGACGATATGTGAGCTGACCGAGGAAATGCGCGGCTGGGGGTTGGACCTCATCCGCGATGAGGACAAATACAATCAACGGCCCTGGGAGGGACATTCTTACCCGCGCATGGTTCACCATCATTGGTCGACCGGAAAATATCTGATGAAATGCCTGTCTGATAAAAGCCAGGAGCTTGGCATTGATGTACTCAGCCATACGATAATCGGCGGTATTTTTAAAGACGGCGATACGGTATCCGGTGCTTGGGGATTTAATTACCGTTCAGGCGAGTTTTATATCATTCAGGCGAAAGCAGTGATTTTGACCACCGGCGGCTATGGCGCGATGTATCCGGTTGGAGACAATGTCGGCGCAGCGACTGGCGAAGGCTATGCCATCGCCTTCGATGCCGGAACGGAAATGCTGGGTATGGAATTCGGTCATTATCTGCCGACCCCGGTTTATCCCAAAGCCCTGCAGGTGAAGTTCGTCTTTGCCGGCTTTATCAACGGTTTGATCAATGAAGCGGGCGCCAAGCTCTTGAATAATAAGGGCAAAGAGTTTTTGTATCAGCGCTATCCCGAGACCGGTGCCACCAAATTGACGATGGAAGAATTGACACGCCGTATCGGTGAGGAGATTCTCAAAGGCGGCGGCGGTAAAAATGGCGGCATCATCTTCGATATTTCCGCCGTCGATGACAAATTCAAGGACCATCCAAAATATGGCCGCATGTGGGAACTCGCGGCGCGTGGCGATGTTGATCTGCTGGAAGACCGGATAGAGCTCATTTGTTATCCACATGATTTGGTGGGCGGCATTAAGATCAATGAAAAAGGCGAGACCAATGTGCCGGGATTTTTCGCCGCTGGTGAAGCGACGGGCGGCTCCCACGGAGCCAGCCGGTTTGGCGGCTCGGCATTATCTGATTGCCTGGTCTTTGGAGCTTTAGGCGCACTCGAGGCAGTAAATTATGCCAACAATCTCAATACTGGTTTCGAAATTAAAGCCGCCGATATTGAGGCAGTTAAAGAAAAAATATCTAACTGGATCGCTAACAATGAAGGCATTGATCCGGCTGATATCCTGGATAAAATTCGCGATATTGCTGGCACTAATCTTAATATTGCGCGCTCGGAAAACGGCATCAACAAAGCGTTCTCAGATCTCGCTGACATTGAAAAAAATCTAATCTCAAATATTACGGTAAGCGGCGAGGACGACAAACTAACGTCGGTTAAAATTCGCCAAGCCATTGAAGCCGAAGGCCAAATCACGCTTTGCCGGTTATTGGGTACGGCCTCGCTGGAACGCACTGAAAGCCGCGGTGGCTATTTTGGCGGCTCTTATCGCCTTGAGCATCCCGATCAGGACGATGAAAACTGGCTCAAGAATATTGTGCTCAAAAAAGCAAACGGCACAATCGAGATCAGCCACGATCCGGTGGTTAAGCTGGAAGAAGATTATTCGGACGCCATGGTCAAGGCGATGTCCACTGAATGGGCGATCCCGGATGATCCGGAATATTATTCGACTACTGAATAAGTTAAAAGAGATGGAGAGTAGTTTTGGCGCGATATGAGTTAACTCTGGAAAAAAACGTCATCACTGGGTTGCTAAAACTTGAAGACGATGACGAAGAAATGCTGGGGTTGGAATGGGCACTCACCGAAATAATGGAGAGCTTCAGTCACAACGGAGATGTCAGCACGTTTTTTACGCTCGCGGATGAAGCGGAAGTCGATGAAATATTAGATTTTCTGGATAATTATTTTGGTGCAGATCATGATGCCGGGGTCACCGCTTGGCGGAATTTTCGGGAGAAATAATAAAAAAGCATTAGGGGAAGCTAAATGGCGGACGTATTACGGGCTGAATGGTTTGATATCGACGAGGCAAATAAAAGCGCGTTTATCGACTGGTTTCATGGCGTCTATTTACCGGAACTGCAGGCGCAAATAGGTATCAGCTGGGTGGGCAATTACGCCATCGTCAGGCCCATCGGAGATATTGATCCACGCAAGCAGGAAACAGATGATCCGAGCGTCGCACCTGGCCGCGACTATGTTGTCCTGACCGCGGCACCCACGGCAAATGTCTATTTCCAAAAAAACAATGTGATAGAAACTCTCGAAGCCCGACATGCGGATCAGCTCGGCCAACGCCAAAACTACCGTCAGGCGGTATTTGTCGAAGAAGAATCTGTGTCCGGTCCAGAACGCCGGGCGATGCCCTCGGGCACGGGCGCCCCACCGGCAATGCAAATCGGCAACTACAATACAGCTACACCGGAGGATGAATTTGAGCTCGCCAATTGGTACCGCCAGGAACGGTTTCCCCGGTTGTCGGTCACCCGTGGCCTGATCCAGGGCCGAAAAATGCTGTCGCTGGCTGGTTGGCCCAAACATGGCGTGCTCTGGGAATTTACCTCCATGGATGAGGATGAAGACAGTTTTGAGCCACGCTTTGTCGCTGCCGACCGTGAGGAAAACTGGCAGGGCCGCTTTGTGCTCGAGTACGTCATTCACGGCCCGCATGGGCCTCATGCCGGACGGCGGATATGGCCTGACTAGATATCGGCATTTCCAGTTCTTGTGAAATGCCTTGATCTTTCCCGATTTTTCAAAAAAACTGAAGTTAATAGGGGAGGACAATAATATGGGAATACGACGAGTCGTTGCCGGGCATGATGAAAGTGGTAACGCCATCATCTTATCAGATGGCGACGCCCCCAATGTCCACCAGCCAACAAGCGCTATTACATCTACTCTTTTGTGGGTGACCGACAGCGCACCCGCCAGCAATGAGGGCAGCGAAGATACCGCCGATCAGGAGATCGGTATACCGCCTCCGCCCAATGGCTCGATTTTCAGGGTCGTTGAATTTGCCCCGGAAGGTAAAGACGGCGCCAGCGAAGAACTTGAATATCTGGCCAAGGTCGGCGCCGAGCAACATGACGGCGCTCGCCATCCCGGTATGCATATAACCCATTCGGTCGACTACGCGATTATCATGTCGGGCGAAATAGATATGTTTGTTGATGAGGATGAAGTCCACCTCAAAGCCGGCGATGTCGTGGTCCAACGCGGCAACAATCATGCCTGGGTCAACCGGGGAACTGATCCCTGCCGTATCGCTTTTATACTCATAGATGCCCATCCGGTCGCTGGAGCATGATTAAATCTTAAAGTTTTAGGGGGATTTTAGCCGATGAAGTTTGGAATATTTGACCATGTCGACCGCTCGGATTTGGTACTCAGCGAGCTCTTGGACAAAAGACTGGAATATGTCAAAGCCGTTGAAGCCGCCGGTTTTTACAGCTACCACGTCGCCGAACACCATGCGACACCGCTGAATTTAGTGCCGGTGCCCGGAGTCTATTTAGGCGCTGTCGCCAACGCCACCTCAACAATCCGGCTTGGCCCGCTGGTGTATCTGCTGCCGCTTTATTCCCCGCTGCGCTTGATCGAGGAAATATCGATCCTGGATCATCTGTCTCATGGCCGCCTGGATGTCGGTGTGGGCCGCGGCGTCTCTCCTTTTGAGCTGAATTTTCACAAAGTAGATCCGGCCTCTTCTGTCGAAATTTTCTTGGATGCGCTCGAAGCAGTTAAATACGGCCTAACCCACGATGTCTTGGATCATGACGGCAAACATTTCCAATATAAAGATGTGCCGATGGAGTTGCGACCTCTGCAAGACCCCCTGCCGCCGATCTGGTACCCGTCGTCAAATCCGGATGTGGCGCCGATCATTGGTGAGGGCGGTTATAACTTTGTCACCCTGGGCGGTATGGAAAACGCCAAGCGAGCCATTGATAACTACAAAGAAGGCTATGCCAAATGCAGCGGCCCGTCCGGTCCAGCCCTAGATTTTCCGGGCGGCACGGCTATTGGCATCAGCCGCCATATCGTGGTTGGCGAAACCATGGAGGAGGCGATGAGAATTGCTGAGCCCGCTTATTCCCGCTGGCACACCAGTTTGATGAAATTATGGGTCGATAATAAAGTTGAAGGCCCGGCCTTTGCCCGCAGCATTTTAAAGGACGTTCAATCGGCCATTAAAATTGGCACTGATATCGTCGGCGATCCCGCTACTGTGGCGGCTGAGATTGAACGCCAAGTCGAGGAGTTGGGTGTTAATTACATGATTTGCCAATTTTACTTTGGTAACATGGCCCATGAAGATGCCATGCGTTCCCTCGAATTGTTTAGAACCGAAATTATGCCGAAAGTGTCGGCGCTAGGATGAGAGTAAAATGATTATTGATTGTCATGGACACTACACGACGTCTCCCAAAGAGCTGCAGGATTATCGCGACAGTCAGATCGCCGGGCTGGATGATCATAACCATTCGCCGGCAATGGCCGATATCAAGGTCTCCGATGATCAAATCCGGGAGTCCGTCGAAGGCGCTCAGCTTAAACTGCAAAGCGAGCGCGGCACTGATCTGACGATTTTTTCACCGCGCGCGGCAGGTATGGGCCATCACATCGGCGATGCGACGACCAGTGAACATTGGTCAATCGCCTGCAATAATATGGTCAAACGTGTGGTCGATCTCTACCCCAATAATTTTGTCGGTGTCTGCCAACTGCCACAATCCCCGGGCGTGCCACCGGCCAATTGCGTTCCCGAACTGGAGCGCTGCATTAACGAGCTTGGTTTCATCGGCTGCAATGTTAATCCTGATCCGTCTGGCGGCTATTGGACCGATCCGCCCTTATTTGATGAGTGGTGGTATCCGCTGTGGGAGAAAATGGAAGAGCTCAATGTGCCTGGCATGATCCATGTCAGTGCATCCTGCAACCCCAATTTCCATTTCACGGGCGCGCACTATATGAACGGCGACACCTCGGCTTTTATGCAATTCGTAACTTCTGATTTATTTAAAGATTTCCCCAAGCTGAAATTCATTATTCCCCATGGCGGAGGTGCAGTGCCCTATCATTGGGGCCGCTACCGGGGTCTGGCTCAGGATATGGGCCGACCGCCCTTGGATGAATTGCTGCTGGATAACGTCTTTTTCGATACCTGCGTCTATCATCAGGCCGGCATTGATCTGCTGACCAAAGTCATTCCGACCAAAAATATACTGTTTGCTTCGGAAATGGTTGGCGCCGTGCGTGGCATCGATCCCGAGACCGGGTTCAATTATGATGACACCAAACGCTATGTCGATGCGATTGACTGGCTGGATGCAGACGAAAAGAAACAGATATTCGAAGACAACGTCCGCCACGTCTTCCCGCGCCTCAAACAGTAACTAAACCGGCTGCACTTAGCCTGTGGCGAGTTCGCGTAAAGCTTTCTTGTCGATTTTGCCGACTGTGGTTTTGGGAATATCGTCAACGATATTAATCATCGCCGGCACTTTGTATTTGGCGAGATTTTCCTGACAGTAGACAAGCAAGGCGTCCTCAGTCACAAGCTCACCCGGCTTAAGCACGACCAAAGCGCGGATCACTTCGCCCCGGTAGTCATCCGGCACACCGACGGCGGCGGCTTCAAGCACCGCCGGATGAGCAAACAGCACTTCATCAATCTCACGTGGATATACATTATAGCCGCCGACAATCGCCATATCCTTTTTGCGGTCCCTGATATATAGAATACCGTCTTCATCGAGCTCACCAATATCACCGGTATAGAGCCAGCCATCCCGTAAAGCTTCGGCTGTCTCTTCTGGACGGTTGCGATAACCGGACATAATTTGGGGGCCGCGTGCCCGTATCTCACCTTGTTTGCCGGGCGGCAAGATAGTGGTGCCGGACTCTGTATCAACAATTTGAATTTCGGTTTCGGGGATTGCTCTGCCCACCGAACCGGGGACAAGAACATCTCCCTCGGCGACATAGGTCAGCACTGGCCCAGCCTCGCTTTGACCGTAGCCTTCAAGGATCGGACAACCGGTTAACTCCTCCCACTGCTTTAAGGTTTCTTCGGGCAACGGCGCCGAGCCGGAATAGGCCGTCACCAAAGAAGAAAAATCCCGGCCCGCAAAACCTTCAAATCCCATCAGGCCGTTAAAGACCGTGGGGCCAGCCGGCAGGCGCGTTACTTTTTCCTGCTCGATAATATTCAGCACAACATCCGGATGGTAGCGCGGCAAAATGATCAGCCGCCCCCGGCAATAGGCCGTCAAATGCAGGCACATCGAACTGGCGAAGACATGAAACAGCGGCATGATGCAGATCACCGTCTCATTATCGGGCCGGGTCGGCAGAAAAGCTTCGCGCTGACTAAGGTTCACCGACATCTGGCCGTGGGTGATGTTGACCCCTTTGGGCAGACCGGTGGTGCCACCGGTATATTGAAGCGTGGCGAAGTCATCCGGGCCGGGCATGGGCTCCGGCAATTTGGCCGCCTCATCATCCCGCCAGCTATCCAGCAAGCGGCCATTTCCGCCCACCAAAATGCCCTCGGAAATATCAAGCTCTTTAATCAAAGGCTCGACAACTGCAGCGGTTTCGTCATCATAGACAACCACGGTCGGATCAGAATCTTCTAGAATATGGGTCATTTCCCGGGCGGTATAGATCGGGTTAATCGGCACGGCTTGCGCACCTGCCGCGTGGACAGCAAACAGGGCAATTGCCATTTCCAGGGAGTTACCACACACCAGCGCAACCCGCCCGCCCCTCACGCCCAGTCCAACAAGTTCCGTGGCAAAACCACCAACTGAGCGGACATATTGTGTATAAGATAAATCCCGCCCCTCAAAACTCAGAGCGCAGGCATCGCCGGCGTTTTCGCCAGCCGCAGCCAGCATATGCACCACGGTTTCATAAACTTTAGGCAACTCGTCAGACACCGTGCCCTCCCCTCACTAAATCACACTGCAAACGAAATCGCGGACACTGAGCTTAGTAATACAAAGCTGAGCATCCGCGATAACAATTAACTGTTGGTCCTGTCAGTTAATTAAATTACCAGCCTGGCGGACGAGAGATCGCCAAGTGGGAGCGGACCTCTTCTTCCGACGGAATACGTTCCGGCTTGATGTCCTTGCCGAGAACATTAATCTCGAAAGCACCGGTCCCCTCCGTGAAGCCTTTTTGGCGCAAGACATCCCGCGCTACCTTGGTCTTTTCTTCATTGATCCGGTAGTCAGCTGCTTCAGCATCGATCTCTTCAATGACAACGCCGTAATATTCCTCAGCCGCCTCGATGGTCAGCCATTCATCAATGACATCGTCGAGCACCAGCTCCGGTTCACGTTCCAAAGGATCGCCAAAGCCACCGCCGCCGGAAGAACCATAAAAGATTTTATCGCCCTTCTTGAGCTTCACACCGGTCGCATACATACCGGCATCAAACTCATCATCAGTGCCTTTATTAACAATCAAAGTTGAACCGCCGCCATTTAGACCGCCGGAGATGCCGAACGGTGTATGGATCTCACGGTCGCCGTGAATGGTCATAACGATATCGGTTTGGATCACCAATTCTCGGATCAGACCAAAACCACCGCGCCTGAAGCCATGGCCGCAACTGTCAGGCCTTGCTTCATAACGGTCGAAGATGACCGGAAACCAGCGTTCCTCAAGTTCCTGCGGAATGGTTCGGGCGTTACAGAATCGCATGA
>CAZMHI010000068.1:0-9241 GCA_964566055.1 uncultured Rhodospirillaceae bacterium
CAGAAGCGGACGTTCCAAATAATCATACTTTCGGCTGAGACCCACTGAAAATAATATGTTGCCGAGCGGCTTTGTTTACGACCTCTACCAGCTTGTCTTTTTCCACCGGCTTAACCAGGTAATCGACCACGCCCTCTTTCATAAAGTCGACCGATAATTGAACGTCTGGATACCCGGTCAGCACAATGATCGGGGTCGACGGATAATTTTCACGAAAATAGGCAATCGCATCAATGCCGTTGAGCTTGGGCATGCGGACATCGCAGATGATCACATCGACTTCCAGGATGTTCTCATTGCTGAGTACCTGTATAGCCTTCTCGCCGTCCGCGGCTTCAATAATCTCAAAGTTGGTCCCTTCGAGCTGCAGGCTTATAGTCTTGCGGATATCTTCTTCATCATCGATCACCAAGATCTTGTGTTTCATATCAACCGGCCTCCTTATTTTGATTTCGGATCGGAAATTCGATGGTACATGTCGTCCCTTTGCCTACCTCACTGTTGAATTCGATGGTGCCGTCGTATTTATTGACAATCTGCTGGACTACAAAAAGTCCAATTCCTTCGCCTTCGTCTGGGCCTTTGGTGGTGAAGAACGGATCGTAGATTTTTGCCAAGTCACCAGGAGCGATTCCATTGCCGGTGTCGCGAATCCTCACCGACACTTGCTCTCCCTTGAGATCGCTCTCGATCTCCAATCTTCCTTCACTGCCCATTGCTTGCAGTCCATTGCGGATGACATTGAAAAGAGCTTGCTGGATGTCCTCGGACTTGGCGGAAATTTCCGGCACAGCTCCGAAATGCTGGTCGATCTCGATCATATCCGTAAACGGTGATAGCTGGGCCATTGCAACTGCTTCGGTGATCAAGGCGTTAATGTCGACCGGTTCTAGGCCGTGTTTGTCCGCGGGTCGTACGTATCCGGTCAGATTTCTGATGATCTCCGAGATATGATTGCAATATCCAACGATGTCCCGTGCGTGTTCCTGACTGCGGGACAGGTTGTCACCATCGCGAACAGCTTCGGCAGCACCCAAGATTGCGTAGAGAGGGTTGTTGATCTCATGTCCAATGCCGCTGGCTAAGGTGCCGAGCGCAGCCATCTTCTCGGCCTGTATAAGGGCCAATTCAGCCTGCTCTTTGGCGGCGATAAGATCAGCCTCGACCTGTTTTCGCGCGCTCACGTCATGCAGCATTACCGTCATTATGATTTCACCATCGATTTCCAACTTGGATACTGAGGCCTCAGCCGGGAATTCCGAACCGTCCGCGCGAACACCGACAATCTCATTACGCTCGGTCATCAGCCGGCTTTGTTCCGATGAGGCACGGAATCGTTCTACGTGTTCGGCATGCGCTACCCTGAAGCGGTCGGGGATTAGCTCATCCAGTGACCGGCCAATGATTTCGGCGGATTGGTGGCCAAACAGCTTCTCGGCACCAGTGTTAAAGACGCGAATCCTCCCGTCGTTGCCGATCGCGATAATGGCATCGGGAGCGACTGAAAGCATTCCCGCCAACCGATGTTCGCGTCTGGCAATGATGTCATCGTATTGATCACTGTTCTTTGGCATCGCCGACCGAGTCTCCTCAGTGCATATCGTTTTCCCAATTTGGGGGGAAACGAAAATCCCGTAGCAACCAATTTTGGGTCCGTTTGGCCAGCCGTTATTTTTCTTTCAGGTTGCACTTTGGGTATGCTCGATCAACTTTACCCGAACTATCGCCATGATTAAACTCAAATTCGCTTGGTGACTGTTATACCCCGTGCGTGGCTACGAAATTTCTATCGGAAACGCTCGATTTCGGGGATAAAGCAGTCGCCATTCAGATGGTGTCAAAGCGTCCTCTATTAGCGGTGGTAAAGAGGACATAAGCTGTATTAAGTAATCAAGTATGAGGTAATTTTTAGTTGAATAAACTCATCTATTTTGCATATTGTAATTATTCTAAAATTGAGTATTGATTAATATAGTATTCAATTTAGGAAAATTTACAGTGACATATTCTGATGGCTCCAATTTGGGGACAAATTGTTTTACCTGTCAAAATCGTAAAAGTACTGAATGGTGTATTCTAAGCGATGAAGAGCTTGAACTCCTCAGTCGCGGTCGGACCACCCGTGATTATATTGCCGGTGAGTCAATATTCTCCGAAGGTGAAGATTGCAAAGGAGTGTATTGTATTGAATCCGGGCTAATAGGAGTTAGAAAATACGATGCCAACGGGAACTCAGTACTTTTGTATCTGTGCTCTCCTGGTGAAACTCTAGGTTACCGAGCCCTTTTGGCGGGAGAGAATTTAAGGACAAGCGCTGAAGTACTTGAACCAAGCCGGGTTTGTTTTATCAACTCTTCCACTGTGCGTTCATTATTAAATCAGAATCCTGCACTAGGTCTTCGTTATTTAAAGAAAATGTCTACTTCACTTGGTGAAGCAGAAGAAAACATATTGCACAATGTGACGTTATCGGTGCGGGCACGTTTTGCCCACCTACTAACAGTATTGCTGGACAAATATGCAGCTAAAGACCGAATCGAACCAATTCGATTTGAATTGCCCACGACTAGATCAAATATTGCGGCCATGATTGGCACATCTCCTGAAACAGTATCTCGGACAATTCATGATATGGAGACCGAAGGCATCGTTAAATTTTCAAAAAAAACCGTTACAGTGCCGATCTTAGAGAAATTGATCGAAGAATTTGAACCAGATCAATATGTTTGACTTAAATTCTGACCAATTAAGTTAATGTCGGCTTTGGGTCAGGAGCAGATTCTATGGCCCTACCTTGGGAATGTCCGCTTTCCGAGGTAAAGCAGACTTTTCAAGACACTATATCTTAATAAGTTTTCGGTCTGGCTTAATGATAGATGGCGGAATTACAGTGAGACATTCCTGGACTGGTATTGGAGGCTTTGCCATCGAGCAGCGCATGGACATGCTCCAATTTGTCTCTCTTTTTATTTGCTTCCCAAGAGGTCCAATGGGCCGATTTGCGCTTATTGGCGCAGAGTGCATCGACAACAAAGAAAAATTTTAGTCCTTCATCCCAAACAGTTTCGTATCGCATTCTTAGTCTCCCGAACTAATTGAAGCGCATCCTGATTGATTACCAAGGTTATTTTCCTCAGAAACTAACACGCTGATCAAAATCCCTCAGTGATAGTGGTCACAATATTAGTTTTTTTAGGGATCGACGAGTAAGGGATTACTCCATCAACACCGCAATGCCCGGCAGGGTTTTGCCTTCGAGCCATTCGAGGAAAGCGCCGCCGGCTGACGAGATATAGGAGAAAGTCTCTGTAACCCCGGCATTGGCAAGGGCTGCCATGGTATCGCCACCACCGGCCACACTTAAGAGAGAGCCTGCCTGAGTGAGCTTGGCGGCGGCTTGGGCAGCCGTATTGGTGCCTTGATCAAAGGGCTCAAACTCAAAAGCGCCGAGAGGGCCGTTCCAAACCAGCGTTTTGCAATCGCTCAGCAGTGCTGAGATGGCAGCAGCCGTCTCAGGCCCGACATCCAGGATCATCTGATCTGCCGGCACCGCATCAATGGCGACAGTTGCGGTGGCCGCGCCCGCCTCTAAGGCACTCGCGACCACGGCATCGACTGGCAAATGGATCTCACAACCGGCATCTTTGGCCTTGGCGGTGATATCACGCGCCGTTTCCGCCATCTCTTCTTCGCACAAAGATTTGCCGACAGAGACGCCCGCCGCAAATAAGAAAGTGTTGGCCATGGCGCCGCCGACAATCAGGTGATCGACCTTAGTGATAAGGTTTTCGAGCACGCTGAGCTTGGTCGAAATTTTATTGCCGCCAACAAGCGCTGCCACCGGATGCGCCGGATTTTCGAGCGCATGATTGAGAGCTTCCAGTTCCTGCTGCATCAAGCGGCCAGCCGCCGCTGGCAGGAGCCGGGCCACCCCATCAATCGAGGCATGAGCCCGGTGGGCGCAGGAGAAGGCATCGTTGACGTAAATGTCGCCATGGGCGGCGAGATCTTGAGCAAAGTCCGGATCGTTGCCCTCTTCTCCGGCATTGAAGCGCAAATTCTCCAGCAACACGATTTCACCCGGCTCGGCCAGGTGAGCGCCCTCGCCCGAAAAAATAACGTCTGTATCCAGATAGCTACTCAGCACCTTGGCCAAAGGCTCCAACGACATTTCCGGCACGATTTTGCCTTTAGGACGGCCAAAATGACTGGCCAGCACGATACCGGCACCCTTACTGAGAATTTCAGTTATGGTCGGCACAATTTTTTCAATCCGCGCTGGGTCAGTGACAACACCGTCCCGCATCGGCACATTCATATCGACCCTCAGCAACACGCGCTTACCGGCCAAATCAAGATCATCAAGAGTTCTGAAAGAGGGCATGATTGATTGTAATTCCTAACGAGACATTTCTAAATCCAATTGGGCCGCAATATAAAGGCCAAATTGGCAAGCGCAAGGCGCGCCAGAAAATTCCTTGGGCTTATGTGCCGCAATAATATGTGCCCGATAAAAAAAGCGGCTTGACCAAAAAGGCCAAGCCGCTCGAAGGGTGATCCATTTCTTTCGCTCAAAATGGGGGGAAGAGCATGCAGAATTCCAGGATCACCTCTGGGGTAACTCTGTAATGAATTTTATTATCGCTTAAGAACTCCCCCCGATCAACCCTTATTGATCGATCGATCAATAAAATACTTTAAGTTGAATTCACTTGTTATTTTGCGCCAATTGAATGCTCGCCGCCCCAAGGATTGGTCCTTTCTGCGCATTTTGCAAAAATACGGCACAGCCCTGACCCTTGTGATCTTTAAGCTCAGCCGCCGGAATGGTCAGCGCCAATCTTTGACCGCGCCAATCCGCAATTTTTTTCAACAGTCGCACGACATTGTAATTGTTCAGCTTTACCCCACGATTTTCACCCCGGCGAATTTTTGTGCTGTGAATGGGATCGTAGAACACCAGCCATACCGCTGCCCGTCCGGGTTGGCGCCCACGCGCAATCCGGATTTTCAGATCACCCGATCCCATACGGACCAATTTTATCGGCACATCCGGCGCCAATTTAGCGTGTTTGATACTGACCCGGATCGCTGCCGCATTCGAGCCGGTTACTTCAGCCATGCCGTGGATTACCATCTGCGGCGTATAGACGTAAGATTTCCGGAATATTCGGGAGTATTCGCGCTGGCGTTGAGAGTTGATGGGCTTCGCGAAGGGGTCTTTCCAGCCAATGTAATCCCAATAATCAACATGGAAAGAAAGTGCCAGAATGCCGTCCATTTTCGCCAATTTACCGAGCAGCGCATCCGCCGGCGGGCAAGACGAGCAGCCTTGCGAGGTATAAAGCTCGACCACCGTCAATCCACGATGACGCGTCGGGTCACCCGCAAAAACAGAACCAATCGTGATTGTCAGTACCACAAGAGCTAACAAGATATTGCGGCTTATTGTTTTTATAAAATTCATATATCAGAGATAGCGTAGACGCTTATCAACCGCCAATCACATGCCGGTGAGAATGTACCTAAAAGCAGGAAACGCGACCCCTTTGAGCCGCGTTCCACTAACAATTGCGTGAGATACCTAACTGTTCATTTTAATAAAACAGCTTAAGCCGCGTTCAAATCCCTCAGCACATACTGGAGAATGCCGCCGTGACGATAGTATTCAACTTCATCAGCGGTATCGATCCGGCACAGCAGTTGAATTTCTTCCGTCGAGCCATCTGCTCGGGTGATCTTACAAGGCACATCCATGCGGGGGTCGAT
This sequence comes from uncultured Rhodospirillaceae bacterium, assembly GCA_964566055.1. Lineage (GTDB taxonomy): Bacteria > Pseudomonadota > Alphaproteobacteria > Rhodospirillales > UBA2165 > TMED23. The sequence continues at coordinate 5,770 of CAZMHI010000068.1, forward strand.
GCCATCTTTAATACCGGTGATGTCAAAAACTTCCGTGCCATCAAGATTAAGGGTTTTTCTGTCCTGGCCTTCTTTAAATTGCAAAGGCAGCACACCCATACCAACCAGATTGGAGCGGTGAATGCGCTCAAAGCTTTCGACGATAACGGCTTTAACGCCCAAAAGCGTCGTGCCCTTGGCCGCCCAGTCGCGGGACGAGCCATTGCCATATAGCGAGCCGCCAACGATTACCAGCGGCACGCCGTCATTAGCGTACTTTACAGCCGCATCATAGATCGACATTGGTTCACCAGAGGGTTGATGAATGGTGACACCGCCTTCTGTGCCGGGCGCCATTTCGTTTTTAATGCGAATATTGGCGAAAGTACCGCGCATCATCACTTCATGATTGCCGCGCCTGGAACCGAACGAATTAAAGTCCTGGGTGCGGACCTGACGATCCGTAAGATAAGCGCCGGCGGGGCTGTCTTCTTTAATGGCGCCGGCCGGTGAGATGTGATCGGTCGTAATAGAGTCGCCCAACACAGCCAGTTCGCGCGCACCTTCGATATCGGCGAAGTCACCGGCTTCGGCTGCCATGCCTTCAAAGAAAGACGGATATTTGACGTAAGTCGACGCTTCCTGCCAATCATAAGTCTCGGAACCTTCGGCCTGGATGTCCTGCCATTGTTGCGGACCTTTCCAGACTTCCTCGCCATAGCGCGTTGCGAACATGTCCGGTGAAATGTGGTTCATCACCGCATCACTGACTTCCTGATTGGTCGGCCAAATATCTTTGAGATACACCGGATTGCCGTCTTTGTCTTTGCCCAGTGGATCATTATAAAGATCGCGGGTCATCGAACCGGCAATGGCGTAGGCCACCACCAAGGGCGGTGAGGCCAGATAATTGGTTTTAATCTGAGCGTGAATGCGGCCCTCGAAGTTCCGGTTACCGGAGAGCACCGCACAAACTGTGAGATCACCTTCGGTGATGGCTTCATCAACCGGTTCCGGCAGCGGGCCGGAGTTACCGATACAAGTCGTGCAGCCATAGCCGACGACGTTAAAGCCGAGGTCATCGAGATCATCTTGCAGGCCAGCGTGTTCAAGATAGTCGGAGACCACCTGACTGCCGGGTGCGAGCGACGTTTTCACCCAAGGCTTGGGCCTTAAACCAAGCGCATTGGCTTTTTTGGCGACCAAACCCGCCGCCATCAACACGCTAGGATTGGAAGTATTGGTGCAGGAGGTAATTGAAGCAATGACGACATCGCCGTCCTGGACTTGATAATCTTGGTTTTTGGCATCAATCGGGCCTTTACCGCGGCCAACAGTATCAAGGGCATCTTGAAAAGCGCTGGAAGAATCTGAAAGAGCAATGCGATCCTGCGGCCGTTTGGGGCCCGAGATCGACGGCTCGACAGTTGAAATATCAAGCTCCAGCGTATCGGTGAATTCCGGGTCCGGCGTCGACGCATCACGCCACATACCTTGAGCTTTGGCGTAGGCTTCGACCAGGGCCACCCGATCGGCATCCCGCGAGGTAAATTTCAAGAAACGGATGGTTTCGTCATCAATCGGGAAAATGCCGCAGGTGGCGCCATATTCCGGCGCCATATTGGCCAGCGTCGCCCGGTCCGGCAGAGCGAGATTATCAAGCGCCGGGCCATAGAATTCGACAAACTTACCAACCACGCCTTTTTCACGCAGCATCTGCACGACCTTCAGCACGAGATCGGTGGCCGTGGTGCCTTCTTTCATTTCGCCGGTAAGCTTAAAACCAATGACTTCCGGGATCAGCATCGAGACCGGCTGGCCGAGCATGGCAGCCTCGGCTTCGATACCGCCGACACCCCAGCCCAGTACTGCCAGACCGTTGACCATGGTCGTATGGCTATCGGTACCTACCAGGGTATCGGGATAAGCCACGGTCTTGCCGTCCACGTCATCGGTCCAAACGGTTTGCGCCAGGAACTCAAGATTTACCTGGTGGCAGATGCCGGTTCCAGGTGGCACCACGCGGAAATTATCAAAGGCTTCGGAGCCCCAGCGCAGGAACTCATAGCGTTCCTGGTTGCGCTCAAACTCTTTTTCAACATTGGCGTCGAAAGCGTCGTTGCTGCCATGACTATCAATCATCACTGAGTGGTCGATCACCAAATCAACCGGGCTCAGCGGATTAATTTTTTGTGGATCGCCGCCAAGATCGACCATCGCCTGGCGCATCGCTGCCAGATCAACCACCGCCGGCACGCCGGTGAAATCCTGCAGCAGGACACGGGCAGGCCGGTAGGCGATTTCGCGGTCCGAGCTTTTGTTTTCAAGCCAGGCGCCCAAGGCTTTGACATCATCAACGGTAACGCTTGTGCCGTCTTCATAACGCAGCAGATTTTCCAACAGAACTTTCAAGGAAAACGGCAGACGGGAAATATCGCCGAGGCCGGCTTCTGATGCGGCCTCAAGGCTAAAATAATCGTAATCTCTGCCACCGGCGCTTAGGGAACGGCGGGTATTAAGGGTATCCTGGCCGACTTTGGACATGCGGCACTCCTCCAAATTTGGTGATCGTAAAGGTGTATTTTCGAATTGGGGCCTTGCCTACACCATGACAAGGCGTTTTTCAAACCCTAGCAGGAAAAAATTGGCCGAAACTGGCTGGGCATTGTCACATAAAGACACGAAAACGTTATAATTGCTGCATATTGTCGCCACATTTGAGCCCTCTAATGCAACTCTATCAGGCCTCCTGATATCAAGAGAGTCGCCGATCTATCGGCAAACACTCTGGCTCTCTTACCCCCTATAGGCAGACTTATCTGCCACACCTTAACGGCTGGAAAGCGTCCCCCCCTGAGACACCTCTTTCCAGCCGCTTTTTTTAGCCGGTTTTCAATTTTAACGCTATCTCCGCCAAGGCCTGACCCTGAATGCGGGCGGCGGCAAGCTCAGCGTCAGATGGCCGCTCGCCATCGCCGCCGGAGATTGTTGCTGCGCCAAACGGCGTGGTGCCGGTAACCTGATCACTGGGTGTTTCACTTTGCGCCCGGGTGCCCAAAGGTACAATGGTCAAACCAAAGACAGCGAAGGTGCTCCAAAGCGACATCAAGGCAGCCTCCCTTCCGGCCCCTGAACCCGCCCCGGCAAAGGCGGTCGCTGGTGTGCCGGTCAACGCACCTTCCATCCAGTATTTACCTGCTTGATCCAGGAAGAAGCGTAAGCCCGAACTTTGCGCGCCGAAATAGACTGGGGTGCCGATGGCAAGGGCATCATGCGCGATTAAATCTTCGATTTTAGCCTCTGGGATATGCTCAAATTGTGCCCGGGGCTCGGCCATATCATTGCCACCGAAGATCACAGAAGAGCCTTCTATTTCTGGCACCCGCCGCAGAATTGCCTCGCAGCCTTCAACGTTCTCGACACCCGCCGCAATCGCTTCGGCGAGCCGGTAGGTGCTGCCGGCTTCCAGTTTCCAGGGAACAATGCCGATCGT
>CAZMHI010000068.1:9251-25768 GCA_964566055.1 uncultured Rhodospirillaceae bacterium
AGGTGCTGCCGGTCACGCTATGAAATAAAACCAAAACTGTCGTCATTTAAGTCCCGCCCTTGTCAAACAATGAAACCCGCCCCTAAAGTATCGCAATAATTAGCCGAGAGGAACAGTATCCATGCTCATCGAAATGCGTCTTTACACCACCCATCCGGGCCAAGCCGCCGCCTTTGCCAAGCTCTACCAGGACGAGGGCCTGCCTATCCAGTTGCCGGTCGGCGGCAAATTAGCGGGATTTTACCGCCAGGACGTCGGCGATCCCAATCAGGTCATTCTCATTTGGGAGTACGAGTCATACGAAGACCGGCTGGCCCGCCGGGATGAGCTTTTTCAAATCCCGGAATGGCTGACCTTCCTGCAAAAAGCTGCACCCTTGGTGCAATCAGAAGAAAATAAATTGCTGACGGCGGTAAGTTGATCAAGGCCAACCACCGAACTGTTTTTTAATCTTATTGTCTAGCGGCCCTTCCTCAGATATCTATGGGCCATGGCTGAATTTTCCGGCACTGATCTAACCTGTATTCGCGGAGAGCGTGTGGTCTTCGCCAAACTCGCCTTTACGATTGGCGAGGGCGAAGTGCTTTATTTGCGTGGTCCCAATGGCAGCGGCAAATCAACGCTTTTGCGTTTGATGGCGGGTTTATTGCGCCCGGTCAGCGGAGAGCTGTTGTGGAATGGCGGAAGCACCAAGGAGGATGCGGAAACTTTCCGCGGTCTGCTGCATTATGTTGGCCACCAGGATGCCATTAAAACGGCGCTGACAGTCGAGGAGAATGTCACTTTTTGGGCCGAAATGAGTGGTGTTGATGCAGAGAAGCGGGCCGTAAGAGAGGCGCTTGAGACATTTTCGCTCAGCCATCTTGCCACTTTGCCGGCGCGGTTTTTATCCGCCGGTCAGCGCAAGCGGCTTAACCTTTCCCGCCTTTGCGCCAGCCCGGCGCCGCTTTGGCTGCTGGATGAACCGGCTAATTCTCTGGATAAAGCCTCGGTCGCCGCACTCAGGACAGCGATTTCATCACATCAGGAAAAAGGCGGGCTGGTTGCGGTCGCCACCCATGAGGAATTGAGCCCAGACACCAACGTGCTCGATATTTCTGAGTTTACCAACAATAAGAGCGCGCCTATGGAAAATATGGCATGAGCGCCTTCCTGCAAGTCTTCACAAGTTTGATCCAACGCGAATTGCGCCTCGCTATCCGCCATGGCGCCGACAGCATGATGGTGGTGATGTTTTTTGTTTTGGTCGTTGTCTTGTTTCCACTTGGTGTTGGGCCGGAGCCTGGCATCCTGACCCGCATCAGCGCCGGCGTCATCTGGGTGGCGGCTCTGCTGTCTGCCATGCTGTCGATGGACCGCCTGTTCCAGAGCGATTTTGAAGATGGCAGCCTCGATTTGCTGATCTTAACGCCGCAACCGCTGGAGCTTTTGGTGCTGGCTAAAACGATTGCGCATTGGCTGACCACGGGCTTGCCGTTGATCATCGTCTCGCCGTTATTGGCGTTGTTATTGAACATGGAAGCGTCAGGTTATGGCGTCTTGCTGGCAGCTTTGGCGCTCGGCACCCCGACGCTCAGCTTGATCGGCGCCATTGGCGCGGCTTTGATTTTAGGGGCGCGGAGGAGCGGTGTTTTGCTGTCCCTATTGATCTTACCGCTCTTCATCCCCACCTTGATATTTGGTGTCAGCGCAGTCGATGCCGCCCTCACCGATCTGCCGAGCAAACCGCAATTGCTGGTCTTGGGCGGATTGCTTTTGGCCTCCTTTGCGCTCTGCCCCTGGGCCAGTGCAGCAGCCCTTCGCCAAGCTGCGGAATGAGCACAAAATTATTACCAAAAAGTAATGTATTATTGAGTAAGATCAATTTGCATCTGGCGAAAATAAGCTATATCCAGTACCGAAAAATAGGCCCCACGAATTAACTAAGATCGTGATCGAGGAACATGTTTAATTATTTCGCCAATCCGACCCGTTTTTTGCGGCTGACGTCAAAGCTGCAGCCAATTGCGATGGTCGTCACACTCCTTGCCATGGGCGCGGGTCTTTATTATTCGCTGTTCCAATCGCCACCTGATTATCAGCAGAGCGAGACCGTGCGCATGATGTATGTTCATGTGCCGGCGGCCTGGATGGCGATGTTTTGTTATGTCGCCCTGGCGGCATCCAGCGCAGTCGCCTTAATCTGGCGGCATATGGTGGCCGATATCGTCGCCAAATCGACGGCTCCCATCGGCGCCTGCTTTACCTTTCTGGCCCTCGCCACCGGCTCGCTTTGGGGCAAGCCGATGTGGGGTACCTGGTGGGTCTGGGATGCACGTCTGACCTCGGTGCTGATCCTGTTTTTTCTCTATCTCGGCTACATGGTGCTTTACAATGCCTTTGACGAGCCGAGCCGGGGCGCTCGCGCGGCAGCCATTCTTTCGATTGTTGGTGTCATCAATGTGCCGATTATAAAATTCTCAGTGGATTGGTGGAACACCCTGCATCAGCCGGCGAGTGTCGTCAAAATGGATGGCCCGGCGGTTCACCCGAGCATGCTGACGCCACTATTGTTAATGGCCGTCGGCTATACGGCATTTTATTTCTGGGTGCTGTTTATCCGTACCCGCGCCGAGCTCAATGCCAATAAAGTACGCGCCTTGCGTATTCGCCAGGCAGAAGGATAGAACAATGGCAGAATTTTTAAACATGGGCGGATATGGCGCCTTTATTTGGTCGGCCTTTGGTCTGTCGGCGGTGGTGCTGATCGGTATTTTGATCCAAAGCCAGCGTTTTCTGAAAACATCGGACGCTGAATTGAATGCTCTGCAAAGCGGGGAGGTAGCCAATGGCGATGAAGCGTAAACACCGGCGGCTATCGTTTATTGCGCTGGGCCTCCTGTTTCTGGGTGCTGCAGCGGCGCTTATTCTGACCGCTTTTGAAGACAATATCGTGTTCTTCCACAGCCCAACAGAGATCACTGAGAAATTTGCTAAAAACGAACTTAAGCCCACCCAACGGCTCCGGGTCGGCGGTCTGGTCGAAGAAGGCAGCGTCAGTAAAACTGCCGATGGCGCGACCAATCGCTTCAAAGTGACCGATCTTAATAAATCCATTGTGGTAGAGTTCCGGGGACTTTTGCCGGATCTTTTCCGGGAAGGCCAAGGCATCGTCGCCGAAGGGCGCTACAATAATGCAGTTTTTATTGCCACCGAAGTGCTCGCCAAACATGACGAGACCTATATGCCGCCGGAGGTTGCTGAAGCCTTAAAAAAATCCGGGCAATGGAAGCCCGCCGCTAAAGAGAAATAGAATTAAAATAATAGTTTGAGAATAGTGAACTGTTTGATGATGGTGAATCCGAACCAAACCCCTTCCCCCCTTGCGGGGGAAGGTTGGGATGGGGGGTCAAAATAATGAGGTCCATTTACTCATCCCCCCACCTTACTCCTCCCCCGCAAGGGGGGAGGAAATGCTGGCTGTATGATCGCGCCCTTTTGCAGGGGCCGAGGCAAAGGTTAATTAGATGATCGTCGAAACCGGCCATTTCGCTCTTATCCTGGCGCTGTTTGTCGCTGGCCTGCAAGGTACGCTGCCGATGATCGGCGCCCACCGCAGGGATGCCTCTTTGATGGCGATTGCCGCCCCGGCTGCACTGATACAATTGGCCTTGGTGACGTTTTCCTTTGTGGCGCTGACCTGGGCTTTTGTGACGTCAGATTTTTCCGTCCTTAATGTCGCCCAGAACTCACACACCGCCAAGCCGATGCTCTACAAAATCAGCGGCGTCTGGGGCAATCATGAAGGCTCAATGCTGCTTTGGGCCTTGATCCTGGCGCTCTATGGCGGGGCCATTGCGGCCTTTGGTAAAAATCTCAGGCCGTCCTTAAAAGTACGGGTCCTCGGCGTGCAGGCATTGATCGCCACCGGTATTCTGGCCTTTGTGCTGCTGACCTCGAACCCTTTTGCCCGCCTGTCACCTGCACCGGTTAACGGCAATGGCTTGAATCCTCTCTTGCAGGACCCAGGCCTCGCTTTTCACCCACCGCTTTTGTATCTCGGTTATGTCGGGCTCTCGATCACCTTTTCCTTTGCCGTCGCCGCCCTGATCGAAGGCCGTGTCGATGCCGCCTGGGCGCGTTGGGTACGGCCCTGGACGCTGGCAGCCTGGGGATTTTTGACCGCTGGTATCGTGCTCGGTTCCTGGTGGGCCTATTACGAGCTCGGTTGGGGCGGCTGGTGGTTTTGGGACCCGGTTGAGAACGCCTCCTTCATGCCGTGGCTGGCAGCAACCGCCCTGCTGCATTCGGCCATCGTTTCTGAAAAACGCGACTCCCTCAAAAGCTGGACGATCTTTCTCGCCATCATTGCTTTTGGATTAAGCCTCTTGGGTACCTTCCTGGTGCGCTCCGGTGTTATTACCTCGGTCCACGCCTTTGCCTCCGACCCGACCCGCGGCGTCTTTATTTTATTGCTGCTGGTGGTCACGATTGGTGGCGCCTTTGCGCTTTTTGCCTGGCGTGGCCCAAGCCTCAAAGGTAGCGGCCTGTTCCAGCCGGTTTCCCGCGAAGGCGGCCTGCTGCTCAATAATTTCCTGCTGACCGTCGCTGCCGCTTCGGTATTACTGGGCACGCTTTATCCGCTGTTCATTGATGTGCTCGAGCTCGGCAAAGTATCGGTCGGCGCGCCCTATTTTGAGAGCGTCTTTGTGCCGATGATGATCCCGATGATTATGGTTATGGGCATCGCACCCTTCCTCAAATGGAAACGCGGCGATATATCGAGCGCCTCGGGACAATTCAAAATAGCCGCTGTTATCGCCGTAATTGGTGGCGGTCTTACTTGGATGATCATTGACCGTGCCAGCGCCCTGGCCACTTTTGGCATCGCCCTGGCGATCTGGCTGTTCGTCGCAACACTGATCGAGCTTGCCGGGCGCATAAAATTGTTCCAGGTGCCTTTGGGTGACAGCGCTAAAAGGCTGGTCCGGCAACCCCGCGCCAGCTGGGGCATGACCTTGGCTCATGCAGGTCTCGCCATCGCCGTCGCCGGTATGACCGCCTCTAGCGCCTGGAAGATCGAAAAAATCCAGGTCATGAAATTCGGCGATAGCGTCAACGTTGCCGGTTTCACCTATACCCTCGACAGCGTAAACGAATTTCAGGGACCAAATTACCGCGCCACGCGAGGCCGTTTTACGGTGACCAAAGGCGACGGTTTTAATCTTATTCTAGAGCCTGAAAAACGCGTCTATTCGACCCGCGGCATGCCAACGACGGAAGCGGCCATTCATCCGACATTCCTTGGCGATCTTTACGCCGTGGTCGGTGACCAGGATAAAACAAGTGGCGGCTACATTACCCGGCTCTACTTTAATCCTCTGGTGCCCTGGATGTGGGCGGGTTCGCTGATTATGGTTTTAGGCGCTGGCATTAGTCTTAGTGACCGCCGCCACCGGGTTGGGGCGCCAGCCAAAAGTAAATTAGTGCCGGGAGGAGCGCCTGCCGAATGAACCGGTTAGCGTATTATATTCCTCTCGTGCTCCTGGGAATCCTTGCGGTCTATTTTGCCGCCGGTCTCGGGCGTGATCCCGCGAGCCTGAAATCTGTGCTGATCAATCAAAAAGTGCCCGAATTTTCGCTGCCTCCTATCGAAGGATCGAACAAAGGATTCAGCAATGCTGATCTAAAGAGCGAAGTGGTGCTGGTAAATATCTTCGGCTCCTGGTGTGTCTCCTGCCGGATCGAGCATCCGTTTTTGATGGATTTAAAAGAAAAAAATATCGTGCCGGTCTATGGCATCGATTGGCGGGAACCGGATCGTCAAGCAGGCCCGCGATGGCTCAAGAAATTCGGCGACCCCTATACACTGATTGGCGACGATCCAAAAAGCCGGGGCGCTATAGCCTTCGGTGTCACGGGTGCTCCGGAAACTTTCTTCGTCGATAAAAAAGGCGTCATCCGCTACAAGCATTTGGGGCCAATCACTGAGCAAAATTGGAGCCGCACTTTAAAGCCGATCCTGGAGGCGCTCAGAAAGGAATGAGAACTTTACTTATCATTTTGGCGCTCCTGGCACTGCCGCCTGCCGCTCATGCAGTTGACCCCGGCGAAGTCCTGAAAGATCCGGCATTGGAAAAACGCGCCCGCGCCATCAGCAAAGGCCTGCGCTGTGTGGTCTGCCAAAACCAATCGATTGATGATTCAGATGCCCAACTGGCGCGCGATCTCCGGATTCTCGTGCGTGACCGGATTGTTGCCGGTGACAGCGATCAGGCCGTCGTTGATTATGTCGTTTCCCGCTACGGTGATTTTGTCTTGCTAAAACCGCCGGTCAAAGCTGCGACTTTGGTGTTGTGGTTTGGTCCCGTGGTCATTGCCCTGATCGGCGTGATGGGTTTGGTCCTGTTTTTCCGCCGTCAGAAAAAATATGCCGCCGAATTGAATAAGGAAATCGGCAAGTGAGCCTCTGGATCGTCATCGCAGCAATTCTGCTGATCTCCCTTGCCATTGTTGTGATGCCGTTATGGCGTGGCAAAAAGGCAGCGATCGCGGATCATGATGCCATCGTCTACCAGGACCAGCTCAGCGAAATTGACAGCGATGTTGAGCGTGGCTTGCTCAGCACGACCGAGGCCGAGGCCTTGAAAGTCGAAATTAACCGTCGTTTAGAGAAATCGGAAGTGCCTGAAACGGACGACACTGAAAGCGGCAGGGTCCAGCTCGGCTTCCTTGTCGCCATCATTATCGTGATCCCCCTTGCAGCACTTGTTCTTTATCAACATTTAGGCTCGCCGCAAAAACCAGATCTGCCCTATGCCACGCGTAGTTTTGCGCCGCCACAAACTGCTGCACAGGCTAAAGCCAATGCAGAAATGGCGCGGCTGGTGGATGCTTTGCAAAAACGCCTGGAGGAAAATCCAGACAAGCTTGACGGCTGGCTATTGTTGGGCCGGTCCTTGGTGACACTGGAACGCTTCCGGGAAGCCTCAAACGCCTTCAAACGCGCTTTCCAATTGGCTGTAACTCGCGCCGATATTGCCGCCAGTGTTGCCGAAACGGCCTTTATGGCAGCGGGCGGAAAATTTGATCGCGAGGCCCGTAAATATTTTCAGCAAGCCCAAAAAATTAATCCGCGTGAACATAAAGCACTTTACTACCTGGGCCTCGATTTCGCCGGGCAAAAAAAATATGGTGAAGCCATTCAGACTTGGGTTGATTTAGTCGCGATCTCACCGGTCGGTGCACCCTGGCTGGATAACGTAAGACAACGCCTGGTCGATGCCGCCGAAGCCGGCAATCTGAAAATTGCAGATTTCCCGCCCAGCCTCAAAGCAGCTGTCAGATCGAGCCCCGGCCCATCTGAGGAAGACGTCAAAGCGGCGCAAGATATGACAGACCAAGATCGCCAGGCTTTTATCCGCGCCATGGTTGACCGCTTGGCGGAACGCTTAAAATCAACACCTGACGATATTGAGGGCTGGCGGCAACTGGCCCTTGCCTATCAGGTGTTGGGCGAAACTCAAAAAGAGGCGGCGGTGCGGGCGCGTATCAAATTGTTGGCTGGCAAACTAAATAAGTGATTTTGAGTAGAATTTATAGAATTTAGGCCTATATAATAGGGAGATTTTGCCGCTTGGCATCAAAGCTTAAGTGCAATATCTTCGGGGACGCAAAGTGACAGTAGGAAAGCAATGTCTGAACAGAAATATCGTCTGGTAACTCGAGCTGATTTCGATGGTATCGTGGCCGGTGGATTGTTGATTGAACGTGATATGATCGACGATGATGTCCTCTTCGCCGAGCCGCGCGATGTACAGCAGGGCAAAATAGATATTACCAGCAATGACGTCACGACTAATTTGCCCTATGTCAAAGGCGTTCACATGTGTTTTGACCATCACCTTAGCGAAACTGTACGGGTGAATGGAGATCATAATCACATAATCGATCCCAACGCACCGTCAGCGGCAAGAGTGGTCTATGACTATTTTGGCGGCGAATTAGGCTTTCCCAAAATTTCCACGGAAATGATGGATGCGGTCGATAAGGCCGATAGTGCGCAATATTCTGAAAGCGATATTCTGGCACCTGAAGGCTGGACGATTTTGAATTTCCTGCTCGATCCCCGGACAGGACTATCGCGCGTGAAGAGTTTTGACATCCCACATGAAAATCTCATGAAAGACATGATGGTTTATTGCCGTCATCATCCGATTGAGGAAATCCTGCAAATTCCGGATGTCGAGCAACGCCTCCATGTTTTTCAGGAACATGAAGAGCCAGCCGAAATGCAGCTAAAACGCTGTGCCTCAATTGACGGCAATATTGTGGTCGCGGATATGCGCGGCGAAGACCCGATTTACGCCTGCAATCGCTTTATGCTTTATGGCCTGTTCCCGGCCGCCCAAGTTTCAATCCATATATTCCCGGGTGATGATGACACCAAAACGCTTTTTGCAGTCGGTAAATCCATCCTCAACCGGGCCTCCAATGCAAATATTGGTCTCTTAATGCTTGAGCAAGGCGGCGGTGGTCATGCCGCGGTCGGTACCTGCCAGGTCAATAATGATCAAGTTGATGAAATACTGATGCATCTTATTGAACGCATTAACGCCGACGGCTGATTCCTGCTACCTGATTAATCCCAATATGATTAATCCAAGACTGGTTTACCGTCGCGGATATTGAAGCGCCAATTCAGACCGACGAAAAGCCCTTTCATGAGCGGCAGGATGCCGAGCGCCAAAACAAACGCCAGCACCGCCATGATGATCGTCAGTGGTAATGTTGAGATATCAGATTTGATCGCAATCATAACAATCGGCGCCATAATGTGACCGAGCAATAAAATTGTCGCCCAGGGAGCCGCATCATCAGTGCGGATGCCCTCTAAAGATTCCTGACAATGTGGGCAACTATCTTCAATCGTCAGATAACCGTTAAAGACATGACCGATACCACATTGTGGGCAGCGGCGGCGCAGACCGCGCCCCATCACTCGCAGTAAGCTTGGTGCTATATTAGGCATTTCGTTTGTTTATTCCCTGATTAGTTAATGCAGTGCTTAACCCATCAATTGCTAAATGAACAGTGTAATCTGTAAAATGACGTTCTAATCTTGCTATATTGGCGGAAAGTCTTTATGTCCCTTCGCCCAAGGGAACTTGAAACGGAAATAGAAAATGAACGCTACCTCACATTCTTCAAAAAAGGCGATCTGGGTTTTGTTGCCGCCGATTGCGGCTATGAGCCTGGTGATCTTTATCTCCAACGAGCTGGTTAATCATCCGATTAATGATTGGCTGACCTGGGGCGCGTTCAGCTATCCTTTGAGCTTTTTGGTTACCGACCTGACCAACCGGTTGTTCAAAGCCGAAGCCGCCCGCAAAGTTGTTTATCTCGGTTTTGCCATAGGTGTAGCGCTGTCAGTCTTTATCGATATCCGTATCGCCGTGGCCTCCGGTTCAGCTTTTCTGATCGCCCAGCTGCTCGACATCTCGGTATTTGACAGATTGCGCAATCTGGCCTGGTGGAAAGCACCGCTGGTTTCTTCCATCTTGGGTTCAGCCATCGATACAGCGCTCTTTTTTACCATCGCTTTCGCCTTTACCGATTTACCGTGGGTTACCTGGGCGCTCGGCGATTTCGCTGCCAAATTGTTTATGGCGGCTTCGCTATTGCCAATTTTCCGTATTTTGGTGAATTATTATCCGGCTTCTCTAAAAGGCGCACACGCTTAAGACAAAACAAGGCTGATTTACCGGGGGCGAAATATGAGAAAATATGAAGTTCTGATTTTTGCCACCGGCGCTATTACATTAGCTTTAGAAGTCCTGGCCTCCCGGATCATGACGCCCTATTTCGGGGTCAGCCTCTATATCTGGTCCGGCATACTATCTATTACGCTTACCTTTCTTGCCATCGGTTACCGCTGGGGCGGACATTTATCGGCTAAACTGTCGCGTGAAGCGCTGGAGGTTTTCATACTGGCGACACCCATTGCCTCGGCAACTGCCATGGGTCTGGCCGCCCTGCTCTACCCTGTTATATTCCCGTCGCTGTCGCAGGTTAATCTCATCTTCGGCAGCTTTGTCGGCGCCACGATTTTGCTCGCTTTGCCGCTGATCGCCCTATCTGCAATGAACCCGCTATTGATCGGTTTTCAACGATCAGAGGAAGCCGAAGGTGATTCCGGCGCCGGCCGTATTTTCTTTATCTCGACTGTTGGCTCGGTCGCCGGTGTACTGTTCACCGCTTTTATCTTCATCCCCAATTTGACGAATTTTCGAGCGGTGCGGGTGCTGAGCGTGGTACTTTGCCTGGCCAGTCTGGTGCTGGTATTTGTGGCCGATGCCATTTCTGCTCCACGTAAGCAGAAACTGGTAATCGCCGGCGTGGTTATTGCGCTGGTCTGCGGCGGTATCTCAGCGGCTAAGGAAAACTACTTGAAGCTCATCAGTGGCCTCTCGACGCACCCAAAGTCCTATAAAGTTGTCGCCGAATACACCTCGATGTTTGGCAATATCAAGGTTGCCGAAGTCCGCCAGAAAGACGGCACGGGTGAGATGGAGAAAATATTTGTTCAGGACGGGCTGATCCAAAACCGCACCGATGCCAACAACAATTCCCTTTCGATGTATACCTATGTTCTGGAAGCGCTTGCCCGCTCCTTCGAGCCCAAATCCAAAGAAGCCTTAATTCTGGGATTAGGTGCTGGGTCGGTCCCGGCCAGCTTCAAAAAATCCGGTATGGGCGTCGCCGTGGTCGAGATTAATCCGGCTGCCCTGAAAGCCGCGACCGAGCATTTCGGCTTTGATCCAGCCGGCATTGATGTTCATCTCGAAGACGCCCGCACCTTTGTCCGCCAATGCCGAAACAAATTCGACATCGCCGTGGTGGATTTGTTTTTGGGCGATAACATTCCGGATTATCTGCTGACCAGGGAATTCTTTGCTGATGTCAGGCACTGTATTCGGGATGGTGGCTCGCTGGTCATGAACGCCTTTTTTGATGACAACAATGAAAACAACAACAAGCGTCTGTTGGCCACCGTTGGCTCAGCGTTTCCTAAGCTAATTCTAGCCGGCATAGAAGGCGGTAATATATTTATTGTCGCCACGGCGGGGGCGATACCTAAAAGACTGCTGGTACCGTCTTCGGAAATCCCCGCCAAAGTCGTCAATTTTGTGCGCCAAGCCATGTCTAAGGCCCGCCGGGTACCGCCCCGGTTTTATAGCGATGCCGAACCGGTCTCGGATGACCATAATATTTTCAGCGTGCTTTATGCCGATGCCAATATGCTTGAGCGTCAATTTCTGGCCCGCAGCGTACCGGCAGAGCTTCTGGTCAATTAAACCAATTCTTATTTGGGACGTCTGGGCGACATCAATAGGGCAGTACCGTCGATGACGACTTTATCGCCCACCGAGACCACCGTATCAAATTCGATCATCTGTTTTTCAGGGATAAGCTTGGTCGCGGTGACGACCGCGGTCACGGTGTCGCCCAGGAACACCGGGGCTTTAAATTTTAGGGACTGATTGACGTAAATCCAGCCCGGTCCTGGAAAATGATAACCGAAAACTGCCGAGATAACACCAGCAACCAGCATACCGTGACTGATGCGTTGACCGAAAATTGAGGTGGCCGCAAACTCGGCATCAACGTGAACCGGATTTTTATCACCTGATACCTCAGCAAAGGCATTAACGTCTGCTTCGCTTATGGTCTTGCTGAATTCACCGGACATACCTTCAGCAATTTCATCAAAATAACGCACCGCAGGTGCTGGGGCTTGGTCGTTCATTTCAAAATTTCCTATTGAGTTAGATAAAGAGAATTCGTGTTGATCAATTGTCCTTGGAGAGTTTGTCGAGGCGAGCCTGCATAGCTGCTAATTCCTGACGCAGCTGATCCACTTCGGATGTTTGTTCATCATTTGCAGGCTTTTCTGGTTCCGGTTCACTTGAAGGCTGGTCGTTTTTGTTTGGAGCTGCAAAGGCCGCCATTGATTTTTGAAAGAGTTCCAGATTCTGCCGGCCAATTTCAGCCCATTTTTCCATGGTCTCATCGCCATCGATCATCTGGTTAAACTGCTTGGTCATCTGCTCTTGATTCTCGGAGAAATAATTGATGCTCTGCTCAAGATAAGAGGCCAACTCGGGCGGCGTGCCATCACCATATAATTTTATGATTTGCCGCAGATAGTCGGCAGAAAATATGTTGTGGCCCTTGTTTTCCTCTTCGGCAACGATCTGAGCGAGCACCGAAGCGGTCAAATCATCACCTGATTTGGCGTCCTGGACAACGAATGCGACTTCCTGTTTCACCAATTCATGTAAATCCGCCAAGGTGACAAAACTGCCCTCAGCCGTATTATAAAGGCGGCGATTAGCATATTTCTTGATGATAATCGGCTCAACAGCGTCAGTCATTTGTCATTTTTCCCCAGAATCTTCCCGTTTTTACCAGTTTTCACCAGCAAATATCCATAATGACCTAATTTAGTGTTTTTGTATCGCAAAATATTTCTTTTTGCAATGCAAAATAATTATTGACACAAGAGCTGGATAGCCCTATATATTTTGCAACGCAAAAGAAATATATAGATTTAAGGATGAAGACAATGGCTACAAACAAAGCAAGTAAAGTATCGAATCCCGCTGAAGAAGCAGTAAACGCTGCCCTCAAAGCAACAGAAGAATACACCGCCAAAGGCGTTGAAGCTGTCGAAGCAGCCATAGCGATGGGCGAAGAAGCCGTTAAAGAAGGCATGGACAAAGCAGACGCCTTGGCCAAGGACCAAACAGCTGCTTTCCAATCCGGTTATACTCAGGCTGCAACATATGCCGCTGAAAATCTTGACGCTGCCTTTACTGCGGCTAAAGAAGCCAACCAAGGCTGGACCAACTATGCTCAGCAAGTGATGGACTACACTAAAAAAGCTTTTGTTGAAAACATGGTTGTGGCGGAAAAATTCGCTGCCGCAAAAACCCCTGAGGAATTTGCCAACTTACAGAGCGAAGTTGCCGATAAAGCGGCTAACCGCATTTCCGGTCAGGCTTCTAAATTAAACGATATTGCGCAGAAAGCTGCTGTGAAAACTGTTGAACCGCTCAAAGCTCAAGCTGAGAAAAATTTTAAAGTATTCTCCGGCTAAGTGAATACCTCCTCCCTGTTGATAAGTGTTTGACAAAAATATCCAGGCGTTGGACTTAATGGTTCAACGCCTGTTTTTTTGCGACAGAAAGGCCCCACATGTCCAAGGCTGACGATACTAAAGGCAAGGCAGCCGATTTTGCCGCCCAAGCGCAGAAAATGGCGCAGGATATGGCAGATCAATATGCCAAACAATTCACCAATCAAATGGCCGGTCAGATGGCCAATCAATTTACCGATCAATTTAATGCCAATATGAACGATTGGATGTCGAATTGGACAAAATTAGCAGGAACTGATCCTCAAAATTTCAAAATCCCGGAAATGCCCGAGGTCCCCGGTATGCCAAAAATGCCGGAAATGCCTGATTTCAAAGACGCCATGAATTTGGGCGCATTTGATTTCTCCGAGGCCGCTAAAGCCGCCGGCACAATGAAAGCCTCCGCGATCCCGATGCCTGATCCGGCGAAAATGTTCTCCGCTCAATTGGAATTGATGCAGGATTATCAAAATCTTTGGCTCAACACGACAGCGCGTATGCTCGGCCAGGACGTCAAAGAGCCGGAAATTGAGCCTGCCGACGATGATTTCCGCTTCAAGGACGCCGAGTGGTCTGAAAGCCCGATTTTCAATTTCGTCATGCAGTCCTATCTGCTGAACACCAAGTGGCTGCAATCGGTGATCGGCGATATCGACGGTTTGGACGAAGCCGGCAAAGCCAAAATAGATTTTTACACCCGCATGATCACCGAAGCCTTTGCGCCGACCAACAATGCCTTCACCAATCCCATGGTGGTGCGTGAGATTATGAAGACCAAAGGCCAGAATCTGGTCCAGGGCTTTGAAAACTACCTCGAAGACCTTAAAAACGGTCACGATATGATGCGGCCCCGCCAAGCCGATCCGGATGCCTTTGAAGTCGGAGGGAATCTCGCCACGGCTGAAGGCTCGGTCGTGTTTGAGACGCCTTATATGCAGCTGATCCAATTCGCGCCGAGCACCGAAAAAGTTTACAAAAAACCGCTGCTGATCGTGCCGCCGTGGATCAATAAGTTTTATATCCTTGATCTCCGGGAAGATAATTCCTTCATCCGCTGGGCCGTTGACAAAGGCTATACGGTCTTTGTCATATCCTGGGTCAATCCGGATGAGAGCTTTGCCGATAAAAGCTTCGATGATTATGCGGCGGGCGGTATTTTTGCGGCCCTCGAAGCGATTGAGCAAGCCACGGGTGAGAAACAGGTTACCACTATCGGCTATTGCATTGGCGGCACCTTGCTGGCGGCCGTGCTGGCTTATATGGCAGCGACCGAAGACGACCGTATTTCGGCCGTAACGTTCTTTGCCGCTCAAGTCGACTTTGCCAAAGCTGGTGAGTTGTTGATCTTTACTGATGAATCGCAAATCTCGATGCTCGAACGCGAAGTGCGCGATGTCGGCTATCTCGACGGAGCCAAAATGGCGGCAACCTTTAATGCTCTCCGGGCCAATGATCTGATCTGGTACTTTGTCATCAATAATTATCTCATGGGTAAAGAACCACCGGTGTTTGATCTGCTCTATTGGAATTCAGACTCGACCCGTTTCCCCTATCGAATGTTGTTCGACTATCTCAGAAATCTCTATCAGGAGAATTTACTCTCCAAACCGGGTGGCTTTGAGCTGATGGGCGAGCAGCTTGATCTCAGAAATATTAAAATTCCGACCTATATTCTGGCCAGTAAAGAAGATCATATTGCCCCGGCCGACTCGGTTTTTGAAGCGACCAAGCTTTATGCCGGTCAAAACCGCTTTGTTGTAGCGGGCTCCGGTCATATCGCCGGTGTTATCAATCCGCCAAATAAAAAGAAATATCAGTATTGGACCAACAGCTCCAAAAAAGCTTATACCGAGTTTGAAGACTGGTTTGCGGACGCCACCGAGACCGCTGGTTCCTGGTGGCCCGATTGGCATAAATGGTTGTCGAAGAAATCCGGCGCCAAGGTTAAAGCGCGACAACCCGGCAGCGGTAAGCTTAAAGTGATTGAGGCGGCCCCCGGCAGCTATGTGAAGGTAAAAAGTTAGGCCTTTTCGCCGCTGGCCTTGCTGGCGTCTGATTTCGGCCTAAATAAAGCTTTAGGCTCTTGCCTTAAATTGGCGAGACCGTTAGGGTTCGAGCCAGATAATACGTCAGCTAATCGGGAACTATAGGCCTTCCATGCAATCTCTGCTTTTTCTCATTGATCAAGTTATTGGTCTTTATATGTGGTGCCTCATCATCGTCGTAATCATGAGCTGGCTCACCTCATTTAATGTTATCAATACTCAGAATAGATTTGTCTATCAGGTCTATGATTTTCTCTATCGCATTACCGAGCCCGCTTTACGCCCGATCCGGCGCTGGATTCCCGATCTCGGCGGCATAGATGTCTCGCCGGTGGTGCTTATTCTGCTGCTGGTTTTCGTCCGTAACCTGCTGAAAGAATATGGCGGCGGCCTCCACTAATCCCGATGCCATCTTTAGATTTGAGAACGGCGCGATTCGGCTCGATCTCAAGCTCACTCCCAAAGCCAAGAGAAACGCTGTAACCGGTCTGGCTTTAAATGCGGATGGCAAAGCTTATGTTAAAGTCTCCGTTACCGCCGTCCCGGAACACGGCAAAGCCAATGCAGCCCTAATTAAACTGTTGGCTAAGGAATGGCGGCTGGCCAAATCGCAGCTGACAATTATTCGCGGTCAAACCAACCCAAGAAAAACGGTTGAGATCGCTGTCGAAGTCGATAAAGTGCGGCCTTCATTAATCGCGTGGCTTGATAAATTAGCGAAGTGAAAGAGGCGGACACAAATGGCTGAAGCAAAGATTATCGACGGCAAGGCATTTGCCGAAGGGCTTAGAAACCGGGTCGCCGATCAGGTCCGCGAGTTGAAAGAAAACAACAATCTCACGCCTGGTCTGGCGGTTGTCCTGGTCGGCGCGGACCCGGCGAGCGAAATATATGTCCGCAATAAAAATAAAATGACAACCGCAGCCGGCATGAAAAGTTTTGAGCATCGCCTGCCTGCCGAAACGACACAGAAACAACTACTGACCTTAATCGAAGGCCTCAACAGTGATCCGGAAGTGCATGGCATTCTGGTACAGTTACCCCTGCCGGACCAAATCAATGAGCAGGCCGTGCTGGCTAAGATCGATCCCACCAAGGATGTCGATGGTTTTCATGTTTATAACGCCGGCAAGCTTGCGACCGGTTCCGACGGCCTGGTGCCCTGCACGCCGCTCGGCTGTATTATGATGATCAAAGACCAGCTCGGCGACGATCTTTCCGGCAAACAAGCCCTGGTGATCGGCCGCTCCAATATTGTCGGCAAGCCGATGGCCGCGCTCTTGCTGAAAGAA
>CAZMHI010000069.1:0-25327 GCA_964566055.1 uncultured Rhodospirillaceae bacterium
GATAATTGAGCCATTAGTCGCGTCCATATTGATCGTCAAAACGTTCGATGTCATCTTCGCCGAGATAGTCCCCGGATTGCACTTCAATAAGCTGCAAATCGTCTTCGGTTTTGTTCTCGAGCCGGTGCATCATGCCGATGGGTATATAGGTCGACTGGTTTTCTTCAAGCTCAATTATTTCTTCACCACGCGTCACGGTGGCGACACCTGAAACCACGACCCAATGCTCGGCTCTTTGCTGGTGACGTTGCAAAGAAATTTTGGCGCCGGGCTTGAGGCTTAAGACTTTGACCTGAAAACGGTCGCGCATCTCGAGGGTCTGATACCAGCCCCAAGGACGATAAACCTTGGCGTGGGAGATATGCTCGGAACGGTCCGTAGCCTTCAAATCATCGACGACCAATTTTACATCCTGGGCTGCTTCTTTAGACGACACCAAAATGGCGTCTTCGGTGGCGATAACCACCGTGTCCGTAAGGCCTACCGCGGCAACCAGTTTATCTTCCGAGCGGATAAGTGAGTTCGCTGTGCCTTTGAGCAGGACATCACCGGCGGTGACATTGCCGGCTTGATCTTTGTCCAGCACTTCCCAGAGCGCATCCCAGGAGCCGACATCACTCCAACCCATATCGACGGGAACGACCACAACATCTTCTGATTTTTCCATCACCGCATAATCGATAGAGTTAGCGGGGCAGGCGGCAAAGGCGGCTTCATCCAGGCGATGATAATCCAAATCAGTGGTGCTTTTGGCGACGGCGTCGCGGCAGGCAGAAGCGATATCGGGCGATAGGCGTTCGAGCTCAGCCATAAATTTAGCAGCGGTAAAAAGAAAAATTCCGCCATTCCAGAAATAGCCGCCTTCATTGATAAATTTCTCAGCCGTAGCACTATCCGGCTTCTCAACGAAAGCTTCCACCGCAAAACAATCTGGTTGATCCGCAAGCTCACTGCCTTGCTTGATATAGCCGTAGCCGGTTTCTGGGCCGGTGGGCTGGATGCCAAAGGTGACGAGCGATCCCTGCAGAGCCGCCGGTAGGGCGCTACCAATAGCTTGTTGGAAAGCCTTATTGTCCTGAATGACGTGGTCTGACGGTAACAGCAACATAACTGCCTCAGGATCACGCTCGGCTAAAATAATGGCTGCAACGGCAGCCGCGGGAGCAGTGTTGCGGCCAACCGGTTCCAGCACAATCGCTTCGGGAGCTATATCAATGCTGTGCAGATGCTCGGCAACAATAAAACGGTGCTCCTGATTGCAGATGATCAAGGGTGCAGCAAATTGTTCACCTGTGAGACGTGATGCCGTTTCTTGCAGGAGACTTTGATCGGAATGCAGAGGCTGCAATTGCTTCGGGTACAGGGCGCGCGAAAGCGGCCACAGACGGGAGCCCGTGCCACCGGATAAAATAACTGGATAGATATTGCCAGTGCTCGATTCAGCCATGCAAAACCCTTTAAAATTTATTTGTAATCAATACGTTATATTTCGGTGACAGTTTACTTTTTTACAATACCAATTTTGCAGTTTCGTGAAAAAATAGAAAAAAGTAAACTGTCACCGAAATGGGGGTTTAACTTTCTGCCTTGGGATCAAGGGCGTCCTGCAAGCCGTCACCGAGAAAGTTGAAGGCAATAACGGTGACAAAAATGGCGATACCGGGATAAAATGCCAGCCAGGGCGCACTAAAGATTAACTCCTGGGCGTTGGTCAGCAGATTGCCCCAACTCGCCACCGGCGGCTGAATGCCAAGGCCGAGAAAACTCAGTACCGATTCCAATAAAATGATATTGCCGATGGACAGCGTCGTGGCAACGATGATCGGTGAGATTAGATTGGGCAGGATATGAACGCTCATGATCCGAAAGGCGCTGGCGCCCTGTACTTTTGCGGCGAGCACAAAATCCCGCTCTCTTAGGCTCAGTGCTGCTCCCCGCACCAATCTCGCAACCGTAGTCCAGCCGACCACGGCAACGATAAAGATAATACGGTAGAGGCTGATGTTTTCTGATTGAATGATCGCGTCGGGCAGCCCGCTTTTATTGAGATCAATCGCCGCCAGGACGATAAGCAAGGGCAGCAGCGGTAATGAAATAACGCTATCGGTCAGGCGCATCAGGATGGCATCGACCCAGCCGCCGCGATAACCGGCAATCAGGCCAACAATCGTGCCAAACAGAGCCGCCACCAGCGCTGTCACCAGACCGACCAGGAGCGACACCTGGCCACCATAGAGCAGACGGGTAAAGACGTCTCGGCCCAACTCATCAAGACCCAACCAGGCAGCGGAACTTGGCAGGGCAAAGCGGCTAAACAGATTGGCTTGGTTTGCATCAATACCCCGCAACAGTTCAAATAGCGGCGCCGAGGCCGATAACAGGCAGATAAAAATCAAATAACAGCCGCTGATGACGGCCAGTTTGTGTTTTAAAAACCGCCGCCAGGCCAATGCCCAGGTTGATTGTCCTTGGCCATTAAGTGCCAGCTCGCTCATGTTTTTGTCTCCCCGTAAGATATTCTGGGGTCGAGCCAGCCATAGGCGATATCGGCCAGCAGATTACCGAGCAAGATCAGCACCGTTGCAAACAAAAAGGCGATCATGGCCAAATTAAAATCATTACCCATGATGGCATCGACCATCAGCTTACCCATGCCAGGATAAGCAAAAATAGTTTCAACGATAAGCGCGCCGGAAAACAAATAACCGAAATCCAAGGCAATAATCGTGACGACCGGGATTAGGGCGTTTCTTAGGGCATGATACAAAACCACCCGAACCTCACTGGCTCCTTTGGCGCGGGCGGTGCGAATATAGTCCTGGCGCATGGTTTCAATTACAGCAGCGCGGACAAATCTCGTGTGACTGCCAACACTGGCGATGATGAGCGTGGCGATTGGTAAAATCAGAAATTTTGCCGTATC
This sequence comes from uncultured Rhodospirillaceae bacterium, assembly GCA_964566055.1. Classification (GTDB taxonomy): domain Bacteria; phylum Pseudomonadota; class Alphaproteobacteria; order Rhodospirillales; family UBA2165; genus TMED23. The sequence continues at coordinate 2,924 of CAZMHI010000069.1, forward strand.
CCAAACGCTCGTCACACCACCAATATTTTCGGTGCCACTGGCGGGCAGAATGCCGAGAATGACTGAAAACAGGGTGATCAATAATAAAGCCAGCCAAAACGAGGGGATTGAAATACCGGCGAAAGCCGCGAGATTAACGATATAATCGGGTGTTGAATATTGCTTGATTGCGGCATAGATACCAGCTGGCAGGGCGAGCAAAATCGAGACAATAAAACTAATCCCGAGTAAAATAACTGTATTGCCGAGCGCCGGCCACAGCACAGTTAAAACCGGTTTTGCATGAAGGCGTGAAAAGCCGAGATCACCAATAAGGGCGCCACCCAACCAATTTAAGTAGCGCTCGCTGATTGGCCGGTCCAAGCCATGCAGTTCGCGCAATCTGATGGCGTCATCCGGGGTGAGTTTTGGATCGGCGCTGATCATCAAATCGATAGGGTCGCCCGGCATTAAACCCATCAGCCAGAAAACCACGAAAGACATGATGGCGAGCACCATAAAGGATTGCAGCAATCGATCGGCTAAGTAACGCGACACCTTCTACACTCACTTATTTCAATAAAAAACCTGCCAATCCGGCAGGTTATTTTAGATTTTTCCGGCAGCCAAGTCATTTGGCCGACTGCCGGTTTTATTTAGGGGGACTTAAGCGCCTTCCATCAAGCCTTCAGAAATATTCAAATTGATATTGATGAGGCTATCATACAATTCTTCATTCGGGTCGGTGAGACCTTTCGAAGTCTGTTTGTCGACAAAGATACTCAGGCTCATGAGGTTGGCTTTAAGCTCTTCCGGTAGAGCATTGTCCTTTTCTGCCACATCGGCTTGGATGATTGACCATAAAAGTTGATTATATTTTAGGGCTCTTTCTCCAAGTTCTGCATCATCAGGATTTTACCGCGCCTGATCTAGAACGTAAGCTGCTTGGGAAAAAGCAGCAGCATCCATTTCACGCTTATTATCAAATTGAACTTTAGCTTCGTCGGCCATGTGGTAATCCCCTAATTTGGCAAATCTATCAGCACCCAAACGTAATCGAACGGCCTGAATAAATAGTTAAAAAAATATACGGTATTTTTTCCAGAAAGTGCAAATTTTATTTTTAAAACAAAGTGTAATGTCATTCTTTGAATATTGGGGTATTCCGCAATAGTCAGATAGTCGACGAAGCTACGATGGGACAGGCCACCAGATGAAAATCATCTATTTTGCCGACTGGCTCCAATTTAGGTACCTCAAAGGCGCAAGAATCAGCCATTTTTGGACATCTTGGATGATAACTGCAGCCTCCGGGCGGTGACAGCGGGCTGGCGGCCTCACCATGGATGGCTAGGCCCTTTTGGCGTTTTCCTTTTCCGATAGTGGGAGCAGCCGAAATCAATGCTTGCGTGTAGGGATGGCCTGGATTGTCGAATATTTGCTGCGAATCTCCCGATTCGATTATTTGCCCCAAATACATGACAATTACCCGATCGGCAATATGTGCCACCGAAGCCAAATCGTGGCTGATAAATAAATAGGTTAATTCGCGCTCCTTTTTTAGCTTCATTAGTAAATTGAGAATTTGACTTTGAATAGAAACGTCGAGTGCGGAGAGTGGTTCATCGGCGATAATAAGTTCAGGCTCGGATATTATGGCACGCGCAATGGCGATACGCTGGCGTTGGCCGCCACTAAATTGATGCGGGTAGCGCGCCGCATCGCTCTGTTGCAATCCGACAAGTTTGAGCATCGTGGCAACTTTATCTTGATGCTCAGAGCGGGTGCCGATTTTACTAATAACCAGAGGCTCGGCGACTATATCGCCGATTGTTAACCGGGGATTGAGAGAAGCATAGGGGTCTTGAAAAATCATTTGAATATTTTTTCTAATATCTCCACTCACATAATTAATCATTCCAGCATCTGCCTCATAGAGCTGTGTGATGACCCGGGCGAGAGTGGATTTGCCGCAGCCGGACTCTCCAACGATTGCCAGGGTTTCGCCTTTTCTAATTTCGAGCGAGACATCATTGAGCGCATGTACAGTACCGCGTGAGCTGCCAAATAGGCCTGGCGACCGCAATTTGAATTGTTTGACGAGATTATTAATCTCGAGGAGAGGCGCGTTGGAATTCATTATAGGTGGTCCAATTTAATACAGGCTGCCCGTTGATCCGCCGCAATATCATAAACTGGTATTTCTCCCAGGCACTCGTCGCCGGCCTCACTGCAGCGGGGTGCGAACCGGCAGCCATCGAATTGGTCATAACGGCTGGGCACACTACCCTCAATTACCGGCAAATCCTGACCCCGCAACTCAGGCCTCGGCAGTGTAGATAACAAACCTTTGGTATAGGGGTGTTGAGGAGCGCTGAAAATCTGCTGAGCTGGAGCGGATTCCATAAGGCGGCCTCCATACATCACCATAACTTCATCAGCGATCTCAGAAACCACCCCCAAATTATGGCTGATAAATAAGATCGCCATATTAAATTCAGCTTGAAGATCTAAAAGCAAATCAAGAATTTGCGCCTGCACGGTGGTATCAAGTGCTGTTGTGGCTTCGTCCGCGATCAATATTTCGGGTTCGCAAATTAGCGCCATCGCTATCACCGCGCGCTGCCGCATACCGCCGGAAAGATTGTGCGGATAATCCAAGGCCCGAGCGGCAGCATCCGGAATGCCGACGCGGTCCAGCATTTCAACAGCTTTTCGGTGAGCCGTTTCTACCGGGATTCGGCTATGAATAAGCAATGCTTCGGCAATCTGCGCACCCACGGTCAGGACCGGATTCAAGGCAGTCATCGGTTCTTGAAAGATCATCGAAATTTTGCTGCCGCGTTTCGCCCGCATCTGATCTTCAGGCAGGGTAAGAATATTTTCATCTTTAAAGAAAATCTCGCCATTTGAAATGGCGCCGGGCTTAGGAATCAAGCGTAAAAGTGAAAGTGCGGTGAGAGATTTACCACTGCCGCTTTCTCCGACCAGGCCCAAGGCTTTACCAGCACCCAGCGAAAACGAAAAATCCGACACTGCCTTAAACAAGCCGTTCTCAAGCGGGAAACTAACTTCCAGATTCTTCACCTCGAGCAAAGGATTATCCGTCATCTTTGGCCTCCGCTTTAAGGTGGAGGGGATTGATATGTTCATGGGCAAGATCGGGTTCACCGCAATGTTCGAGAATGGCTTCCCGAACTCGATTACGGAAATCAAGCGCCGCCTGCCAGTCTTGATCTGAATCGTTTGCGGAGATGGCCGGTAGTATCTCAACATGAATATTGCCGGGACGTGGAAAGCCGGTGTCATCCCGCAATACTGTCCGCGTACCCTGCATTGCTATCGGCACAATGGCCGCCTTGGCGGCAATTGCCGTGGTGAAGGCGCCCATCTGAAACGGTAATAATCCGGTCATGCGGGTAAAAGTGCCTTCTGGAAAGTAAACCAGTTGATGATCCTGCTTGATGGCGGCGGCTACTTCATCTTCCTCTTCGGCACTTTGAGATTTCTTAAAACGTTCGACAAACAGAGTGCCAAGTTTTTTAAGAAAAATCCGTGAGACAAAATTATCCAACAGTTCCGATTTTGCTACAAAACCCGGCTCACCGGGCAAGGCCGAGATGAGCACCGGGCCATCAATAAAGCTGGCGTGATTAACGGCAAAGATAAAGCATTGATTTTTGGGAATATTATCCAAGCCTCTGACCGAGATTTTTATACCGCCGAGTCCCCACATAAACCTAAGCGCCACCCGTACAATAGCAAAACGCATTGATTTACTTGGCGATACGGCGACTAATATCCAGGTCGGAGTAGCCACAATCGCCAGCAATAAATACATGTAGATGGCATAACTCCAGGCAGTCAAAGAGCGGAAAAATCGCTGCAGGCTCGGTTTAATACCCGCCAAAGCCAAGCGGTAAATCTGCCATTTGACCGATAATCGTGATTGCCCGGCGAAGGTGCCTTGCTCGAACAGGGCGCGGGCGGATTGCCGCCTTATTTTTCCGCTCGATGTCTTTGGCACGGTGCGTGGTGATACGAGTTCAATGGCATCCGGCGCTGTGCCTGTAAGGTCGAGAGAAATCGACCGGATATCAGCTTTCATTTTTTCTTGAGCCTCCGGATTGCGCCGCCGGCTTTCCGCCATCACCACGAGACGCTCGGTGCCGGTTGCCGGGTCCGGACTGCCAAATACAGCAACATTTCCTTTTTGAATACCATCAAGATTGCCGACTGCCTCTTCGAGCTCAGCTGGGAAAATGTTTCGGCCAGCTCGAATGATCAGGTCTTTTTGCCGACCGGTAATAAATATCTCGCCATCCGCCATATAACCGAGATCGCCGGCATTACGCCACTCGCCATCAAGCAATGCTTTCGTGGCTTCAGGACTGCGGTAATAGCCGGTGCTGGCGGAGGGACCTTGAAACTGTACACGACCTTCCTGACGTTCCGGCGACTCGTGGCCGCTCGGGCCGATAATTCTAATCTGATGGCCGGGCAGGGCGCTGCCTGACGAGGGCGCTTCAATGACATCAGCCGAGTTTGTCGTCACGACCGCGCGACCAGATTTCATAAAAGTTTCCCGCTCAATGATGTCAATCCGGGGGCCGCGCTCAAGCGGTGGAAAAGCCAAGCCGACTGAGTTTTCAGCCAAGCCATAGACAGGGGTCATGGCTTCGGTGCGAAAACCATATTTTGCGAAACGCGTGCTAAACTGTTCTATAGTTTTCGGACTTACTGCTTCGGCTCCATTAAAGGCCACCCGCCAAGAGCTGAGATCCAAGCCCTCTATGTCTTCATCGCGTATACGATTGACGCAGGCCTCATAGGCGAAATTCGGCGCGCCTGAGATGGTGCCGCCATAGCGTTGAATAGCTTGCAGCCAGCGCTGTGGCCGGGCCAGAAAACTGAGCGGGGACATAATGACGAGCGGCACCGCATGAGCGAGACTGCCGAGCCAGGCGCCGATCAGGCCCATATCATGGTAGAGCGGCAGCCAGGAAATAAAGACATCCTTACTGCTGGCGCCGAGGGCTTTGCCCATCACCTGGATATTGCTCACTAGATTGGCATGGCTAAGCACAACTCCCTTTGGATCGCCTGTGCTGCCGGAGGTAAACTGGAGAAAGGCCGTATCATTTTCGTCCGGCTCAGGAAAACGAGCTAATGGTGCTGCACTCTTTAAATCTTCACAGGTGATCACATCACGAAGTGATGGTACTTGGGCGGCCAATAAATGTGAGAACATTTTTGCTTCCGCTACGGTGATCATCAGGCCCGCTTGCGCAGTATCGGCAATTTTAGCATGGCGGAGAATATGTTCTTCAAGCTGCTGTGGGCGGCCCGGCGGATAAATCGGCACCGGTACCCCGCCAGCCAATAACACGCCAAAAAAACTCATGAAATAGTCGCGGCCCGTTGGCAGCATTAGTAGTACCGACTCGCCGGGTGTCAGGCGGTGTTCGATCAGGCCGGCGGCAATTTGTTCGGCCTCGTTCAGCAATTCGCCATAGGTAATGTTCTCGGCTTCATCCTGTTCGGAATAAAGCTGGATGTGAACCCGTTCAGGATGTGTAACAGCATGCCATTTTAAAATAGCGTTTAAAGTTTTGAGCTCTGCCGGCGCGGCATCGGCTTCAGATTGATCTGACAATTTTAAATCGTGAATATCGGGTGATGAAGGGCCGGAATTTCCGTCACCAAATTCGGCCAGAATTTCCGCCGGGGTATCGCTTTGGGTCAAAGCGCGTTCGGAAAGCGTAATGCCGAATTCATGTTCAACACGTTGCAGTAATTCCATCCGGGAGAGGCTGTCAAAGCCAAGCTCACGTTCCAGAGATTTTTCAAGCGACACCAAGCTGGCAAGATTTTGCCCCGGATGAATTTCCTCGGCCATTTCAGCGACCAATGCCAACAGGCGCTGCGGTGACACTTCCTTTTGTTCAGTGTTTGATATTTCTCCCATCTCACAAAAATACCTCAATTTTGGAGCTACCGCTATGCACCTTTGACAGAGAGCTAGATTAGGGATTTCCGGTCTTTTTTTTGCCGTAATAATAACTTAGCTTGAAAAACGATATGGTTTATTCAATTTATAGAATATACGTAGTTGGAAAAGTGTGGCGAAGATGAATAAAGCAATAAAATACGGATTGATCGGCTTGTTTTTGGTAATGGGTGCGGTGAGTGTTCCCAAAGGCGCAGCCGTGGCCACGGAGCGCGTTCAGCTATTGGCCTTTATGGTCAATGTGATTGAAAGTGGCATAAATAAGAAGGGGCAATTACCGCTTACTGTTTATCTCGATTTAAAAAATTTAGAGGAAGCCCGATATGTTTGCGGCATTGCGCCACGCATTCGAGATACCATGCTTAAGCACTTGATCAAAAAAACTTATCGTCTCGACGCCAAAGGCAAATTGGATGTTGCTAAAATTCGTCTTGAGCTTTGGCCCATCGCCTATAAAGCTATTACAAATGTAAAATTGCAAAACATGCTGGTGGCAACAGGTACCGGAAAAGTCGGCAGCTCCGAAGCCCGGCTTTTTACCCGCCGCGGTTGCCGGTTTGTCGGTGACTGATAAGAGTTAAGGCATTCTCCTCAAATATTTATTAGAATGATAGGTAGGAGAAATAAATGCCATTAGCTGCCTGCGGAAAAATTCAAATTTATTATGAAATTAAGGGTGATGGTCCCCGTCTGCTTTATATCAGTGGCACCGGCGGAGACCTCAGGCGCTTGCCTAATGTTTTCACTTCGGTGTTTCCCGATCATTTTGAAACTCTAAGCTTTGATCAACGTGGCCTCGCTCAAACCGATAAGCCCGACGAGCCCTATAGCATGGCTCAATATGGTGACGATGCTGCTGCCTTGCTGCAAGCCGTTGGCTGGAATGATTGCTTCGTTATTGGCGCTTCTTTTGGCGGGATGGTCGCCCAGGAATTGGCGCTCAATCATCCCGAATTGATTAAGAAATTAGTGCTGTGTTGTACCTCTACCGGCGGAGCAGGCGGGGCGTCTTATCCGCTGCATGAATTGCAGGATATGTCGCTTGAGGAGAGGATCAAATTCCGGCTGCCGATAAACGATAAAAGGCTGGACGAAAAATGGCAGCAGGACAATCCGGATAAATTTCAAGAGCTCATTGAGCAAGGTGTGAAGACGGCACAATTCGCCGCGGATGAACCGGGTAAAGCCATCGGTTCCCGCCGCCAGCTCGAGGCGCGCGCCTTGCACGATACCTATGACCGGCTGCCCGAATTAAAAATGCCGGTGTTAGTCTGTGGCGGCCGCTATGACGGCCAGGCGGAGCCGGAAGTCGTTGAGAATTTGGCCAAGCGCATACCGGGCGCCAAGTTAGACTTTTTCGAAGGCGGCCATTTTTTCCTCCAGCAAGACCCCACTGCACCCAAAGAAATAATTAAGTTTCTAAAATCTGATTAGTGAATTGAAATGCTTAACGAAACCGAAAAACCACACGAACGTATAACCGAAATTAAACGCCGGGCCGCCGCTGGCCCGACGATCCTGCAGCACAGCTTCCGGCCATTTTTTATGGCTGCGGGCTTTTGGGCCATGCTGGCAATTCCTCTATGGCTGCTGAGCTTTGCCGGTATCCTGGAAACGCCGGAGAAATTCGACGCCCTGCTTTGGCATCAGCACGAGATGCTCTTTGGCTTTGCCGGGGCGGCGATCGCGGGGTTTGTCCTCACGGCTGTGCCGAATTGGACAGGACGGCTGCCAGTAAGTGGCGGACGGCTCGCCATATTGGTGGCGTTCTGGCTGGCCGGACGAGTGGGCTTTTTGTCAGCAGCCTGGATTGGTCCGTTGGCGACGGCCGTGTTGGATTTAGCTTTTTTGACCGCGCTCGCTGTAATGATTGGCCGCGAACTGATTGCCGGAAAAAACTGGCGTAATTTACCGGTGCTGCTGATAATTTCATTTTTCACGCTCGGCAATTGGCTGATCCATTTCGAAGCCAACGGCATAGCGGCTACAGCAGAAATTGGCATTCGCTTATCGACCTTCGTTTTAGCTTTGCTGGTAGCCTTAATCGGCGGCCGGATCGTCCCGAGTTTCACCCGCAACTGGCTGGTGCGAAATGGTTCTACAGCTTTACCAGCGCCGCCAATGGGGCGTATTGACACCATTGCGCTGGTAGCTTTGGTCGTATTTGTGATTGCCAAAGTAGCTCAGCCGGACCACTTGATAACAGCCCACCTCGCGGTGTTAACAGGCGTTCTGCATGGTATTCGATTACTGCGCTGGAAGGGCTGGGCGGTGCTAAATGAGCCGCTGATGTGGGTCTTGCATTTGGGCTACGCCTGGCTCGTCGTGGCGCTTTTGTTGATCGGTCTTACAGGCCTAACAGATTTTCTGTCGCCAACCTCGGCGATCCACGCTCTGACAGCCGGCGCTTTTGGCACCATGATATTAGCCATGATGACGCGCGCTTCCTTAGGCCATACAGGACGTGAATTGACAGCCTCAGCCGGCACATCGGCAATTTTTGTTTTAATTACCATCGCGGCAGTGTTGCGCGTTGCAGCACCTGAGCTCGGCGAGTGGGCTATGTGGTTTTCCGGCGGAGCCTGGACATTGGCCTTTGGTCTGTTCACCGTCTTGTATTTTCCGGTCTTTACCCAGCCCCGGGTGCAGCCGCCGAAGCCATCGCCGAACCCTTAATAATAGACTATTTCTTAACGCCCCAGTTTTCGATCCAGAGTGTGGTCGTGCCTTGGTGACCGGTGGGCGTGATGCCGCTTAGCCATTTTGGCAGGATGTAGGAGTTAGCCCGGAAATAAAGCGGGATCACCGGCAGCTCGGTGGCATAGATTTGCTGGAAGCGATGCCACAATTTCTCGCGCTTTGATTTGTCCAGCTCAATCTCGATTTGCTCAAGCAGGGTATCCATCTCAGCGTTTTTAAAGCCAGTATAGTTCTGACCACCCCAGTTGTTTTCCTTGGTTGGGATATGGGCCGAATGCAGGGTCGAGCGCGGCACGCTCTCGGGCGCGCTGATCCAGGCGAACATAGCAAGGCCGGTGAACTTACGCTGAGTTACGGTCTGGCCGAAGAATACCCGGGCCGGCTGATTGCGGATACGAATATCGACGCCGAGCTGCTTCCATTGGCTTTGCAGAACCTGCTCGACCAATTCCCTTGTGCGATTGCCGGCAGTGGTCATCAGCTCAAACGATAGTTTCTCGCCTTTGGCATTGTGGCGGATGCCGCGTTTTTTAACCGACCAGCCCGCCTGATCCAATAATTTGCCGGCGGCTTTTAAATCAAACTTATAAATCGGCGTGTCTTTGGTATAAATCCAATCGAGCGGATTAATGTTGGTGTCGGCGACCGGTTGGCGGCCGGCGAAGAGCTGGCTCGAGATCGCCTGGCGGTCGATGCCCAGGATCAAAGCCTCACGGACTCGTTTGTCTTTAAGAATGGGGTTATCGAGATTGAGATCAAGATGCTCGTAAATCAAGCCGGACTTATAGACCATGTTAAACTTTTTGCCGTGACGTTTCTCGAAAGCCAGGGCCTGATCAATAGTGATGCCGAGATCGCCCGAAATCATATCAATTGCGCCTGACAACAGATTAGCTTCAAGCGCCGCCGTATTGCCGATGACGCGGACAATCACCTGCTTGAAATGCGGTTTCTTGCCCCACCAACTCTCGTTCGGCACCAGCAAGACATGAGCCCCGGATTTTACTTCGCTGATGCGGTAGGGGCCGAAATAAAGCCCTTTGTTGGTTGTGTCGCGGTCAAATTTTGTGCGGTTCTTATATTCCGCCGGCGCAGCATCGAAAATCTTTTCATCCAAATGAGCCGGCAGTACTTCAAAGCCATTGATGTCGTTATAGGCGAAAGTCAGCTTATCAAAATGAAGGGTGAAAGTTTTCTCATCGACCGCCACAATTTTATAGGCGCGGCGGTAAAACTCGAGCCCGCTGACACCGCTTTTTGGATGACGCCCAACTTTCCACGTGAAGACGACGTCTTTGCTGGACACCGGCTTGCCGTCGCCCCAATTGGCATCAGGACGGATCGTATAGGTGACCGCGATGCCTTTTTTGCCGCCGGGCGCAATTTCAGGTTTGGCGAGACCGTTCTCGATGGTTGGCAGTTTGGTGCAAAGCATACATTGCAGCTGCCATTTTGGGTCCTGGACGGTAAAGGGGCGGCGTGTGGCGGACAGGATATAAGTTTTCGCCAGCATGGAATCGATATTGGGATGAAAGGTCGACGGAAATTGGGTAATGCCGATGACGAGACGGTCTTTGGCTTCCGCCAGCCCAGCCCACAGCAATAAGGCCATAGATATCAACGTTATCCGTTTCATAAATCCAACTCTAACCTCTCCTGCCAACAACTCAAATTAAATCAATCAAGTTAAATTTATCGTGATCAGGGGAAGTATTTCTGCGCCAAGGCGTTTAGACTATGGAAAAAGCAGTCAGTTTCGGGAGAACGTCAATGAAACATGCAGTTATAGCTATGATGGGAGTATTTCTGCTTTATGCCATGCCGGTTCTTGCCATGGGTGGCGGAGGCGATGACAGCGTCGACAAACCAAAAAGTGAAGCGGTGCAAAATCTGGAAGATGGCAAGCAGGCGGTGTATGCCGCCAAATACGATAAAGCTATCGGCTATTTAAAACGCGTGGTCGAAATTGAGCGGAAAAATGCCGACGCTTATAATTATCTCGGCTTCGCCTACCGCAAAAAAGGCAATCTCAAGCTGGCCGGACTGGCTTATAAAGAGGCGCTTGATATCAATCCCGACCACAAAGGCGCCTTGGAATATCAGGGAGAGATGTATCTAAAACTGGGTAACCTCAATGCCGCCCGGCGCAATCAGGCCCATCTGCAAAGCTTATGTTCGAGCGGCTGCAAGGAGCTTTCAGAACTCACCCGCGCCATTGCTGATTTCAGAGCGACCCAACCAAGCCGGGGGAGTTAGATCTACTTCCCGCCATTGGCGGCGGACCAGCCAAGCGGATCGGCGAGGAAGTCTCTAACGCCTTGAATGTCATCCTCAGAGAAATAGCTGCCGGCTTCGGCTTGTTCGAGCACATCCCACCAATTGGCGAGGTAATGGAGATTGACGCCGGCCTTTTCCATGGTTTCTTCGGCGCCCGGGAAAGCGCTGTAGTAAAACACGACGAAAATATCGGTGACGGTGGCATCACCTGCTCGCAGCGCATCAATGAACATGATCTTACTGCCGCCATCGGTAGCTAAATCCTCGACCAGCAAAACATGGCTGCCTTCCGGCATATCGCCTTCGATCTGCGCGTTGCGGCCAAAACCTTTGGGTTTTTTACGGATATAAAGCATCGGTTTGTCGAGCGCTTCGGAGAGCCAGGCGCCGTAAGGAATGCCGGCGGTCTCACCGCCTGCGACCAAATCCAGCGCCTCGACATCGATAGAGGAGCGCATCAGCTCTGCGCCCAATTCGATAATTTTACGGCGTTCTTCCAAAAACGAGATCACCCAGCGGCAATCAATGTAAACCGGACTTGCCCAACCGGCTGTGAGGATATAGGGCTCTTTCGGACGGAAGTTGACCGCTTTGATATCGAGCAGCATTTTTGCCGTTGCCGCACCCGCTGCTTTTTGTTCTGGTGATCTGTCGCCGTTTACCATTTATTACCCCGTGCTCTCTACAAGATGCCAATCTATAATAGTGGCTATAATAGAGTAGGTTTAAGAGGGATTCGGCCAGCTTGTAAATACTTGAGTAATTACTGGCGGCCGTAATTTTATCCAAATGGAATTTTTTAATGGCGCGTAATTTTCAAAAAGCTCAGGAACTGGTGGCCCGGGGCGCCGAGCCACATCAAGCCGGGCAATTCGATAAGGCGGAGAAGTTTTATAAACGCGCCTTAAAAGCTCAAAGTGACAATGTTGATGCGCTGCATTTGCTGGGTCTGGTTTCCCATCAGAAAGGCCGCAATGAATATGCGGCACAACTGATTGGTAAAGCTCAGGCCTTGAGCCCGCATAACCCGGCAATCAATACAAATTTGGCGATTGTCATGAACGCGCTCTCGCGCTGGCCGGAAGCAGAAGAGGCGGCGATAGCTGCGGCCAAGGCCGATCCGGAACATGCGGAGGCCTATAATAATCTCGGTCGCGCTTTGGCGGCTCAAAAAAAATTCGAGGAAGCCGAGGCGGCCTATGACAAGGCGATTGAGTTCGCGCCGAATAATGCGGCAGCAGAAAACAATCTTGGCTATCTGCATATGCAGCAGGGACATTACGATCTTGCCGAGGCGGCGTTCCTGCGCGCTATCGAGATCGAGTCGACTTTCCTGCTCGCCTTTTCAAATTTAGCGACAACCTATATGGCGATGGACTGGCTCGACCGGGCCGAAGAGGTTTGCCGGGCAGCCCTTAAGATTGAGCCGAATTTCGTGCCCGCCGTACAGAGCCTCGGCGTGGTGCTATCCCGCAATAAACAGTTTGAGGCGGCTGAGCAGACCTTTCTCCATGTGCTTGAACTGGCGCCCAATCATAATCAGGCGACTTCAAATCTGGCTTCGCTATATTCGACGCAGGGGCGTTTCGATGAAGCTGAAAAGCTTTTTAAATCAGCGATCACGCTTAATCCTGACAGCACCCATGCCCACCTAAATTTAGGGCTTTGTTATGCGGAGTTGGGTCAAATGGAAGAGGCGCTGGCAAGCCTTGAAAAGGCGGTGGCCTGTGATCCCGACAATGTCGATGCCTATTATGCTTTGGCGAGTTCGGGCCAGTCTGACCTTGATCAGACAGCTCTCGATCACCTGACGGCGCTTATTGACGGCTCGGACATTACTTTGACGGCAGAGCAAAAAACCAAAGCGCTGTTCACCTTGGCGATGCAGACCGATGGCGTGCAATCGTTCGGCTGGTATGTGAAAGGCAATCAACTGCGCGGCGAAACGCTGGCGGATGTGGGCCAGGTATTTGATCCAGCCCGTCACCGTGAAACTTTTGCCCAGCTCCAGTCAACTTTCGGCAAAGAGTTCTTTGCTGACCGGGCCGAGTGGGGAAACGACAGTGCCGCACCGGTCTTTGTTCTCGGCATGCCGCGCTCAGGCACAACTTTGGTTGAGCAAATCATCGCCGCCCATAGTGAGGCCGAAGGCGTGGGTGAGAGGTCAGACATTCCTGATATCATCAAAAGTTTTATCCAGGCTGCCGGCGGTGAGGAAGCCTTTCCAGCGAGTGCGCTACTGTTGACTGAAAAGCAAATAAAAGACGGCGCAGAGGCTTATCTGGCTAAGCTCGACAGTTTAAGCGACGGTGCGGGCCGGGTGGTGAATAAGCTGCCGTTCAATTATGCCCATCTCTGGTTGATCCAGCTGATGTTTCCCAAAGCCAAAATCATTCATTGCCGGCGGGATGCCCGCGATGTCGGCTTATCCTGTTTTCAGCAAAACTTTGTGCAACCTCATCCCTGGAGTTGTGATCTCGCCCATATTGGCCACTATACAAAGGCTTATGAGGACTTGATGACCCATTGGCAGAACACGCTGGCATTGCCGATATTGGACGTTGTTTATGAAGAACTGGTGGCGGATCAGGCGGCAGGGAGCCGCCGCATCATTGAGTTTTTGGATCTCGAATGGCAAGAATCTGTGATGGATTTTTATAACACAGAGAGTCGGGTCAAGACGGCGTCTAAATGGCAGGTGAGGGAACCTGTCTATAAGAGCTCGATCGGCCGTTGGCAGGAATATGCCGAACAGCTGGCACCCTTAACCGAGGTCCTGGAGAGTAAAATATGAATGCCGGGTCGCTACTCCAGGAAGCCTTAGCTCATCATCAGGCCGGGCGTTTGCAGGAGGCCTTGCCACTTTACGAAAAAGTGCTTGAAATGGAACCCGATCAGCCGGACGCCTTGCATCTTTGCGGCTTAGTGTGTCATCAGGTAGGCCGAGGCGAGCAGGCGGCGGAGCTGATTGGCCGGGCCGTCGAGATTAATGCTGAAAGCGCTCTCTATCGCACCAATTTTGCCATCGTTTTGAATATGATCGGGCGCTTTCCCGACGCCGAAGAAGCCGCTGAAGGAGCAACAAATTTGGCAGCCGATAATGCTGAAGCCTGGCATCATTTGGGTATTGCGCGTTTAGGCATGAATAATTTTGGAGCCGCTGAAGCTGCGTTAAAGAAGGCCACCGGGCTAGAGCCAAACAATGCGGAGTATTTAAACAATCTTGGCACCGCCTACCGAAATTTAGGGCAAAATGACCAGGCAGTTGAGGCTTTTCGCCAGGCCGTAGATAGCGATCCTGACTTCGCCGTTGGCCAGACCAATCTGGCCGAAGCCCTCAAACGTACCGGTGACATAGCGGAGGCGGAGGCCCTATGTATGAAGGTGATTGAAAGTCACCCCGGTCACGCTTCAGCCTATCATGTGCTGGGTGGTATATTGATGCTCCGCATGGCCTATGAAGCGGCGGTCGAAGCTTTCAATAAATACCTTGAATTGGCCCCAAACCAGGCCAAAGGCTATGTCGCGCTGGCCAGTGTGCAAAACATTCTTGGTGAATATGACGCCGCCGAGCAAAACCTCAACCGCGCCCTCGAAATTAATCCGCAGTCAGCTTCGACCCTGCAGTCAATCGGCAGCCTGTTGCTGCAAAAGGGTGATAAGGTCGAGGCGGTTGAAAAATTTAAGGCTGTCATTGCGCTCGATCCGGATATCTCGCAAGCTTATTTTGATATCGTCAGTGCCGGAATAGAAGACCTCACCACAGATAATTTGGCTCATCTGAAATCAATTGTGGAACGCGATGACATCACCGATGCCAACAAGGCGACGGCTTATTTTACGTTGGCGCGGGTGGCGGAGAAGGCTGGGGAGCCCGCCGCCTCTTTCGCGCATCTTTCCAGAGCGAACGAATTGCGCTTGTCGGTGTTGGAGAATTTTGGCTATCGCTTTGATGCTGATAAACTCGCAGAGGAATTTCAAAGCTACCGCGATTTTTTCGATGCTGATTTTTTTGCCCGGATTAAAGATCGGGGACATTCCTCCGAGGTGCCGGTCTTTGTTATCGGCTTACCCAGAACAGGCACCACTTTGGTTGAGCGGATTATTGCCAGTCATGCGGAAGCCGAGGGGGCTGGCGAGTTGCTCGAAATCGAAAAAATTATCAATGAATTGAAGCGCAGCCAAAAAACTTACCCTGATTACTTGGCTAATTTAGAACCTGCGGAAACACATAAAATAGCGGATGGGTATTTAACCCATCTACAATCGTTTAGTTCGTCGGCAATTCGCGTCGTGGATAAGAACCCGTTCAATTTTATTCATCTTGGCTTAATCGCCTATTTGTTTCCCATGGCGAAAATTATTCATTGCCGCCGTGATTTGCGGGATGTTGGATATTCCTGCTATAGCCAAAACTTTTCTGATCCCGTGCCGTGGACCAATGATCTCCGCTCAATCGGTCACTATTTTAAACTATATGAACGCCTGATGGCGCATTGGGAAAAAACTCTGCCAGCCGCCGTACTAACTTTAGAGTATGAAGATTTGGCGACGGATTTTGCGAATCAAGCGAAGCGCATCATCGATTATATTGATCTTGCCTGGGACGATAATTGTCTGAAATTCTATGAAAGTGAAGGTGCAGTTCAAACCGCGTCCAGCACCCAGGTGCGGGAGCCTGTTAACACGCGTTCTATTGGCCGTTGGCAGGCCTATGCTGAACAGCTCAAACCACTCATCGAAGTTTTGGATTTGGATTAGAAGTTAATTATCCCGGCGGCGGGCCGTGTAACCTTCATCGGTTAAGCCACTGAAATGCATCCGAACATCAGGGTGACGAATAGGTTCACCGGTTTCATCGGGCTCAAGATTGCGCTGGGCGACATAGGTCCTAAGATCACTTTCATCGACTAATACATGATACCAGGGATTGTCCTTGGGTGGTTTGGAAGAGGCCATTTGAGTGTACCAATCGTCGGTGCCGTGAAACTCCGGATCGACATCTATAATTACACCGCGGTAGTCAAAGCTCTTGTGGTGGACTAGCTGTCCTACGGCGAATAAAGCTTTGCTGGTCGACATCTGCTCTAAAATCCCAATTTTATTTTCGAAGTACTGTAGTATAACAATATTTTAATAGATGGGGCTAAAATACCAAAACTCAATGATATTATTATTTCAATGGGTAACAATTCGCTTCATTTTTGATGGGTTGAAAATATATGACTGATGACAACTTTATTGCGCCCGTTATTTGGGCTCTAATTGACGAACGTCCAGGTACCGGCAATCAATCACTAGCAGTAGCCAAATCGCTCAACCTGCCATTTGAAGAAAAAAAACTTCATTGGACCCATTTCGCCGAACTGCCCAACCTTTTAATTGGCGCCTCTTTAAGGGGCTTAACCGAGTCGTCGAAGTCAGAGATTAATTCGCCTTGGCCTGATTTGGTTATTGCAGCGGGCCGTCGGGCCGGCTCTGTCGCCCGTTATATAAAAAAGCAAAGCCTGGACGATTGCAGCCTGGTGCAAATTATGAATCCGGGAGATTCAATGATCTCTGATTTTGATTTAGTTGCCGTGCCTAACCATGATGGCGTGCTCAAGAATAGTACGAACATTATTCGCACCACTGGTGCACCGCACGGTATTGAAGATTCTAGCCTTTCAGAAGCACGCGTGCGCTGGCATGCAAAATTTTCCAATTTAAAAAAACCGCTGATTGGGTTGGTGCTTGGCGGCGCTACCAAGCGGCGACCCTTTACACCTGAAATGGCGAAGCAGCTCGGCCGTCAATCCGGTGAGTTGGCGAAACAATTTGGGGGTAGCCTTCTCGTGACTTCAAGTCCGCGTAGCGGCAATGCCTTGGACGGCGTTTTGTCCGGGCTGAAGGATGCTGACCTCGAACCGGCTTTCGTTTATCGCTGGTCGCCAGAAGATTCAGAAAACAAAAATCCTTTCCTCGGAATCATCGCCTTAGCTGACCAGCTAATCGTAACCGGCGATTCGGCTTCGATGTGTTCGGAAGTCTGTGCTTCGGGTAAGCCGGTTCATATTTTCGCGCCGGACGGATTTTTAGGTGACAAGCATCGCCGTTTGGTCGAAGAACTCTTTGAAAAAGGTTATGCGAATTTATTGACCGGGGATACACCTGCAAATGCTCCAACACTTAAATTAGACGTGGCCGGGCAAATAGCTGATAAAATTAAAACACGGTTGTTTCCCGAGCTAGACAGCGCGTGAGTGCCGCTTGGTTTCATTATTACTAGCGTCATTTAAATAGCTGTCGAAGGCGGCGGCGATGAGCCGGACAAAGGGCCGTGCTTCTTCATTGATAGAAATATTGAAATTATCGTAGGCGCAAATACCGTCTTCAATATAAGGCGCCAAACGCTCAATCTCAGCGCTCAAAACTTCTGTTTTGGTGTCAAATTCAGCGCAGACCTCGGCCAAATTAACGCTCATGTTGCACATTAAGTGTTCGATAATTCTGCGGCGGAGCAAGTCATCTTGATCGATTGCGATACCGCGGGCTGTCGGAACATCTGACTGTTCTATCGCCGTTTTATGGGTTTTCATCGGCAGGTGGTTTTGTAGATACCCCTGCGGCAGGGAGCTAATCGCGGAGGCGCCGAAACCGATAAGTGTCGCTGCTTTGTCTGCCGTATAGCCTTGAAAATTTCGCTGTAAAGTGCGGTTTTTTAAAGCCGCCGCCAGGCTGTCATCGGGGCGGGCGAAGTGGTCGAAGCCGATCCGCACGTAGCCAAGCTCAACCAGGCGATCAGAAGCAGCTTCGGCTTGCTCCCACCTTGCATCTGCGTCCGGCAAATCAGCTTCAGAAATTAATTTTTGGTGTTCCTTCATCCAGGGCACATGAGCGTAGCCGAAGAGTGCTATACGTTGCGGCTCCAGCGAGACAGCTTTGTCAACTTGATCAGCCACGCGGGCAACTGTCTGATGCGGCAGGCCATACATCAAATCCATATTGACCGAGTTGATACCGTATTGACGCAACCAGTCGATCACCTGCTTGGTGACTTCGAAAGGCTGGATACGATTAATCGCTTCTTGGACTTCGGGGTGAAAATCCTGGACGCCGATGCTGGCCCGGTTAACGCCAGCTTCTGCTATGCCCTTGATATAGTTCTCGGTGGCATCTCGGGGATCAAGCTCGACCGCAATTTCGGCTGCTTCGTCAATATCAAAACGCTCACGTAGGCGATCAATCAGGCGTTGCCAATCAGGTGGTGTTAGCATGGTAGGGCTGCCGCCACCCCAATGGAGGTGCTGAGCTTTGAAACGGCTGGGAAGTTTTGAGGCCACCAAATCCACTTCTTGCAATAACGTCTCAAGATAGGCGGCGATCGGATCGTAACGATTGACGATTTTGGTATAACAGCCACAGAACCAGCACATGGAATCGCAGAACGGTATATGAAAATAAAGCGACAATGGCTCAGCAGGATCAAGCTCGGACAACCATTGAGAAGCCGTCCCGCTATCTATGCCATCGTGAAAGTGCGGCGCCGTCGGGTAACTGGTGTAACGCGGTACCCGAAAATCATATTTATTTGCCAATTGGTTCATGTTCTAACTTATAACCGTTCTAATCTAATATTGTGTTGCTGCTCATCAATGCAAACAAAATTCCCAAAATAATTAGCGGGAGATTTGTAGAATTTTAAGAAAGAAGAGCGTATAATTCCCGAGGGTAGATCCCACAGTATACCACACCGTAATTCCATGCCAAATTATAGCGAGTTAATGCCTCTATGACCACCACCGACCCTTCCCAACAAAATTTTGGTGATTCTTCAGGCCTGATGCCGAATTATGATCTCGCTGATCATTTTCTCGCCTGTGCCAAATTGGGCCGCTATCTAACGGTTGCCTCGGGCACGCGCTTTGTTATTACCGATGATTTTCAAGATAAATCCGTGATCCACGAGGCGGCAGCTGTTGCAGCTATTTATTCCAAGGATAATTTGGTTGCCGAAGCGGCAAAGACCGCGATAAATATGAGCGTTTGTTCCATCTGATCGAAGAACAAACTCTTTCCGAAGATGTGCGGTATTCCGCTAAGTCCTTGATTGAGGCCCGGTTTCGCGAATCCGAGATACGTGAAATCGAAGCCCATCTTGGCGGTAAAATCAGCCCGGCTCGGGAACGCTATCGGGAATTTCTCAGCCTGGTTAAGCAATTGATGAACCAGCAAATTACGGCCAAGCCGTTTGTCGAGGAATTTAAGGCCTTTACTCAGGACGTCGCTGGCCGGCTGGATTTTGGCATTTACAGTTTTTGCCTCGATAGTTTGTTTCGCAGTCTTCAAATACCCGAGACTGTTAAGAAACTCCTGGTCATGGAAATCATCACCTTTCCAACGCTTATACGCCGTGAATTGATCAGTAACGTGCTGTCCTACCCTGGCCAAACTCGAGACCTGATTAATTTCGTTACGTCACTGATGGATCGCCAGCTTGATCCGGAAGCAGTGATTGAAATTGATTTGTTAAAAGATTTGAAACTGCGGCGCTATTCAATGGAAGCGATCAGTGCGCTGGCGGCAAATTCCGGCCTTGCTCCCCTGCATTAAAGTCGCTCGGAAATAGCCAGGCTTATTCAGCGGAAGGGTTTGATTTTAATACGTCTTGAATCGTCTGAATGGTATTTTCAACCAATATCGGTTTGGTCAAATATATTTCAAAGCCAGCCGCTTTGGCTTCTTTAATTTGGTTCGGCATTGCGTTAGCAGAGATTCCGATGACCGGCAAAATCTGGTTTTTCTCCATGCTGCGTATTTCGCGCAGTGCCTCCATACCGTCCATACCCGGCAGATCAATATCCATCAGCACGATATCCGGCTCGTGAAGATTGACCATATCAATTGCTTCTTCGCCGGTTCGAGCATGCAATAAATTCATATTAGGTAAAAATTCAAAGATATCCCGCATCAGCTGGAAATTGGCAATATTGTCTTCGACATATATTGCCGTGCCACTGTTTTCCATTATAGCCAAATCACTTAAATCAGTGCGGTGTGGGTCTTTTACTCTATTCTCAAGGACCGGAATTTCCGCCCCGACCGCTAGCGGAAGTTCGAACCAGAATGTGCTGCCTTCATTTTCGACACTTTCAAATCCGATTTTGCCGCCCATCATATCGATAAGATGCTGGGTTACGCTCAGGCCGATTCCGGTGCCTTGAATATTGGAGGCTTCCCGGCCAAGTCTGTTAAAAGGCTTGAAGACATCGGCCTGGCGGTTTTTGGCAATGCCATAACCAGTATCCCAAATGCTGACACGACAGGTGTTATCATCGGTCAAATCGCAGCGGATACCGACTTCTCCATCTGTTTGATTATATTTAATCGCGTTGGACAGCAAATTAATGATGATTTGTTTAAGCCGCACAAAATCTGCGTGGACGAACGGCAATTCATCCTCAACTGGAGTTTCAATGATTGTGACCCCAAATTTATCCGCTAATTGGCCTACGATAGAGACACTTTCGCTAATAACCGAGCCCAGTTGAACGGGTTCGATCGAGACTTCTATATCGCTGCTTTCAATTTTAGCGAGATCAAGAACTTCGTTAATGAGCGTCAGCAAATGATCGCCGGCGGTTAAAATCTGTTTCACTTTATCCTGTTGTGTTTCATTCAAAGGATTACGCGGGTCTTTTTCAAGAAATTGACTGAAACCTAAAATAGCATTCATCGGAGTTCGTAGTTCGTGGCTCATCGACGACAGGAATTCAGATTTTGCGCGATTGGCGATATCGGCTTGTTCTTTTGCCTCCAATAGGGATTCGCGCGCTTTTTCGCGTTCAATCACCCGGCCTAACTGAGTGCCAATCTGGTGAAAAGCTTCAACCAGTTTTTCGTCGCGGTCCGATACCACATCATTGAAAAAGTCCAGCACGGCGACGACTTCAGAGCCGACCATAACCGGTGTTAAAATACAGCTTCTTAAGCCGGCTTCGATGATCGCCTTTTGTCTAGGAAAGTTCCCCTTATCGACGCCAATGGGCCGCCACCTGGCTGCTTTTTGCTCCATCACCATGCCTGGCTGTCCCTGACCAAATTTGATCGGCGTACTTTCAGTAATTTCTTTAAGTTTTTGGTATCGCTCGGGATCATCCATGTGCCAGATTTTAGAAGTGATGAGCACTGGCGGATCATCGTCTGTTGGGAAATAAGCATGTCCCACTTTCCAGCCGGTATAGGAACAAACGTCTCTTAGGCAATTTTGAACGGCTTCCTCTACCGATACCGCTTCGTTAGAGGCGATAACCGATATCCGCATAAGCTGGTCTAAATTTGCCCGTTCCTGCAGTTCCAACTCTGCATTTTTGTGGGCAGTAATATCTCTTGAGGCACCGCGATAGCCGGCAAATTTTCCATTCTCGTCAAAGATTGGTTTGCCATCGAACTGAATATGAATCAGTTTGCCATCTGCGAATTGCGTCGAAAATTCGAAATTTTGAAACGGTCGGTGGTTTTCGAGATCTTTAAGATGGTTCTCCCATTTCTCCTCATCGACAATCCAATTCAATTGAGCTGCTAATTCCTGGCGTGTCCGCCCGAGAAATTCTGAAGGCTCCAGGTTAAACACTTTTAGAACTCGATCAGAAATATAGGTATAGCGGAGATCGGCATCAGTTTCCCATACCCAATCAGATGTTGATTCTATAATATCGGACAGGCGGTCTTCCCGCTCTCTAAGCTTGTTTTCAGCCTCTTTGCGCTCTGATATATCCCTGATCAGCCCAACGACTTTATTTCCATCTTCGGTTTCTATCGGTGTAATAACGATCTCTACCGGAAATTGGCTGCCATCTTTTTTGACAGCGTTTAATTCACGCAATTTTCCAATGACGCGCGGCGCTACCGAATTCCAATCATTGATATATTTTTTGTGTTCTTCTCGTTCACTTTGCGGCATCAGAATAGAAACATCCTGGCCAATGACTTCCTCGGTGCTGTAGCCAAAGATTCGTTGGGCCGCTAAATTAAAATGCTCGATTTTACCGGTTTCATCAATGACGACACTTGCATCCACGGCGGATTCATAGGCCGAACGCATCCATAAATCCTGACCGCTGTCTGATCTGAGTTCCGGTTTGGAATGTCCGAATATATTTGTGACACCCAAAGTAATAAGTAACAAACCCGCAAATACAGCCAGCCAATAGAGCGGGCTTGGTGTTATCGGTGAGAGTATCAGAACAATGCCACTTCCTAGGGCCGCGCCTCCCAAAACACTGCCAGCAATAGCTACGGTGATCCTTGAAAGTGATTTATTGCGCAGATAATCCATTAATAGAGAAATTCCTTGGTCGAAAGCAGCAAAGTCGTACTTTTTTTAAGTACCTTTACCCTATTTAAAACAGACCCTAACAATAGCCTTATAGTTTGAAAGTCCATAGCGGGAATGGACT
>CAZMHI010000070.1:0-24717 GCA_964566055.1 uncultured Rhodospirillaceae bacterium
GGCGGAAACGGCGGTGGCAACGGCGGCGGAAATGGTGGCGGCAACGGCGGCGGTAATGGTGGCGGTAATGGCGGCGGAAATAATAAGTAATGGATACGTCAAATAGTATCAGCTTAACCAAAATAGCCCGCAATCTAATAAACGGCGTGCCGACTGTGATTATTTTTACGCTGGTAGCGGTTCTATATCTTTTTGGAAATTTTTCCTTTATCGAACAGAAATTTCAAGATGAAAGATTTCGCTATGTCCAACGCGATGCTTCGGCAGATACCGTAATTGTCGCCATCGATTCGTTCAGTTTAAAAGAACTCGGGGTTTGGCCGTGGCCACGGCGTCTTCATGCGAGACTACTCAATAACCTTAATGCCTCCGGAGCAGATCGGATTGCCTTTAATCTTGATTTTAGTTCGCCTTCAAATCCGGTTGACGATAGCGCCTTTGAAAAGGCGTTGAAAAAAGCGGCCGGAAAGGTCGTGATGATTGCCTTTCAGCAACGTCAAATTGTCAATGACACGAAGGTTTTTTCCACCAATTCACCCATCAAACAATTTCAGCAATACGCCGTAACCGCAGCAGCGAATATCCGGTCTGATCGCGACGGCATTATCCGGCGTCAGGCAATCTACCAGGACATCGGCGGCAAAAAAGTTTTGACTGTTCCGGCTGTCCTCGCCCCGTGGGCAGACTTAACCAGCCCAGTATTTTCAATTGATTTCGGCATTAGAACGAACTCTATACCGGTTATTTCCTACGCTGATATTTTGTTAAATCGTGTTGATACAGAACTGCTGAAAGGCAAAAACATTATCGTTGGCGCCACGGCCATTGAACTTGGCGACCAACTCGCCGTGCCGATCTATCAGTCCTTGCCAAGCGTTTATGTCTTAGTGGAAGCTATAGAATCTCTGAGCCAGAACCGGGCGATTATGCATATCAGTCCAGCCGTAATATTGCTTATTATGGCTTTGCTGAGTTTTTATTTCGGTGCCAAGTTCCGAAATTTACCGTGGCGAAAAGGTTTTGCCTTGCTGTTCATTTCGATTGCCTTGGTTATTTGCTGCTCGATTCTAATCTATTCTGCGGCTCCGGTTTCAGTCGATACAACTCCTTTGATAACAATCCTCATGACAAGTGCCATACTTGGCTGGATCCGGCAAATTGATATTCAGTCACTTGCCGCCTTTCGTTCGTCAATGGCGCTTGAAAGCCAGGATAAGTTTACCCGGAGCATTGTCGAGAATGCTTTTGATGGGATTTTAGTTTTCACGGCTAATGGAAATATTGAATTCTGCAATGACGCCGCTAAGAAATTATTTGGATACAAAGCAGACGAAATTTCTGGCAAGAACATCGCTTATATTATGGGCGAGGATAATCCCAACAACGGTAATAGTTTTGAGCCTATCGACCCATCTCAATTTCAGCCTGGTGATTCCGAAACGATTGGCATCAAATCGGATGGCCTAGCCTTTCCAATTGAAATATCGATTTCACAGATTGAATCGCCCATTAGCCCGCATAAATTAGAGCGCCGGCGAATACCTCGCGTATCGTATTTATGTACGGTTCGCGATATTTCCCGGCGCAAAGCCCAAGATGCTGATTTCAGGGGCCGCCATACTAACGTGACTGAAACCAGCCGAATGATTTCCATGAGTGAAATGGCCGCCGGCTTAGCGCATGAAATCAATCAACCTTTAACCGCAATATTCGGCTACCTTGAAGGGGTCAGGCGGCGGCTTGATGGTATCTCAATCGTGCCAAAAAATATAATTGAAGCCGTTGATAAGGCGCTTAGCCAAGCTGAACGAACACGGGAAATTGTTCGCCGGGCACGCTCGGCAACACAAAAAATCGAATTAAACCGAACCGCTCTCGATTTGAATTTACTCATTGAGGAAGTCGTTGAACTGTTGAAATTTGATGTCTCAAGGTTTGGCGTATCCATTCACCTTGATCTTGCACGCAACCTACCGTTAGTTGAAGCAGATGCCATTCAGATCCAACAAGTCATCATTAATCTTGCCCGCAATGGTATGGAAGCAATGGCTGAATTAGGTACGATATCCCGCTATCTCACCATTGAGACAATGGTCGCTGCCGATGGCCAGGTCCAGCTTAACGTAAAAGATAACGGCCCCGGCTTTGCTGAAAATATTAAGGACAAATTATTCTTCCCATTTACTACGACAAAAAAAGAAGGCATGGGTATCGGACTGACGATTTGCTCGACGATTATTGACGATCATGATGGTAAGATTTCTGTTGAGAAAGAACCCAATGGACCAACCGTATTTTCATTCAAACTCCCTCCCCTCAAAACAACTAAATCAGTTTCTGAGGTGACCGCCACGGATGCTGATTTGCCCAAACAAATAAAACAGCGTTAAGAATTCAGCAAAACACGTTCGCGCGGCAGGTAAACCGTTACCGTCGTCCCTTTGTCTAATTCACTGGTGATTTCAAGGGTACCGCCGTGAGCCTCAACCAGACCTTTGGTTAAGGGCAGTCCGAGACCTGTCCCACCATGATGTTGCATCAGATCACCACGCTCGGTTTGACCAAATTTCTCCATTGCTTTGGTGAGATCCAGCGCATCCATTCCAATACCGGTATCGGCCACGATTAACTCCACGGGATTACCATTTTCAAAGCGTGAATCGACAGTAATAGAGCCGCCTCTTGGTGTAAATTTTACTGCGTTGGAAAGTAAATTGACCATTATTTGTTTGATTCTTAATTCGTCGGCAATGACCATCGGGAACGTACGATCAACAAGATTTATAATTTCCACGCCATTGTAATCGGCCCGGCTTTGAACCATTTGTACTGTTGCCTCAACCGTATCATCCAAGTGTACGTTAGATTCATGAAGATCGAGTTTTCCAGCTTCAATCGCCGACACATCCAACACATCATTAATCAGCTCAAGCAAATGCTTTCCTGAAGAATGAATATGTTCAGAATATTCGCCATATTTCTCACCCCCCAACGGTCCGTGAGTTTCTTCCTTCATGATTTCGGAAAAGCCGATTATGGCGTTTAACGGTGTCCTTAATTCGTGGCTCATATTTGCGAGAAATTCAGATTTGGCACGGTTGGCCATATCTGCCACTTCCTTGGATTGCCGGACCAGCAACTCGCGTTGAATTTGTTCGGTGATTTCTGAGTGAAATACAATGAGGCTGCCATCGGTCAACCGTTGGCGGCGCAAGTTAAACCAGCGTCCACCTGGTGTACTATATTCTTTAACCGTAAAGTCGTCTTCCTCTTCGGCCATGACCTCAGCCAACCATTCATCGACACGGCCAACAGCTTCCTGGACAGTCCCAGATTCAGCAAGATGGCGGAGATAGTCTGCATAGTCCAATCCGGGTTGCAGGGTGTGAGCTGTCTCGCGATGCACCTCCCGAAAGAAATTATTACAGGCAACAAACTTTCCGTCGGCATCCCAAAATTCAAATCCAACATCAAAACTTTCCATCGCATCGAAAAACTTTTTCTGTAAATCGAAAACTTTTTCTTGCGCCTCTATTTCTGAGCTCTCATCGGTCGATGTCCCCCTATACCCTGAGAAGCTGCCATCGGAATCAAATATTGGGGTTCCAGACATTTTAATGTTCAATTTTGAGCCATCGTTAAATTTCCAGCTATAGCGATAATCGCGATAGGGCTTATGATCATTCATGATCGCAATCAAATCGAGCCAACTACCACTATCAGCATGGCGTTCCATGGGCTCCCAAGGCCGCCTACCCAATAAAGAACCGACGGGAGCCGTGAGATTTCCACTTGGCGGTGAAAAAAAGACATATCGATGATCCGTATCCGTTTCCCAAAATCGATCCGCTGTTGCAGCGGTAAAGTCTTTAAAGCGAGCTTCACTTCGGCGAATTTTTTCGATAACCGGATTACTGAATTCGAAAAATAAAAGGGTTCCAATAGCGATAGCAATGAAAGCTACAACGAGTGCCGACATTCCGGCTTTAACAAAAGGAGCACGAATTTCGGCAAGATCTAGTTTAACGACCAGGCCGAGATTCAAGGCCCGAACTCGTTGATAAGCGGCAAGAACGTCTACACCGCGATAATCTTTTGCGATAATCGTGCCCGACAGGCCGGAAAGCGCCCGGCGCATTGGCTCGGCTAAATCTGAATCGAATGGAACAGGCAATGGTTTATCAAAATCAAAATGCCGAACTGGCAAAACAAAAAGAATATTCTGTTGTTGCCGGCGTGCCATCGTGAACTCGCCGGTTTGGCCAAATCCTTTATAATTTTTATGAGCATCCTCAATTTGTTCATAGGTGGCAGTATCTGAAATATTTTGGCTATGCCCCATCACTCCAACGAAATGTTTTTGGTTCCAGGAGGCGATCGATTCAATAAGCCGCGCCCGGGCATCAACTATCTCAATGAGGCGATTACGAGATTGATCTAGGGCTGTGTTGTAAAGCAATACGGTCGTCACACCACCGACGAATATGACGATTACGGTCATTATAAAGGCTAAAAATAGTATACTTCGTCGATCTATCATGCGGGGCTGGCCTTTCTAACTCAACACGGGCCGCTTTTAATAAATTTCGAAATATTTCAGTATATTTCAATATTGGGTGCATATTGAAATATTCAACCATTATTGAGCGTAAATTCTCGACGAAGTGTATTTTCGAAAATTGAATGAAATCAGTGAGGTAGAGGCGATTTATCCAACTTTATCAATCTCCGCCCAGATGCGGGAGGCTGTGTAGGGCATGTCAAAATGCTCAATGCCATAGGGCGACAACGCATCCATAACGGCATTTCCTACTACCGCTAAAGCCGGCACGGTGCCGGCTTCGCCGCCGGCTTTGATGCGAAGCGGATTTGTGTTCGAAGGCACTTCCATCGTGCCTATATCAAACATGGGAAACTGATCAGCTCGCGGCATCATGTAATCCATAAATGAGCCTGTCAGCAGCTGGCCAGAGTCCGGATCAAAGAAAGCGCATTCTCCCATCGCCTGGCCAGCACCCATCACAATGCCGCCATGAGTTTGACCATGCACAATCATCGGATTAACCGCCTGGCCACAATCATCAACTATGGCATACTTACAAACGGTCATTTCACCTGTGTCGGGATCTATTTCGATTTCAGCCGCCGAAGCACCATAGGGATAAGTCTTGATGCGGCCTTCTTGAAAATATTCCGAAGTCAAAGGATCGCCTGAGCCGTGAAATTCAGGATACGCGGCAGCGACGGCGAGAATATCGGTTTCCTGTCCCGTTGCTTCAATGCGAAATTTTCCATCGCTGAATTCAATCGCGTCTTTATCCGCTTGTAACAGATGAGCCGCCACCGGCTTCGATATTTCAATTATCTCTTTCGAGATTTCATACAGCACGGTTCCCATCATGCGCATTGAACGGTCTGAGTGAGTGCCTCCCCCACGCGCCAATTTCGAAGAATCGCCCCACGCCATCGAGATGTTTTCGTAAGGGATGCCCAGCAGTTCGCTCAAGACTTGAGGATAGGTCGTCTCGTGTCCCTGCCCGTGATTTTGAGTGCCGGCAAAAATCACTGCCTGGCCATTGGCTGAAATTTCGACCCGGCCCATTTCGAAAGGTGCGCCGACCGGCGTCTCGACAAAAGGCACCAAACTAATACCTCGTAATTTACCTCTCGCATCGGCTTGCTCCCGGCGGCTTTCAAAGCCCTGCCAATCCATAATCTCAGCCACGCTGGAGAGGGCTTCGGGAAAGCCGCCCACATCATAAGTAAGGCCCATCGGCGTCTTGAACGGCATGGCATCCTGAGGAATCAAGTTTTTGAGCCGAAGCTCTTTTCGGTCCATGCCAATTTTTTTCGCGCCCATATCAATCAGACGCTCGAGCGTAAAATGGGTTTCCGGCCGGCCCGCCGCGCGGAACGGCAAAACGGGCAAGGTGTTGGTGAGGTAAGCCTGCATATCCAACGAGGCGTTTGGTATATCGTAGGTCGTCGTGATCAGACGTGAAATATTGGCCGGTGGCGCATAGCATATCGTGAAGGCGCCAATATTCATCAATACTTGGAGTTTGTAAGCATTGATCGTGCCGTTTTTGTTTAGCCCCAATTCTCCATTCATCAATATGTCGCGGCCCTGCCAGTCACTGATGAAAGCTTCGATCCGGGAACTCGTCCATTTGACCGGGCGTCCCAGCCGTTTCGCCGCCCAGGCCAGCATGACGTATTCCGGCCCGACATGACCGCGTGAGCCAAAGCCACCACCAACATCGGGACAGATCACTTGAACTTGGCCGGGTTCAGCTTTCAGCGCACTCGCAATCATGTCCCGGTAGCGATGCACACCTTGATTGCCAGCTGTAACTATGAAGCGCTCTTCTGCTTCATCGTAATCACCAATGCCGGAGCGAGGTTCCATCTGGCAACTAATCAGCCGCGGCACATTGAATGCACCTTTCACAATCACATCAGACTCAGCCAATGCCCGATCCGTTGCTTCGGCCTCACCGCGGTAGTGATGGATGGTGATATTACCAGGCGCATGTTCGCTAATCTGCGGCGCATCCTCAGCCGCCGCCTGATGGACATCGACAATTGCCGGTAATTCCTCAATCTCGACTTCAACAAGTTCGGCACCCTCTTCCGCTGCCGCAATTGTTTCAGCCACCACAAAAACGATCGGCTCACCGACATGGCGGACTTTATCGAACGGCATCGGCCATTGGCTAAACTGGATGGCGACAGGGTCGGTGTCATCAAAGGCCGGCTTGGTATAATCCTCGGGAGAGGCTTCAATAGCGCGGTGGATGACCGGCCCATAACCATCGGCTTCAAAATCTTTACCTGTCAGCACGGCCACCACGCCGGGTGCGGCAGCGGCATTTTCGGTATTTATTTTCTTAATAATACCGTGGGAGATTTGGCTGCGGACAAAAAAGCCGTAGAGTTGGTTCGCCTTATTCAGATCGTCCGAATATTGACCCTGTCCCCGGAGATAGCGCAGATCTTCGTTGCGTAGAACGGATTCACCAATTTTACGAACGCCAGTGCCTTCAATTGTCGAATGATCGTCGCCGGACATAAACTCCCCCAATGCCTTATTTTTCTTAGCTTATTGGTGCTTATTTTCTATAGCCACAGCATTATGTCAAACAACATAATTTTAGAGTCGTGGAATTCCACAATCTTGAAGAACAGCTAAAAGCACACTATATATAGCGATATAAAAATTTTAAAACACAATATTCAGTAAATCAGATTGGAAGCCGCCATGATTAAATATATCGCAAAATTATTGAGAATTAAGCGACGCCGGTCCCCCGATGCACAAATGATTTGGCTGTATCCCGGGTCACTCAAGCAACAATAAGCCGATTAAATTTTTTTGCCAATTAATGCATTTTGATTCACTGATTCGTAACTTTTGACGCTTATTGTCTCTTTTCAGAACACAAAAACATAATAAGGAGGAGAGAGCAGAATGCGCTACTCTATTCAATACCAGGAAACTACAGGTGAATGGGCAATCTTCGATACTGGTGGAGGCTCTGGCCTGGTCGGCATCTGCCGGACAGAAGAGGACGCCCTCCTCGAAGCCCTCAAACTCGAGGAAAAGTCCCGTGTCAACGGTTACCATCACTCTGATGGAGATCGATTAACCGCCTAGTTCATCTGACAATAAGGGCATCCGCACGCACAATCCCTCGTTCCCCAAACGACAACTCCCTCTGGTGTGTGGATGCCCCTTTTTTCCGCCATAAATTCTTATTAACTCTTCATTAAGGGTCACTTCATTATATTTAGGATTCGTATCAAGAAATGGTACTGGAGTTGCTATGAAAAGCATGAAAATACGTGTTATCGCCATGGGATTAACGATCCTGCCCTTTGTATTAGCGGGCTGGTTATTTGCCTCCTGGTTAGCCGGGTCAGCCTTTGCCGCCGCCGAGCGTGGCGAGTTAGTTATCATCGACCCTCCCGAAGTTTTATATAAATATACCAACCGTTTTGGCTTTAAGGTCATTAACACCACGGCCTTGGCTTCTCTCGATATGGAAGCTGTCACACTTCGAATTCCCAAAGGACACCAGCCTAGATCGGCAGCCTTGTTGCTGAGAAATTATGTGCCGGAACTTGTCGTTGATGGTTCTGGGTTTAAGCTAAAATAGTAATTTCTAAATCCCACTCTGATCACGACCGTTTGAATTGTGTCAAACGGTTCAATTTCCTATGGTTATTCAGTGGCAGAAGCCGCACTTGGTAGGAACAGGAATTATCAGAATGATTGATGGCATCGGTGGTTCACAAATCACTCAATTGCATGCTTTAAAATTTGAAGCACAGGCTCAGCAAGAGACCGTGCAGCAAATTGAAAATCAAACTAAACAGACGATTCAAAAAGCCCAATCGTCTCAGGCAGGACCAAATAATAAGCCAGATCATCGAGGTCAAATCATCGATATATTGGCATAATATATGAAAGCTCATTCGATAAATCGAATAACAAAGTAACCCCGCAGTAAAAAATACTGTGGGGTTTTCATGTCTATTCCGGCTAATTATCGACAATCAATAAAAACTGATCGGCAGGGCAAACAGTTTCGGGTAAGTTCTTTCAAAATGACTGAAAACAACCCTACTCCAACCCGCTGGAGCATCATATTTGTTGCCCTCGCAGCAGGCGTAATTGTGGCCGGCTATATTGGTAAAACTCCGCCCGCAATCCCCGGTATGAGGGTGGAATTATCCTTAAGTTTAATAACGGCAGGCTGGGTGGTCTCAATATTTTCGGCACTTGGCTGTGCCGCCGGTATGATGGTAGGGGGAGTCGCTGATCGCATTGGCCGAGTGAGCATGATCCTTTATGCCTTGGGTATTTTGTCGGCAGGCTCGATATTAGGAGCGTTCGCTCAATCGGCGACTATCCTCCTGCTCTCCCGCTTGATCGAAGGCGCCGGCTATATTGGCACTATGGCTATTCTCCCAGCCTTGATTGCCCAGCTTGCCTCCGATCGGGATCGGGGCCTCGCCGTCAGTTTGTGGAGCAGCGTCACTCCTTTAGGCATGGCGATTGCCATGGTCGCTGCACCAGCAATTATTGAACCGGTTGGCTGGCGTGGCCTTTGGCTGGCAACAGCAGGTTTAACAATTTTTTTTCTATTGCTTTGTGGATTTTATTTTCGCGGCATAGACACTGCCACGACCAAGAATAGAGAACCCTATTGGAATAATATAAAAAAGACGGTTTCGGCACCAGGGCCTTGGCTTATTTCCATATGTTTTATTACCTATACCCTGCAATGGATGGCGATCATGGTCTGGCTGCCGACTTTCGTCATTGAAGAGCGCGGATTGGGGCTGGGACTAGCCGCCTCTTTAGCTGCTGCCGGGGTTATTATTAATATATTCGGTAATTTGTTCGGAGCCTGGCTGGTTCACCGCGGCGTTGCCCGCTGGCTGATGATCACCATCGGTACTGGTTTTATGGGAGGGACGTCGTTGCTGATTTTTCCCGATCTGCTGCCCGATATCCTGCGCTTTGTAATGGTACTGATATTTTCGTTCATGGGCGCTTTGCAACCAACTACATTGTTAGCCGGCGTTCCGGTTCATGCTCCCTCCAAAGGTCAGCTCGGCGCTACCAATGGTTTGGTATATCAAGGCTCACAAATCGGGCACTTCATAGGCCCACCGATTGTCGCACTGGTCGTCACCTATACCGGCACTTGGGAATTGGTCGGATGGTTTTTATGTATTGGTTCAGTCTTGAACTTAGTAATGGCCCAGGGTATCCGTCTGCTCGAAAAATAAGATTTTTCCTGCAACTAGGCAGCTTTGACCGGCTGGTATTTGCCACATTTTGACCCCACTTAATTAGTATATTCAGTTTCTACTTTGGAGTCAGCAACTTAGAGAATGCGTTAACTTGGCACGGGACTTGCGTTGCTAATTCTACAAATAGAAATAAAAAATTTAACAATAAATATGAGCTAGGGCAGACAATGATAAAAAAACTACTCGGACTTAAAATAAGTAATAAAACTTCATCCAACGTTAAAAACCTGGCAGGTAAAACTGCAGAAATTCACGTTGCCTCATTTAACCACCTGCAATGCCCGGATATCAGCCGCGCACCGGCAACACCTCTCTCATTATGCGGTACTTCGGAAAAAAAATTGGGTGCTCCAGCCAGTCTTTTTCCGCTCAAAAACCGCCAACTTCGAAAAAAGGCGAAACGCAACCACCGGCAGATCAAAAGCTGGCAGACACTGGTAAAAACGTTGGCTCAGTTTGGCGCGAAAGGTCAAATTGCCGGCATCAATAATTTTATCAACAATTTGACAGACGTTGCGGCGATTGCCTCCTACGGCAAGTCAAATAATTGGGCTGCACCAACACGTTTTTTCCGCTGTGAAGATCGCTCGGAAAAATACGCTGTCGCTAAATATTTATCGTTGCGGCTGCTGGGGTTTCACGCTGAACGTCTCCGTATTGTCTGGCTGCGCGCCAATGACGGCAAACCTCAACATGCGGTTTTGATGGTTCAACTGGCAGAGCAAAGTTTTGTATTGGATAGCCGGACCAATAAAATCACCACCGATGATATGCTTAAAAAAGAACGGCCTATTTGTTCTTTGAACGGCAGTCGTTTCTCGGTTCATTGGGATACCAAAAATCCAGAGGGTGCCAAAAAGGCGATTGAACATCTTAATAAACATACTCATCGCCTAGCCGGAAAATCAAAACTCTCAGCCGCCGCTTAAGATTTCCTTGCCTTCCCGGTGGAGGGCATGAACGCGCTCATCGGTTTCGGTAAATGCGTTGACGATCGAGTTGAGCCGATCCGCCATCTGGAGCGGATAACTGATGGCCATACCGGACGGCGTGCGAAACAAAAGCGAACTGATAAGCTCTGGATTGGTACTGGCTATCTTGACGAAACTATCGACTAAACCAAAATTGATGACATCGTGAAAAACATAGACGCAGCCGTCACTTGCCACTGACTTACAAATCTCGAAATCTGCGGTTTGTTGGTCGGGCGTGTGACCACCATCAATGAGAACAAAGTCCATAGCGTCTTCAAAATTATCGGAGACAATAGACGCGACATCTTCGGGGCTCTTGCCTTTGAGCGCGATCACGTCTGCTTCGATCTGCTTACCTAATGTATTCGTCACCTCCAGGCCAAGCGCTTCGTCGGGACGCGGGCACATATCGATTGCCACGATGCGAGAATGCGGAGACATCAAGCCGAGCGCCAGCGTCGTCCAGCCAAACGAGTTGCCGATGACAAAGATATTTTTCGGCTGAACCACTGGCATGAGGCATTCAAGAAAGCTGAGCTCCGTCATCGCCAAGCCGCCTCCCCGGCTCATTTTGACACCGTCTTTATAAATATAAGAGAACGGTATTTCAGCTAAGTTAAAACCCGGAAAATGTAAAGGCGAGAGAGAGCTTTGCACCTCATAGCCATTGCTTTCATAGAGTTGAACCAATTTGACAAAAGTGTTGCTCATCCAACTGCCCGCCCAACCTCTTTCAACGGTTTCGACGAGATAAGAATAAAAGCGATAACGCAGGTCTCACTGCCATGATTTTCCCAGTTGTGAATGGTGCCGCGCTGCACCAAGACATCTCCGGCTTTCAAATGAACCTGCTCACCATCATCCAGACCCATATCTATTTCTCCAGACATCACCACTGCATAATCGATAGATTCCGTGCGGTGATTACGGGGTGAGACACCCGGTGCGTATTCTACTATCCGGAAAACCGAGCCGTTTTCAATGGTGGTTGCAATATCGCGGGCCCCTTTGTCCTCACCATCTTCAACAAACTCAACCGGTAAATCAGTGCTGGTCCAAACAACATGCGAGCCTTGCCCTGGGCGGCCAGAGCTTACATTCGGCACCAAATCATCAATTAGAACTCTAGCTTTACCTTCGGCATTATGACCGGTTACCACCCGCCGATATTTTGGTGTCATGAAGATCCCCAATAATTTTCTATTTTCCTGACTATAACCCGCTTCTCGATTTGTACCAATACGTTGGCTTTGCTACGATGTCGGATAAATAAAAACGGCATGTATGGGGAAACAGCATGGCTTTACAGGGTGTATCCAGCGGCGATGCGGTAAGAAACGAGGTAAGCGCCGAGGAATGGCAAACCCGTGTAGACCTCGCCGCCGCCTATCGCCTAATCAGCCTGTTTGGCTTCGATGATTTAACCTATAATCATCTTTCGGCGCGGGTACCGGATGAGCCGGATCATTTACTGATTAAGCCGGTCAACATCATGTTCAGCGAAGTCACCGCATCCTCGCTCCTCAAATATGATTTCGACGGCAATCCGATTACAGATGGTGCGCCGCAACTCTGGGGCGGCGGATTTGTCATCCATTGCGGAGTCATGAAAGAGCGTCCAGACGTCAATGCGGCATTTCACACCCATTCACCTGCCGTCATGGGAGTATGCTCACAAAAGCAGGGACTGCTGCCGATCAATCAGTATGCTCTGACTTTTTATAAAAAGCTCGCCTATCACGATTTTTACGGCTTCGAATTCAATACCGAATTACGTGAGCCATTGTTTCGCGATCTTGGCGACAAGAACGTCATGCTAATGCGCAATCATGGCTGCCTGATATGCGCTACCTCCGTAGCTCATGCTTTTCAGTTGCATCATTTTCTGGAGCTTGCTTGTCAGGGACAATTGGCTGCAATGACGGGTGGCGCCGAAATCACTTTGCCAGATGAAGACATACTGGAATTCGCGGCCGGTCAGTTGGGCAACTTGGATCCGGAAAAAGCCCTCGCCAAGGACTGGCCTGCCTGTCTCAGAAAAGCACAGCGCGAAGCTTCGGGTTTTGACAACTGAGAACTATTCGCTGCCTAATTAAGTTGAATTGTGCGCTCACTCGGAAAGTTAATTGTTACCTTGGTGCCTTCACCAATCGCACTGTCTATTTCAATTGAGCCCTCGTGCGCCTCCATCAAAGCTTTTGCCAATGGCAAGCCTAGCCCGGCACCCTCTACGATATCTCTATCTTCGCGCGGCACACGGCCAAATTTACCCATGGCAACGACGATATCGTCGGCGCTCATGCCAATGCCGGTGTCAATAATTGACACGGACACAGCTCCATTTTTAGCAGAATTTACGTCAATCGAAACGGTATCGCCGCGGTCGGAAAATTTGACGGCATTTGATAGGAGATTTAGCAAAACTTGCTTTATTCTCATTTCATCACCTCGAACGCAGGGGTGATTTGTATGAGGTACTACCGTTAACTCAATATCATCGTTTTCCGCCCTCTCCTGAATGAGACGCAAAGTATCTTGAATAGTTTTCATAAGGTCGATATCAACATCGCTAAACTTTAATTTGCCGTCTTCAATTGCCGATACATCAAGTATTTCATTGATTAGCCCAAGTAAATGCTCTCCTGACCCATGGATATATTTAACATATTCTTGTTGTTCGGTAATTGACAAAGCCACCTTGGACCCATGATCCAACAATTCGGAAAACCCAATTATTGCATTTAACGGTGTTCGAAGTTCATGGCTCATATTGGCAAGAAATTCAGATTTTGTGCGGTTAGCAAGTTCGGCTGCATGTTGGGCATCCAAGGCCTGTTCATTGACGGCTAGAATTTTTTTCCTGTTGCGATCTGCAAAATAACCCAAAGCAAGGAGTGAGCCTATTGCCAACAATGTAAAAGCGATGAAAATATATTCAGTAAGATTTCTTGTTGAATAAATTTCATCATAATCGATTTCAGTCGTTAAGCCAAAACCGAGCTGCCGGTCCCAAAGCCAGGCGCCAATCACCTTAACCCCCCTATAATCCCTATAGCCATCAAGGTTTATATCTGAATTTCCCTCCGTCGCACTTTGAGCCATTTTGGTCAAAGGCTGCTTTTCCCTCGGGACAATAGAAGTTTCACCTTTTACCAGATTAACGCCCGGATCTCTGATTTCCACATTAAGCATGCCTGATTCATTTTGCTTAATAAGATTAGCTAGACGCAAATGTTTGTCAAAGCGGCTTTCTGCAATAAGCCGGCCATTCTTGTCAAAGGCATAGGTCTCTCCACTGCTACCAATTCGCCCACGCTGTAATATGGCGGTAAAATCTGCCGAAAGATCAACGCGAAAAGTTAAATATGCCATTATCTTGTTCTGGCTATTTATAATCGGTGCGCCAATAAACATAGTCGGCAGCCCTTCAACGAGGTGCCCAGTTGAATTGGGCAATGCTACATCAGAGTGTAAAGGCAGACTTACCGCTGCTTTACCCTGATCGAGACGGTTAAAAAAATCTTGCTGCGTTAAAAGTAAATTTGGTAACCCTATATTTTCATCACGACTCGAGGACAAGTTTATCCCCTCAGGAGAAATGATAAAATATCCGAGGTAACCATTCTTAGTGTAAATTTGATGCAAAAGTTGACGTAGTTGAGCTTGCTCTGGAGAGTTAATCAATGCCTTTTGATTGGCAGATATTTGCAAAAGTTTAACCGCAAAATCGTATATTAAATTTGTATTTGCCCAGGCAAATGTATTGTTTTTGCCTTGCTCATACCAACTAAGAATGGCCTGCCGCGAAGTCTCCAAAACCGAACTAAGAGCTTGCCTTGATTTAATACGGGAATCTTGCTCAATTTTTTGCACGGTCACTGTTGCAATAACAACAAGGATTAGCGCTAAAACAGCGGAAGTAATTAAATTTTTTGAATTTAACAATTTCACTTATTTTTTCCGTGAAAATAAAATTGCAGGCAATTCGTATATGAGTATTAGATTATATTTTTCAACAAATTAGGTTGAGTCTTAATCAAATAAAATATTTGGTGCTGACTAATCAGAACGTTGAGTAAAATATGGCTCACAACTTCTCTCATTTTATTTGTATAAAATATGGTAGTGCCGACTATTTTCTAAGGTTACTTACTTCTAACTTGTGAATTAAATTTAACTACCGGTAACCCTACTAAAACTGGGCGGTTGTATGAATTAATGGCAGTTGAATTATCCTTTACATTTATAATTTAATCCCTATTTAAAATGTGGACTTTGTCTTCGTTAAATTAACGCCTATTTCGGCGTGAATTTTTTTTAATTGCAATTTATTAGGTAAGTACTGGGGCTATAGTGGTTGATTCTAAATATGATAATGCAGTTGCAGTAACGCGCGATATTTTTTGGATTGGATTTTATGACGCAACAGCAAAACTGCATTGCAATCCGTATTTATTAGTCGATGACCAAGAAGTCGTTTTGTTTGATCCCGGATCGATTACCGATTTTCCCGGGATTATGCGTAAGATCATTGATACCACCGATCTGAAAATAATTAGCGCAGTTGTTGTTTCGCACCAGGACCCTGATGTTTGCGGAAACCTGGCGATCGTCGAAGATGTAATCGATCAACCTGACTTAAAAATATATGCCCATTCACGCACCAATCGTCTTATCAGGCACATGGGTTTAAAATCTGAACTGGTATCGATTGATGAAGGAGAGGAATCGTTAACATTATCATCAGGGAGAAAATTGGAATTCATAGCAACACCCTATCTTCACGCTCCCGGGGCAATAATGACTTTTGATCATTCCACGGGAAGTTTATTTTCCAGCGATGTTTTTGGCGCCGTCTCGGATGGTTGGGATCTCTTTGCGCCGGAGAATTTCCCCCAGTCAATGGATCTTTTCCATCAAGAGTATATACCGGCAAATGCTCTCCTGAAAAATTGCATGGAACAGCTCGAAACCTACGATATTACCCGCATCTTACCGCAACACGGTTCAATAATTGAAGGCGATAATATTCAAGTAGCCATCGATCATCTGAAAACTCTGAAATGCGGCTTGGATTTGATACCAGGTATTTCACTATGATCGGGCAATTCAAAAAAACCAGTGAAGGTCAAATAGGCGATATTCAAAAAAGTAGCCAATCAATGCTAGAAAAAGCGTTGCAAATGCGCTGCCACGCTTACTTATCGGATATGAAAGCTGATTTGTTAACCCAAACTATCTTTGAAATTGATGCAGGTAAAAAACACCTGAAGAGCTACAGCGAAAAAGTTGAAGAGCAAAAAAGTGTAATTGAAAATCAGAAAATTGAATTGGTTTCAAAGAATGAGAAATTACAGCACAGCCGGGAAGAACTGGAACGCAAAGTAAAAGAGCGGACGCGGGAATTAGAGGACGAGATTGAGGAGCGTAAAAAAATAGAAATTGCGCATCTAAAATCAATCGAAGAAGCCACCCATGCCAACCACGTTAAAACACAGTTTCTGGCCAATATGAGCCATGATCTCAGAACCCCCTTAAACGCCATCATCGGCTACTCGGAAGTTTTGGAGGCCGAAACATTTGGCTCGCTCGGCAGTAAAAAAAATGGCGAATATGTAACCGATATTCTCAACGCAGGTAAGGATTTGGCGACTTTGGTGGCGGATATACTGGATATATCCAAAATTGAATTTGGCGAACTCAAATTGTCGGAAGCAAGCGTTAATATTGAAGAAACGATAAATGCCTGCATCCGTTTGGTGCGAAGCAAATACAAAGACAATAAGATTGATCTGCAACAAGACATGGCAAGTAATCTCCCCGACATTCAAGGAGACGAAATACGAATAAAACAGATTTTGGTAAATCTTCTAACAAACAGTATAAAATTTACGCCGTCGAATGGAAAGGTGAAGGTTCGAGGCTTTCTTAACGATGAAAATGCTGTTGTCGTTGAAGTTATCGACAATGGCATTGGCATGTCGAAGGATGATATAGAAAAATCCAAAGAACCATTTACACAGTTTGCTGATGCGAGTTTGTCTGCAAATGAAGGGAGCGGGCTCGGTCTCTTTATTGCTGCAAAACTGGTCGAACTTCATGGCGGTTCACTCACTATTGAAAGCGAACCCAACAAAAGGACAACGGTTCGTTTCACCTTTTCGCCGATTCGAACTTTAGAACCTGACTGAGGAGCTATCTCTTTGCTTTTCTTTTCGCCTTCATTGCGTCAAAATGCGTTTTGAAATCTAACGCCAGCTTTAGGCTGGCGTTAACTATTTTGACCACGTTTCATGCTATCATGAGCGTTCGAACAAGTTATGAATTGAGGCCGACAATTACCACTGAATTTACAGAATCTGAACGCAACCGTTTTCGCAATTTATTGGAACTCGCCAACGGTAGTAAATACCAGGGCGAGCGCGAAAATGCGTTGGCGGCAGCAACCCGGATTGCCAGCAAACACGGCATGACGCTGGACGAGGCTGCCCGCTGGACACCGAGTGAGAAACCCGTTCCGGTAAAGGAATTTTATCAACGTCCACGTAAAGCCTCAGACTTTCAATATGCGCCTAATACTCAGGCAAACGCCGATGCCGAAAAGCATCGTTGGAAAGCAGCGATGGATCGGGCCAAAGAACGAGGTCTGGACAAAGCTGAAGAAGCTCGTAAAGAAGCCCAAGAAGCTGCTAACCAACGCCGCCGCAAAACCGGCTCACGGCGTGACCCAGTTAAACATGCGACAATTTTACTAAAAGAAACATCCCTGCCATTTGAAGAAATTGCCGATATCACAGGTCTCGACGTCTACCAGATAGTCGGCATGAAATTAAAGGCCCGATCTGCGGCTTGAATTCCAATACCATCAATATATTCTTGAATATTAATAGCTTAGCTTATGTAAGCTTATTTTTTTGTCATTAGTTTGCTTTTGAACTTACTTCGACTGCATCATATGTTATGAAATTTTACTTGTCTGACATTCTAAGATGCTAGTAGCATTAGGTCCGTGGCATGAAATTGATAAAATTACAGGCCAAATTAAAGAGAAGCTTGCGAGATATATTATAAAAAACTGTCTTTTTCTGCGCCACATTTGGGAGGTGGGGCACACTTTGCCCCGAACATAAAGCAGGAAGTAGAAAGGACACGTAATGGCTACCGGAACCGTAAAATGGTTCAACCCGACCAAGGGATATGGTTTCATTATCCCGGAAGACGGCGAAAAAGACATCTTCGTACATATCACCGCCGTAATGACTGCCGGATTGCAGGGCCTCACGGAAGGACAGAAAGTTAATTACGAAGTTGCTGAAGAACCAAAAGGCTTAAAGGCTGTAGATATCGCTATTGCCGAATAACAAATCTTACAGAGATATTTATTCAAACTAATCAAACTCGGGAGCCCGCTGGATTTCTTCAGCGGGTATTTTTTATCCAGCTATTTTTCCGGATCGGCCTCCATGAGATCGGACTGGCGCCGCAGCCGCTTTGAGGCCCACAACCAATAGATCAAACATAGTGCGGCACCTGCCAGAACAGGTGTCTGCACTCCCAATACATCACCTAACGATCCAAGGACAAGCGCACCAAGGGCGGGAAATCCAACCGCCATTCCTGTGCTAAGACTGATCACACGGGCGCGCTTACTTGTTTCGACAGCATTCTGCACGAGGCTTTGTGAGGCCACCGCCATAATCACCAAAGAAAAACCTAAAAATGCCATGCAGGCCAGCCCCAGCGGATAAATATTGGTTGCAGCAAATACGAACATCGCCATGCCGGAGCCTAAAATTCCAAGCGTGA
The DNA here is from genome assembly GCA_964566055.1 of uncultured Rhodospirillaceae bacterium. Lineage (GTDB taxonomy): Bacteria > Pseudomonadota > Alphaproteobacteria > Rhodospirillales > UBA2165 > TMED23. The sequence continues at coordinate 18,606 of CAZMHI010000070.1, forward strand.
GCAATCTGGTTAACCCTTCAGTTTTTCCTCTAATAGCGAGCCAGGTACCACCGACCAGAGAGCCCATACCTGAGGCGCCGGCAAGAGCGGCAAAACCGCCCTCACCCAGTCCAAAAATCAAATCTGCGAAGGCCGGTAAAAGATCAATGTAAGGCCGCAAGAGCAAATGCGATGCCGCTGTCAAACTAAGCAAGGCGAATATACCTGGATGATTAAAGGTGTATTTGACGCCGTCCACCATATCGCCAAGAATTGTTGAACCATCTTTTTCTCTAGAAGGCCGCGGCTCAAGCTTCATTGCCGCCAGGGCAATGGCAAAAGCAAAAAACGTCAGCGAATTGATGATAAAGGCGGCAGGCGTGTCCCACAATTTAGTCACCACAAAAAACAAAGACGGACCAACGAAGGCGCCGACGTGGAAAGTTGTCGTATTCAAGGCAATGGCGGCAGATAGGTCCTCCCGGTCAACAATATGATGAACCAGTGCTTGGCGGGCCGGCAAATCGAATGAGAGTGTTATGCCTTGGATCAGGGTCAAAATAACTAGAAGTTCTATTGTCATTAAGTTCGCAAAGGCAATGACTCCTACCGCCATTGCATTCGTGGCAGAACACGACAGCGCTATGAATGCCGTTTTACGCAAACCAAAGCGGTCAGCGACTGCGCCGGCAAAGGGCGCAATAAAGGCAGTTACAAAAGTTGCTGAAAAGCCAATAATACCGAGCCAGAATGGGGATTGAGTGAGTTCCCAAGTCAGCCAGCCAAGCGCCAGCTTATGCAGCCAGAAGCCCAGGATGGATACAGCACCTCCCATCCAGTAATAACGATAATTGCGGTGTCGCAAAGCCCGGCCAATGCCACCAAACTTTGAATGAGCTGCCATTTCTATTTTTCTTTTTCGTTATTGAGACCCCAGTACTCTCTAAGTGTCACTATTACGGCTAACTTTCAACCGGAGTTTCCAACTGCTCTGCATGGCGATTGACGCGCCACATAGCGAAAATCCAGATTACAAAGCCACAGATTGAAGCGCTGATAAGCGATATCTCCAAGCTATAAAGTTCTGAGAGGTAGCCCAGCAAGAGTGCACCGAGTGCCGGCAGTGCTGTTGGCGGGATAACACTTAGCGCCATGATCCGGCCTCGATTGGATTTCAACGTGCAATTCAGCAAAAGTATCTGCATGCTGGAGCCGTTGACGACAAAGGCTGCACCGACAAAGAACATGCTCAATACCGCCAGCCAGAATATGCCAGCATAAGCAAATATAAATATCATCGTTAGAGCCAGCAGAATGCTTTGATTAAGGATTTTGACAAGCCCCGACATTTTACCCCGCATACTCATGGCCAAACCGCCAACCAAGGCGCCAATCCCGGAAGCGCCGGCGAGTATTGAAAGACCTTCCGTGCCGCGGCTAAAAACGTCTTCGGCGAAACCTGCCAGCAAATCGCGGTGCGGCGCCAGCAACAAGTGGAGCGAAATTTGAGAAAAATAGAGGGCCATTAATGGCTTGTTGGATAATGTCATCTGCACGCCCTCATTAATCTCATGCAGCAGCCGATTGATTGGCTCGACTGATTTCTGCTCGGTCGGTAAGTGCAAAATAATTAGGCAGTAAACGAAAAACAAAAATGTCAGGCCGTTCAACACAAATGTGCCGGCGATACCAAACAGGCTGACCACCAGACCAAACAGTCCGGCACCAATAAATGTCGACGCATGACCGGCGGTCGCATTAAACGCAATGGCAGAGGAACGAATATTGGCTGGCACCATATCCGGGATCAGAGAGTTGAAAACCGGAATAGCAAACGAAGCCGTAACGCTATAGACCAGCGTCAGCACGACAATCAGTTCAATTGTCAGCGCCCCGGTAAATGTCAGCGCGGCAAAAGCAAAGGCATTTATAGCCAAAATAGTCTCAGCTATGATTGCAATGCGGCGAATACCGATACGGTCCGCAACAGCGCCAGAGAACGGCGTCAGTGCGGCAATCGGGAAAAGTGACAGAAAGCCAATTGTTCCCAGCCAAGCGGGAGATTGGGTAAGTTCCCAGGTCAGCCAGGCAATCGCCAAGCGCTGCACCCAGCCGCCGGAGCGAGAGAGAAAATTGCCGCTCCAAAAAACCCGGTAGTCACGGATCGCCATAATCGCGCCGATATTTCCAAAAGCGGAAGAAGAAGTCATAGGCAGGATAGTCCGAAGTTCCGGGTGCGTTTTTACATAACCTAAACTTCTGGTTGTGGGAAGGAATGAATGGGTAGAAGCAAAATACAATACGGCAGATAAAACTATGATAGAATTTGAACCAACGGATGATTAAACTCGAGATCATAGATATTGATGAGCACAAAATCTAAATTTGGAAAATTCAATAACATTAAATCGGCTATCGACCGTCCGAGACGCTTACTTCTCTCCACGATCGGCATCAGTGCTATGCTTGGACTGTCAATTCATAGCCGCTCATTTGCCGCTAAGCCGGATGAACACTCCAAAATTGATCAACCGGAAAAGCTGGATGAAAAGGCCTTCATTCAGCGGGCCTTTGAAATGCGTGATCTCGCCGTAAAATATGGCGATCAAGCCTATGGCGCAGTCGTTGTCAAAAACGGAAAAATTGTCGGGCAATCCTGGAGCCGCGTCATCCTGGACCAAGACCCGACCGGCCATGCAGAAATGTCAGCCATCCGGGATGCCTCCCGGCGGCTGAAAAATCGCGACTTGAGCGGAAGCATCCTATATTCATCCTCACGCGCCTGTCCGATGTGCGAGGCGGCTGCCTATTGGGCGGGGATAGATCAGATGATCTACGACACCGAGGCGCTCAAGGCCGGGGCGCCAAAATTGTGCCGATAATCGTATGATTGATCCGGGGGCCAAACAGCGTTAGCCTGAGGCCATGCATATCGACATAATATTCGACACGATTTGCCCCTGGTGCTTCATTGGCAAGCGGCGGCTGGAGGAAATGCTGAGCCGGCGCCCCCAACTCAATGCGGAGATATATTGGCACGCTTTCTTGCTTAATCCGGACATGCCGCCGGAAGGCACGGATTTCCAAGGCTTTATGCGCAAGAAATTTGGCGGTGACTTGCGCTCTGAGCGTCTGTTCAACGCCATCGGTCAAGCCGGCCAATCAGTCGGCATTGAATTTGATTTTAATCGGGTAAAGCGTACTCCCAACACCATAGATTCCCACCGCCTGGTTCGATATGCTGCGCGCCAAAACCGCGCTACAGAGATGGTCGAGACGCTCTATCAAAACTACTTTATGGCCGGCCGCGATATCGGCAATCGATCCGTGCTGATCGATATCGGCGTTGCTCAGGAATTCGATGAACAAAATCTGCGCGACTACCTCTATAGTGATGAAGACGTCGCCGATGTCTTGGAACAAAACCCCCGCTCTCACCGGCTGGGTATCAGTGGCGTACCGGCTTTTATTTTTGAACGCCAATTTTCCATTTCCGGTGCGCAAGACCCCAATGTGCTTGAGCGCATGCTGAACATCGCCGAAGAAAAACAAAGAGAATTTTATGAAGCCGGTGTTCAACCGGTTTAAATAGGTAAACGCCCCATGAAAGCTACAGACTTCCTGACCATTGATGACCTCAGAGCGCGCGCTAAAAAACGCATCCCCAAGCTGGCCTTCGACTATCTCGATGGCGGCGCAGGCAACGAAGCAAACATCGCCCGCAACCGCCAAGGCTTTGCAGACATCGTGCTGTGTCCGGAATATCTGCGGGACGTCTCCGAGCGCAACCAGAAAGTTACCTTGTTCGGCCACACCTATGATGCGCCTATCGGTGTCTCGCCGGTCGGTCTCGCAAATCTGATCTGGCCCAAGGTCGATACCTATTTGGCGACCATGGCGCGTCAGCGGAACGTGCCCTACACCTTGAGTGCGGTTGGCACTACATCGATTGAACGGATCGCCGAAATCGCACCGGATCACGCCTGGTTTCAGCTGTATGTGCCAGGTCAGGAATATATCTGCTTCGAACTGCTAAAGCGCGCCAAGACAGCCGGCATGAAGGTGTTGGTCGTGACCGTAGATATCCCGGTGCCTTCGAAACGCCTGCGTGATCTGCGCAATGATTTCACGATGCCGTTTAAAATGACTCCTAAAATAATTTGGGATATTGCACGAAAACCGAATTGGGCCCTGGCAACCCTCGCCAACGGCAAACCCCGTTTTGAGAATATGGCGCCCTATATTGATGAAGCCGCGGCGGGTAAATCTTTGAACGCAGCCCAGGCTTTGCAGGTCTCCCCGACGCTTGATGAAGATTTAATGCGCCGTATTCGCGCTGAGTGGGATGGTCCGATGCTGATAAAGGGTATTCTCTCGCCAAAGTCAGCCGAAGCCGCCAAACGGGTCGGTGCTGACGGGATTATTGTTTCCAATCATGGAGGCCGTCAATTTGATAGCGCGCCTTCCACCATTGAAGCCCTGCCCCGCGTCGTCGAGGCTGTTGGCGATAGCATGACGATCATGCTGGATAGCGGTGTGCGCACCGGCGGCGATATTGTTAAAGCCTATTGCTTAGGTGCGGATTTTGTTTTTTCCGGCCGCTCCTTTGTCTTTGGCGTTGGCGCCCTGGGTGAAGCAGGCGGCCAGCATGTACTGGATATGTTTGCCGAAGAAGTCGATATCACTCTCGCCCAAATCGGCTGCACTGATATTGCAGATTTGGGCACAGATTATTTATGGACTTAACACACGCGAAATTTACCGGCATCGGGAATAAAAAGCCTGAAATAGGCGTTCATCTATTGTAGAAGTGATTCTTGAGTTCCAGATTTGATCGGGTGAAAAACATATGAAATTAGCACAATTAATTTTCGTTACCGCTTTTAGCGCCTTTGTATTGTTGGCTGCACCGGCAACAAAAGCCGGCCCGGGCCTCAGTCTATCCGAAAGCGTTAAAGCCGGCTTGCTGGCAGCGCAACCGGTGCTGGGCAAAAAAGTCGGCCAGGAAACGTTCGATGGCAAACCGGTCCTGGTTACTTTTTTCGCCAGCTGGTGAAGCACCTGCCGTGCGGAGTTCGTGCAACTCCGTAAATTCTTAAATGCCGGCGGAACTGAACGCGTCAATGTTGTTGCTGTGAGCTGGACGGAAGGCCGCTATGGTGACGATTCCCCCTCTCGTCTGCGCAGCATGGTGCGGACCTTCCACCCGGCAATTCGCGTCGTTCGCGCCAGTCCGAAAGTAGAAAAAGATTTCTCACCGCTCGTCTACGTGCCGGCGAGTTTCATTTTTGACCGGCAAGGCAAAGTCGTATACGGCAATGGCAACCGGGAATATCTTGGCTCTGCCAGGTTATCCAAAATACTTGACAGTATAAAATAGGTTTCCGCACTAAAAAAAGCCCGCTTTCGATTTAGCGGGCTTTTCGCATTTTTAAACTCTAATCAATTGGGCGAGTTTAATGACAGTTTCGAGGGGGGAGGATAATTAAACTCCACTGTCTTATTTTCTAACGCCAGCATTCTTGCATAGGGATGTAACAAGCAAATAAACAGACTAAGACCAACATGTGAATTGCTGTAACATTTGGGCAACTGCCGTTTTATCCATATTTTCAGCCGCTTAGTCTCATTTGTCTTGAAAATTCACCATTCCTTTTTTAACCTTTTAAAAAAAGGGAGACCCAGATGTCAGATTTTAAACTTACCAGCGACAGTTTTAACGAAGGCGATACTCTCGCCATGGATCACATTTTATCTGAGGAATATGGCTTTGGCTGCGCCGGCGGTAACCAATCGCCGCACCTTGCGTGGAATGATCCGCCGGAGGGTACCGAGAGCTTTGCTCTCACCATGTATGATCCGGACGCACCCACCGGTAGCGGATTTTGGCACTGGGTGGTCATTAATATTCCAAAAGATGTTCGGGAATTGCCACTTGATGCGTCAAAAAACGGCTTGCCCGCAGGTGCGATTGAAACCCGCAATGATTTTCCATCTCCCGGCTATGGCGGCCCGTGCCCACCGGAGGGCCATGGCCCGCATCGTTATATATTTACGCTGCATGCTGTCGGCACGGCAGAACTGCCGGTTACGCCGGATTTGTCAGCCGCTATTATCGGCTTCAATCTGCATT
>CAZMHI010000070.1:24727-25226 GCA_964566055.1 uncultured Rhodospirillaceae bacterium
GAAAAAGCCGTACTGACGGGTAAATTCGAGAAGTAATTACTTTAGGCAGCGCTGATACAGCTTTGCCCTTGAATTTCCACGTTACGTTTAGCCGCCCATTGGTCGCCCAGTGCTGTCAGTTCTTCTTCACTGAGGAACTGCTCAGCCATCGCAAACAAGGCCATTTCCTCTTTTTGGAAGTGGCCAAAAGCGAGTTCGATCAATTGTGTGGCCTGTGATTTCAGCGCTGCCACATCCTGCTCGCTGCGGGCAGCGTTGAGGAGTTCATCAACGCTTTGATGTTCAGCGCGCATAATATCCAATGGCCCCATTTGACCGATATGCGGATCCAAAGCCGGAAATAAAATAGTGTCTTCGATCGAGGCATGAGAAAGCAGTGCCCGATCAAGGGTGGCAATTGATTTTCTGATAACGTCTATATTGTCGTTGTCGTTTATAGTTTCACGCACGTCTTCGAATAAAACATAAAGCACGCCATGTTCGCCGCGGAGGGCATCAG
>CAZMHI010000071.1:0-24898 GCA_964566055.1 uncultured Rhodospirillaceae bacterium
CTCCGTTTTCTAACTATAACAGTGGACCCACTTTTTGGGGGAGGACCAGTGGCACGATTGGAATTCGCGTTGATGAAACTAAATTTGTAAATACCGAACGCGAACTCCGTGAAGCAAAAATTTAAGAAGGTACGGGATTGGGATTGCCTCTAACCGAACGGCTTGTTGAAGCGCTGGGCGGAAAACTATTGATCAATAGTGAACCCAATGTTGGCACCACTGTAAGGGTCATTTTTCCAAAGGAAAAATTGCTGAGGGGAATTAGGGGCTAAATTATTTGGCCCAATTCATCCGAGTTTTCAAAATAAGACGTGACGCGTTCGTGGAATTTCCGAGGCCAGATGGGTGGGCGCAATCCAGTTGCTTTGCTCAATGAAATTTTTTCAAAGCGGTCAGAAATTTTTTGCATCGCCCAAAAGCCTGCAAAATTCGATACTTCGCCAAAATATTCGGCGACCGCTAGAGTTACGCCGGGATGAAATGGTATTTCACTCTTTGGGTCTTTAATAAAATCCGCCGTTTTGTTGTTTTCAACGAATTCTTTTTCACATTGAAAAAGTTGGAGTTCTAAATCATCGCCGCAGATAATCCCGCGATTTTTTATTAATTTAACACTCTCTACAATATCGCCAAGCACATCGGCGTATTGGTGGCTGCCGTCAATATAAATCAAATCGAAACTATCTGGCTCAAGTGTCGGCAGGACATCACTGCTTTTCCCCCGAATGGGAGTAACTTGAGTCATTTTTCGGCAGAGCTCTGCATTGTGACTAAAAACTTCATACGCCCGTTCAGATTCCAAAGTATTTTTCATTGTCGGATTGTAAAGATCGGCTCCCGACTCTCCCCAAGGATCCACACAAATGATGTGGCACTCGCCTTCCAGAAATTTCTCAGCGGCATTTGACCAGGTAAGCAATGATGAGCCGGCATAGGAGCCAATTTCCAACAAATTTAAAGGCCTTGGATAATCTTTAATTAAATTCACCGCTGCCGACATAAAAATTGCCCGTTCAGGGGCATGGCTTCCTTGAAAAAAGCCTCTAAGAGCAATGTGCGGCGAAGATAAAAGTTGTGTCTTTAAGTCTTTTATACTTTGCGGGTTTTTCTCCAAGGAAATAGCTAAATCAAAATGCCGGGTTGATTCTGAAATATCGCCTAAATTAAACACGGCGCAGGCGTAGAACAGGTGGCAACTGGGGTTTTCGGGCGCAGATACAAGAGCCCGTTTGAGATGATGGCAAACACCTTCCCAGTCATTTTTTGAAAAACAAGCCTGAGCCAACGCGAACGTTATATCAAGTTCACTGCTATCGTCTGCTGAAACGTCAGAGGAGCCAGCATCTGAAATTTGATCTAACAAAATCAACCCGCCACATGCTATTTTACTTTCGTGGCAGTTTAGGGCTCATTGTTTAAAAAAGGCTAAAGACAATTTTGAGGAGGTAAGATTCTAGAGCTTAAATTTGTCAAACACCCGTCCGAAGCGCCAGCCATAAAACTCGACCCGCTCAAAAAGGCCGCCTTTAACAAAGGGTTCATTCTCCCAGAAATCTTTGGCTGTATCCAAATCGGACACATCGATAATCATCAAGCTGCCGGTCTGGCGTTCGCCATCATCACTCAGCAAAGGTCCGCGGGTGATATAAAGACTCTCGACACTGGCCTGATAGGCTTCATGTTCGGCGCGTAGCTCATCGCGCAAAGCATCACTGTCTGGCTTGTCGATAGCGTGGATGAGGAACTGGACATTGCCCTCGGTGCGGGGACAATCACGCCAAGTGTAGGGCACACTCGCTGACCAGCGATGGACTTCTGGGCCATATTGGGCGCCGCCGATAACGTAAGGTTCGTCCTCAATATGTTTATCCACTGCCGCCCGGTCAGGCAGGTCGATCAGGCGGTGACTGCCGAGCTCGGTCTGGAGGTCTTCAGTAAGAATCGGCCCAGCGAACATGGTCTGGTCTTCAAAGCCGGCGATATAGTCTAAATGCGCATCGCGATATTGGTCCCGCAGCGGACCGGAATTCTCGATATCATAAATTTTGACGGCAAAGAGCATAATTTGATCCCCATATTTTTTTACGCGATTTTTCTCAGTAATTTCTCAAGAATTGTGTTTAAATAATTGCATTAAATCAAGGACATCGCGATCAATTAGCTGTATTTATTTACAGATTAGCAAGGGGTATTCGGTGAAATCGCAAACGACATTGTTCAGTAAATTGGTCAAGGACACCATGCGTCCAGTGCCGCTTAAAACGCCCGAAACGACCTGCCGGGAGGCAGTGGTGGCGATGCGTGACAGCGAATCCTCTGCCGTTGTTATCACCGGTGCAAATAATCATCCTACCGGTATTTTAACGGAACAGGATATAGCTCGTAGAGTGGCCTTCGATCTGGACCCCGACATGCCGGTTTCCAAAGTCATGACTTCGCCGGTGCAGACTATCATTGAGAGCGAGTTTTTGTTCCATGCCATCGCGGTGATGCGGCGCAATAATATTCGTCACATGCCGGTGCTGGATCGAAATGGCAGCGTCAACGGCTTGCTGCGCCTGAAAGATGCGTTGTTTTCGTCAGATGAAAGTCTGATGAAGCAGATTGATATCTTGACCCAGGACGATGATGTCGACGGCTTTATTGAGATCAAACAGGCGCAGGTTGATTTGGCGGCGCAATTGATGGCGGATAATGTACCGGTGCCCGAAATTCTCGCTCTGCTGACCCAAATTAACAATGATATCTACCATCGGGTGACCGATTGCACGATCATGCATATGGAGCAAACCGGCAAAGGGCCGCCACCGGTTGATTTTTCGGTCATTGTTATGGGATCCGGCGGACGCGGTGAAAATTTTATTTTTCCTGACCAGGACAATGGCCTCATTTTGGAAGATTATCCGGATGACCGGCATAACGAAATTGACGCCTGGTTTATCCCATTTTCAGAAAGTTTGACCAACACCATGGACCGTATCGGCTTTCCTTTATGCAATGGTCATGTCATGGCGACCAATCCGCTGTGGCGGAAAACCCGATCGCAATGGGCGGCGCAGGTCGATCAATGGAGCCGGCGGCGTAATACAACGGCGCTCAGGCTTTGCGATATCTTGTTCGATTTTCGCTCGGTCTGGGGTGAGAATGAATTTGCCGATGAATTGCGCCGTCATATCACAGATGTCTGCCGGCGCAATAAATCTTTCCTGCGCGATATGGAGGCCGAAGATCAAGATAACGGTATTGCTCTCGGTTTTTTTGACCGCTTTATCACCGCCAAGGATGATGAAGAGCACAAAGGCATGATGAACCTCAAGCAATCTGGATCGCTGCCGCTAATCGAAGCGGTGCGTCTGGTTTCACTGCGGGAGGGCCATGAAGTGTTGTCGACACTCGGCCGCATTGATTGTCTGCTGGAGCGGGGAACCTTGGATTTGGATGAGCATGACTATTTATCCGGCAGCTATAATCACATCGTCGAGCTTATTTTGCGCAGCCAAATAGAGGCCTTCAAAGCTGGCGAGCAAGTATCTTACTTTATTTACCCCGACAGCATGACGACCCGGGAAAAAGACATCCTGGTCGATTCATTCAAAGCCATCCGGCGTTACCGCGACCGCGTCCGCAGCGAATTCTCAGGCGATATTTTTTAAATTAAGGGGCTGGAGCTAGAGGACGAGGGCGAAAAGATTTAATTTTGGATAATTAGGGCCGTTTTGGGCCAAAATCAAACTATCTCCTACTGTAATTAATACTTGATACCGGTCTGATACATACCCATGTATGCCAGAGTAGCGTTTACGGAGAAACTGACTTTGGTATTTGTATGTTTTTGTAATTATCAATGAAATTTGACAGCCCCATTTCCCACAAATATATAGCGTTTGCCGTCGGCCAATTGGTTCCGATTTTAAGTGTGCAGTCTACGTCTGGCCAAGAAAAGATTGAAATCAAGAATTTCTGGTTGGAGAATTGGGAAACCATCTTCACCGGCGCGTTCAAAAAGGAATCTGTCTCATCAGCGGGGACAGAGCGACGTAAAGTTAATAGGACACTTCCTGATTCTGTTCGAACTCAAAGAAACTGTTAGGTATCTCGTATTTTGGCTCAAATAAACAAAATGAAGATTTTTCCAAGTTCCATTCGTCATTGGTATGCCTCGGTTCTTGCTGTCGGTTTATTGATCGCCGCTGTTATATTTTTAGAATATTTCGATGCCAAACAATTCCAGCAAGAGGAAAAGGTAACTGTCGTAAATAAATTAAGTACGGTTCGTGCCAGCCTGGAGGGAGTTATCAACGGCAACTTGCTGTCCATAACCGGCCTTACTGCTGAAATCTCACTTAATCCGGATATCTCTCAAGAGGAATTTTCCCAATATGCTCAAATAATTCTGGCGCAGAAAACGCAAATTCGCAACATCGCCGCTGCCCGCGATATGGTTATCACGCATATGTATCCGATGAAGGGAAATGAAAAGGCGCTTGGACTCGACTACCGAAAGAATGAAAAGCAAAGAGCGGCGGCGCTCAAGGCAAAAGAAGTCGGGAGTATTTTTGTGGCTGGCCCTGTTAATCTGGTCCAGGGTGGGCGCGGTTTTATCGCCCGCACACCCATATTTGAAGCCGTAAAAGATAAGGCTAGCAACCAGGGCCGTTTCTGGGGATTGGTATCGACCGTTATTGACCTCGATAGATTGTATACTGCTGCCGGTTTGTCCGATCCGAACTTACACATTGAAGTTGCTATTCGAGGACACGACAGTTCTGGGGCCAAAGGAAAAATCTTTTATGGTAGTCCCGGCTTGTATAAAGAAGAGCCGGTATTGCTGGACGTTTCCTTACCCAATGGCTCTTGGCAGCTAGCGGCCACGCCTAACGGCGGCTGGACGCAAAAATCGCCGAACGCATTAGCGATCAGAAGCGCGGGCATCATTGTATTTCTCCTGATCGTTTGGCTGAGCTACTATCGCGATACTCAAATGAAGGAGAAAGCAATTGTAGAAAAAGCCTTGCGTGAGGGTGAGGAGCAGTATCGCCGGATTTTTGAAGATTCTGGAGTTGGTATGGCCACAAATGAATTTGACGGTCGTTTCCTCCGTGTGAATGGAGCTTTCTGTGACATGCTGGGATATTCGGAACAGGAACTTTTATCCAAATCGGTCATCGATATAACCTTTGAAGCGGACCTTCCGAAGACACTTGAGGCACGAAAGAGCATAATTGCTGAAGATCGAAAATTAGATACGCTCGAAAAACGTTTCGTCCGCAAAGATGGTCAAGTTATTTGGGGATTATTGAATAGATCTCTTATCAAAGACAGTAACGGTCAGCCTCTCCATTTTGAATCCCAAATACAAGATATCACTGAGCAAAAATTGTCCCGAGAATTATTTGCCGCAACATTTCGTGACGGCCCAGCGATTTATACAATTTCAACTCCGGAGATTAGTGGAAGTAAATTTATTGACGTTAGCGAAAATTGGCTTTCCTTAATGGGCTATTCACGTGATGAAGTTATCGGACGGAATCTTGATGATTTAAAGGTGTGGTTTGACCCAGATGGTAGACGGAAATTATTATCAATTTTGAATGAGGATAATCACCTAAAGGGCTATGAGACGAAGTTCCGCACCAAAAAAGGTGAAGAGTTAGATGTTTCGATTTCAGCTCAATATATTGGTATTGGTGCCGACAAACTATTGCTATTTGTGTTCCAGGATATCACTGCCAGGGTAAAAGCAGAAAAAGCTCTAACAAGTGCCCACGCAAAACTGGAGTTACGGGTTCAGGAACGTACCGACCAGCTCAGCAAAGAAGTCGGGCAACGTGAGCTGGTCGAAAAGGAGTTGCGGAACACGGAGGCATTGTTAAGAGACGCTATTGAAAGTATTCCCGGCGGCTTTGCCCTTCTGGATTCTGAAGACAGATTCATATTGTTTAATGACAAATTTTGCTTTGATGAGCCCCCGCTTATTTTTAGGCCTCAGATTGGATTAACCTTCGAAGAGTTCCTCAACGAAAGAGAAAAACTTGGCATACAGTCCAGTTATATTTCTGGAAAAAGGCTTTCCGTTGAAGAGCGAATGAAAGTTCACCGAAATCCTATTGGTCCATTAAATACGCCCGCTCCAGATGGTCGTTTTTTCCAAACGACCGATTTCAAAACGAGTAATGGCGGCACAGGGATAATTCGTATTGATGTCACACGTATTGTCAAAGCGGAACAAGACGCGGTAGAAGCCAATCGATCCAAGTCAGAATTTCTTGCTAATATGAGCCACGAATTGCGTACACCGCTCAATGCCATCATTGGTTTTTCTGAAGCCCTCGACCACAATGTTCATGGTGAACTCGCAAATGAGAACCAAAAGCTATACGTCAGAGATATTCAGGCCTCTGGTGAACATCTCCTCGAATTAATCAATGAGATATTGGATATTGCAGCTATTGAAGCTGGCCAGCTTAAACTTCATAAGGAGGAGATCGATCTCAACCAACTCTTGAAATCCATGCTCGTTATCATTCAGCCTAAAGCAGAGGAAAAAAAGATTAGAATCGAAAATAGAATATCTGGCAAAGTTCCCAGCCTGTTTGTTGATAATCTTCGGATAAAACAAATCCTGATAAATTTATTATCGAACGCCATTAAGTATACATCGGAAGGGGGGGTAGTTTCGCTAGACTGCCTCCAAAATGGTAAGGGCACAGTTCAAGTCTCAGTCTCAGATACTGGCATTGGTATGGACGCCGAAGGTATCAAAAAAGCATTTTCAAAGTTTGGTCAGGTAAACCGAGATTCCCTGGAAAAAATTGAAGGAACCGGCTTAGGTCTTCCTTTGACTAAAGAATTGGTGGAGGCTCACGATGGTACTCTGTCAATAACCAGTGAACTTGGAAAAGGAACCACTGTCACCATGGAGTTGCCAGCGGTTGGGTAGTTTAAAACTGCTCCTGTAATTTTCGCACAGCGACCATGGAGTTGCTGGCGCGGAGGGCCTGATCAAGTGTCGTGATGCCGCGGACTTCTAGACGATCCAACATATCAATAAGGATTTTAGCGGTGGCAATAGAATCGCCAAGCGCGGTGTGGCGGCCTTCAATCTCGACCTTCATACGATCAGCAATAGCGCTCAAAGTATGCTCAGCTGTCTCCCGGTCGAGAAAAACTGAAAATAGTAGTGTATCCAAAACAACATGTTCAAATTTAGTATTGGCCTCATGTTCCTTAAGCTTTAAGAATTTCATATCAAAAGCCGCGTTATGGGCCACTAATATGCTATCACCGATGAAATCTCGAAACTCGCGTAAGACCACGCCGATCTCCGGCTGACCGGTTACCATCGCGTCGGTGATGCCGTGAAAGCGGATGGAAGCTTTGGGGATCGAAAAGCCGGGGTTAACTAGTTTATCGAAAATTTTGGACTCTTTGATGATGCCGTCCTCAACACGAACACCAGCGATCTGAATAATCTCGTCACCTTGCGACGGGCGGAGGCCAGTTGTTTCCGTATCAAATACCGTGAAAGTGAGGGATTTGAGATTTCGTTCATCAAATTCCTCAAGATGATGCGGTAAATTCAGCAGATCATAATCGTAGAACTCAGGGCGGTCCGGCAGATTACGGAGATCAAATTCCCGGGCCGTCAAAGTGCGATGTAGGCCCAGCATAACCAGCCCGACAAGAGCAGCGACCGACAACAAAGCGACAGTGCCGTAGGTGACAATGATTCCGGCAAATTGATCCTTGGAGGCATATTCCAACGCATAAACCAGCTTCCAGCCGGCAAAACTAAGTAGACAGAGCGCAATAACACCCGAGACGCCGATTGATGCCAGCACCAGCCGTCGTGTACTCAACTTTGTGATTTGCCGTAAGTTGATCAAATGCCTATCTATATACGTAGGTAAAATTGGTTAAAGGCCCATACATAGGCAAATTATAGCGATTTATATTGGAATTCGGGTAAAAAATGTCATTTCTCCGCACACTTTTACAGCCTGACTATGAAGAATCCCCAGAACGCGCACTGGTTGGGAATGCTGCAAATATTTTGCAAATCGGGGAGTTCCAATTGCTTCAACTGGCCTATTTCGAATGGCATGAACAGGAAATGCCAGAAGCCACGACACACCGCGTCTTTCAAGCCTATATGGTGAAAAGCGAAGTGCCTCCCTGGGCGCGCAGTTTTGCCCGCAAGGTTGTCGATGCTGATGCCGCAGGTGAAATTGATATCAATCATGAGTATTTCCATCGTTATGATCAAAACCGGGTGACCAACTATCCGACCGGTATGCGAAAATTTGTTATTGCGTGTTCGCTGATCATAGGGTTGCTTGGCGGCGGTTTGATACTTAGCCATTTTGCCGCCCAAGACGGTCCATCTGTTCTGCCGCCTTATTTTGATGATCGTGATTTCAAACTGAAAAAACCAAAAAATCCGAATAATTCTTCTGTGCTGCCGTGGCAACGCGACTAAAATAGTGTACTAATTTAGGACCACCACAGGGTTTAGGGGATTATAAAGTAATGTTTGAATTCGCCGGCGAATACGAAAAGGCTGTCAATTGGGTTTTTTTAGCCATCACCGCCATCATTGCCTATAAAGGCATCACCACAAAAAATGAAGACGGCAAATCGGATTTCGTTCATTTGCTATTTGGCTGTATCGCGGCGGTGTTTTTCTTCCTGGTGCTGTTCCAGGATGTCCTCGGCGTCGTTCAGTTTTAAGGTTTATACATCCGCTGAATCTTATCTTTTTCGGGCAAGCGGAGGAGGCGTTTCTCCGGCGGTAATTGCAGTTGCTTGTGGATGTAGATAGCACGGTCACGCACGGTCGACGGCTTGGAATTTCCGTAAAGAATTTTATCGAAAAGTGAGGGTCCGTCCAACACACCTTCATCTGTCTTGAGTGCTAGGACATAATCATCAAAAGCCGCCTTATATTTACCCTGACGGTCTTTAATGATGCCGCGATTGGCATAGGCTGCTGATAGTGAGCCGACGCCGGTGGTATCATCCGGCTCAAGATTTTTTGTTAAAAAGTTGATCAGATAGGTGAGCTCGGTGTCGGCTTTTTTATAATTTTCCTGCTGCATGAAAACGAGGGCGCGTCCCATTAAGGCGCCGCGGTGGTCGGCACTCTCTGCCAGCGCTTTATTAAAACTTGTAATTGCCTCTTCAAATTTTCCGTCACCGAGATGAATATCGCCTTGACGGGTATAGTAATCTCCTGGTTCACCTTTGAAGTAATCGGTGAAGTTGCTTACCGTAAAAACAACAAATGTTGCGATTAGGCATATGATGATAAAACGTTTTAAAACTCGCCGATTCATTCCTGTCCTCGATTAAGCCGAAGTTTAATTATTAAATAGACTGGCGGTATAGAAAAAAGAAAATACAAAGCAAAGCAAAATAGATGTCATGCTCGCGCGTTTTTTCAGATTTATGCGTTGCTCTTCAGTGACATCGCCTTCTTTCTTAATCGCCCTTCGAACTGCCAGCGACCAGATGAGGCTACGCACGGGAAAGAATAATGCCAATCCTAGGACGATGGTCCATAACCATTGATATTCGGCAGTAAACAGTTCGGCCATTTTGGTCTCGTTAAGTTGTTTTCTTATAGTTTAATTTAGACAAGAAAAAGGGGGAAGGGACAAGCCCTTCCCCCGATCTCTAAAGATGGAGATTATTCTCCAGCCTGTGGAGCGACGTCACCGATATCATCTACCAGTGCTTCAACTTCCTTATCAGGCACAGTTGACATTTCCATCTTGAAGGCTAGGAACCACATCATAGCTACACCAAGCAGCCAGAAGAGGATCTGCCAAGCCCAAATTGATGGAATACCAAAGGTCCAGCCATCGACGCCAGCATTCGGCGCACCGAATATGTCGTTGCCGATAACAGCACCTGGGCCAACACCGAAGAACAACCAAGCAAGAGCGGCTGCCCATGCCCATGGCACCAGACCTTTTTTCTCTGGTGACAAGGATGCATGCTCTTTCAAGAAGTTGTGATACTTCATGCGATGTGAGCGTGATTCGTCATCCTGCGTCATTGCGGAGATTGGAAGACATACAGCGAGGTTGAAAATAATACCCCAACCAGCTGAATGCATGGTCCAAGGCCAACGACCCCACGGCAACGCGCCGCCGGTAATCGTTTGACCAATGGTTTCCGTAAAGATCACCGCCAACAAGCCTGCTGCCAGACCCCATGTCGCACCCTGACGGGTTATCCATGGGAACCAGGTTACAGCAGCCAGGGACGGCCACATCTGGAAGCCAAAGGCCACAGCCAGACCGCCTAACAGGACCAGAGCATCTCTGGAGAAAGTCGCCACCAACAACGCTGAAATAACGATGAAGGCAACACCAATACGACCCCAAAGTTTTTGCTGATCATGGGAAGCTGTCGGGTTCAAGTACCGTTTATACAAATCGCGTGTCAGCATACCGCCGGCAGTCGACATATATGCCGCACCGGTGGATTGCATAGCAGCCAGGGCACAAACGGCGAGAAGGCCGACCAGCCATGGAGCTGCTTCCGAGATTGTATTGATGTAGTGCGGCACGATTGAGTCCGGTTTCTTAGCAATTCCGGCGGATAGAGCCGTCGAAAGATTTAAGCCTGCTTCTGTCACTGCAGGGTTGGCACCAAGCAGATGCGCGCCCATGCCTTGGAAGGCGGTGAAGAAGAACAGAATTAAACCAATGCCAAACGAAGAAGCCCAAACCTGTTGCGGTGCAAAAGGTTTTGGATCTTTGTTACCGAAGGCCCACATGGTGAACGCTGGAGCAGATTGAATGCCCATAAGCGCAAACATATAAGTCAGAACCATAACACCAGTCCACAGACCACCTACCGGGGTAGCTTTACCCAAGCCGGACGTAAACTGAATGACACCAGGAATAGCGAAATAGGCATTATAATCGCCACCGCCAAGTCCCTTTGTGGTTCCCCATCTACCAACATCGGATGCACCGAGTTTGGCAAAGCCAGCATTTAAGGCTTCCCAGCCACCGGCCAAATTCAAAGCAATGAAGCCGGTAATGATAATGCCTAATGCCAATAGGATACATTGCAGCGTATCCACATAAGCCACAGCGCGTAGACCACCGGTTGCCACATAGATCAACACGACTAGGGACAGAACCCACATGCCGACATTAACGGAAATCAAATTGTCCGTAAGAACGTTGAACAAGAAACCGGAAGCACCAAGTTGAACACCGAGATAAGGAATCGAGAACAGCAATGCCACGATCACGGTGAGAATACGAATACCATCGCCTTGGAAATAATCCGAAAGCATCTCACCCGGCGTCACATAGCCGAACCGTTTACCCAGCATCCATTGGCGTTTCAAGAACATGACACCAGTGAACGGGATGGTTATTGTGTAGAAAGACGCATAGGCATACTGGAATCCGTCACGATAGACGAGACCCGGATGACCCATAAACGTCCAACCAGAAAACGATGTTGCCGTCGCCGCAAGGACGAACACCCACATCGAAATTTGACGACCAGCGATAAAATAATCACCCGCCGTTTTTGCCATACGTGCTGATTTGACGCCCCAGAATATACAGTAGGCCCAATACAGCGCAACGAAGGCAAATAGCCAGACTACTTTTGCACTCACTCTTAACCCCTCCTTTAGAAGTTTTGTAAAGCACTCTCCAAAATATCGGCATTAATTAAACGGAATACGCCGATTTAACCGTGCAATAAGCTCACAAAGTAGGTAAATCGGTCAATAAGCTATTGGTGTTTCAGGGCTTTTCTTGTAAATTTAGCACAATATGGTATTGTAAAGTTGTAAAGTTGCAAATTTACTAAGGAGGCGGGGGCGTGGCGCGTAAACCGAGACTCGGGGCAAAAATCCGCAGATTACGGCGCGAAAGTGAGCTAACTCAAGCTCAATTGGCGCAACGATTAATGATCTCTGCAAGTTATTTAAATCTCATCGAACACAACCAGAGGGCGGTTACGGTTCCGCTGTTATTTAAGCTTGGTGAAGTTTTAAACGTCGATTTACAGACTTTATCACAAGATGACGAATCGATAATTCTGGCCGAATTATCAGAAATTTTGGGGGATCCCCTGTTTTCACAAGGGGATCTAGGCAGTGATTTAACCCCCGAAGATCTCAATGAACTCGTCTCACAATCACCGATTGCCAGCCAAACAATTCTGAAAGTTTATCGTGCCTATCAGCGGGCGCGGGATGATATTCAGTCATTGAGTGAACGGCTTTCGGAGGACAGTTTGTATGCAGCGTCTTCCCATGAACTCCGCACTGTGCTGACATCTATCCGTTCATTTTCGGAAATTCTTCACGACAACGAGAATATCTCGCCGGAAGAGCGCCAACGATTTCTCGGTATCATTGTTAAAGAAAGTGAAAGTCTGTCGAAGAATATCGACGATCTCATGAGCTTTGTCTCAGCCGAGGGTGTAAACCGGGCTGTGGGTACGCGTCCGCCGCTCGACGAGATTAATGATTTTATTCAGCTTCATAGCAATTATTTTGAAAGTATCGAAAATGCGGCGGAAAAATTGCTCGGTGATGCGCAATTTGGCAGTTATGACCGCTTGCAGAAACTTATTCATTTTGCCTCTCATGAGCTGGATATCACCATCGACATTGGCCGTGAGCGAGAGAAATTTGGTCTCGTTGATTACGACAAAGAAAAACGAATTCTTCACCTCTCTAACAGTTTGCCGAGAAATTCTTTAATCTTCCAAACGGCGCAAATTATCGGGCGGTCTTATTGTAAAAATATCATAGAAGATTTGATCAGGGCGGCGCCATTAACCAGTGACGCCTCGCGCGAAATGTGCCGTGATACCTTGGCGCGCTATTTTGCGGGTGCGGTATTGCTGCCTTATGATGAGTTTCTTTCCGCCGCTAAATCGCTGCGTTACGATATTGAGCAGCTGCAAAATCAATTCGCCGGTAGCTTCGAGCAGGTCTGCCATCGTTTGGCGACACTTAATAAGGCTGGGTCAGAAGGGGTCGCCTTTCATTTTATCCGGGTTGATATCGCCGGCAATATCTCGAAGCGCTATGATGGTTCCGGTGTGAGGATTCCGCGCTACGGTGGGGTGTGCCCGCGCTGGAATGTGCATCACGCCTTTTTAACACCGGAGGCCATGAACGTTCAGGTTATTCGCATGACCGATGGCGGTGTTTTTCTCAGTATTGCCAGGGCCTTGGTAAAGCCCGGAACCGGGTTTAATGCGCCGCGCAGCCACTATGCCGTCGCCATCGGTTGTGAAGTTTCAAATGCCACAGAATTGGTTTACGCCGACGGCTTGGATATGAACGAAGCCAGTTTGGTTGTGCCGGCCGGTACGTCCTGCCGAATATGCGAACGTGACAATTGCGGCCAGCGCGCTTTCCAATCGATATTGCATTCTTCAGCCGAGGGGAAGGCAGCCTCAGCGGCGGAATAATTATAATAAAAATTTCTAGGCGAAAGTAAAAGTGGCGAAGCGCAAGAACGTTTGCTCAGGAAACTGCGCTTCGCCACATAATTAAAGAATACACCTTTAAGGCTGTATCCGGCTTTGACCAGGACCAACAAAATCAAAACCGGATGAAGGCCCAACAAGAATCTTACTCTTTAACTCAGAGTTTGCAGGTTGCCCTACACACTTTTTGATACTTTGAACCACTGAGGAATAAGTCAATTGTTCGAAAGTACTATTGTAAATACCATACATTTTCGAAAATGCCGAGACAAGTTTTTGAAAATATTAAACTTTTTTGGTAATTATTTACCGGCAATAAAGTCATTTATGTAAATTTTGTAAATTTATGATTAATCCTAAATGTTGCGAAGATCGTTTTCCTAAGCAATGACTTTTAACTTGTGGCGGGGTACACTCTCCATGAACAATGAGACTTCTAGCGCACATAAAATAAGGCGCAAATAGGGACGGACTAATGAATCACTCGGTGCTGATAGTCGAGGACGAGCCAAACATAGTGCTCTCGGTTAAATTTCTTATGGAAGGAGCAGGCTTTAATGTTCGTGTTGCCAGCGACGGCAACAGTGCGCTCAAAGAAGTTAAGCAATCGCCGCCAAACATAATCCTGCTTGATGTGATGTTGCCAGATCGTGATGGCTACTCCGTCTGTGAAGCGATCAAAGCAAATTCTGATTGGCAGGATATTCGTATATTAATGCTGACCGCAAAGGGACGTGATTTGGATCGGGAAAAAGGGCTAGCCCTTGGTGCTGATGATTATATCACCAAACCTTTCTCAACTCGGGAGCTCGTTGATCGCGTGGTTGAAGTTTCTAAAGAGCTTCTAGTTAGCTGAAATTATCGAAAATGGCTAAAAAAATTACCGAGCGGTACGGTGCCTTAATTATTTTAGCGGCCCTTTTATTTAACCCTCCTATTATGTCGATATTTAATTCACCTGAGCTGATACTTGGTGTGCCCATGCTGTTTTTGTATTTGTTCGTCGCCTGGGCCCTGATCATTGGTTTCAATGCTTATTTGGCGGGAAAACTAGCAGCAGAGCAGAATCAGGCAGCAGAGCGCGAAACCGGAAGTGACGCTGATGCTTAGCGGCTGGTTTATTATTTTAGCCTCGTTCGCTTATATCGGGTTGCTGTTCGCCATCGCCTATTACGGTGACAAAAGAGCCGACGCCGGGCGCGGCATTATCAACAATCCCTATATCTATTCCTTATCGATTGCGGTTTACGCGACGACTTGGACGTTCTACGGCAGTGTCGGCCGGGCGGCGGCCGACGGTTTGATTTTTATTACCATTTATCTTGGTCCAACCCTGATGTTTGTCGCCTGGTGGTTTTTGCTGCAAAAAATTCTGCGTATCAGTAAAGCCAATGGCATTACCTCGATCGCCGATTTCATTGCTTCCCGCTACGGTAAAAGCACGGCGATTGGCGGCCTCGTTACACTCATTGCCGTCGTGGGTATCACACCCTATATCTCACTTCAGCTGAAAGCGCTTTCGACGAGTTTGACGGTATTGCTGGAATATCCGGAAATAGTGATGCCGAAAGCTGATAGTGGATTGCCGGTGGTCTCTTTTACAGCTTTTATCGTCGCCATGGCGATGGCTGTTTTTGCCATTCTGTTCGGTACCCGTCATCTTGATCCAAGTGAGCACCATGAAGGTGTGGTCGCCGCGGTTGCCTTTGAGTCCATCGTCAAATTAATCGCTTTCGTTGCTGTTGGTCTATTTGTCACATTCGGGTTGTATGACGGCTTTGGCGATTTGTTTATGAAAGCCGCGGCTAAACCAGAGTTGCAAAAATTGTTTACAATTTCCCCGTCATCCAATTATGCCCAATGGGTGACTTTGACGATCCTCTCGATGGCGGCGATCCTTTGCCTGCCCCGGCAATTTCACATTACCATCGTTGAAAACGTCGGCACTGACCATCTCAGCAAAGCCATTTGGATGTTCCCGCTTTACCTGCTGTTGATCAATATTTTCGTGCTGCCGATCGCCGTCGGTGGCTTGCTGCAGTTCCCAGCGGGAAATGTAGATCCGGACACTTTCGTTTTAACTCTGCCGATGTCTACCAAGAACGAAGGTCTGGCCTTATTAGCCTTTATCGGCGGCCTTTCAGCGGCCACCGGTATGGCGATTATCTCAGCTATCGCGTTGTCGACGATGATCTGCAACGAGGTTCTGATGCCGGCCTTGTTGCGGATGGACTGGCTGCGTCTTAATGAGCGCGGCGATTTGACCACGCTGGTGCTTAATCTCCGGCGCTTTAGCTGTGTCTTTGTGATGTTGCTGAGCTATGGTTATTTCGTCTTTATCGGCAATTCTTACACGTTGGTAACGATCGGCCTGTTGTCGTTCGCCGCTGCGGCGCAATTTGCTCCGGCCATCATCGGCGGCATCTTCTGGAAGGGGGCGACCGCTCAAGGGGCCTTTGCCGGTTTGGGTTTGGGCTTCGTTGTCTGGATCTATACGCTCTTGTTGCCGTCCTTTGCACTTTCCGGCTGGCTGCCGCAAAGTTTCATTGATGAAGGACCTCTAGGGATCGCCTTGTTAAAACCTTATGAGTTCCTTGGGCTAACCGGTATGGACAATATTTCCCACTCATTATTTTGGAGCATGGTTGTCAATATTGGCTCTTATATCTGGGTTTCGGTAAACACGGAGCAATCGGCAATTGAACGTATCCAGGCAGCGCTTTTTGTCGATGCTGAAAAATATTCGGGCACGGCAGGGCGGTCTAATTTGTGGCAAGGCTCAGCAGCCGTCGATGATTTGCGCGATTTGCTTTACCGTTTTGTCGGACCCTACCGGACCGAGCAGGCCTTTAAAGATCACGCTCGAATTAGAGGTTTGGATCTTGATGTTCTGATGGCAGTTGATGCAGAGTTTGTTGGTGTTGCCGAGCGTTTACTGGCGGGCGCCATTGGTTCCGCTTCTGCCCGCGTGCTGGTCGCTTCCGTTGTCAAAGGCGATATCGTGAGCTTGGATGAGGTGTTGCAGATATTGGATGAAACGTCAGAAGTCATCGAATATAGCCATCGGCTGGAGCAAAAATCGAACGAGCTTGAGATTGCCAGTGACAATTTACGCAAAGCAAATGAACAACTTCAAGAACTTGACCGCTTAAAGGATGATTTCCTGTCGACCATCAGTCATGAACTGCGAACACCACTAACCTCAATCCGGTCGTTTGGTGAAATACTATTCGACAAGCCGGAGATCGATCTCGCTCAGCGCAAGCAATTCCTTAGTGTGATTATCAGCGAAAGTGAACGGCTGACCCGCCTGATCAACCAAATTCTTGATCTCGCAAAAATGGAAGCCGGGAGTATGGATTGGGAAATGTCGGAAGTTGATGCAGCCGAGGCCATTGAAGAAGCTCTGGTTGCCATGAGCAGCTTGATGGCCGATAAGTCAATTGCTTTGGATTTAAAATTGCCGGACAATTTACCCCATGTATTTGCGGATCGGGATCGTCTGATCCAGGTGATTGTTAATCTGCTTTCCAATGCGGTTAAATTTTGTGGTGGTCCGGAACCGGTCGTCAAAATTGCCGCCGAAGTGGAGGGCGATGCGGTACTGGTGCGCGTTGCTGATAATGGTCCAGGAGTGCCGGACGGCGTTGAAGAAATGATTTTCGAAAAATTTCAACAGGTCGGCAATACGCTCACCAGCAAGCCAAAGGGCACTGGCCTTGGCTTGCCGATTAGCCGCCAGATCGTCGAACATTTTGGCGGCAAAATATGGTTTGAAAAAGCCGACGAAGGAGCCGATTTTAGATTTACCTTGCCGTTCACGCGCGGCTTTCAAATTGCCGAGTAACCAACCAACAAAATGAGCATTAAATGAATTCTACATCCGATACGCCGATCATTCCGTCTGCCACTGTTCTACTGGTAAAAGATATTGAAGATGATTTCGAAATCTTTATGGTCACGCGCCATCAGAAAATAAAATTTGCCGGCGGCGCCCTGGTTTTCCCCGGCGGAAAACTTGATCCGGAAGACAGTGATGAGGCGCTGCTGGCGACTTGCCGTGGTCAAAAAGGTCCAGATGGTGAGTTGTCAGATGAAGAGCTTGCCTTTCGCATTTGCGGTATCCGGGAAACCTTTGAAGAAGCAGGCGTGTTGCTGGCACGCGACAATGCTACGGGTGACTCCTTAAGCGATGAGCGCGGAACTAAACTGGCACAGCAATACCGGGAAGCGCTGCACGGCGGCGAAATTACTTTGGCAGAGATAGTCCAGACCGAACACCTTACGCTTGCATGTGATCAAATGATCGTCTTTGCCCGCTGGGTGACGCCGACCTACTTTCCGAAACGTTTCGACACTTATTTCTTTTTGGCGCGGGTGCCGGAAGATCAAATTGCCAGTCATGACGATATTGAGTCTACAGATTCGCTTTGGACCACGCCGACGGACGCAATTACAGATGGTGAGGAAGGCCGCAAGGTGGTGGTTTTTGCGACCTCGGCAAATCTCCATAAACTCGCTCTGTCAAAGAGCGTTGATGAACTCTTCGAAAATACCTTAAAGGATAATATCGTCATTGTTGAACCCAATATCACCGACAATGATGGCGATGTCACTTTCCGTATCCGGGACGA
The DNA here is from genome assembly GCA_964566055.1 of uncultured Rhodospirillaceae bacterium. Taxonomy (GTDB): domain Bacteria; phylum Pseudomonadota; class Alphaproteobacteria; order Rhodospirillales; family UBA2165; genus TMED23. Next base: position 18,120 of record CAZMHI010000071.1, read on the forward strand.
TGCCGGTTACCCCATGACCGAGCGCACCGAATATGGCGGCTCGGTCTTGAAGGTCAAAAAGTGAACCTATTTTGGATTATCACCAGCGGGTTTTGACCGGTCCCAGACGACTTGGTGTCCTTGAGCATAAATTCTGCATTCTTTACTTCCGGAGCGCCTTTCACAGGCACTAATTGCCAGCATCAAAGAGCTGCCGCCGCCACATTGTCCGGCCGGACAATACGAATATCCAATATGTTGTCCATCTTCTGAGACGGCCATATACAATGCATCCATACCTGCTTTTTTATAACGCTCGAAGGCAGCGTTAATTCTTGGCGTAATTTCCAATGGGCCGGTGCCGAAATAATCTTGGTTGGTCGGACAGGCGGCGAGGAAAAGGGGCATCACCAAAACCGCGAGTAGCTTGCAAAATTTATTCATAATAATTTCCTGTTTATTCAATTTTATTTGGTCAATAAATTCTTGAATAATGTTATTACTTTTCTAATTTTAATAGTATAATTATGTACATTACAAGTTTTTTGAATTTAATAGGAAGCGACAATGAAATATCGTCTATTGCCAATATTAGTTTTATTTTTTCTGATCGGTTGTGTGTCTCAAGGCTACACCTATTTAGAACTGCGAAAAATGGGCTCGGACTATCAGGAAAGCAGATTGCGCTGGACCAGTGGTTCGACCATGATAATCCGTCTTAAACCGTTTAATGAAAAAGGATTTTTGGGTGTATGCGGCTATTTTATCACCGATGGTGGTACTCAAAGCTTGATTGAAGAATCGTATTTGGCTCAATCCATTGTGAAAATCGATGATTTGCAAATTACCGGCACAGCATCATTTCTTAATGAGATTCCTAAAAGTGACACAAACAATCAATCGGCAGCTTGTATAAAAACCGAGGTTCCCTACAAGGACGAATTTAAGCATCAGCGCCTAAGGATTATCGGTCCAAGCAGGATAACTATTTACCTTTAGGTTGTTGTCAAACCCTCGGGGTTTATAGCAACCACCAGATTGCAATGGCAATTGCGGCTATCACCAGCCCGATTAAAAATTTTCGTGGTGCTGTGTTACCTTGCTGAACTGAGGAGCCTCGTGTGATGGCCTCTTCAATTTCGCGCATTTCATTGGCGCGGTTGCGATTGGCGACTTCTATTAACAGGGCCTCACGTGCTGTATCATCCAAAGTGGCGGGATCAAGCGCATTAATCTCGTGGTCGCTCATGCCTTTTAACAGCTCTTTGAAGGCGTCATTCATCGGTAATTTTCTTTTCCAAGTTTATATCTGGATTATTCCTCACTTTCGATATTGACAGAGACCACCTGAAAGGGCAAAACCCCGCTTCCTAATTGGTATCGGGGAGTGGCGCAGTCTGGTAGCGCACCTGGTTTGGGACCAGGGGGTCGGAGGTTCGAATCCTCTCTCCCCGACCATTTAGAATCAATGACTTAGCAAGTTTTTCCTTTTATAAAAAATCATTAAAAATGGCTCAGGGTAACATCTGGGGTAACATATTAAAGCAAAAAGAAACCCCGCCGAAGCGGGGCTGTAAACTATTCACCCAGTAAAGATTTAAGATGCTCCTTATAATCCGCTAACATAACGGAGATTTCTCGAGAGAGCTCGAGTTTACCGTGTTCATTAAAAAGATCTATACCCAGGTTCCGAACTTTACCAGCCACTCTGACACTTGCTTCGTGTCCCAGACCTCGGCTTTTTGTGCTAACCTGGATCGGTTGAGCGACTTTATCCCAATTCTCAACAACTGATATTAACTCTTCAACAGCTTTTTTAAGCACCAATTCGGAACGTTCATCTCCTGCAATGCTTTGGATTTTCTTCAAAATATCGTCGATATTTTCTTCTTCTTTATCGAGGAAGTCCTGAGCGTCCACCTCGTATGTATCGACAAGATCATCTATTAAGAGCGGTGCCGATTTCCCGAGCCAAAAATAGCCAGCCCCGTTCAAAATTACACGATTGTTGCATTATCTACTTTCAGGTGCATTAATCGTTACTGTCAGCTGTATAAGGCAGTCGAAAAATAAAAAAATTTTAATTCCTGAAAACGGGTGGGGCATCATGGAATCAATTGGCGACGATAAAAGTGGCATTGGGGCAGCTCAACGAAAAACACTCAGCAGGACCTTTTTAGCACTTGCATGGGTTATTGAAATAGCTGCTGCTGCTGTAGGGCTTACTCTCGCGCTATATCGTTTAGGTGAGGGCTTGGGTATAGATGGCATTCTCGCAGCCTTACCTTTTTTTGCTGTCGCAATTATGGAACTCACAAAAATTCCTATAGCGACTGTTGTCTATCATACAGCCGCAAAGAGATGGCGTATCGGATTTACTGTCGCTCTCGCGCTTAGCATGGTTATAACTTTTGAAACATTCGCCATCGGATTCGATCAGTACCAAGCCCAACTTGAAAAAAGAATAAAACCAACACTAGACAAAATCAAAGAATTAAAGTTGCAAATTGATTCTTCCAAAACCAACGTCGCAGCTTTGGACAACCTTTCCAAAAACATTGGAGTTATTGACATAGATTATCGCGGGCGGACGGACGCGATAAATAGTAAATATGATTCTCTAGTACAGGCGCTAGAAAATCAAATTGGATCCATCCAAAAAAAGTATGAGGGTAATGCAATTGCTATCAGAGGGGAAATCAAAGCCCTTCAAAATCAGTTAAAAGACCTAAATGACCGGATCAGGTCTGGAAGAAAAACGTTATCCAATGAACTAAGCTTACTGCGAAAAAGTAATCAAAACGAGATCGATGACCTGCAAAAAGAGAAGCAGGATGTAAAAAAAGCAGCCCTTGCAGAAAGAAGTCAGATTAGGGGTAAGTCGGCATCAGACAATAAAGAATGTGAAGCATCCCACCGTGGCTCCTTTTTCGGGAGAGATTGTTCGCATATTTCTGAGCGAGAAGAGAATGAATTGAGAACAAGTAGAACCAACGAGAAAAGGACTATTGATGGTTTGGATAATCAAATTAAACGTTTGCGTAATCAGGGAACAACACCAGGAAATCACGGCGAGGACAAAGAGAACTCTTTGAGGGAAAAACATGCTAATAGAACCAAAAGTCTAGAGATTGAAAAAAATAAAATTAACCAAAGAATAGCTGAGAAAAATACAGAGTTAGGTAGACTATCAGGTAAATTCTCCCTTTCTGACAAAAAGGCCTTAGGTGGATTAAACAATCGGATAAATAAAAACAATAAAGCTCGTCAAAAGGAATTGACTGAAGCAAAAAAAGTTGCCGATCAAAGAAGATCTCAGGCCGATCTGGCAAAAAAAGATTCGGTCAAGGCGATTAGATCATCAAATGAATTTAGAAAAAAATTAGTGGCGCCATGCGCTGAGCTTAATGAAAAAGTATCTGAAAACCAGGTTTATCGTTTAGCTGTGCAGTTTTTTGACGTAGATGATGCCTGTGATCTGACTCAGGAACAACTCACTCGTACACAGTGGCTTTGGTTTGGTTCGCTAGCTCTGGTAACTTCTGCTCTAGGAACTACGCTTGCATTTGCCGGATTAGTAATACGTTACCCCCCATCATTGCCTGAAAGAAGAGGGCAAAAAGGATCGGTGAGAGGAATATTTAGGCGGATCAATTACGCACTTGCACTCCTGCACCGGCGATTGAGAAGGCCTATAATTAAAGAAGTTCCAGTAGAAAAAGAAGTTATCAAGGAGGTCGTTCAAGAGGTGCCTGTCGATAGGGTTGTAGAAAAAACCGTGGAAGTCACCAAAGAGGTCCCCGTAGAAAAAGTGGTGTACCGAGACGTGCCCCGGGAGATCGTAAAAAAAGAATTGGTCCACGTCCCACTTTTCACCCAGGACCCAAAAGCGGTTACAAAAAGTGAGTGAGGAACCTGGTAAAATTGAGGTAGTTGTCAATGACTACTCAGCATTAAATAAGGGCGTTGAAGAGGTAGCTCGCCGTTCGACCCTAGCTACGAGATTGCTGTCTGCTCAGGTCTGGCTTGAAAGAGTGAAGGTTCTATTCTGGGCCGCCCTAATCCTGGGATTACTGATAACTCTTATTGGCGTTGCGATATTTATAGCAAGAGGAGACCTAGACTTATCATGGGGCAAAACAAAAGAAACGATTCGCTATATAAAAGTGCCAGATCCAAATTTATCTAGAGTTGTCGAAAAAACAGTTATAGTTGAGAAGCCAATAATCACTCCAATTAACCTTCCAAAAGAGATAGGGGTTCAAAATCGATTTACTATTTTTCGAACAGTTAAAGATACCGACGGAAGCAATTTAAGTGTCGTAACGGGCCTAGTCTTTCCAAACTCAGAAACCAAATTTCCAAAAAACCAATATTGTTATGCAGCAAACGATATCGACGTTGACGGAGTTTTTGAACGAGTTGATCTAGCAGTTATAAAAGAATCAGCTCCAAAACAAATACTTACAATTAATGCACAGCAGTCCAAAGCGCTTGGGATTTCTGTCGCGAAATCAAATGGCCTCCATTTAAAATGTAGGTTTATGGGATCGCCGGACGCAGCTGCTGTTGGCAGGGGCCGAGGTAACACGGTTAAGAAACCAGATGAAATAAAGCGTAAGGTAAAAGCGAGTTCTGGAACCGGATTCGCCGTAAATTCTGACGGTTATATCATAACTAATGAGCATGTTGTGAGAGGGTGTGACGTTCAAGGTTTTATCTACGCAAATAAACCTAGAAGATTAGAATTGATAGCTAAAAACAAAAAGCTTGATGTGGCTATTTTAAAAAGTAGCTCCATAAAAATCATTGATCATCTGAAATTTTCGTCGACCTTAGTCACTGCTCAAAACGTTTATGCCTATGGCTTTCCCTTATTGGGTCAACTCAGCAAAGAGCTTAAGGTTACTGACGGCATTGTTTCTTCTCTTTCAGGAATAAAGAATGATCGTAGTCGGATTCAGGTCACCACGCCAATTCAACCCGGAAACTCCGGAGGGCCCGTTGTTGATGAAAGAGGGTTAGTTGTTGGGGTCACGGTCAGTGGTTTGGTTGGTAAAAGAGTACAAAATATCAATTTTGCCATAAAAAAAGATAATGTTCTTGCCTTTCTATCTCAAAACCGAGTGCCATTTAAAATTTCGACAACAGCGATAAATCAACAAAGACCGGACGTTTATGAAAATATGAAAAAGGCAGTATTTCCGATATTCTGCATTAATAAAAATTAGACTGAAATCTAACTATAAAGTGTGCCGTTGCTACTAACTGCTGTTCTAATTAATCTTTACCTATTGGACATAGTTTCTTTATATCAATACAACTTGCGAACGACATCTTTCACTCAAAGCTATGTGTATATAAACTGCATTCGATAGCCTTTATGCCATTTAGTGAGAGCAATTTCGGGCACAGATCAACCCATTCCAAGAAATTGGCTAACGACATTTACCACTTTTTATTCATAAGCAGGAGAGAACCAATATCGTTTGCCACCGTACTCACCGTACAGCCTGCGTTTAGTCCATCCATTGCGCGTCAATATTTCTGAAACTTGTTGTGGGTGGGGCCGGTCCCGATACTTTCCAGTTAATTTTCCGGAGGTGATAATCTCGTGCATCGTAAATGGCGTGCTTAGGGAACCCCTGCCGGGGCGATGTAGGTCAGCAAACCGTGGCTTTGAGGACGAGCGCAAAGACGCGCCCAGCAGGGGTATGGAGTGCGGCTACGCGAGCCGTGTCTCGAAAATCTCTGTGGAAACATTTTGAACGCTCATCCTAAATCCAATCGTTGCTGATTGAGGTGATTATACAGAGGGCCATCTATAATCTCTTATGGCCCTAATTAATGAAGATTGCGGGCAGCTTTAACTGTGCGCTCGGAGCTTACCCCGGCGCAGGAGGCCGACCACCTAGCCCGTCGCAAGGAATTGTATGAAGCAAAGCGCGAGCAAGCAGCCGGGTGAGGAAACTTTCCCCACCCGCAACAAGGATGGTACTTTTAATGGAGGTGACAAGGGTTTTGCCCAGGACACCGACCACCTAACACGGCGGAAGGAGTTGTGGGAGGCCAGGAAGGAGCGGGGAAAGCTGGGTGGCCAAACTTTAGCCACCCAGGTCGATTCCAGAGGGCAAAAGAAATCTACCCAGCAAGGGAAAGGCTTCGCCCAAGACACCGCCGACGCAACCGGCGAAGCTAAATCCGGAATAAATAGCAAGCTTGCCCGCGCATCTAAAATCCACCCCGACATATTAAAGGCCATTGAGGGCACGGAATGGGACACTGGGGTTAATCTTGATCTACTTAAAAAGTTAACCCATGACGAACAGAAACAAGCGTTCGCAATATTTGCCGCGACCATTCCGCGCTGAGATTCGTTCAAATGCCGCCGAAAAAGGTTAAGCGGTTTGAAAAACGGGCCGCGATATATTTTGAAAACTGGTTTGGAAAATGGCTGGTTAATTGACCACCCCTAGACCGCGCCCGCAGAGGTCGAGGGGGTGGGGTGCCATATCAGCTTTGTGATCATATATGGCTTCCGCGCAACCATAGCTTCAGCAGCTTTGAGTTGCTCTTTCAAGTCTGCGATTAACTGAGCTTTGGCTTCAATTATGAATGAGATTGGCTGGTTGTCGTGATCTTCGAAAAGCAATTCATTTGATTTCGATACAATCTGTTTATCAGCCATGTGTGTAATTTACATGGTCTGGCTTCATACCTACAGAGGTCATTGGTCCATGCTGAATACGCCCCCTCTTTTGTACATGGCAACCTGATGGCTGGTGCCGGTACCCATAATA
>CAZMHI010000072.1:0-21380 GCA_964566055.1 uncultured Rhodospirillaceae bacterium
TGTCTTTATATGAAAGCGTGTTTATCGCACGCCAGGAAATCTCTGCTCAACAAGTAGATGCTCTTGCCGACGCTTATGAAAGCGTCATCAAAGATAACGGTGGCAGCGTTGAAAAACGCGAAAACTGGGGTCTCAGATCTCTCGCTTATAAAATTAAGAAAAATCGCAAAGGCCATTACGTGCTTTTCAATATCGATGCACCTGCGGACGCCTTGCATGAAATGGAACGCCAAATGCGTTTGAACGAAGATGTGCTGCGTTACATGACCCTGCGTGTCGACGAGCTTGAAGAAGGCCCGTCCATTCCGGCTCAAGTTCAGGCTCGCGCCGGCCGTGATGATCGACCTTCACGAAATTATGACGATAAGCCTGCACGGGAAGAAAAACCGGCTGAAGCGGACACTAAACCGGAGGAAACTGCCGAAGCAAGTGAAGAACCAGCTGAAGAAGCAGAAGCCGAAACTAAAGTAGAAGCTGAGGCTGAGGCCGAAGAAGCAGAAACAAAAGCTGAGGGAGAAGAATAATGGCTGATTTCAATAGTGATCGATCCTCAGATGACCGGCCCCGCGGTGGCGGTGGCGGTGGTGGCGGACGCCGTCCGTTCTTCCGGCGGCGTAAAACTTGCCCATTCTCCGGTTCCAACGCACCAAAAATTGATTACAAAGATACCAAACTGCTGTCCCGTTATATTTCGGAACGCGGTAAGATTGTGCCAAGTCGCATTACGGCTGTATCGGCCAAAAAACAGCGCGAACTTGCCCGGGCAATCAAGCGTGCTCGTTTCTTAGCGCTCTTGCCATATGTGCAGCAGTAATCAATTAATTTAAGTCCGTACGTTATTTAAGAGGTCCACACTTGGAATTGAGTGTGGACCTTTTATCTTGCGGTTGATTAAAGATCAGCGAGGTGGGAAAAAAGGGGGATGTATAAAGAAACTATCGTTGCAATTGGTGCAGGGCTCGCCAGTGCCCTGCTCTCGGTCGCCATTGCCTTTGGTTCGGGTCTTGGTTTGCTGCTGGTATATTTCGCTCTCCTGCCGATTTTGCTTATCGGTCTTAGCCAAGGTCAACGCAGCGTTTCGATTGCCGCCGTAGCCGGTATTTTTGGCACCATTTTTCTCACCAATATTTTCCAGGGCGCCTTATACGGCGTTACCGTTGCCCTGCCTGCCTGGCTGGTCGTGCGGTATGGCTTAATGAACCAAACTGCGCGGGATGGCTCTATAACCTGGTTTCCGATCGGTGAAATTCTTGCCCGGCTAGCTGCCCTCGGTGGCATTGCCTTGGTATTGGGTGCCATTACCTATTTTGATGCGCCTGGAGGAATCGTCAAAGTCATTGAGGAATTTCTCGACAAAATATTGGCCGCACGATTGCAGTTTGGCTCACCTGCTCAACGTCATCTGTTGGTCGAACGCCTGGTGCCGCTCTTTCCTGCAATTTCCGCTGCCTCATGGATATTGATGGCCTTAATCAATGGTATTCTCGCGCAATCTATCCTCATCAGGGCCGGACGAAACCTCCGACCAGCGGTGCAATATTCGTCAATCAGCGTACCGGAATGGCTTTATTGGGGAATCGTGGGCGCCGGCGCAATGGCGTTGTTAGGGACTGGAAGTTTTGAATATGTTGGCCGCAATCTGGCAATTGTGCTGGCCATTCCCTTTTTCTTTGTTGGGCTCGGCGTCATTCACACACTGGCCAAATTATTGCGCTCGCCGGGCATCGCACTTGCTGCTTTTTATTTTCTGATGGTGATTTCAAGCTGGGCGATATTTGTCGTCGCGGTCATCGGCTTTTTTGAAGAATGGAATGATTTGCGGCATAGATTTGGCACTCCAAAGACTGAAAATGACGAAGACGATTAACCATATGAATACTAGGGTATTCACCAGTTGAAATATCCTTTTGTAATTACTATCTAATAGTCTCATATTTTTTGAGACTTTTATGAAAACCGCAAGAAGTCTAATCCTGACCTTATTTATTGCTACTTTCGTGGCTGGTCCCGCCTGGGGCGCCTCCAAGATTCCGCAATTCGTGACCTATGATTTTTATCCGTTTGGTCAAAAACAAGGTGAGATAATAACCGGACTATTTACGGAAATTATGGCGGAAATAGAAAAGATATCCGGCATTAAAGTTGCGACTTCAATCGAGCCAATCCCCCGAGCTATAAAATCAATCGTCAGCGGTAGTAAGGATTTAATCATATCAGGAGCTACTTCGCCGGCATTTCGAAAAACCATTTCCCTCGGCGTCGTCGGATGCAACCGCACAATCATCGTCACTAATGATAAGGTTGATATTTCGAGCTTAAATGAGCTCCAGAATAAAAACATTGGTTTTGTCGCCAGCGGTTTTTTATACAAAAAATTTGGCAAAAAATTCGGCATAGTTCCAGTGCAAACCAGCACCAGTGCCTCTATGTTTCGCATGCTGGTCCGTTACCGGGTTGATGGCATATTCATCAGCGATATGGTTTTCAATTCTTACCGCACCGAAGGCGCCCCGTTTTCGAGCATTCCGGCAGATTGGCGCCAACGCATTGGCAACATCGTTCAGGCAGAAAAAATATTAGTTCATTTGCGCATGCCCAAGAATTCGAAATTTCTTGATTTGATCCCCAAGTTTAGTGAAGCGATTAAAACTGGCAAAGAAAACGGCAATTTTGAACGGGTTTACCGTAAATATGGCTCTTCTACGGGCGGACAGTGCTGAACTGCTTTTTGACCGTCTTTTTGGTTGCCTTCATGCCTCTACAATAGTAGGTTCCCGGCCTTGAAACCCCAATGACTAAAGGGGGTTGGTGAAATTTCACGTTTTCTGCCGTTTAATTAATGTAACTGCATTTGCAGGGCATAATATTTGCTTCGGCGTGAGAACCGTATTTGAGAGATGAAGGTAGAAGATAATGGAAGTTATTCTGTTAGAAAGAATTGAAAAACTCGGCCAAATGGGTGATGTCGTTACCGTTAAGCCGGGTTTTGCCCGCAACTTTTTGTTGCCACAGAAAAAGGCGGTAACTGCAACCAACGAAAATAAAGAGCATTTTGAAAGTCAGCGCGCTCAGTTGGAAGCCAAAAACCTTGAACTTAAGTCCGAGGCGGAAAAAGTCGGTGGCAAGCTTGATGGTCAGAAAGTTGTTATGGTGCGTCAAGCTGGTGATGCCGGCCAGCTTTATGGCTCGGTCAGCGCTCGCGATATCGCTGATAGCGTAACCGCCGCAGGATTTTCGGTTGATCGTCATCAAATCAAACTCGAAAACCCGATAAAGACAATCGGACTGCACACCGTCCAAGTCGCCCTCCATCCGGAAGTCAGCGTCTCAGTTGTGGCCAATGTCGCCCGCTCAGAGGAAGAGGCCGAAATCCAGGATCGCACCGGTGAGGCTATCGTCTCCAGTGACGAAGAAACTGATGCAGTTGAAGAATTGGTCGAAGAGTTGGATGCTGAAGAAGCAAATATGCCGGATGAAGATGAAGCAGCCAAACAGGAAGCTGCTGCGGCGGCGGCTGAATCTGAGGAGTCTTCTGACGAAACAACCGGTGAAGATGAAGCGGAAGAGTCTACCGATGAGGCTGGTGAAGAAGAAGAATAAACGCCAGCAAAATAGAATTTAAAAACGGTGCGTCCTGTCGCGGGATGCGCCGTTTTTTTATGGCTGAGATTGAGTATTATTATATGCCTAGATCATTCATTCCACTCTTCACGGGATAAGGGAGCTATGGTAAACTTAAAACGAATTTAAAATTAGTAGTATTGGGGATTAATGGCTCAAAAAACATAGTGCGGTCAGAATATCAAAATGCGGGACCGCTGATTGGGGGAAATGATGTACGTGTTACAGCCTATTCTCAGTCATATGATAAAGTTCGGCAGCTTAAAAGTAGTGAATGCCGACGGCAAAATTTACCGCTTTGACGGCGAGAGCAGCGATCTGGCTCCGCGCGAAGTCTGTGTTCGTTTTCATGATAAACAATATGCCAGATGGCTTGCACTATCGCCCAGCATGGCTCTTGGGAAGGGCTATATGGAAGGCCGGGTGTCGGTCGATAATGGCACGATTTATGATTTCATCCAGCTCTTGGCACTAAATGTCGAACAGGACGACTATCATTGGCTCCATCGCTGGTTTGATCATTTGGATGCTCTACGAAAACGCTTTCAACAATTTAATCCAGCTCGGAAATCACGCGACAACGTCGCCCACCATTACGATTTATCTGGCGAGCTTTATGAATTGTTTCTTGATCGCGACCGCCAATATTCCTGCGCCTATTTCGAAAAACCCGAAAATGATATAGATACCGCTCAAACCGACAAGAAATGCCACATAGCGGCTAAACTTTTGCTCGAACGCGATCATAAAGTATTGGATATCGGCTCGGGATGGGGCGGTATGGGATTATATATTGCCCGTCATTTTGGCGCCAAAGTCGATGGCATAACGCTGTCTGAGGAACAATTAAAAGAATCGAATCAACGGGCGGAATCGGAGAATCTGGATAGCAAAGCGAAATTTCATCTCCTTGATTACCGCAATTTAGCTGATACTTATGACCGCATTGTTTCAGTTGGCATGTTCGAACATGTCGGCGTCAATCATTTTAAAACTTACTTCAGTAAAATTAATGATTGTCTAGCCAAAGACGGGGTTGCCTTGCTTCATACCATCGGCCGTATCGGTCATCCGACCGTTACCGATCCCTGGATACGCAAATATATTTTCCCGGGCGGTTACATTCCTTCGCTTTCCGAAATTATGCCGGCAATTGAAAACACCGGTATGGTGGTAACGGATGTCGAGTTCCTAGGTCTTCACTATGCAGAGACGCTAAAGCACTGGCAGCAACGCTTTCAAGCCAATCGGGACAAGGTAAAAGAGATATACGACGAAACTTTCTGCCGCATGTGGGAATACTATCTCGCCTGCAGTGAAGTCTCTTTCCGTCATTTGGACTCAACGGTATTTCAGATTCAGATGGTGAAAGACCGGCGTGTTGTACCGATGACTAGGAATTACATGGCGAAAGAAGAATCGGCGCTCCGTGAGGCGACAGCTAACGACAATCGCGCTGCCTGAAGCTTCCGGCTTATTGCGTCAAGATAGTTTATTTACTTTTTTTGGCCACTTATCCCCAGGTTCAACAGGGCTGTGAATCCTTTCCGCCTTCCGTTCCCGCTTGGTTCAGAGTAATTTCTTGGACATGGCGACAGCGATTCAAAATCCCACCAACTTGCAAGCGATCGAGGAAGACGATCAGAGCTTGCCCTCTTTTCGCTCACCACCGCATAACTTTGAAGCAGAGAAGGCATTGCTGGGTGCAATTTTCGCCAATAATAATGCCTACGACCGGGTCTCCGGCTATTTGCGGCCGGAACATTTCGCCGATCCCATTCATGGCGATATTTATGGGGCGATTTCTAAATTGCTTGAGCGCGGCCAGATTGCCGATCCGATCACCTTAAGAAATTATTTTGAACAAGACGGTTCCCTTGCCGATGTTGGCGGCACCCGGTATCTAGCTGAAATTGCCGGCTCCATGGTCAATGTCATTAATGCCGCCGAATATGGCCGCCTGATCTATGATCTACACTTAAAACGCCACCTGATTGAGCTTGGCGAACAGGTCGTCAATCGCGCCTATTCTCCCGAAGTCGATGACAACGCGATGAAGCAGATCGAGAACGCCGAGCAAACGCTTTATGATCTCGCCACCACCGGTGAGATTGAAGGTGGCTTCCAGGATTTTAAATCCTCCGTCGTTTCAGCGGTCGAAATGGCCGAAATAGCCCATAAACGGGATGGTCATCTCAGTGGTGTGGCAACGGGATTACGTGATCTTGACCAGATCATGGGCGGGCTGCATCCATCGGATCTGGTCATATTGGCTGGACGACCCTCAATGGGTAAGACGGCGCTTGCCACCAACATCGCCTTCAATGCAGCCTATGACTATAAAGTCGAGACCGATGATCAAGGCAATCAAAAGGTAACCGACGGAGCCGTCGTCGGCTTTTTCTCACTGGAAATGTCAGCCGAGCAATTGGCGGCGCGTATTTTGTCGGAGCAAGCTGAAATTGCCTCTGAGAAAATGCGCCGCGGTACCTTGTCAAATGATGAATTTGATAAGCTCGTTGTGGCCTCTCAACAGCTCCACCAACTGCCGATCTTTATCGATGATACACCGGCAATGTCGGTGAGTATGCTGCGCACCCGGGCCCGGCGGCTCAAGCGCAACGAAGGCCTCGGCCTGATTGTCGTCGATTATCTGCAGTTGATGGAGGGCTCCTCTCGCACCGAAAACCGGGTTCAGGAGATCAGTGAGATTACCCGTGGCCTCAAAACCCTCGCCAAAGAGTTGGATGTGCCGGTCTTGGCGCTATCACAGCTTTCGCGCGCCGTCGAACAACGCGAGGACAAACGTCCTCAACTAGCTGACCTACGTGAGTCCGGCACTATTGAGCAGGATGCTGATGTGGTTACCTTTATTTTCCGGGAAGCCTATTATCTTGAACGCGGCACACCTTCGCAGCGGCCGGAAGAATCTGCTGATAAATACGCCGAGCGCTACACCCATTGGGAAGGCCGGATCGAAGAGGTTCGCCACCATGCTGAAATTATTATCGGCAAACAGCGGCACGGCCCCACCGGCACCGCCAAACTTTATTTCGATGGCACCTTCACCCGCTTTGGCGATCTCGATACTCAACACACCGAATCTTATTAAAATAGCCGGAGAAGGACATGACAACCTTCGGCGCTGTCTTGACCATTGATCTCGGGGCTCTCGCCCGCAATTACCAGACATTGAAAAACCAATTGAACTCGGGCGAACTTGCTGCCGTAGTGAAAGCCAACGCCTATGGGCTCGGCGTTAATGAGGCTGCACAGGCGCTTGCTAATGCTGGGTGTGAATGTTTTTTCGTCGCAACCTTGGAAGAAGGTATTGAGCTCCGAAATTTATTACCAAAAGCCAGTATTCATATTTTCCACGGTGTTCTGCCGGGCACGGCCGATGATCTAGCTGCCCATAATTTAATACCTATCCTCAACAGCATCGACCAAATTGAGGAATGGCGGACACAAGCCGAACACCGGGCCGGACTCCACATTGATACCGGCATGTCGCGGCTGGGACTGACGCCGGCTGAAGGCGAAAATGCCGCGGAACGCCTGGAAGGTTTCAATATTAACTTAGTGATGAGCCATTTGGCTTGCGCCGATGAGCCGGCAAATCCGAAAAACCAGGAACAACTTGCTCAATTCAATAAATTACGATCCTTAATGCCAGCAGCTCCAGCAAGCCTGGCCGCCAGTTCAGGTATCTATTTAGGGTCTGAATTTCATTTAAATCTGAGCCGCGCCGGGGTCTCTCTCTATGGTGTTAATCCAATGCCGGGACGGTCTAATCCAATGGCGCAAGTCGTTCGTTTACAAGCAAAAATCCTGCAAGTGCGTTCCGTTGACACCCCTCAGACCGTTGGCTATGGTGCCACTCATCAGGCGACTAAACCGGCAAAAATCGCAACCTTAGGCATCGGTTATGCAGATGGATATTTGCGCAGCCTCAGTAATTCAGCGACTGCTTTTATCGGTGAGAACGAGGTACCAGTGGTAGGACGGATTTCAATGGATTTAACCACAATTGATGTCACCAATATCCCTGACGCTGAATTGGCGCCCGGCACTTTGGTTGATCTCATTGGTCCTAACAATCCAGTCGACCAAGTCGCCTCCCAAGCCGGTACCATCGGCTACGAAATTCTCACCAGTCTCGGCCAGCGCTATGAACGCCGCTATATTTCGAGTGAGGCCTAGCCGCGCATGAACTTTCTTCAGCCCATCGGAAATGTAACCTTTGCTTTTCTGGCGACTATTGGGCGCCTGATCGTTTTCACCGGCACTGCCCTGCTGCATTCGGTGCGGCCGCCGTTTTATCCTCGTATTATCGTTAAGCAAATGATCGAGATCGGTTATTTCTCGCTGCCGGTTGTTGGCCTGACCGCGATATTTGCGGGTATGGTGCTGGCCTTGCAAAGTTTTACCGGCTTCTCTCGTTTCTCGGCTGAAAGCGCCATTCCAAATGTTGTGGTCCTCTCCATCACCCGGGAATTGGGGCCGGTGTTAGCCGGCCTAATGGTATCTGGCAGGATTGCCGCTTCCATCGCCGCCGAACTCGGCACCATGCGGGTGACCGAACAAGTCGATGCGCTGACCACCCTCTCGACAAATCCATATAAATATCTGGTCGCGCCCCGCTTTATCGCCGGTATTACTATGATGCCGATCCTGGTCTTTATCGCTGACATTATCGGTGTGCTTGGCGGCTATTTGGTGAGTGTTTATCAGCTTGGCTTCAATGCCGCCAATTATCTGCAAAACACCTACGATTTTGTTGAATTTATCGATGTCTTTTCCGGCCTCGTCAAAGCAGCGGTGTTCGGCTTCATTATTACCTTGATGGGCTGCTATCACGGCTATCATTCCAAAGGCGGCGCCCAAGGCGTGGGCCAGGCGACAACCAACGCGGTCGTGTCAGCCTCGATACTCATATTGTGTTTCAACTATATTTTAACGGGAATATTCTTTGCGGTAGATGGCTGATACTGATTTTAAAATCAGCATGCGCGACGTGCATAAGCAATTCGGTCCCAAAGTGGTGCTCGATGGCTTTAACCTCGATATTGCCACAGGCGAATCAGTTGTCGTAATCGGTGGCTCCGGGGTCGGCAAATCGGTCATGCTGAAATGTCTGCTGGGTATTTTGACGCCTGAAAGCGGTGCCATTACCATTGACGGCCAAAACATCATTGGCATCAGCACTGGCGAGCGCGACAGAATTAATGACAAAATCGGCATGCTGTTTCAAATGGCGGCACTGTTCGATAGCCAGTCGGTCTGGGAAAATGTCGCCTTCGGATTAATGGCCAGAGGTACCTCTAGAAGTGCTGCCCGCGACATTGCCGTGGCTAAGCTAGCCCTTGTGGGGCTTGGCTCCGAGGTGATTGACCTCTATCCCGACTCACTTTCCGGCGGTATGAAAAAACGGGTTGGCTTGGCTCGCGCCATCGCCACCGATCCGGAGATTATTTTCTTTGATGAACCGACCACCGGCCTTGATCCGATCATGGGCGATATCATCAACGACCTCATTGTCCATTGCGTTGAAGAGACCGGCGCAACGACATTGACGATTACCCATGATATGCAATCGGCCCGAAAAATTGCCGACAAGATTGCGATGATTTATGATGGCAAAATTGTTTGGGCGGGGCCAACCGGAGAGATCGAGCAATCCGGCAATGACATTGTGAGCCAATTCATTCACGGTCGGATTGAAGGCCCCTTTCAAGCAACGGCGCAGCTTTAGCTGAACTCGGATTATTACTAGGAACCAGCATGGCCCGATCGAACGTTGTATATGTCTGCCAGGATTGTGGCGCGAGCCAGGCAAAGTGGAGCGGCCAATGTGATACCTGCGGCGAATGGAATACGATTGTCGAGGAAGCCGCCAAGGATACGACGCCGAAAGGACTGACCAGTAAAAAAGGCCGTAAAATAGATTTTGTCGGCCTCAAAGGTTCCGAGAAACCCCTGCCCCGCATGAAATCCGACATCACCGAATTTGACCGGGTTTGCGGCGGCGGCTTGGTGCCGGGTTCAGCTATCCTGGTTGGTGGCGATCCTGGTATCGGCAAATCCACGGTGCTTTTACAGGTTTGTGCAGCACTTTCAAAAATCAAAGATTCGCGCTGCGTTTATATTTCCGGTGAGGAGGCGATTGATCAGGTACGCATGCGGGCGGAGCGTTTAGGTCTCGCCGATACCAATGTCGAACTCGCTGCCGCGACTAATGTGCGCGACATTATGGCTTCACTTGATGACCATGATGCGCCGACCGTCGTGGTCGCTGATTCAGTGCAGACACTTTATGTCGATAATCTGGATTCAGCTCCCGGCACAGTGACGCAGGTTCGGAGCTCAGCCCAGGAGCTTATACGCCTCGCTAAACGCCGCGGCTTTGCCTTGTTCCTGGTCGGACACGTTACCAAGGAAGGGAATATCGCAGGCCCCAAAGTGCTTGAGCATATGGTGGACTGCGTCCTTTATTTTGAAGGCGAGCGCGGCCACCAGTTCCGCATCTTGCGCGCTGTCAAAAATAGATTCGGTCCAGCCGATGAAATTGGCGTCTTTGAGATGACCGATGCTGGCCTGGCCGAAGTACCCAACCCGTCCGCAATATTTTTAGCCGACCGCGAAGATGGCGTCAGTGGGGCCAGCGTCTTTGCCGGCATCGAAGGCAGCCGCCCCATGTTGGTGGAAATCCAGGCCTTAACGGCCCCGACATCCTTTGGTACACCGCGCCGCGCCGTGGTTGGTTGGGATTCCAATCGACTGTCGATGATATTAGCTGTGCTGGAGGCAAGATGCGGTCTTTCAATTGGCGGCCATGATGTCTATTTAAACGTTGCGGGCGGCCTACGGATTAGTGAGCCGGCAGCAGATTTGGCGGTGGCGGCTGCATTGGTGTCGTCAATTACCGGTGTGCCGGTGCCAGCTGAAGTGGTGGTATTCGGTGAGATCGGCCTATCAGGTGAAGTACGACCGGTCAGCCAAAGTGATGTCCGTCTCAAAGAAGCCTCAAAGCTTGGCTTCAATGGTGCCGTGGCGCCGGAAATTCATCGCCGTAAAGGCGAGCAAAAAGGAATGGCAGCCAAATCGAATTTGGCTGAGGTTAGGATTAAACATTTGGACCAATTGCTTGATTATTTGCGCCTCGAAGGTGAGAAGAACCCACCAGTTGATCTAGTGGCGCGCCGAGGATAAAGAATAAGTCCGATGGAAAACCTTCCGATGAATATCCTCGATATCGGCGTGATCGTCGTTTTGGTTCTGGGCGCGATTATCGGCCTAGCACTTGGCTTTGTGCGAGGAGGTCTATTTGTGCTGTCGTGGCTGGGCTCGGCGGTCGCGACGATTTTTGCCTTCCCGCATCTCAGGCCATATGCTCGGCAATATATTGAGCATGATTTTTTTGCCGATCTGGCCGCCGGCATCGCCGTATTTATCGCCACTCTTATTGTCCTGTTTTTGGTCAGCTCCGTGGTTGGCGGCTGGGTCAGAAATAGCCGTTTAAACGCACTTGATCGCTCGCTTGGAATGTTGGCCGGCATTGGCACGGCGGCGCTGCTTATATCCGGAGGCTACATCATCGCGGAAAATATTTGGCCGCCCGAAAAACAGCCAAGCTGGATCAAGGAAGCCAAGTCGCTGCCGTTGATTCGCACCGGCGCCCGCTCGTTGAACGAAATTTTACCTGAAGATTTCAAGGTAATGGGTGCTGAAGCAGCAGACAATGTCAGCGCTAAAACCCGCGAACTTATTGAGAAAGAAGCCTATGAGAAGCTGGTTCGGCCAACCAACCGAAATTCAAACGTTCCCGAACGTAGCGGATATGATAAAAAAGAACGCCGTGGGATCGAAAATTTACTGGATAAAACCCAGTGACATACTCATGTAACAAACTCAAGAGACAGAACCGGTAAAGCCAACTCAATGAACACGATCACGACCAACCCATTCGAAGACGATCATTTCCACGAAGAATGCGGCGTCTTCGGAATTTTTGACCATAAAGATTCCGCCGCTCACACGGCGCTTGGGCTGCATGCGCTCCAGCATCGCGGCCAAGAGGCAGCCGGCATCGTCTCGACCGATGGCCAGCAATTTCATTCACACCGGGCGCTGGGTTTGGTCGGAGATATATTCGGCTCACAGGAAGTTATGAACCGGCTGACCGGCAGCAGCGCCATCGGCCATAACCGCTATTCAACCGCCGGCGAGACCGTACTGCGCAATGTGCAACCGATCTTTGCCGAATTCGAATTCGGTGGCCTCGGTATTGGCCACAACGGTAACCTCACCAACGCTTTCACCTTGCGAAAGCGCCTGGTTGACCGGGGCTGTATATTCCAATCGACCATGGATACCGAGATTATTGTTCATTTGATCGCGATCAGCCAATTTTCCACCGTCGTTGACCGCATGATTGATGCTCTGCGCCACGTTGAAGGAGCTTATTCGCTTGTTGCTTTGACCAAGGATGCCTTGATCGGCGTACGCGACCCGATGGGAGTGCGGCCGTTGGTGCTGGGCCGCATTGATGGCGCTTATATCATGTGTTCGGAGACCTGCGCGCTCGATATTATCGGCGCTGAATATATTCGCGATGTTGATCCGGGCGAGATCGTGATTGTTGATGCCGATGGCATTCGCAGTATCAAACCCTTCACCAAAGAACCGAAAAGACTTTGCATCTTTGAATATATTTATTTCGCCCGGCCCGACAGTGTGGTTGAAGGCCATAACGTCTATCAAGTGCGCAAACAAATTGGCGCAGAGCTTGCCCGCGAAAGCCACGTTGAAGCGGATATTGTTGTACCTGTGCCGGATTCAGGTGTGCCTGCCGCCATCGGCTATGCTGAACAGGCGGCTACGCCCTTCGAGCTTGGTATTATACGCAACCACTATGTTGGCCGAACCTTTATCGAGCCGACCGATCAGATCAGACACCTCGGCGTTAAGCTTAAGCACAATGCCAATCGGGGTTATCTCGAAGGCAAGCGCGTTATACTGGTTGATGATTCAATTGTGCGCGGCACAACCTCAGAAAAAATTGTTGAAATGGTGCGCGCTGCCGGCGCCAAGGAAGTCCATATGCGCATTTCGAGCCCGCCCACGACGCACTCCTGTTACTACGGCATTGATACCCCAGAGCGTGAGAAATTATTGGCTTCAAGTTTGGACGTCGAGGCGATGGCCAAACACATAAATGCGGACAGTCTTTCCTTTATTTCAATGAATGGCCTCTATCGGGCAGTAGGTGAAGCTCAGCGGATCGACGACTCACCGCAATATTGCGACGCCTGTTTTTCGGGCGAATACCCGATTGATTTGACAGACCAAACCGGCGGCACCGCTTCCGCCCAATTGTCGCTGCTCAGCGAACAGGATCAATAGTGAACACCGAAACAGGTAAATTAGCTGGCCGCATTGCGGTCATAACCGGGGCGTCCCGAGGCATTGGTGCGGCAACCGCCAAAATATTTGCAAGCGAAGGGGCTCACGTTATTTTGGTCGCCCGCACCCAGGGCGGTCTTGAAGAAGTGGATGATGAAATTCGCGCCGCCGGCGGCACCGCTTCGCTGGTGCCAATGGATCTAACCGATTACGACAAAATCGATGAAATGGGCGCAACCATTTATGAGCGCTTTGGCAAGCTCGACATCTTGATCGCCAATGCCGGCTTGCTGGGCACGATGGGGCCGATCAATCATATTGACCCTAAAATTTGGGAGCAAACCCTGGCGGTTAATGTCACAGCAAATTGGCGGCTGATCAGAAGTTTTGATCCTCTGCTTCGCCAATCAGATGCCGGGCGGGCAATTTTCCTGACCTCCTTTGCGGCCCAGGTGCATCGGGCCTATTGGGGAATATATGCGACCAGTAAAGCTGCCTTGGACATGATGGTTATGACCTATGCCCAAGAAATTCTTAAAACAAACGTGACAGCTAATTTATTTAATCCCGGGCGCACCCGGACTGTTATGCGGGCCGAAGCCTATCCGGGAGAAGATCCGGAGACTGTCAAAACACCGGATTTTACCGCCCGCCAACTGGTCGATTTGGCGTTACCATCGTGTAAAATAAACGGTGAGATTATCACGGCTGAGGAACCTGCTGATTAAGTAAGGGAGTTCGCACTATGAAAGAATGCAGTAAGTCGATCATGCGGCGCTTGCATGAACCGAACTTCGCCAATCGTTATTTTAACGGCAACGGCCTGGATATCGGCGGTGGTCCTGATCCGCTCGGTCTTTACCTCGAACTGTTCCCGCGCATGCAGGGTGTCAAAGTCTGGGACAAGGAAGACGGCGATGCTCAAACCTTAGCTGGGATTGAAGATGAGAGCTTTGACTTTGTCCACTCGTCGCATTGCCTCGAACATCTTGACGATCCGGCAGCCGGACTAGCCAATTGGTTTCGGGCCGTTAAGCCCGGAGGTCATTTGATCGTCACGGTGCCGGATGAGGATATGTATGAGCAGGGCCAGTTTCCCAGCACCTGGAACGGTGATCACAAATGCACCTTCACCATCGCCAAATCAAAATCATGGAGCTCTAAGTCGCTGAATGTATTGGATTTGGTCAGTGCTCTAGGCGAGGCGGCCGAAATACTCAAGCTGCAGAAACTGGATGAAAGCTTCCGCTATACGCTGGCGCGCTTTGATCAAACGATGACACCGATCGGTGAATGCGGCATTGAATTTGTGCTCCGCAAACGCACCGCCGACGAGCTCAAAGAAGGCGGCCGCCAACCAGCTGCCGGTATTGTCAGCAAAATGGAAGCGTTCCTGCTGACCGGCTATGAGTTCGACTAATGTAATAAGTTAACCCGGGTTAACTTATTATAACTTATTACAATCTTAACTTTTTGTGCAGGCGTTTGAGTTTTATGGTGGCATTTTTCAATTGCAACCGGTTGAGCTTCGCCTTCATTTCAGCTGCCGCTTCAACTGGATTTAAATCCAATCCGAAACGTGCCACTTTCTCAGGCTGAGCGGCAGCCAGACTGTACCAGACATAGGCTTCCTGCAGATTTTGATCGATACCCCAGCCTTTGGCGTACATCGAGCCCATCACCAATTGTGCTCCGGCATGATTTCTTAAAGCTGCCCGCTGATACCAATTCAGGGCCTGCTTAAAATCCTGCAGCACACCCTTGCCTTGAAAATAAAGCTGTCCTAGAGCGTATTCAGATGGTGCATGACGGCCAAATCCGGCGGCTGTGCGGTAAAGCTCGGACGCCCGGCCAAAATTTTGCGCCACGCCTTCACCCAGAGCGTAGGCGCGACCCAAGGCATATTGCGCCGGTGGGTGGCCAAGCTTGGCAGCTTTCTCAAACCAGCGAACTGAGGCGTGTAAATTCTTATGGCCCGCTAAGCCGTCACGATAAATAACACCAACTTGATGCTGAGCGATCTTGTTGCCCTTTTCAGCTTCCGGTAACAGACTTTCCAGTTCAGCCGCATAGTGGATTTGGCGAAGATCGGGTTTTTCAATAAAAAACCCGCCGAAGAAAAACCAGCCGGCAAAAACAACAATGAGCAGAATAAAAGGCAGGGAAACGATTGCCCACGAACGAGGGACGCTTTTCCAGATTGCTAACAGCCATAATCGCATGAGAGCTAAATTGCACCAATTACCAGAGGAAGAAAACTATCTCGTCAGCCCGCCCTTACCGGAAATATGGCCAACCGTCTGGCCGCCCTGACCGTAGGGCTGAGGCGAAGCGAAGCAATTAACTTTGCCCAAAGAGTTGTAACAGTAGATCTCTTCCGGTGTGGATAAATCATCTTCCTCGCAGAAATTCTGGCCGGTTTGACGGCGTACAGTCGAGCAATTTTTGCCGGTTGCGTAGGAAACGATATGATCGGATATGGTTTTGCCGGTCGTTATCACAGTCGCACCATCTACCCCTAACATTTGCGGCATCATTGTCGGTGCCGTTGAAACCGCCGAACAGGCGCTGATAATCAAGGTAAATATTAAAATCACACCTACACGCACGAACCGATTCTCCATAATTTTTAGTTATTCTAATAACTTACTCCACTAGCGAGAATTTTACCATTTTCACACTTAAAGAAGAATTAAAAAGACCTGTTTGGATTCCTCGTTTTATGTCAATTACTTAGATAAGGTAAATTTTATTAATTACTTGTCGGGTTTGGTCGTTGCTGTGACTTTCTTAATCTTTTGTTTGATAAATATCGTTACATATTGTTACACTATCGTTACAAAGTTGGGAGGCAACCAGCTTTTCGGGAAAATTAAAAAATTGAAACTATTCCTTCCCGAAAACGCGATAACGGTAAGGAAATACTTTATGTCTGAAACAGCAATCTTTCCATTCATCGACAGAACCTATGAAGACGCTTTGGAATTACTTACCGAAACGCGTAACTTCGTAGCCTGCCAGCAATTGTCTTCGAACGATAACGGCGATATTTTTGCTAACTTCTTCATAACCTCGGAAACCTCCCGCCTGGTATCGCATCTCATTAATGTCATGACCTGGCTGATGTGGCACAAAGCTGCAAATAACGGTGAAATAACAACCGGTGAAGCGCAGGAAAAAGGCAAAGAGCATCTCGAAAAAGACCTCTATGCCAAGCGTCAGGATGTCTTTGATATCGACCTGCCAAATGTTCTGGAAAAGTTAATTGGACGATCTCATTTGCTGCACGACCGGGTCAGCCGGCTCAGCCAAATGGTGCATTAGCCCGCCAATTCAGTACCCTCACCCGCGCTTGCGACAAAGTGTTGATTAGTAACGCTTTCCAGGTTATATGCCCCCTATAATCTGTTGGGAAAATGTAAAACATTTAAGGTAAATCCCTGACATCATCGGCTCGAGCTTTTTTGAGGCGGGCTTTTTTTTACTCATGCCGTGAAGGTGTTTTAATGGCTGACCGCGATCCGGAACAGGATAATTTATTTAAAGAGATTGATGAGGACCTGCGCCAGCAGAAATATGCCGATCTTTGGAAGAAGTATGGCAATTATGTTATTGGCGCTGCTGTTGCTCTGGTTGTCGGCGTCGCCTCGGTCAAAGGCTGGGAAGCCTATGATCTCAACCGTAAATCGGAAGACAGCAAACTGCTGTCGTCTGCCCTCAAATCTATTGCCAGTGACAAGCCCGATACGGCGGCTGGCATTCTCAGCAAGCTAGCCGCCGACGGCAGTGCTGGCTATGCGGTTTTAGCGCGCTTCAACCAAGCCGCGGTACTGGCTAAAAAGGGCGATCGTAAAGCAGCTTCTGCGGCTTATCTGGCACTATCTGAAGACAGCTCTATCGATGAAATGTTTAGAGATATGGCGCTGGTTATTGCTGCACTTCATGGTTTGGAGGGCGGTGATGCAGCCATCTTGACCGAGCGTCTTGCCCGGCTGATAATTGGTACGAGTCCATGGCGGCATAGCGCCAAAGAACTTTCCGCCCTGCTCGCCCAAAAATCCGGCAATAATGAAAAAGCCCGGAAACTGTTCCAGGAAATCACTGACGATGCGACGGCTCCGGCAGGCATTCGCGCCCGGGCAGCCGAATTGACAGCTATTCTCGGCGCCAGGTAAGCCGATTTAGATGGGCCCAGGAAAAGATAAAATGTCACTAAACATAAAATCCTTAGTTTCTTATTCGATGCTTTTCCTGATCGCGCTGGTATTGACCGGCTGTGACACTTTTTTGGGCGCAAAAGAAGCTCCACCGTTGCCCGGCAAGCGAATTTCAATATTGAGCCAACAGCGGTCTATTGAACCAGATTCTGCTGCTGCTGGTCACAAAATTGTGCTGCCTGCACCTACCCCCAACAAGGATTGGCCTCAAGCCGGCGGCTATGCCAACCACGCTATGCATCACATGCGGATCGGCAAATCTCTACAGGAACGCTGGAGTATTAGCGTCGGCCGCGGAACCAACGATGAAGAACGCCTGATGGCCCAGCCGGTTGTCGCAGACAACACTCTCTTTTCAATGGATTCTGAGACCATCGTCAGCGCCTACAATTTGAAGGACGGAGCCGAGTTTTGGAGTGTCGAACTGACCCCCAAGGAAGAAGATGACGACCACGTCAATGGTGGTCTGGCCTATGAAAATGGTAAGGTTTTCGCCACCACCGGGTTTGGACAAGTCGTTGCAATGGCAGCAAAGACCGGCAAAATTTTATGGCGCCGGAATGTTGGCGCTCCGGCCCGTTCAGCTCCAACCGCTCGTGGCAACAGGGTATTTGCCGTCACCGTCACCAATAAGCTCTATGCTTTAAACGGTGAAACTGGGGCGGTACTTTGGACCCATTCAGGTATTGAAGAAGCCACAAATCTCCTTGGCGGTGGCAGCCCGGCTGTCGATAGTGGCGTCATCGTTGCGCCTTATTCTTCCGGTGAGTTAGTTGCCTTGAAAGTGGAAAATGGCCAAGAACTGTGGGCCGATTCTCTCGCCGGCACCAGACGCGGTACAACATCATCACTCGGCACCATACGCGGCCGGCCTATTATTGATCGCGGCATTGTTTTTGCCATCAGCAATAGCGGCCAATTCGCAGCCGTTAATTTACGCACCGGCCGACGTATTTGGGAGCGCCCGATCGGCGGCATCGAGAGCCCATGGATCGCCGGAGATTATCTCTTTGTCATATCTAACAACACCGACTTGATCGCCTTAGGCCGCCTCAATGGCCGAATTTATTGGGTGAGCGCATTGCCGGAATGGGAAGACCCCGAAGACCGCGAAGGAAAGATAACCTGGACCGGCCCGATATTAGCCAGCGACCGCTTGATCGTGGCTGGCTCGACCGGTGAAGCATTATCAATTTCGCCTTATTCCGGAAAAGTCTTGGGTAAAGTAGAAATGCCGGATAGCGTATCCATCAGTCCCATCGTCGTTCAAGATTCGTTACTGTTCTTGTCCGATGACGCTGAATTGGTCGCTTATCGTTAATTATTAGGGTCTGGCAATGAGCCTGACAGTCGCAATTCTCGGCCGGCCAAATGTCGGCAAATCAACCTTGTTCAATCGCTTGGCAGGTAAACGTCTGGCTATTGTTGATGACACGCCTGGTGTAACCCGGGACCGGCGTCTAGCGCCTGGACGCGTCGGCGACCTCGATATCGAAATTATTGATACGGCCGGCTTTGAGGATGCTCATGACGATAGTTTAGAAGCCCGCATGCGCGAACAAACCGACCGGGCAGTTGAAGATGCCGATGTTGCACTGTTTCTCATTGATGCGCGCGCCGGGATTACACCACTCGACAACCACTTTGCCCAATGGATCAGAACCCGGGACATCCCTGTCATTTTGGTTGCCAATAAATGTGAAGGTAAGGCCGGTGAGCCTGGACTTTATGAATCCTATGGCCTTGGCTTGGGTGATCCCCTGCCCTTTTCCGCCGAACACGGCGAAGGTATGGCAGATCTCTTTCAAGCCCTGTTGCCCTTTGCTGAGCAAGATAGCGACACGTCGACTGATATTGACAGCGAGGAGGCTGACGAATTTGCAGACGGTGATGAGGATGAGGAATTTACCGGCCCCATTCAGATGGCGATTGTCGGGCGGCCAAATGTCGGCAAATCGACGCTGGTAAACCGCTTGATTGGTGAGGACCGCCTCCTCACCGGACCCGAAGCCGGCATCACCCGGGACTCGATTGCCGTTGAATGGGAGCAGGATGGCCGCAGTCTAAAACTGATCGATACCGCAGGTCTCAGACGGAAAGCAAAAGTACAAGACAAGGTCGAAAGTCTGTCGGCGATGGATTCTTACCGCGCCATTCAATATGCTCAAGTTGTCGTCTTGGTGCTGGACGGTAATTTTATGCTCGAAAAGCAGGATTTAACGATCGCCCGTCAGGTGATCGAAGAAGGCCGCGTACTGATTATTGCGGTAAATAAATGGGATGCAGTTAAAGACCGTGAACAAGCCCGCCAGGATTTAAGCGACCGGCTGCAAACCTCATTACCGCAGGTTCGTGGCATCCCCATCGTTACGCTTTCAGCGCTCACCGGCAAAGGATCTGAGAAACTCATCCCAACCGCCTTCGAAACTTTTGAGGTTTGGAACCGGCGCGTGCCGACAGGCCGGCTCAATCAATGGCTGGAAATGATGACCGAGCGTCACCCGCCACCGATGACCAGCGGGCGGCGCATTCGTCTGCGTTATATGACCCAGGCCAAAACCAGACCACCAACCTTTGTGGTTTTCTCGAGTAAAGGCACTGCCCTGCCGGAAGCCTATCGCCGCTATCTCATCAATGGCATCAGAGAAGATTTCGATATTCCCGGCGTACCCATTCGAGTGCTGGTGCGTAAAGGCACCAATCCCTACGTCGATTAGCAGCTTGGTGTTTATTGCCTGAGTTTCTTGGCGTATGTTAGGCAATCGCTTAGGGGAACAAAAATAAGACGGCAGGCTTGATGACTGATTCATTGGAATGCCCATCATGCAATTCAGACAATCCGCAGGGCAACAAGTTCTGCGGTTCTTGCGGTGCGAAATTGCCTTTGATTTGTTCCTCCTGCAGTTCCGAAATTCCTGCCGGCAGTAAATTTTGTGGGCAATGCGGCACGGCGATTGAACCCGCTGAAACAGCAGCTATAGAGCCGGCAATATTGGAGAAAACCTCAGAAGCCAATCACGAAGCGGAACGACGGCAATTGACCGTGATGTTTTGCGATCTCGCCGACTCAACTGCCTTATCCGAGAAACTGGACCCCGAAGATTTACGCGAGGTTATTTCAACTTACCAAAATAGCTGTACGGCGCTGATCAAGAAATATGATGGCTACATTGCCCGGTTTATGGGGGACGGCATCCTGATTTATTTTGGCTATCCGGTCGCCAGCGAAGATGCTGCGGAACGCGCGGTCCGTTCCGGTTTGGAAATTATTGCCGCAATCCAGAAAATTGAGCCAGCCGAGAATATTGAATTACAGGTTCGCCTTGGAATTGCCACCGGGCTCGTCGTCGCTGGTGATATCATTGGCGAAGGGGCTGCGGAAGAACACGCCGTACTTGGAATGACCCCAAATCTAGCCGCCCGGCTGCAATCTATTGCGGAGCCCAACTCCCTAGTCATCAGTACCAGCACCCGGGAACTGACCCGGGGCTTCTTTGACTATCAGGATATGGGCAAACATGAGCTTAAAGGAATCTCAGAGCCGGAGCAGGCTTGGCAGGTTATCGGCGAGAAAGAAACCTCCGGCAGATTTGAAGCTGCGTCGGAAAAAGGCATCACCCCACTCGTTGGCCGCGAAGAGGAAATTTCGCTGCTGACTAATCGCTGGCAACGTGCTGTCGATGGCGACGGCCAAGTGGCTATTCTTTTTGGCGAAGCGGGTGTCGGTAAATCCCGAATCGTCGATGGCTTTCTTAAACGTATTTCGGATGAGGCCAATAGCAAAATTTATCTCTCTTGTTCACCATTTCACAGTAATTCCGCTTTTTATCCGCTTACTCAATGCTTCCAACGGGTGATGGACGTTCATCCCTCAGATTCAGTCGATCAGCGACTGGCGAAAATGGAGAAGTTTATCGGTGACCTTGATCTGGAAGTAGATATTATTGCGCCCCCCATGGCTGCCATATTAATTGAATCGTCAGAATCGCCCTACCCGCCGCTATCCGGAACGCCAGAGCAAATTAAGAATCAAATTTTTGAAGCCATATTTAAGTTGCTGGAAGCTCAATGCGCCCTACGTCCAATTGGTCAGCCCCCATTGATGGGTCCAGTTTGAATGTTAGTGCATCACCGGCC
>CAZMHI010000073.1:0-21297 GCA_964566055.1 uncultured Rhodospirillaceae bacterium
GGCCGGTGATGCACTAACATTCAAACTGGACCCATCAATGGGGGCTGACCAATTGTATAAATAGAAAACAGTTTTGGGAGAAGACTTATGAGTTCAATACCATCAAAATTACTTGTTTCGGCTGCTGTGCTTGGCGCTGGCCTGGTTGCGAGTGCTAGCTTCACGTCGCCGGCGCAAGCCAAAGAGCTAAAACTGGCGCATTTCATGCCGCCGGTTCACCATCTTCACAAAAATATGTTTGCCCCGTTAGCTAAAGATTTGGCGGCAGCTACCAATGGTAAGCTGACGATTAAAATTTATTCCTCCGGCGCTTTGGGCAAAGGCCCGGTCCAGCAATATAAACGCGTTATTCAGGGTGTTGCTGATATCTCGTTTGGCGTGCTGGTCTATACGCCAAAATTATTTCCAAAAACCATGATCGCCAGTAAACCTGGTGTGGGAAAATCAGGTGCTGATGTTACCCGCAAGATGTGGGGTATTTACGACAAATATCTTGCTGATGAATACACCAAAGCCAAATTGCTGGCGATGTTTGCCAACTGGCCGTCAGTTATTATTACGCGGAAAAAAGCAGTTCGCTCGGTCGCTGATATCAAAGGCATGAAGCTACGCACATCTTCACCGTTTGACATTAAACATGTGAACGCGTGGGGTGCGGTCGGTGTTTATATTCCGGTAACCAAAACCTACAATGCCATGCAGAACGGCGTTATTGATGCCATCCAGATTGCCCCGGTTGCCATGCAGCGCCCGTGGAATCTGAATGAGCCGGGTGATTTTGTCACTACTGGTATCAATGGAACATCCAGCTTGTTCTTTGTCATGATGAACAAAAAAAGCTGGGACGGACTGTCAAGTTCTGAACAGCAGGCTGTTTCCAAACTGACCGGCAAAGCAGCCAGCGTCAAAGCCTCTGAAGGTTGGGGTAAAGGTGATTTGCGGGCATTGAAGGATGCCGAAGCTGGTAAAAAAATCAAGATGGTTAAATTGCCAGCGGCTGAAGCGGCCAAATTCAATGCCATTACCGATGCCTCGGTTAGAAAAGAACTGGCGGCAATGGATAAAACAGGCATTAAAGCCACTGAAATTTATAACGCTTTGACCAAGTAATTTGTCCACGTAATTAAATCGTATTATTGACGTGACAAAATTTAACAAAAGGCGAGCCACATGATTAACCAAATTGATCGTGTGGTTCGCTTTATTGCTCTCTGGTTTGGCGGTATATTTCTTTTAGCGCTGACCCTGGTGACGGTGCTGGATGTCACCATGCGGACTGTCTTTAATTCGCCCATTCTGGGGGGGCGGGATATCGCACAGTTTTTTCTGATTTTTGTTGTCGCGGCTTCGATCGCCTATAGCGGCCGATCCGGTGGTCAAGTTGTCGTTGAACTATTTGGCGCTGCCGGTGACAAAATTACACGATGGACTGATGTTGCGATGAAGTTCATTAGTTTCGTTATGTTGCTGGTGCTGTCCTGGCACTTATCTGTCAGCGGCTTCGAAGCGCTGGAATTTGGTGAAGCCAGTGGTACATTGCAGATATCTTATGGGCCGTTTATGCATATTTCAGCCATCGGCATATTGCTCTACGCGATTGTTCTATTGGTTGAGATCATTCAGCTCATGCGCGGTCAGAGTATTGAGTATAATGGTGATTAGCCAATTCGCTGCTTACTAAGGAGCCCAAATAAATGTCAGTAACGGCCATTGGTTTTATCGGTCTATTTTTTCTCTTTTTATTCCTGATTTTGCGCATGCCTGTTGCAATGGCCATGCTGGTGGTTGGCTTTGTCGGCACCTGGGTCGTCAACGGCACTCTTCCGGCTCTCACATCCTTGAGCGGCGAGGCATTTGAGATTATCTCTTTTTCTGAGCTTACCGTCGTGCCGCTCTTTGTTTTAATGGGTAATCTTGCGGGCGTGTCCGGTATGAGCCGGGACCTCTATAACGCGGCCTATAAGTGGATTGGTCATTTTCGAGGCGGCTTGGCTTCGGCGACTATCGCCGGTTGCGCCGGGTTCGCTGCCATGAGTGGTTCATCGATAGCGGCAGCCGTCACTATGGGCCGTGTCGCGCTGCCAGAAATGAAACGCTATAATTATAGTGACAGTCTGGCGACTGGTGCGGTGGCAGCCGGCGGTACGCTCGGTATTCTTATTCCGCCTTCCACTGGCATGATTATTTATGCCATCTTGACCGAACAGTCGATCGGCAAGCTCTTTATGGCAGGAGTTATCCCGGGTCTATTGCTGACCACATTATTCTTATTTGCCATTGCAATTGTTACGCGGCTGGCGCCCGAAAAAGGACCGGCTGGTCCCAAAACTTCAATGCGCGAAAAAGTTCACTCTTTGCGCAGTGCCGGCACCATTGTCGGCGTTGTGCTGGTTACCATTGGCGGTATCTATGTCGGCTGGTTTACTCCGGTTGAGGCTGCCGGCGTTGGCGCCTTTATGGTGATGATGATTGCGCTGTTTCGAAAAGAACTCAACAAGGACAGAGTAAAATTTGTCGTTTTCCAGACGCTCCGGACCACGGCAACCGTGTTCATGATTCTGATCGGCGCGCATGTGTTTATTCCGTTTATGGCGCTGACTGAGATTCCTGAAGATTTGGTCAAGTTTTTGATCGGTCTGGATGTAGGCGATCTCGGCATATTGATAATTATTTTGGTTACCTACATCGCTCTTGGCACTTTCCTTGAGGGCTTGGCCATGCTGGTGCTGACGTTGCCGATTGTTTATCCGCTGATTTTGGAGTTGGGCCTAAGTCCGATCTGGTTTGGCGTCGTAGTCGTCATCGTGCTGGAAATGGGGCTGATTAGCCCGCCGGTTGGCGTCAATGTGTTCGTTGTTCGAGGCATTGCTCCGGATGTACCGATGGGGACGATCTTCCGAGGTATCTGGCCGTTCTGGTTCGCCATGGCGGCCTGTCTGGCCATCCTGGTTGCTTTTCCAGATATTGCCTTATTCCTGCCCGATACCATGTTTGAGTAATTTTGCTTTCCAGCCAATTTGACAATTATCAAATACGCCAAAGTTGATATGTGAGAGGTTCACTTCTTTACAAAAAAGAAGGAGGTTCAAATGTCTGCCCAAGCTGCTGTTTCACCCAAACCGCGTTTTACGCATTTTGCCTTGTTCGTCAGAAATATTGACAACATGGAAAAATTTTATACCGAAGTTGTGGGTCTGACACCCACCGATCGCGGGCCTCATCCAAATGCTCCCGTTGATATGGTTTTTATGTCAAGTGATCCAAAAGAACATCATCAATTTGTTTTGGTTTCGGGACGACCCGAAAATATTGAATTTCATCTCAATCAGCAAATGTCTTTTTTGATCGAAAATTTGACCGAATTGAGAGAAATTCGGGCTCGCGCCCAAGCAGTCGGGATTGAAGATATTCGTTGCCGCACCCATGGTAATGCCTTGTCGATCTATTTTGAAGATCCGGAAGACAATATGATTGAAATCTATCTCCATACGCCTTGGTATATTCCACAGCCACATGTCGTTGATTTTGATCTTGATGTGAGCGATGAAGAGGTGATGAGAAAGACTGAAGAGTATTGCCGGGCTGATCCGGGTTTTATGACAGCACCTGAACGTGAAGCAAAAATGGCGGAGATGATGGGAATATAAATGAGAATACCAGCGCTTTGCTCGACAGATATAATTGTGACTGCAACGTGCCATCGTAACTGAGTATTAGATTATTGTGATATATTTTTATTGAGCCTTTGCCAATAGCTCTGTACTCTTTGTTGTTGAATATAATATATTTAAGTCGAAAATTGGAATTACTTGAAAATTATAAGTAATGACCCGCATTGTAGCTATTGATGACGAGCCGGCCATTCTTCAGGCAATTGGCGATTATTTGGAACATTTTGGGTATGATGTTTCAACCTATCCTTATGTCAATGTGCAGGGTGAAGAATTTTCCAAATTTTGCCGCGATTTATCGGAGCAGCCTGACTTAATTATTGTTGATTACAGGCTGCCAGGCGATCTCAACGGCGCGCAAATTATTAAGAATATGCGCCAGCAATATAGCGCCGATATTCCGGCAATTTTATTTACCGGCTATATTTCCAAGAAAACAGCGGGTGATGCGGAAGACGGTGATCTATATCTTCTCTATAAGCCGGTTAGAATGGAAACTTTGCGTACGACGATAGAAGAAATTCTAGGCACGACGCCAGCGGCAACCAGTTAAACCGCTCTTCGATAGTTTATTTTTTTGGCAGATTGTCAGCATAGCCAGGGTTTTTAACAAAGTATTTAACCAACCCGATGGCTTCTTTTTCATCCCACTCAGCGCCACCTTCCAATTTGCCAACTTCCCGGCCCTTGCGGTCAAAAATAAACGTCGTCGGCATTGAGCGGACGCCTAAACTCCTGGCCGATTTACTTTCACGGTCGAGATAAAGGGTCAGATGCTTGAGCTTTAGACGTTTAGCCATACGACGGGCGACGGGTTTCCCGCCGCGATCTATATTAATTGCGATAACCGTAAAATTGTCTCCACCAAGACTAGCCTGCAAGCGGTCGATGGATGGCAGTTCACGGATGCAGGGTGGGCACCAACTTGCCCAATAATTCACCAGAACAACCTTGCCGGAAAAATCAGCCAAGGTAAGATTTTTGCCAGCCGCGTTTTTCCATGTTGCATTGGGACGAGGACGTGTGCTTGGCGCTAATTGAAAAACCTGCATTGCGCCTGATAAATTCGGGCCGGCGGCAAATGAAATATGTGCCGGCAGCAGCACAAAGCCTGTGGTGAACAGGCAAATCAAAAGGCTATATCTAAAAAACGATAGAAAATTAAATCGAATCATCAATATCTCTTTGGCTGTTGGTTAGTTTCAAACACGATTATGACGCCAGATTTGCTTTGATGCAGTAACAGCTGCGTTAGACACTGTAAAAATAATGTGAGTATAAATACGACAATAATAGGATCTGTCGTCTTAATCGCCCTCAAACTTTCGGTCAATTTTATTAGTGACGAGCATAATTTCTGCCAGCAATCGATCTTCCAAATGCTGGTCGAGGTCAAACCGAATTATAACTTCCTCATTTTTGGTTCGAATAATACTGCCGGACAAGCTGCTCAGCTCTTCAACGTCAAGGGTTACTCGGTCGCCGCGCTCAAATGGTAGTTCTTCCGAAGCTTCTAAATCTTTTATCTTAACGGCCAATCCGCCAGCGGAAATATCCATGGTTTTGCCGAGATATTCGTTTCCATTTTTCTTAATCATAACCTGGCCATCAAACGAAATTCGTAAATGAGACCGGTCATTTCTGCTCTGTGAACGACGGGCTTCCTTAATAAAGACATGCCAATCCAACAGACATTCAGCTAGATCATCACTGAAATTCTCACCTTTTCTGATAACTTTTACGTCTTCCGGCAAGCTGGCGAATTGCTGATTTGTTGCTTTTTGACTGGATAAAATAGCCATATTGATAGATTTCGTCATTGCAATAGAACGAAAAACAAGTGCCAGCTCAACGCCGTTAATATCGCTGACATCATAATTTGAAAATACTATCGTCGGTTTGTGAATTAACGCCAACTCAATCGCCCGCACGCTGGTATCGGCTATGAAAACTCGAAATCCGCAAGAGGTAAGTTCATTGGCGATAATTTTACGCTGAATGTTATACGGCATAACTAGGATAACCGGAATTTGGCGGATTTCCTGATCCGAAAAGATAGATTTGTTAGGATTTGGTAATTTACGGAGAATTTCTAACGCAACGTCTTCGGACGGATTTTTGCCAGCCTCGAAAATCCAGCGTATTTGGTCAATATAAAGCTGAATATCGCTAAGTTGATCTACCCCAAGTTTATTAGACGTTTCCAAATAGTCTTCAAGACTATGGGCAATTTCGGTAACGGTTTGAAAGCCATAACTTCCAGCCGTACCTTTGATCGTATGAACCTGGCGTTGAAATTCGATGAATACATCGCGCCAATTGCTATCCTCGAAATCCAATAATTTACTAATTAAATCATCAATTTGGTCGAGTTTATCGCCGCTGTTCTCGATATACTCAAGACGCAACTGTTCAAGAACATTTTCTAAATTGGCCGGTTGGTTCATAGAGCCTAATCTACAATAATTTTTTTATATTCTAATTCACTACTAAATAGGCAAATTATGTGTCGATTTAAAGTCCAATCGCTCGATAACGGCATTTTTCTTGAATATAATTTAACTTTCACTCGTCACACTTCGCCTCCGTGCAGAACTGGGTATTAATATCGAGAAAAAAGTGAAACTTAAACCATGTTTCGTCTATATTTTGGGGACCACCGAGATAAGTAATTTTCGCACTTATGTCGGTTGGAGCAACGATCTTGACGCACGCCTCGCCAAACACAATGCCGGGAGTGGCGCCAAGTCGACGCGCGGACGGGAATGGCGCTTGTTATATGCCGAGAAATTCCCCAAACGGGGAGATGCCATGAGCCGGGAGTGGCACTTGAAGCGGGATCGGAAATTTAGAAAAAAGTTGTCTCAAAACTGGCTCAGCTCATGAGTAATTGCCTGGAATAATTTGGGGAAAACATTGGCATCGATTAAATCAAATAAAATCGCTTTGTTGTGTCCGGTTAGAGAGCGGCCTGATTATCTGTATGACTATGCTGAGAGTATAGCAGGTACGGCCGCTCAAGCCGGTCGATTGTCACTGCAGTTCTATGTCGATACCGATGACGCCTCGGCCAAGCAATATCAAATGCTTGAGCATGAACTAGGTGGTCGTTATCCAGATCGCTTTGAAATTAATTTTCTTTACGGCGATCCAATTGGCACACCCGGGGCAATCAATACGATGGCGGCTCAGTCGGATGCTGATATTTTCATGATTTCCAACGACGATCTTAAATTTGTCACCGAGGGCTGGGATGAGCGCGTAGATCAAGCCGCCGCTAAATATCCAGATGGCATTTTTAATATTTGGTTCAATGAAGGTTACTTTGGCGTCCAGCTCAGCTGCTTCCCTTTTATCAGCCGCATTTGGTATGAGACATTGGGCTATGTCGCGCCGGTAATGTTTGAGCATTTTGTCGTCGATCACTGGATTCATCATCTCGGGCGATTTCTTCACCGCAATGAATTCCTGGCGGATGTCGAGATCAGCCACCGTCATGCCGAGGCGGAAAAAAGCGGATTGCAGTTTGCCTGGCAGGAAGAAGGTTTTGCCAAGCGGCGCATGGATCGGGACAACGAGGTGTTTTTAAAATCTGAGCGCTATTTGCGGCTGGATGCGCAACTTCTGCAACAAGTTATAGATAGTTAATTCAACACCGCTTTTAAAGCTTCCTCGACGCGTTCAAGCTCAATCGTAAAATCCTGGCTCTCATTCACGGTATTGCCGATTTCAAACCAGTATTTATGGCCGACAGCATTGGCTATAAACCAATAGGCGAGATTGATATAATCAGCCGGGTGAAACTCGATTAATGTACAGCCGGGCTCGGCAAAGGCGAAATTTGTCGGACCGGAGCCGGCGATGCCAACGATCACCGAGGCTTCGCTGAAGGTAGCAATCTGATCTTTTAGGGACAATTCGCCGGGCGCCAAAATTTCAAATCCGTGTTGTTCCAGTAAAGGCAGAATAGCCTCTTCATTAACCAGGCGGCGTGACGCCGCATCACGGCGGCTAATGTAAATACGCCGCTTATCTGTGCTCTTTGGTGTAATGCCAAAAGCCTCCCGCAAACGCTCCCGCACCCAGCTGATTTGCCGCTCGGAATGACCTCCCGGAGCCAAAAAAGACGGTACATAAAGCCGCTCGAAATCCCAGGTGCCGCCATCAAATTTTAAGATCCGGTCTTCGCTGATGCCAAAGGCTTTCAAAGAGTCGAGATGAAATTGTTTGGCCCAGGCCGGAACAACTACCGGCAGTTCGCGTAATTCTTCAAATTCGTCCAAGGCCCAGAGCCGGGGCAGGGTTTCCAATATCCAATGATGGTAGCCTTCGCACCAGGGCGAGGTGAGCAGCACACACGGCTGATCAATTTTTTTAGGTGGCCAGTCGAAACGCACTGTATTGGCCGGCACATTGAAGGCCTCGTCTTTGATCGACATTTGCAGATCAACCTTGATGAAATGCTCCATGCGTTCGATCGGCATAGTGACCATTTCCTGATTGTGGTAGCTGTCTGTGAACAGGACACCGCTTTGATTAAAAACAAAGGCGTAGGGAGTCGCAATCCGGGCGCTTCCAAGAGTCGCAATAAATACCTCGCCTGCTGCATGAGTATCCGCATGGTGATGGAGAACGGGTGAGTTCCTGAATAATTCAGCGTCAGGGCTGGTCGCCATATTTAGCGGCGGCGCGCAATTATAGGCGGCGCCTTCGAAAACTTTCAGATAGAGATTATTGGCGTCTGGATTAAAGAATGCCTCTTTGCTATCGACCGGCCAGCAAAAGTCCTTCAGGCTGGAAAAATTAAACGTTGAGGGTTTATAGGCAGCCATCTTTTACTCTATGCATTTGCTAAAAATTCTTGCGCCAATTCACCGGTTAACACCATTTGTACCAAGCCGCCGCCGGCAATGCCATCTGCAACTGGTAAAATCCAATGGGGCATAAATTCTACCAATGTGTTGCAGCCGAAATTTGCCGTATCGGGACAGGCGCCACTTTCATCGGGAATGTAATAATCATCAAATAGCACGGTTTTACAATCTTTGAGCGCCCGGTAGTCACCTTCAATGGTCTCAATTGAGTGCCCGCCATCAATAAACGCCAGATCACACTGGAATGTATCAGGTTCAGCCTTGGCCAAAGTATCCCGCGTATTGCCGCGGATCAGGTTAAAAGAAAAGCCAGAATAATCCTTTTGAAATTCGCTTAATTTCTGCGTGACTGATTCCAAAGTGTAGTGCTGTTTGACGTTGAGTTCGGATTTGTCAGTTTCAACAGTACCGTCTTCGAATAGATCAAATCCGTAATACTGAATTTGTTCCTGGTGCTGGAGAGCTGCCTCAGCCATGGCAATGGCGCGATCACCGTTCCAGGTGCCGATCTCAACGATGCTCTGAGGTTTTACATAGTCGATAATAAATTCAATTTGCTGGTAGCGATCAGTCACGATGGGCCTTTTAGCTTCGTTCCAGAATGTGCAGGCCCCAATCCCGATCGATTAAATAAATCAGGCCATCATCATCTTGAAAGACATCATTTGAGAGCGGCCGATCAGCGCCTTTGGGGGCATCGGGAACGTAAAAAGCAACTTCTTTTGGGGCGTGAGGGTTGGCGATATCCATGATGCGAAGGCCTTGTTCAAACCAGGCAACCGGAATTTCAGTTCCGCGTACCACTTCGACCGGTTGATGACAGCCGGTCATGTTTGGTGCCGGTACATTGCTATCAAGATGTTCCAATTGAAATTTGCCAAAAGCGCGGGGATTGGTTTCGTCACTGATATCGTAAAACCAGATGAAGGCCGGACCTGCCGGTTCTTTTTTAGCGACGTCTTCATCGGCTAACAGCAAGACCTCCATACCGTCGAGCTTGAACGGAA
The DNA here is from genome assembly GCA_964566055.1 of uncultured Rhodospirillaceae bacterium. Lineage (GTDB taxonomy): Bacteria > Pseudomonadota > Alphaproteobacteria > Rhodospirillales > UBA2165 > TMED23. The sequence continues at coordinate 9,553 of CAZMHI010000073.1, forward strand.
TCGGCAGGGCGGTATGTGCCGGGTGGGCGTAGGGCGGTTTCCACTCCTGCCTCGAGACGCAGACCGGGTTGGTCATATCCGAGATATCCAGAATTGCCCAACCGGCATGCCAGTAGCTGACATAGAGCCGGTCGCCCTGGCGGATGCCATGGTGACACCGTAAATGTTCGCGTGGTATGTCCGGCACTTCACCGCCAGCTTCCCATTGGCCGGGCCACCACCAGCGCCCAACCTCTTTAGGATTAGCCGGATCGGCGAGATCCATAATCATGCTGATGTGGCCAATATAGCCTTCAACTGTTGGCGAGATATAGGCGTAGCGGCCATCGAATGTATAACGATGCACCCCCTCACCAGCAGTTTCCCAGAACGTTATATGCTTGGGATTATGAGGATCAGAGACATCGTAAATATTGAGCCCGCCACGAAATCCTTCCCCAGGCTCACCCATGTAATCAATTGATTCGTAATTTGTCAGCATCAGATCATTGGCGACACGTACTTTATGAGCGTGCACATTTTCGTGGGCGCACATCAATTGATGAACAATCTTAGGGCTTTTGGGATCTTTGACGTCGATAATGGTGGTCGCTTCCGGTCCTGCCGTATGGCCAACATAGGCGGTACCATTGACCACTTCGATCTGGCCCCCGCCCTTGCAATCTACAAAGGCGACTTCTTTGATGCCTTTTGCCTCAGCCATATTTCCCCCTTCACGATCAATTGTTTTTATTTTTGCCTTGGTTTTGTGCTGAGGTGAACAGTAACATTCTGAACTCTTATAAGGCAAAGAAACAAAAATGGAAATTATCACGCAGTCTACGCTGGCTTGCCCCAGCTGCGGCCATTCCAAAACCGAGACCATGCCGGAAGACGCCTGTCAGTATTTCTACGAATGCGAAGGGTGCGGTAAAGTCCTCAAACCGCTTGAAGGGGATTGCTGCGTTTTTTGTTCTTATGGTGATGTACCCTGTCCACCTATTCAGGCCGGCATGAGCTGCTAAATATTTTTTACCTTATTACTTGGTTGTCAACGGAACCTTTGCCGACGCCAGAAGAATAGAGGCAGAAGATAACTTTTTGAGCTGTCTTTGAACCGACAATTGCCCACTGATCCCGCTCTTTATTAATCAAGGTCGAAATGACCTCGACGACTTTGCCGTGGGCGTCATGAATTTTGAACTTGGTGATTTCGCCGCCGGCAAAACCAGCGATCAAGAGCTCGTAATTCGGGGCGACGGGCGAACACTTTCCGTTCGGAAATACTTTCTTCAACGAATAATAATGGTGATCAGCCTTGGCGGCGGAAAATAGGGCTGAGCCAAAGACGAGGATCAGCACGAGAGCGCCACGAATTATTGTAGTGTTCAATCGCATCTCATTGTTATACGGCGCGATTAAAATAAATTCATCTAAAGTTCTCGTGACTGATTGCCTTTTGGTTCTATTTGGTAAGACGGCGAATGAGGCTGGAGGTATCCCAGCGGCCGCCGCCCATTTCTTGAACTTCCCGGTAATAGCCATTGATAATTTCGGTTACTGGCAAGGCCGCGCCATTATTTCCTGCCTCAGCGAGCCCAATTCCCAAGTCCTTGCACATCCAATCGACAGCAAAGCCAAAATCGAACTCATCATCAATCATGGTGTTGCCGCGGTTCTCCATCTGCCAGGAACCGGCCGCTCCTTTTGATATGACGTCAACGACTTGTTTACCATCAAGGCCCGCCTTAACGGCAAAGTTGAGTCCTTCAGACAATCCCTGCACTAATCCGGCGATGCAAATTTGGTTGGCCATTTTGGTAAGCTGCCCGGCACCGGCGGCCCCCATCAGCGTCACCGCTTTACCATAGATTTCCATGACAGATTTAGCGGCATCGAACGTTGCCTGATCACCGCCAATCATAATTGTTAAGGCAGCATTTTCTGCGCCTGCCTGGCCGCCTGAAACCGGTGCGTCCAAGAAGCCAAAGCCTTTTTCTTTGACAGCAGTTTCAATTTCGCGGGCGACGTCGGCGGAGGCGGTTGTATGGTCAACATATATGGCACCGTCCTTCAAGCCGGCGAGAATACCGTCATCGCCGTAGACAACGCTCCTGAGATCATCATCATTGCCAACGCAGGAGAAGACAAAGTCAGCGCCTTCAGCCGCTTCCCGCGGTGTCGGATGAGCCGACCCGGCATAATCTTTGGTCCATTGTTCGGCTTTGGCGGCGGTTCGGTTGTAAACCCGCGTAATATGTCCGGCATTTGATAGATGACCGGCCATCGGATATCCCATAACGCCGAGGCCGATAAACGCGACAGTAATATTGCTCATTTTTAAAATCTCCCCGTTGATTGTCGTGATATTGGTCAAATATTTTTGTGAGCGTCAAGTCTAACCGGAGCAACTTTTAATTTGAGTGACAAGGCCAAAATTTTTTTGCAAATTGCCCTGCATGACAGAGAAACCGAAAATCCTCGTGACCCGGAAATTGCCCCAAGCGGTGGAAAGCAAGCTGGGACAAAATTATGAACCGCTGCTAAATCCCGATGACCGGCTCTACAGCCCGGATGATTTGATCAGCCTTTCGGAGGGCGCGGCGGCAATCCTGCCCTGTCATACCGAGCAGCTGACGGCAGAGGTAATTGACCGGCTTCCTGACAGCATCAAAATCATCGCCAATTTTTCGGTTGGTGTTGATCATTGTGATCTGGCGGCCGCCAAAGCCAGAGATATCGTGGTCACCAATACGCCTGATGTGTTGAGCGAAGCCACGGCCGAGATCGCGATCTTGCTGATGTTGGGCGCGGCCAGACGGGCCAGCGAAGGCGAACGGTTGGTGCGCTCGCAGGAATGGCAGGATTGGAGCCCGGATTTCATGGTTGGCATTCAGGCCACGGGCAAGCGTCTCGGCATAATTGGCATGGGACGGGTCGGCCAAGTGATGGCCCGCTTCGCCCGGGACGCCTTTGGTATGGAAATCCTCTATCATAATCGGAGCCGTCTGCCCGCCGAATTGGAGGCCGGCGCAGTTTATCATGATACGGTCGACGAATTATTGCCGCAGTGTCAGTTTTTATCTCTGCACTGTCCGGCGACACCTGACTCAATCGGACTGTTGAATGCCGAGCGCATCGCCCTGCTGCCCAGGGACGCCATTGTTGTAAACACTGCTAGAGGCGCGTTGATTGAGGATGAGGCGCTGTATGCAGCCTTGGCTTCGGGCAAAATTGCTGCAGCGGGTCTTGATGTCTATAACAATGAGCCCACCGGCATTTTTCCCGGCTATCGGGAGTTAACAAATATATTCCTGCTGCCCCATATCGGCAGCGCCACCCGCGAGACGCGTGATGCTATGGGACTCCGGGCTTTGGCTAATTTAGACGCGTATTTCGCCGGCAAAGAGCCGGGTGACCGGGTTGCCTAACGGAAAAAAACAACAAATTCGTAATATGCTTAGAAATCGCAGTAAATTGTGATCAAAAGTAATGGAAATATATTTGAATTTTTTTAAAAAGCATCTACACTTAATTCCGGGACCAACACTCAATGCGCATTAACCAATGTTTCTAGGCTTTACTGGCTAGGAATAAGTTTTTCCGGCTGAGTAATAATAGAAACTAAAAACTGATCCCTAGGGAGGATAATATTATGGAAGAAAAAAAGTCAAAAGTATCACGTCGTAAATTTCTTAAAAAAGGTGGAACTGTTGCTGCGGGTGCAGCGGCAGCAACCATTGCTATGCCGAATGTCGCAACTGCCGCAACGAAAGTATTTAAAGTTCAGGCAGCTTGGGGCGGTGGAATTTTCCTTGAGAATGCCAAAAGCTATGTAGATCGTGTGAATAAAATGACCGGCAAAGGGTTTAGAATTGACCTCTTGTCCGTAAACTCAGTTGTTAAAACCAGCCAAATGCAAGATGCCGTACACCGCGGTGTTTTGGATGGCGCTCACTACGTGCCTGCATATTGGTACTCTAAATCGCCTGCAGCTTCTTTGTTCGGAACCGGCCCATGCTTTGGTTGGTCGGCTCAGGAAATGCTCGGCTGGATCCACTATGGCGGCGGTAAAGAACTTTTTGATGAGTTGATGAAGTCACTTGGTCTTAATTTGGTCAGCTTCTTTAACAGCCCAATGCCGGCACAGCCGATGGGCTGGTTCAAAGAAGAGATCAAAGGCGCTTCTCAGATGAAAGGTCTGAAGTATCGGACCGTTGGCTTGGCTGCGGACGTTTTGACGGAAATGGGAATGTCTGTTGTTCAATTACCAGGCGGCGAAATTCAGCCAGCAATGAAATCCGGTTTGATTGATGCTGCTGAGTTTAACAATCCAACTTCTGACAGTGACTTTGGCATGCAAGATGTTTCCAAGCATTACCATCTTGCCAGCTTCCACCAGTCACAAGAATGTTTCGAAGTTACCTTTAACAGGAGAAAATTTGATCGTCTGCCAGAAGAAGTTAAAGCTATCTTGGAATATGCTTCTGAGGCTGAAAACTCAAATTTCTATTGGAACAATACCCTTCGTTATGCCGACGATTTGGTTAAGCTAAAAGAGAAACACGGCGTTAATGTATACCGGACTCCGGATGCTGTGATGTCTGACCAGTTGAAGGCGTGGGATATTGTTGTTAACCGGATTTCGAAGAAAGATCCGTTCTTCGCCAAGGTGGTTAAGTCGCAGAAGACTTATGCCAAGAAAGTGATGAACTACTTGCTGTTGAACCAACCCGATTACGGTTTGGCTTACAAGCATCACTTCGGTTAATCAAAACGCTTTTTGCAAATCAAATTTGCAATTATGATTAAGTCTAGAGGGGCAGTCGAAAGTCTGTCCCTCTAAGACTTATCACGAACAATAGGCGGGAGATCCGACCGTGACATCCACTATTCATGCCATCGAAGAGTTCAGCATCTGGGTTGGGCGCGCTTTTGGCTGGTGTATCCTGATCTTAACCCTTTCGATCGCTTATGAAGTGTTCGTGCGCTATGCCCTTAACGCACCTACGTTATGGGCTTTCGATATGAGTATTCAGATGTACGGTGCCTTGTTTTTGATGGCTGGACCCTATGCCCTTGCCCAGGATACCCATGTGCGTGCAGATGTGCTGTACCGGTTCCTGGAACCGCGTTGGCAGGCTCGCCTAGATTTAATTTTGTACTTCGTTTTCTTTTTCCCCGGCATGCTTGCTTTGGTCTGGTTTGGCTGGGAAATCGCCATGGATTCGTGGCGCTACAAGGAAGTCAGTTGGAACAGCCCTGCGCGTATTCAGATTTATTACTTCAAAACCCTCATACCGCTGGCCGGAGGGTTGTTCATCCTTCAGGGCGTCGCGGAATGCATGCGCTGCTATTTGGCAATAAAAACGAATACATGGTTGCCCAGGCTGAAAGACGCCCAGGAAACCGAAGATCTTTTGAAAGGCCAGGCGGTTGAATTCGAAATCAAATAACCCCCCTTTCCTTAATACAGTTGGTTTAACGGAGCTCTTTTTAGGATGACGAACCCCGAAGTCGCGATATTAATGTTATCGCTTTTTATCGTGATGGTACTGCTGGGGTTCCCGGTCGCCTTCACACTGCTCGCTATGGGCGTTGCATTTGGCTACTACGCCTATTATGAGGCCGGCAGCATCGAGACCATAGTCGATGCGTTCGACAATAGGATTTTTTATCTCCTTAATCAGAACACCTATTCCGTGATGGAGAACGACACCCTGGTCGCGATTCCCTTATTTCTATTTATGGGCTATGTGGTTGAGCGCGCTAATATTGTTAATAGGCTATTCTACTCGCTGCAAATGGCGGCCCGTAATTTACCTGGATCAATGGCCATCGCGGCTTTGATCACCTGCGCCGTATTCTCTACCGCCAGCGGTATCGTTGGCGCTGTTGTCACCTTGATGGGACTGTTGGCATTTCCCGCCATGGCCAAAGCGCATTATGACAAGAGTTTCGCCTCCGGCGTCATTTGTGCCGGTGGCACGTTAGGTATTTTAATTCCGCCGTCGATCATGTTGATCGTTTATGCAGCCATCGCGGAACTGTCACCACTGCGGCTTTATGCGGCTGCCCTGCTTCCGGGTTTTATCCTGGCTGGATCGTATATTGTCTACGTTATTATCCGCGTCACGTTTAATCCGTCACTTGCGCCCAAGCCGCGCGCCGAAGATGTGCCCCCTGCGCGTGTTGTTTATTGGGAGCTTTTAACGTCGTTTGTACCGTTGACGGTCTTAATAATGTTGGTTTTGGGATCAATTCTGGGCGGTCTAGCGACACCAGCAGAAGCCGCCGCCATGGGCGCTTTCGGCGGCCTGGTGCTGTCTTGGTCTTATAAATCCCTCAGTTGGGAAATGTTGAAAGAATCCGTCTATTTGACAGCGAAGGCGACAGCGATGGTGTGCTGGTTGTTTGTTGGCTCGTGGACATTTGCCTCGGTGTTTTCATGGCTCGGCGGTCACGAAATTATAGAACATTTTATTCTAGGATTTAACTTGGCGCCCTGGCAATTCCTGATATTGGTGCAGGTGATCATTTTCCTTTTGGGTTGGCCGCTGGAATGGTCTGAGATTTTAATTATTTTTGTGCCAATTTTCCTGCCGATGTTGCCTACTTTTGGCGTCAATCCATATTTCTTCGCGATGCTGGTGGCGCTCAATCTGCAGACTTCCTTCTTAACGCCGCCGATGGCGATGTCGGCCTATTATTTAAAAGGCGTGCTCGGGAAAATGATCGAGCTTATGGATATTTTTAAAGGCATCATGCCGTATCTCGCCATCGTTATTATGGTTATGGTCTTGATGTACCAGTACCCGCAGATTGCGCTTTGGTTACCTGATTACTTTTTTGGCGAATATGTTCCTAAAACCACAAAATGATAAGATCGGACGTTACGGAGAAAAACTATAATGTCTCAAGATAACCTTGAAAAATTTTTTGGCGTGATCGGCACCATATTGATTGTCATTTTTGTGCTCGGTCTGGCCCAAAGTATTTCTGCCGGGGCAGCCGGATTTTGGGGTGGATTGCCGTTTTGGGTGATTTGTCTCGCTGTCCTGGTGCTCGTTCTCTACGATTTATGGGATTCGTGCTTTCGGAATAAGCCTTCGGACTGAGGCGATTTCAATTTCAATATAACGAGGCTAACGTTATGGATTTGGCGGATTTGAGAGCATCCCAGCTGGTGCAGATGATTGCGAGCGGCGAAATATCGTCGCTTGAACTGGTTGAGGCTTGTATTGCCCGAATTGAATCCAAAGAAGAAGAAATCGGCGCCTGGGCACATCTGGATTATGATTTTGCTCGAAAGCAGGCGGAGCATTGTGATGCTTACCGTGCCAGTGGTGCGCCCTGTGGCCCGCTTCATGGTATTCCGGTGGGGATTAAGGATATCTTCGACACAGACGATTACCCCACCGAAAACGGCACAATACTTGATGCCGGTCGCAAACCCAACGAAGATTGTACGGCTGTCGCCCGCCTGATGGCCGCTGGTTGCGTGATTATGGGTAAGACCGTGACAACCGAATTGGCTGTATATTCGCCCGGCAAAACTGCAAATCCCCATGATGTAAACCGGACCCCCGGCGGCTCTTCCAGCGGTTCAGCCGCTGCTGTGGCCTGCGGAATGGTGCCTTTGGCAATTGGCTCGCAAACCAATGGGTCGGTCATTCGTCCGGCGTCTTTTTGTGGCGTGGTTGGTTTTAAGCCAACCCATGGCCTCATTTCCAGGACCGGAGTCCTGAGACTTTCGCGACAGCTTGATCATGTCGGCGTATTTGCGCGCTCAATTGAAGATGCTGCCCTGATTGCTGAATGTTTAATTGGCTATGATCTGGCGGACCCCGACACAAGGCTGCAGCCAGCGCCAAAATTGTCGGAAACGACCGTTCAGGACCCGCCGATTGAGCCCAAATTCGCCTTCATCAAAACACCTGTCTGGGACCAGGCAGATCAGGCAACCCAAGAGGCCTTTGAAGAACTGGCCGAATTTTTGGGGGATAGTTGTGACGAAGTTACCCTGCCGGCTGAATTTGATGACGCTGTTGCAAATTTGCAAAATATTATGACGGCCGATTTGGCCAAGAATTTGGCCCCCTATACCGAACGGGGAAAAGATAAAATCAGCGACGTTCTTTGCGGCTTGATCGATGAGGGCCACCAGGTTAGCGCAATCGACTACAATAGAAGCGTCGAAAATCAGGCGGCCTTGAACAAATGGATTCACGGCTTTTGCTCTGAATATGATGCCATTATAACGCCGGCGGCAATCGGTGAAGCACCTGAAGGATTAGACGCCACAGGAAACCCTATTTTTTGCACGCTCTGGACCTATTTGGGCGTGCCGGCAGTATCCGTGCCTTTGATGGAAGGGGAGAACGGCATGCCGGTAGGCGTGCAGGTCATAAGTGCCGTTGAAGACGACGCGCGTCTTTTAAGATCTGCCCGCTGGCTGGCAGGTAAAGTTGCTTCATAAATCCCGCTCAAAACTTCCTGCAAAAATCCGTAACAATCTTTGACTTGGCCTGAGAGTCGCGATGTGGCACAAGGCCCCTATTAGAGCCATACACCACATGATTAGAGCCATATGAGCCATTCAGAAACAGCTGCCATCGTGCTTGCCGCCGGTTTGGGCACGCGCATGAAATCCGAGCGCCCCAAAGTGCTGCACGGGTTAGCCGGGCGGGCGATGATATTGCACTTGCTGGATAACCTGGCAGCGATCAAGCCGGAAAAGGCGATACTTGTACTCGGCCCCGAAATGGAGGCGGTAAGCGAAGCCGTCAGTGCGGCTGGTTTTAACGTTGAGGTCGTGGTCCAGCAGGAACGGCTCGGGACCGGCCATGCGGTGCAACAGGCCGAAAGCGCCTTGGCTGGTTTCAAAGGCAATGTGCTCGTGCTCTATGGCGATAGCCCGCTGATCACAACCGAAACCATGACCAGCTTGCTGGACGAACGTGACAGCGAAGATGACCCTGCCGTCGTCGTGCTCGGGTTCCGGCCGTTCGATGCGGCTGCCTATGGGCGCTTGAATTTGGATGAGACGGGAAATCTGGCATCTATTGTTGAAGCTAAAGACGCCAGTGAAGATGAACTCGCCAACGATCTTTGTAATTCAGGTTTTATGGCGATTGATGGGGCTATTCTTTCCGATCTGACCGCCAAGCTTTCGAACGATAATGCCAAAGGTGAATATTATCTCACCGACCTCGTCGGTCTGGCGATAGAGGCGGGCCGCAACTGCGCCTTCGTTGAATGCGACGAGGACGAGACCATCGGTGTTAATTCAAGATCAGAACTCGCCGAAGCTGAAACCATTCTGCAGGACCGATTGCGGGAGCAAGCCATGGCAAATGGCGCAACCTTGATCGATCCTTCAAGCGTTTATTTCGCTCATGATACCAAAATCGGTCAGGATGTGACGATTGATCCAAATGTTTATTTCGGCCCAGGTGTTGAAATTTGCGATGGCGTACATATTCGCGCCTTCTGTCACATCGAAGGCGCCTTTGTTGAAAACAATGCCATCATTGGCCCCTTTGCCCGGCTGCGCCCGGGGGCAGATATCGGCGAGGACGCTCATATTGGCAATTTTGTTGAGATCAAAAATGCGACCGTGGCGGCTGGCGCCAAAGCCAATCATCTGAGCTATATCGGTGACGCAAAAATTGGCGCCGGTGCCAATATCGGCGCTGGCACAATTACCTGCAATTACGATGGCTACGTCAAATCAATGACCGAGATTGGCACCGGCGCATTCATTGGCTCCAATACCGCTCTGGTTGCGCCGGTTAAAGTCGGCGATGGCGCGATCACGGGGGCGGGCTCCGTGATCACCAAAAACATCGATGCGGATGCACTGGCACTTACGCGTCCCGAGCAAAAAACCATCGACGGTTACGCGGCTAAACTGCGTGCTAAGAAGAGCCAAAAAAAGGGTAAGAAATAGATGTGCGGCATTGTCGGCATCATTGGTAAAAGCAATGTCGCGCCACATCTGCTCGACTGCCTCAAGCGCCTCGAATATCGCGGCTACGATTCAGCAGGTATTGCCACGTTGGAAAATGGCGGCATTGACCGGCGGCGCGCCGAGGGCAAACTGGTTAATTTGGAGACGCGGCTAAACGCGCACCCGCTACCGGGCTCTATCGGTATCGGTCACACACGCTGGGCGACCCATGGGGTGCCGAACGAGATCAATGCCCATCCACATGCCACCGGCAAAGTCGCTGTCGTTCACAATGGTATAATCGAAAACTTTCAGAGCCTACGGGATGAGCTGGAAAAAGCCGGGCATAAATTGGCGTCTGATACCGATACCGAAGTTGTTGCTCATCTAATCACCCATTATTTGGAAAGCGGCCAATCGCCGGAAGAGGCCACCGCCTCGACTTTGTCCCGGCTCGAGGGAGCCTTCGCTTTGGGGATTATATTTGCCAGCGAACATGATTTGATGATCGCCGCCCGCCAAGGCTCACCCTTGGCCATCGGTTACGGCGAGGGTGAAATGTTCTTAGGCTCGGATGCCTTGGCGCTGGCCCCAATGACCCAGCGCATCACCTATTTGGAAGAGGGTGATTGGGCAGTAATCACGAGTTCCGGCGCTGAAGTCAGAGATCAAAGCGGTGAAGTCGTTGAGCGACCCATCCAGGAAACTGCGGTCTCTGGGGCGCTGACCGGCAAGGGCGGGCATCCCCATTTTATGCTGAAAGAGATTTATGAGCAGCCCCAGGTGATCGGCGATACGCTCCACAGTTTCCTCAATCCCGCCGACCAGACCGTTACGCTTCCCGAACTGCCATTTGATCTGGCAGGCCTGCCGAAGATCACCATTTCGGCTTGCGGCACGGCTTTTTATGCCGCACTGACCGCGAAATATTGGTTTGAGCAGATTGCCCGGGTGCCGGTCGAAGTCGATATTGCCTCCGAATTCCGTTATCGCGGCATGGTGATGCCAGTAGACGGGCTCGCAATCTTTATCTCTCAATCAGGCGAAACTGCAGATACCTTGGCAGCACTTCGTTATTGCCGGGAGCAGGGCCAGAAAATTCTTTCCATTGTCAATGTCGCTGAAAGCACCATTGCCCGGGAGTCGGATGCCGTGCTTCGAACCTATGCCGGGCCCGAGATCGGCGTTGCTTCAACTAAAGCCTTCACGACCCAGCTCACCGTCTTGGCTTGTTTGGCAATTGTGCTGGCCCGCGCCAATGGCGCTATCAGCCATGAGCGTGAGGCGGCCTTGGCCGCAGCCTTGACCGAGGTGCCGGCGCGCGCCGCCGACGTGCTCAATCATGATGAACGGCTCAAAGAGCTTGCTGGCGAGATTAAAGATGCCCGGGATGTCTTGTTTTTGGGCCGGGGCACAAGCTACGCCATTGCCCTGGAAGGGGCTCTGAAGCTTAAAGAGATTTCATATATCCATGCAGAAGGCTACGCCGCCGGTGAGATGAAACACGGTCCAATTGCGCTGATCGATGATGGCGTGCCTGTGATCGTTATCGCACCCTCTGATGAATTGCTCGATAAAACCGCTTCCAATATGCAAGAAGTGATCGCCCGCGGTGGCCGGGTATATTTCTTAAGTGATACTTCGGGTGAGAAAAAATTGGGCGCACTCGCCGCCCACACCATAGCGCTGCCGGAAGTTGATCCTTTTGTGACGCCAATCCTGCATGCCATCCCGGTGCAACTGCTGGCCTATCACACGGCAGTTGCCAAAGGCACCGACGTTGACCAGCCCCGGAATTTAGCTAAGTCGGTGAC
>CAZMHI010000074.1:0-20592 GCA_964566055.1 uncultured Rhodospirillaceae bacterium
ATCACTGGCCGATGCTGGTGAGATTGTCATCTCGGGTGGTGGTGAAGAAGACGAACTGGTGTTCTAGGCCGTAATACCTAAAAAGACTCTAAGCCCTGGCGCATATCATTGACGATATAGTCGGCCCATTTTAACGGTCCGCCCGCCTCCGGATGTGGAAAATTGGCTTTCCAATCTTCCATCTTAATCGTCAAGGCGCACAAAATTCCACCGAGTGTCGTCTGACTGCTGCGAATATCACGTCCGAAGGCATTAAGAGCACCGGGTTCATCCGAACTCCATACAGTCTTGGAAACCTGATCAAAGTTTTTGATTTTGCTCAGAACATTACTCGCCATGCCTTTGAATTTGGTTTGCACCTGAGTGCAATTCTTAATCAAAATTTGATTTTGCTGAAGTTGCCGGTTTGATTGTATTTGCTCCATCGAATCATTGAATTGACCAATGATGGGGCCAATCGACTGCAAAAGTTCGCGATAATATGAGATCGACATATAGAGATCGCCATATTCCGCCAGCATTTTGGGGATTTCATTGGCTCGAATACTAAGCGTCTGAGCAAACATCTTTAAATTTTGCAGAACAAGTTGTTGGTCAGGATGGTGAAAAAGCGCTGCCATATCGCCTGGTTTTTGAATATCCAACTCCTCACCACCGTACAATTTAACGATTAAAGGACGGGTGAAAAGTTTCATATAACCGGCTAATTCATTTTGTTTTTTTCGAGAGAGCCTTAGAGCTGAATGGTCTTCAATATCTATATCCAAATCTCTTAAGAGCCGGCGCAGACTGTAAACATCATAACTGTGTAATTTGGACAATTTTTGCAGGACGTTAATATCATCAGTGTTGATATCGCGATAGACGGTTCTAAGTTGGCCAATTTCAATTTGACCGCTGCCGGTATCATCGCCTTTATAGAGTTCTAACACGCTTTCGAGGTGCGCATTTTTAACCATGCGCGTTTTTTTAAGCACTGACGCATTTAAAGGAATCATGGAGAGCGGCAGGATATGAATCCTGTCGCGATCACTATCGGCTAAGTTAATTGGCCGGGCATCCATGCGGAAACCCCTTTCATCCCACTACAAATTTTATTTCTGGGTGATTTACATCACCATTTTTCTATAGATAAGGGTAATTAAACTGAATTTTCTATAATTCAAAGATAAAAAACCAAAAAGTCATATACGTATTTACCGAACTACGATAACGGACTTATGTGCGTGTTCCATAACCTTAAAGGACACGCTACCTAGGAAAAATCGCTTTAATCCGGTCTTTCCAGTGTCACCAACTGCGATAATGGCATAATCTTCGCCAGCGCGATTAATTTCCTCAAACGGATTACCAACCCGGGTGAAAGTGTTCATGGGCTCAACGCCCATGTCTTTTAGAACAGCCACGGCGGCATCGACGTTTTTCTGCGCCTCGGGCTCACTCTCAACGTCCAACGCGACCGACATCACCGATACCTTCGAGTGGGTTCTCATGGCATAGAGGCCCGCTTTCCTGACCATTTCGAGCGCTTTATCAGAGCCATCGGTGCAAAGAAGATACCCGTTACCGCGTTTAAGATCTCGCGTCACTAATACTGAACAGGGAGCATGCATGGCGACTTTTTCGGCGACCGCCGGATCCCACAAAGATTTCGTCCAGCCTCCCCAAGACCCGGATTCCCCTAATATAATTAAATCATACGGTCCAAGTTTATACTGGTCGAGAATTCCGGCTGCTATGGTCGGCGCCGTTTTTAACTTGAGAACAATTGAGCGGCCGTCTTCATTGGTATACTCAATTTTATTGTCACCCAGAGGATCACCTTCAATATCGGTGTGAGATATTTTCTCATCCCACTCCGTGGCGATTTTTTGATCGCTCATAAGATGGTCGAGACCTTTTTTAAGGTATTTGATACCGGGAAGTTCAAGCCCCCAACTCAACATATTTTCCCGCGCCACACGGACTTGAAGACCGCCGGAACGTAGACCTTGATCAATCGGGCGGACATAGAGCAGAACAATGTCAGAATCGGCGAGATTGGCGACGCTGCCGGCATATTCCAAGCCGCCATAGGATTCTTCACTGCCATCTACGCAGACGAGAACACGGAATCGATTTTTTCGTGCTTCGTATAAAAGCTCCAGGTCGATATCGTTATCGGCCATGTAATATCCTTCCTGCCCCGAACCGTTTTTTTGAATTCTAAATTATCGGTTAAATCTGTCTAGATGATTCTTTTGCCTTGGCCAAGTAATTATACTTAGAATTTAAATACCCAAAAACGGCCAATACAAGAAGGCGGCGGCGAGCATGATAATTGTCGATGTGAGAGCCATCTTCCAGCCAACGGCCAAAAAGTCCGTCGTTTTTAAATAGCCCGAGGCATATACAATTGTACAAGCGGGGGTACCGACAACCGTCAAATAAGCAAAAGCCGAGGAAATTGCGGTAATGAAACCGATGACGATTGGACTTTCCTGCGCCACCACGGCCATTTTAAGGACGACCGGCCCCAGCACCGCAACGGCAGCGCCGTTTGACATCATATTGGTAACAGCAGTGGTTAACACCGAAACAGCCGCCCAAAGACCAAATCCTTCATTTGCTCCGACTGGTGCCAGCATGGCCAGGAAGCTTTCCGCTACCCATTGGGCGGCGCCGGTTTCTTTCATCTCGATACCCAGTGAAATCGCTGCACCGTAAAGCAACACGACACCCCAGTTCACACCGGAATTAATATCTTCCCAACGCACCAGACCGGCAACCAGGAAAGCCGTCGCCCCAAGGATAGCAATCGTGCCCATACCTACTTTGTCGGAAACAAAAATCCAGCCAATAAGGACTAAAACAAACAATATAATTGAGACCCAATCTGCCGCTTTCATCGGTCCTTCACTTTCGACCTGCGCCCTCAGCTTGACCACCGCGCGCGATAAATCACGATATTCAGGCCGGAAAGTCAGAAACAGGATCAGGGTCACAAACGGCAGTTGGATCAGGAACATCGGATAGGCAAACATCATCCAACGCACATAATCGATAATAAACCGGGAAGTTTCCGGATTGGTGGGGTCATAGAAAAACTCCCGCCAATAGCCAATCATTATGGCGTTTCTGGCGCCTCCCGAAGGCGTGCCAATACCGGCAACCGAGCAGCCATAAGCAATCGAAAACAGCAAGACGGCGGCAAGGTTTCGAACTTTCTTAGGATCATCGGATGTCAGTGTCACCAGGGTAATACCCACCGGCAGCATCATGGCCGCAACCGTATGCTCGCCAATGAAAGAGGCCAACAAGCCGGAAACAACTGATATGCCAAAACATATTCGCGAGGTTTTGGTGCCGGTTATCCTGACAATAATCCAGGCAATCCGTTTGTCGAGTTTTTGCTTCACGACCGCCACGGCCAGCATGAGCGAGCCCAAAATAAACAAGACGGAATCATTCCACAGTGTTTTGGCAACATCCGAGGATGCGCTGCCGAGTAGAAACACCTGGCCTAAAATAATCAGCAGCGCCACTGCAGGAAGCGGAATTGGTTCAGTCACAAACAGGATCGTCGCCATCAACGACATGGTCAGTACAATCCATGCTTCCCGGCTCAAACCATCCGGCGTCGGTAAACTCAACATTACCGCGCCAATGAGCATGGCAATGAAAAACCACTTTTTCTCCCACAAATAGTGAACAGAAAAATCGGAAAGGAGTTTAGCTAATTTTGCGCCAAAGCCATCGCCCTTTTGGAGATCGCTAATTTTTGGTGCTGAAATACTCATAATTTATTACCCGCCCTAAAAATCAGGGCATATTCCCAGAAATAAAATACTTGCTGCGCAAAAATCCACGCTAAAAATAACTACTCTGCCGCTGCTTTCACAGCATCCCGCAAATCGCCAATTGTTTTATTATAATCATCACCACTAAAGACGGCGCTGCCGGCAACAAACGCCTCAGCGCCTGCTTCTACAGCAGCTGCAATATTCCCCGGTTTAATGCCGCCATCGACCATAAGCTCAATGTTACGATCCCCTATCATCTCACGAATGCGCTTAATTTTCCCAAGTTGCGAAGCAATAAACGATTGGCCGCCAAAGCCCGGATTAACCGACATCACTAAAATTAAATCAACATCGTCCAGAACATTTTCCAGTACGCTTTCATCCGTGGAAGGATTAAGAGACACTCCGGCTTTTTTACCCAGATCGCGGATAACTTGAAGATTGCGATGGAGATGAATATCAGCTTCGGCATGGACGGTGATCATGTCGGCGCCAGCTGCCGCATAATCCGCCAGATAAGGCGCCGCCGGATCGATCATTAAATGAACATCAAACGGCTTATCGGTATAGGAGCGGATCGACTGAATGACCGGTGGACCGAAAGTTAAATTCGGTACGAAGTGGCCATCCATAACATCAATGTGGATGTAATCAGCGCCGGCTTCATCGACTGCTTTGACTTCTTCACCTAACCGCGCGAAGTCAGCTGAAAGTATTGAGGGAGCTATTTTGACTTCGCGGGACATTTCTTATTCGCCTCTACTTAACAGTTGGATCAAGCTCACCGGATTTATAGCGGGCAGCCATATCAGAAAGTGTCACAGCTTTAATTTTCGCTGCATTACCAGCCGTGCCAAAACGCTCATAACGCTCAACGCAAACTTCAGTCATGGCGGCAATTGCCGGCTTGTTAAAGTTACGGGGATCAAACTCTGCTTTTTTCTCCGCCGCTACTTTGCGGTATTGCCCGGTAATCGCCATGCGGTTGTCGGTATCGATATTGACCTTACGAACACCGTGTTTGATGCCTTGCACGACTTCTTCCACCGGCACACCATAAGTCTGCGGCATATCACCGCCATACTCATTAATAATGTCCTGTAAATCCTGCGGCACGGCGCTGGAGCCATGCATGACCAAATGCGTGTTCGGCAGTCTTTCATTAATTTTTTGAACCACATCCATCGCCAGGATATCGCCAGTGGGCTTGCGGGTAAATTTGTAGGCACCGTGTGACGTGCCAATCGCTACGGCCAATGCATCAACTTTGGTTTTAGCCACGAAGTCAGCCGCCTCATCTGGATCGGTCACCAACATATCAACGTCCAGCTTGCCTTCAAAACCGTGGCCGTCTTCTTTTTCGCCTTCACCAGTTTCAAGCGAGCCTAGGCAGCCAAGTTCACCTTCGACTGAAACGCCGATCTGATGAGCCAAATCGACAACAGCCTTGGTCGTATCAACATTATAGTCATAGGACGACGGTGTTTTAGCATCCTCTTCGAGCGAGCCATCCATCATCACGGAGGAAAAATTATTGTCCATCGCCGACTTACAGGTATCTACATTATTACCGTGATCCAGATGCATACAGACGGGGATTTTCGGATACATTTCGACCGCCGCCTCGATCAAATGGCGCAGCACAATGTCATTGGCATAAGCTCTCGCCCCTCTACTGGCTTGTAAAATAACGGGAGAATCCGTCTTATCTGCAGCGTCCATAATCGCCAGCATCTGCTCCATATTGTTAATGTTAAACGCTGGTACGCCATACTCATTTTCTGCTGCATGATCGAGCAGTTGACGCATCGAAACGAGTGCCATGTCTTTAAACCCCTTAAAGTCGTTCTTTGACGGCCGCGACCACCGCGTCCGCTGTTATGCCAAAATGTTTGTAGAGTTCACCGGCTGGCGCCGAAGCACCAAAACTCGACATACCGACAAAGCCGCCATCTGAGCCGATGTATTTTTCCCACCCCATTGAAACAGCCGCTTCGATAGCGACGCGAATACCTGAACCTAGCACGTTATCCCGGTAGGCTTGATCCTGTTTATCGAAAAGGTTCCAGCTCGGCAGTGAGACAACTGCTGTAGGCACGCCGTCCGCCTGCAAGGCTTCACGCGCCGCCATGGCGATCTCAACTTCTGAGCCGGTTGCCAAAATTGTGGCTTTACGTTCACCGTCAGCTTCGGCCAATACATAGCCGCCTTTAGCCGACAAATTATCATCTGTATGCTCTGTGCGAACTGTGGCCAGACCTTGGCGAGTTAAAATCATCGCAGACGGTGTATCAGTGCTTTCCATCGCCGATTGCCAGCACTCCGCGGTTTCAATCGCATCAGCCGGACGGAAGACATTTAGGTTCGGAATTGCGCGCAGAGAAGCGATGGTTTCTACCGGCTGGTGGGTCGGTCCATCTTCACCGAGACCAATGGAATCGTGCGTTAGAACATACACCACACGTTGGCCCATTAATGCCGACAGACGCAGTGCGCCCCGCAAATAATCGGCAAAGACCAGGAAGGTACCTCCGTATGGGATTACCCCGCCATGCAAGGCCAGCCCGTTCATTACCGCCGCCATGCCAAATTCGCGCACGCCGTAATGGAGATAATTACCGCCATAGTTCGAGGCATCAATCGGCGTCGCTTCTTTGATCTTGGTATTTACCGAGCCGGTCAAATCAGCCGAGCCGCCAATCAATTCCGGTATCGCTGCATTCAGAACTTCAAGCGCGGCACCTGAAGCCTGACGGGTTGCCGGTTTCGGCGCTTCTTCGGATAGGCTCTTTTTATGTGCATTAATGGCATCGCAGAGACCGGCAGGCAGTTTTCCTGCCATCGCTGCTGTAAATTCGGCTTGTTGAGAACTGGCACTTAACCGGGCTTCCCAGGCTTCACGATCCTCAGCACCGGCGGCACCAACAGCACGCCAAGCCGCCTGTACATCTTCCGGCATTTCAAACGGCGCATGGGGCCAGCCCATTTTCTCACGTGCCGCCGCGATTTCCTCATCACCTAAGGGTGCGCCGTGAGTGCCCGATGTTCCTTCTTTATTGGGGGCACCTTTACCAATGACAGTTTTGCAGGCAATCATTGATGGCGTATCAGTGTTGCGGGCAGCTTCAATAGCCGCTGCCACCGCTTCTGGATCATGACCATCAACCGCAGAGACATCCCAACCGGATGATTGGAAGCGGGCCAGCTGGTCGTCTGAAACCGTCATATCAGTACCGCCATCAATGGAAATGGCATTATCGTCAAATAACACTATCAGCTTGGCGAGCTTGAGATGACCGGCCATCGAAATCGCTTCGTGACTGATACCTTCCATCAAACAGCCATCACCGGCAACTACATAAGTATAGTGATCAACCAGATCGTCGCCAAAACGCGCATTGGTCATACGTTCGCCGAGCGCCATACCTACTGCCATGGTCAGCCCCTGCCCTAATGGCCCAGTTGTGCATTCGATCCCCTCGGCATGACCATATTCCGGATGACCCGCGGTCTTAGAGCCCAATTGGCGGAAATTTTTCACTTCCTCCATCGTCATATCGGCATAGCCGGTGAGATGCAGCAGCGAATAAAGCAGCATTGAACCATGCCCGGCTGATAGGACAAAGCGATCCCGGTCAGCCCATTTTGGATTGGTGGCATCAAATTTCATAAACCGGCTGAACAGCACGGTAGCCACATCAGCCATGCCCATCGGCATGCCAGGATGGCCACTATTGGCGCGCTGTACACCATCCGCAGATAAAAAGCGGATTGCATTGGCCATGTCTTGATGTGAAGCGGTCGAGGGTGAAGGTGTTGCTAGTGCAGTTTGGTCAGGCGACATTTAGAACTTGCTCCTACGCTATTTGAGAGAGCCTGAATCGACGGCGAAAAAGAGCAACCGCCAAAGGAGAATTTGAACCCGAGATTTAAGCGTTGTCTAACATGCCTAACCAATCGCGTCGAATCTCATCACAAGCTCTGCTATTAAGAGTACATTTCTCGTAGAATTCCGGGAGAAATCTGCACTAATTTCGTCGGCGGTATACGCCTCATTTAGGCATTACGCAAGCCCGTTTTCCGAATCAAATTTCAGGACTTATTTTATGCAATAAAATCGAGACCGACACGGTTAAAAATCCTCACATAAAATTTTTAACTCCTGCACCAAAAGGCGGGCTGCCGGAGTGAGGCTCGTTCTTTTCCGGCGAATTAAACCGAGTTCGCGTTGCCATTTTAGTTGCGGAATATCCAATATTGAAAAATCTTTTTTGATGCTGCTTCTCATAATTAACGCTTCCGGAAAAAAGCCGACAGCATCGGTCTCCCGCAAATATTCCATATTAAATTGGACAGAATCAGATTCAACGGCGACGTTGATTTTATCGATCCCAAAATCCGCCAACATATTTTCCAACTTCAACCGCACGGGATCGGAGCCAAGCGGCACCACCCAAGGCATCTCTGACAAAAATTCAGGTGTTATTACTTGTTTTGCCTCAAGTGGGTGCCCCGATCGCGCAATAATACTCACCGGACTTTTGACCAAAGTTTCTTGGATAAGGTCCTCATCCGGTGAATTATCGGCCAATGTGACAACAATAAAATCCAGATCGCCATGTAATACTTCGACAATCAAATTAGACATTATGCCTTCACGAATAATCGCCCGGACGCCCGGGCGCTTGGCATGAAGTTGAGCAATTGCGTGGGGCAAAATCACGGTACCAAAGCTTGGTCGAGCACCGATCCGCACAATTCCTTTGGTAATCCCTTGCAGTTCGCTTAATTCAGAAAGCGCATTACTAACTTCATTGCGAATTAGCCGCGCATGAGTTTCGAGAGATCTGCCAAACAAAGTTGGCGTCATGCCGCGGGTGCCTCGATCGAGCAGTTTGATCTGCAAAGTGTCTTCGAGTTTCCGAATGCTTTTGCTTAAACCAGGCTCCGAAATATTCAGCGCCTCTGCTGCTCTACCCAGTGATCCACGCTCTAAAATTGTTAAAAAATGTTCCAGTTGGCGAATTTCCATATCCTTAACCTTTAGCTATGACTTTTGTAAAAATAATTAATTGATGGTTTATCTACGCTCTGTCAATCTAAAGGCTAATAATGACCTAAAAAAATGCATTTTTTTGGACCAACATGGAGGACTACAATGATTTCTAAAAAACTGATTGCTTTGGCAGCGGTTGTTCCGCTGGCTTTTGGTGGTACGGCAGCTCTTGCAGCGTATCCTGAAAAACCTATCAAACTTGTTATTCCCTATCGCGCAGGTGGTGGTAGCGATGGCTTGGCCCGCACCATTCAAGCAGCCATGGAAAAACACAAAATCATGCCGGTTAAATTAGTCGTTACCAATGTTACCGGTGCCGGCGGCGCTGTCGGCCTTCGCCACGTCAAAGACGCAAAACCAGACGGCTATACATTTTTGCAAATCCATAATGGATTTCTCGCCTTTGCGGCAACGGGTCGTATCAACTTTGGCCCCAATGCCTTCCATCCGGTTGCCCAGACAACACAGTCCTGTCTCTACCTAGCGACTTCGAGTGCGCAGCCATTCAAGTCATTTGGAGATATTGTAAAGGCAGCAAAAGCGGCACCCGGAAAATTGAAAGCAGCCGACAGTATCGGCGGCGTCTCACATTTTCCGTGGGTTATGCTGATGAATGCCACTGGCACCAAGGTTGGTATTGTCCATACCGGCGGCACGTCAAAACGTTTTGCCTCAATGAAAGGTGGCCATACTCAGATGGCGTTTATGTCTCCAGGCTGGATCAAACGTGGCGGAGATCAATTGCGCGGCGTATTGTGGCTTGGCCCAACCCGTCACCCGGCGGCGCCTAATATGCCAACGGCAATCGAATCTGGTTACAATATTAATGCCTGTCTCAACCGGCGTTTCTGGGCACCAAAAGCAACCTCGGCTAAACGCGTCGCTTTTTTCGCCGACATGTTGAAAAAAGTTATGGCAACACCTGAGTTGAAGGCCTATCACAAAAAACGGATGGGCTCGATCCGGATTCTGACCGGGGCGAAATTGAAAGCCGATATCGACGCTGAATATAAAGGCTACCAGAAAGTTGCGCCGATTGTTAAAGCTTCAATGAAGAAAAAATAGAGCGCTCTATCAAAGCGTCTATTGCCAGGCAAATTTAGGGAGCGATAGTTATAACTATTGCTCCCTAAAGCCCGCCATTTTGCCCGGCCTGATTTCATGGCTTTGAGTACCGATGACAGATTTCAACAAAAAATATCCGGTTGGTGATTTGGTTTTTGCCACATTTATGATTGCTCTTGGCATCGCCTTCATCTTCAGGAGTTTCAGCCTGCCGCCGCCAGCTTTAGAGCCCGTAGGCCCGGCCGCTTTTCCGCAATGGGTTGCAACTATCCAAATTATTTTGGCGCTCATCATAATTCTGAGAGCGATCTTCGGAAACTACCAGCCACCAAAGCCAACAGAATATCGCAAACGTTATGATTTGGCGATTGCCTGCGTATTGCTCATCAGCGCCTATTTTGGCGTGCTGCAACTGGAGTTGCTGAGCTTTCAATGGGCAACGGCAGGCTTCATATTTTTACTGACGGCATTTTTATTTGATTGGAAATTGAACAAAATTCCCGTGGCGATTTGTCTCGCGCTGCTTTTAGGTCTCGGCCTTAAATTTACTTTTACCGAGATTTTATATCTCGATTTGCCATAGGTATTCAGATGGAACATCTCGTCGCCTCCTTTGGTAATTTATTCACCCCTCTCCCCTTTATGTTTCTATTGACCGGCGTGATTGTGGGTGTCGTCGTGGGGGCAATTCCAGGTTTGAGCGGCGGTATGGTTATCGCCCTAACACTTCCTTTGACTTTTTTAATGGACAGCACCAACGCGCTCATTCTTTTGGTCTCTATGTATGTTGGCTCGACCAGCGGCGGTTTAATCTCAGCGACTTTAATGCGCATGCCGGGAACCCCGGCAGCGATGATGACGATCCTGGATGGCTTCCCGATGGCTAAAGCCGGCAAGCCGGGACGCGCTTTGGGATTTGGTATTTTTGCCAGTTTCATCGGCGGCCTTGTATCCTGGATATTCCTGGCGACGTTGTCACCGCCGTTGGCAGAAATCGCCGTCAGATTTGGACCCTACGAAATATTTTCGATGACTTTGGTCGCCCTGATGCTGATTTCGGCGGTGAGTACCGGCTCGATGGTCAAAGGGTTGCTTTCAGGCATGCTGGGGATTGCCGTATCTTTGGTCGGTGTTGATCAAGCTTCGGGCTCACTCCGGCTGACCTTCGGCTTCACCGATTTAGAAGCCGGCTTCAGGCTGCTCCCAGTTATTTTAGGCATGCTGGTGATGAGCCAAGTGATCACCGATATCGTCAACATTGCACAGCCGATTGAACGGATTCAAACCAGCTTTCGCAGCATGTTCATGTCGCTCAACGACCTTAAAAAACTTTGGTTTAATTTACTACGCTCATCCCTGATCGGCACCTGGATCGGTGTACTGCCGGGCATTGGTGGGACGACAGCGGCGATTGCCTCCTATACAACGGCTAAGAATTTTTCGAAAACACCTGAAAAATTCGGCACCGGTACGGAAGACGGCATCGTCGCAGCCGAGACAGCTAACAACGCTGCGGTTAATGGCGCCCTGGTGCCGCTGATCACCCTTGGCATTCCGGGCAGTGTGATCGATGTGCTGTTGCTCGGCGCGCTCATTATTCACAACCTGACGCCAGGACCTTTGTTATTTCAACAATCACCGGAAATCGTTTACGGCATCATTGCGGCTGCGTTGATTGCCAATATTGTGATGTTTATCTTTATGCTTGGGGCGACCCCGATCATTTCAAAATTAATGTATGTAAACCGCGCTTATCTTATGCCCGCCATCATTGTTTTTTGTGTCATTGGTGCCTTTTCACAAGGCAACCGGCTGTTCGATATCTGGGTGATGCTGGGCTTCGGCATTGTCGGTTACTTGATGCAAACCGCAAAAGTCTCAACCGGTCCCTTTGTCATCGGCTACATTTTGGCGCCAATTGCCGAAGTGCAATTGCGTTCCGGACTGATGCTTTATGACGAGAGTTTTTTGCCGCTGATTACACGACCCGTTTCACTGGCGTTTATTATCATCGCCGTCCTGACGATGTTATGGCCGTTTTTTGGCAAATCGAAAAATCGATCAAATATAGAATAACAGTAAAAGGAACTAACTAGATGAAAATAACAAAAGTTGAGGCAACGCCTATTAACGTTCCGATCACTGTTGATGTCTTAAACCTTAATAAAGAAACCAATCTCAGTATCTGCTTGGTTAGAATTGAAACCGATGAAGGGCATCAGGGATTTGGCATTACCGGCATCACCGAAGAAGAAGTCATCACGACAATTATCAATCAAGTGGCTGCGTCCGCTCTTATCGGTGAAGACCCAATCGAAACCGAAAAGCTTTGGCACAAGCTCTATTGGATTTTGACCCCACGCGGTCAAACCGGCTACGCCGCCCATGCCATGGCTGCTATCGATATTGCCTTGTGGGATATCAAAGGTAAGGCGATGGGAGAGCCAATTTGGCGGTTACTCGGTGGCGCCCGGAATAAAGTCCCCGTCTACGCGACATTCGGCTATCCATTTTTCGATCGAGATCAACTTGGCGAGGCCGCTAAATTATGGGTGGCGAACGGCTTTACTGGTTTAAAAATGACAGTCGGTGATGGCGCAAACCGGAACAAGAATGATCGTCCAATCGGCGAAGTCATAAAAGAAGACATGCAACGCGTCCGCACCGTTCGGGAAACTGTCGGAAACGAAATCGATTTGTATGTCGACGGCAATTGCAATCTCGACCCCTTCCACTCAGTTAAGCTGGCTCAAGCCATCGAACAATACGACATCGCTTTTTTTGAAGAGCCGATTACCCAAAACGATGTCCATCAAATGGCTGATATGAGACGACGGACCAGCATTCCGTTGGCTTGTGGACAAAATGAAGGACTTGCCTTTCGCTTCCGCGATATGATGGTTGCCGGCGCGGTCGACGTTGTTCAGCCTAATGTCGTTATCACTGGCGGCTATACGCAATGCTCCAAAATTGCCGGTATGGCAGAGGCCTTTAATGTCGGTTTGGATAATGGCGGCGCCTGGCCCCATTTCAACATGCATTTGCATGCCGGCCTGGCGAATGGCGGCTTGATCGAGATGCATTATTTGGCCATCGAATGCTGCAAGCAAATCTTTGACGGCCTGCCGGAACCGGAGAATGGTTGGCTCACTCTACCGGATAAACCCGGTCTCGGATTCAGCATTAATGAAGGTGCGGTCAAGGAACTCAGCGCCCAGCCACTATCTGGTGGTGGCGGTAAACAATAGACTTAAAAATACTCTAAATTTCTGTAATTTTCGCTCGACGGAACGCCTATCGGTCTTTACGTTGTTTGCTACGAGTTCATGGCGGTGATCGTCGCCGTCGTGGTCAGATAAATTTCAGCGGCCGGACAAAACGGGCGTTTTACTTGGAGGAAAATTAAATGAAAATTCGTCTTATGGCGGCTCTGCTCGCCGGTACTGCATTTTTTGCAGCTCAGGCAAATGCCGAGCCGGTAAAAATCGGCATCGCCAATTTCGGCCCTCATCCGGTTCTGGATTCGGTTGTTAAAGGCTTTAAGGATGGCATGACCAAGCGCGGCTATGTCGAAGGCAAAAATGTTGTCTACAATTATACACATGCCAGTTTTAAACCAAATCTTTTGCCGCAGGCCCTGGCTAAAATTCAAGCCGGCAAACCAAAATTGGTTGTTACGGTGACGACGCCTGTTAGCCAGGCTGGTAAAAAAATGTTTGCCGACAAAGGCATCCCGCAGGTTTTCACCGCAGTTACCGATCCTGTCGCTGCCGGCCTGACACCGTCCTGGTCCAAAGGCGGCAACAACATCACTGGCGCTTCTGACCAACAGGATATGGACGGCGTCTTTGCCTTCATGCGGAAGTTACTCCCGAATGCAAAAAAAATTGGTGTGCCGTTTAACCCGGGTGAAGCCAATGACGCCTCTTTAGTTAAAACTATGACTGCCATGGCGCCGAAACATGGTTTCTCCATCGTTAAAGTCGGTGTTGATAAAACGTCGGACATTCCGGTGCGGACGCAATCTTTGATGGGTAAAGTAGATACGGTTTTCGTTTTGCCATCAAATCTGATCAGCCCGGCAACCCCAGCCTTGGTTTCGGTTACCCGCCGCCATAAAATTCCGGTCGTTGATTATTCGCCGTCTTCGACCAAGAAACATCAGACCCTGGCATCTTATACGGTCGACTGGTCTGGTATTGGCAGCATTACCGCTGGCTTAGCTGTCAAAATTCTCAAAGGCGGCAGTGCCGCATCTATGGGACCAGTAAAGCCGAAAGCCGAAGCTCACCAAGCCTTCATCAGCGGCAAACGGTTGAGCGCACTTGGCATGAAATTGCCTAGCTCATTAGCTGGCTGCGACTGCGTTCTGAAATAGTATATTATTCGAGGCTGGCAACGTTTTCGAGCGTTGCCGGTCTCACTAGTTCAGAACATTCGCTTTGTTAGAAGTATCTGACGCCGTTAAGATTTTTCATCGGGGCACGGTCAATGAGCGACCGGCCCTGAACGGCCTTTCCTTAAAACTAGAATCCGGTGATTTTACCGCCGTCATCGGCAGCAATGGCGCCGGTAAAAGTACGCTCCTAAATGCGGTCGCCGGAGATATCTCGATTGATTCCGGCTCGGTTAGCGTGGACGGCAATGACCTCACCTCAGCGCCAACCCACAAACGCGCTAAATGGGTCGCCAGAGTTTTTCAAGACCCACTCGGCGGCACCGCCGGTCCGATGACCATTGAGGAAAATCTTGCCCTCGCTTCTCTACGTGGTCAAAGCCATAGCTTAAGTCTCGGCCTCAATGCCCAGCGCCGTGATTATTACCGGGAGCTATTAGCAACCTTAGGCTTGGGCCTGGAAGATCGCCTGACGTCGAAGGTTGAACTCCTCTCCGGTGGCCAGCGGCAGTCATTGGCTCTGATCATGGCAATCATTACAGAACCTGCTGTCTTATTATTAGATGAGCATTGTGCTGCCCTTGATCCGAAGACTGCCGGTATCGTTATGGACTCAACGGTCAAAGCTGTTGAAGCTGCCGGTCTCACGACCTTGATGGTCACCCATAATATGCAGCACGCGATTGATTACGGTAACCGCCTGATTATGCTCGAAGCTGGGCAATTGAAGCTTTCGATGGACGGCGAAGAAAAAGCATCGCTCGATGTTGAATCCCTGGTCGAGCGCTTTCATATTACCGACGACAAGATATTGTTGAGTTAGTGCGATGATGGAAGTTTTTAACAATTTCTACAATCTGGTGCCGGTCACTTTCGCACAAAGCCTGATCTATGCTCTGGTCGCCGCCGGTATTATGATCCCTTTCCGCATCTTGAATTTTCCTGATCTGACCAGTGAAGGCAGTTTCCCATTGGGAGGCTCTCTTTGTGCAGCACTATTAATGGCCGGCTTTGATCCCTACTCAGCAACTTTGCTGGCCGTGTGTGGCGCCTTTGTTGCCGGTTGTTGCACCGCGCTGATCCATTTGAAGCTCAAGATAAACACCCTGCTCGCCGGCATCCTGGTCATGACGATGTTGTTTAGCGTCAACCTCCGGGTTATGGGAAAATCAAATGTCGCCCTGTTTTCAGTCGACAATCTGCTAGAGAAAGTCTGGGTGGGCTCCAGCACCGATCTCGCCTCAATGATTATCATGTTCGTCTTTATGGTTTTGGTTATCGCCGGTATTCTGTTTTGGTTTTTCAAAACTGAGATCGGCATGGCGATGCGTGCCGTCGGCGCTAATCTCAATATGGCTTCCGCTCAGGGCATCAACACCTGGGCTTATACCATTGTTGGACTTGGCATCGCCAATGCCCTCAACGGTCTGGCCGGCGCGGTCCTGGTTCAGCAGCAAGGTTACGCTGACGTCAATATGGGCTTGGGCATATTGATTGATGGCTTGGCGGCGGTGATTATCGGCGAGACTTTGCTGGGCCGTCATGAAGTATGGCGACAGGTTGCAGCCCCTTTCTTAGGCTCCGTGGTTTATTACCAGCTGATTTCGCTTGGCCTGGCAGCCGGGCTTGAGCCGTCTGACATCAAACTGGCGACTGGTATATTCGTGCTTATTACGCTTGGTCTGCCGGTGCTAAAAGGCGGCACAGCAGAAACCTTAAAGCTTCGAGAATAACGTCGTAGACAAATGGCCGACGCAGACTCCTCAGATATTGATCCGATCTTAACTTCAGTCCTGCAGCGCCGCTTTAAATCGATCACTGAGGAAATGGGATTAACGCTCCTCCGTACCACCCATTCACCAATTCTCAATGAAGCCAGGGATTTCGTTACCGGCCTCTATGACGCTCAAGGCCGCATGCTGGAGCAAACCGAATATATTCCTGTGCTGGCCTTTGCCCTGCAGCCGGTCTGTGAACGCCTGATTGATACGTTTGGTGACGATATTCACGAAGGTGATGTCTTTCTCCACAATGATGTTTTTACCAACGGTAATCAAAACAATGATGTAGCCGTGTTTCGGCCAATATTCTTTGAAGACGAGTTATTTGCCTGGGCGGCCTGTAAAGGTCATCAGGCGGATATCGGAGGTGCAGTCAAAGGCGGCTACAATCCCGATGCCCGTGAGGTCTGGCAGGAAGCCTTCCGAATTCCACCGGTCAAAATAATAGAGCGCGGCAAACGGCGGGACGATGTCTGGCAACTGGTTTTTGCCAATATCCGTCTCTCTGTGGTCGAAGACGATATCAAGGCGCAGATCGGTGCAACGGTAATGGGTGAGCGTGGTATCCATCATCTGCTGGAGCGCTATGGCTTACCCACAATGCACGTGCATCTAGAGCATCTATTTAATTCGACCGAACAAATGGTACGGGAAGAAATTAGCGCCATTCCCAACGGCACCTATCGAAGCGAGAGTTTTGCCTTTTATGACGGCGTCGAAGCAGGCTCGAAGATGAAAATCAGTCTTGCCGTTACCGTCGATGGCGAAAGTGTAACATTTGATTTCGCTGGCTCAGCGCCTCAGACCCCAGGATTTGTCAATGCACCACTCGCCGCCACGTCGTCTGCAGTACTGCTTAGCTTTCTTATGTTGATCAATCCGGACATTCCGCATAATGACGGCCTCACCAGAACTATTCATTTAAAAGTGCCGGAAGGCTCTTTTTTAAACGCCAGCTACCCTGCCGCGACAACATTTGGCAATTCGCTGACGGGTCCGATCTCGGACGCCATCTTCCGCGCCTTCTCTGAAGCCCTGCCCCAAACCGTCACCGCGGGCTGGAACCGCATGCTGAGTTTAGTGCTCACCGGTGATGACCCCGGCAAAGATAGTGCACCTTTTGTCGACATTCTGTTTTTGTCGCAAAAAGGCGGCTCCGGGGCTGCGCACGGCGTCGATGGCTATGATCATATCGGGCTCATTAACTGTGCTGGCGGCTTGCTGGCCCAGGATTATGAAATGTTTGAAAACCAAAATCCGGTCCATCTAATCAAACATGAACTTAAATGTGATTCAGCCGGCCCCGGCCAATGGCGCGGCGGTTACGGCATCGAAACCGAAATGCTGGTCGAAGGTGAAAATGTCGCCGGCGTGGTTTTTGGCGACGGTATCGAGAATGACGCCAAGGCCTTCGGCCTATTCGGCGGCGGGGCCGGCATTTTAAATGAATTAAATTTCGTTAGTCCGGATGGGACCGAGCACACACCTAAAGCAAAAGAAATCGTCAAAGATATCGCAACACAGACCGTCCTCACTCAAATTGCCGGTGGCGGTGGCGGTTATGGCGATCCGTTTGAACGGCCAGCTGAAGTCGTTCTTAATGAAACTAGAAACGGGCTGGTATCCCTTGCTGGAGCTAAGTCGAATTATGGTGTTGTTATCGATCCGGAGAGTTTAGAATTGGATGAAGAGGCAACCAAAACAATACGGAGTAACCGCTCATGAGCGGCATTAGAATTGATCATCTCGGTATTATTGTTGAAGACCTCGAAAAGGCAATTGAGAGATTTCGCGTCCTAACAGGTAGTGAGCCTGCCTATACCAAAGACATGCCGGAAGTCGGGTTGCGCATTGCGACCTTTGAGGCTGAGAATATCTCGTTAGAGCTCGTCGAATATGCTGGCTCAGAGTCCGAGTTCGCAAAAGAAGTCATGGGCAGTGAAACCGGGATCAATCATTTTTCTATCGGCGTTGATGATCTTAGCAATGCCATCGCCGAATTCACCCAAGCCGGATTTGAAATGCAGGACGGCTTCCCCCGCGAAGGCGCCCATGGCCAAGTCGCTTTTTTCCAGCGCGATAGCGACACCGGTATATTGTTTGAAATTTGTGAACGGACGCGCTCTGCTTAAGTCAGTACCCAACCTCTATCGACAAACAGATTGACGCCATTGACGCCTTGATTGGTCAGCAAGAAATCCACTGAACCCACAACATCTGCCGTGGTCGCAAGAACACCGCCCGGAGTACGGGCTTCTGTCGCTTTAAGGGCAGCTTCATTATTCTCCCAGGCTGGACTGTCGCCAATAATGCCTGGATGGATGGCATTGAAGCGGATCGGGGCCATTTCAGTCGCGAACGTGCGGATCATTGTGGTTACGCCGCCATTGACACTGGTCACCGTTGTTGATCCGGGATAAGGCCGTTCCTTAGCCAGCCCGCCAAACAAAACAACAGAACATTCATCTGTCATTTTTGGCAACAGAGTATGAATAGCCTCGGTATAGCCAACCAGTTTAATCGTCGCCAGGCGCGTGGCTCGGCCAATATCATATTCGCGGACAGAGTTGGCATCCCGTTCAACCGCCGCAATCACCAAGCCATCAACCCGATCAACCGAAGCCAAAGCACCGGCTATTTGCTCCGGCTCAGCCAAGTCGACCGCCAGACCTGTCGCCCGCTCTCCGATTCCACTCGCAACTTTTTGGCTGCGCTCAGTATCCCGGCCAGTAATAACGACACGATGACCTCTTGAGTGGTAGAGTTCAGCTGTCCCTAAGCCGATACCCGACGTGCCGCCAATAATCACATAATTTTTATCTTCGCTCATTTTTCCTCACTGAAGTTTTTGGATTGTTGAATAGAATTTAATTACCGTCGGCCACGTAGTCCCAGTCTCGGGCAAACCGGTAGGAATGCCGGGCCGGCGGCAATGGCGATTGGGTTTCGAGCCAGCGCACGGTCGTATTACTCTTGTTGTAAAAAGCGTGCGTGCAACCAACACCCGCCCATAAAAAATCACCTTCCTGCATGAGATATTTTTCATCATCCGCCCAGGCCTCGACTTCACCGTCGACAACGAAATAAGCTTCTTCCAATGGATGGTCATGCGGATGAGCGTTTCCGCCCGGCTCATACTCCACCATAAAACTGTTGTGAAGCGCCGCATCCAGCCGCTCATCAACCAGCATTTTAAGGGCAATACCGCTATAGACCAAAAGAGCAGTTGCCATACTGGCCGAAACCTTGGGTGCATCTGTTTTAAGCCCAGTCCGGAGGCTGTCGACTTTAATATCATCGTCTGACATTTTAAATATATGGCGATTGCTGGGATCACGAATGTCTAAATCCTTGATCTCAACATCTGCAGGGGCGCCCAAGAAATATGTGTCATCGGCAAAGTTTTCACCCTTCGGACACGGCGCATTCATATCCGTCCATCGCGCAGTCCCTGTTTCCGGTCCCAGCCAGGAATGCTGCATACCTATCGGTATCAATCCACACGCACCAGGCTCAAGACGGTAACCACGTCCTTCCATGATGAGAACAGGGTTCCCTTCCATGACAAAGAAGCTTTTTTCAAAAGACTGAATATGCGTATCGAGATGTCCGCCAGCATCCAATTCACACATCCCCCAACCGGTATGAACAGCGCCAATATCACGGTTCGACAAAGCAAAGCGCCGATACCCTGAACTATTATTGGGAAAAGCTACGGTCGGCTTGATGTCAGCAGCCGGAACGAACAAATGCATGTTTGATACGCCTAACTATTTAGAATTCTCAAAGATGCTACTCATTGCGCAGGGGAAAGAAAATAGTTTTCTATAACTATTCGATACCGGCTTCCTGAAGCCGGTCATATATGTGAATGGCATGGTCCGGATTCTTGAAAACAGACGGAAACATCCAACTGCCTAATTTAAAATTGGGATGTTTCTCTTTAAGACGTCTCTTGAGGTCTGCAATATTTTGGCCTTTGTTGCCGGCATGATGACGCGCCGCCAGTTCGATGGCGACACAGTTAGAAGAATCACAAGGGCCATGCAATTGGTTTTTCATGACAGCCGCGTTAACCGCGCCGGCATAATTTTTGTTCATAAACATCGCTAACATTTTAAATTGCAAATAGCTCGCTTGGAAAAGCGGGTTAAGGCGCCTCGCCCGCTCTATTGGATCGATGGCATCTTTTGGGTCTCCTGAGAGCACCAGCATCAGCCCAAGCAAACCGTGGGCATCTGAATTACTGGGTTCAAGATCGACCGCACGTTTTGCCGCTGCAACGGCTTTATTATGCTGGCGTTTCATCAGAAAAGCGCTGGCCATGGCTAAGTTTGCCCAGGCATAATCGCGATCAATCGTCATCGCACGATTGGCCCAGCTAAAAGACTCTTCGATATCGGCCGGAGGAAAACCACTAAAGCCTAAGCGAACGGCAAGGCTGTGAGTGAGGGATATACCTGCATAGCCACCAGCGAATTTGGGATCCAATTTAGTAACCGTCACAAAAGC
>CAZMHI010000075.1:0-20333 GCA_964566055.1 uncultured Rhodospirillaceae bacterium
TCTGCAGAAACGTCAAAATAATCCTTGCCAAAAGGGGGCCGTCCACACATGGCTATAAGCGGACTCTTTGACCCTATGTGATTGATGTCCGCTTTCGGGTGTATAGCGGACTCTTTTTACAGGTAGCGAAAATGTCCGCTTTTAGCCAAAAGCGGACATTGGCGCTCGTTGGAATCTAAAATTCCCCAAACTTGATTCTACTCAATGCATAGTTACTGACATTCATTGTATACAAACCAAGCTTTGAGCTTTTTTCAGGGTCACTAGAATGGTAAATTCGACGACTGATAAATTAACAGAATACGACCTTTCCCAGATCGAGGTATTAGTACTCGAGAATAATATTTTTATGGGAAAAATGCTCAGCCAAATACTACGAAATTTCAATTTCAAAAAAATTCATCTGTCATCAAAAGTGGATGATGCATTTAGTTATTTTCAAACTAATACAGTCGATTTAATCTTTTCAAATTGGGCGCCAGCGACCGAAGAAATAGAATTTTTGAGAATGGTACGAGACCCCAGAACAAGTAAAAACCCTTTTGTACCGATAATAGTGGTTTCATCATATAATGAAAAACGATACGTGGAGCTTGCCCGAGATCTAGGTATGACAGAATTTCTGACCTTGCCAGTAACGCCACAATCGATATATCAACATGTGTGCAGTGTGATCGAGCATCCAAGGACGTTTATAGAAACAGCTAACTACCTGGGTCCTGACCGCCGCCGCAATGACACGCCTATCCAATTTGATGATCGGAGAAAACATCCAGCGGAACCGGTTTCAAATACCGACTAGAATACAATTCAAATCATAATTTATTATTCAAGAGTCCGCTTTCGGAGGAATAGCGGACGCCAATTTAATGCTGTTTAAAGTCCACTATTAGCTATAAGCGGACTTCCATAAATCAAATACGATATCTACAAATAAAATAATTGTAATTTGTCAGCTTTTAGCAGCCATCATTTCGCGCATGCGGAACTTTTGAATTTTACCGGTTACCGTCATGGGGAATTCATCCACAAATTTAACAAAATGGGGCACTTTAAAATGAGCCATGCCATCGCGG
Organism: uncultured Rhodospirillaceae bacterium; assembly: GCA_964566055.1. Lineage (GTDB taxonomy): Bacteria > Pseudomonadota > Alphaproteobacteria > Rhodospirillales > UBA2165 > TMED23. The sequence continues at coordinate 1,077 of CAZMHI010000075.1, forward strand.
CAAAATTCCTTGAGTTCATCTTCAGTCATTGACATACCATCATGAAGCTGGACCCAAACGGCAATTTCCTCACCCAGTTTTTCATCTTCGACGCCAAAAACCGCGACTTGGGCGATTTTGTCGTGGGTAAACAGATAGGCTTCGATTTCGGCTGGATAAATATTCTCGCCACCCCGTATGATCATCTCCTTAAGACGCCCGGTAATTTTGACATACCCGTCCTGATCCATTGAGCCGAGATCACCTGAGTGCAGCCAACCCTCCTCATCAACGGTATTTGCGGTAGCTTCCGGATTGTTATAGTAGCCTGACATCACATGATAGCCGCGGAAACAGACTTCACCGATTTCTCCCAGTGCCAGTATTTCATTTGATTCCGGATCAATGACTTTGGCTTCTTGGTGAGGCAGATTAGTACCAACAGTTTCAGTCCGGCGCTCCAAGCTGTCTTCGGCGTGGGTAAGGTGGGTGATCGGGGAGGCTTCGGTTTGGCCATAACCGATTAAGATTTCACGGCAATGCATATCGTTAATGACACGCTTCATTAACTCCGGTGGACAGGGCGCACCCGCCATAATGCCGGTGCGCAAATTCGTCAAATCGAATTCGAAAAATCGAGGATGCTCTAACTCACCAATAAACATCGTCGGCACACCATGCAATGCCGTGCAGCCTTCTCTTTCAACCGCTTTAAGCACCGCCAGGGGATCAAAATGCTCAGCCGGAATGACAATGCAGGCTCCCACCGAAAGGCATAATAAATTGGAAAGCACCATGCCGAAGCAATGATAAAAAGGTACGGGAACACAGAGCCGGTCAGTTGGACTAAATTTCATGGCCTTGGCAGTGAAATAGGCATTATTGAGTATATTGTGATGCGTCAGAACGACAGCCTTGGGAAATCCGGTTGTTCCTGAAGTATATTGGATATTTATTGGATCATGGCAGTCAAGCGATGCCGTTACCTCGTCCAACACGCCTTCCCCGATGTCCTCGCCAAATTCGAGAAAATCCGGCCAGGATAAAAAGCCCTTTTCAGGCGCTTTGGTCTGCATCGGGTTAGCTGGGTCGTATACAATAATCCTGCTTAAATGAGGAAAGGCCTCAGACTGCAGAACGCCGCCATGAAGTTTGATCTCGGGGATCAGTTCAATCAGCATGTCCGTATAGTTACTATGGCTAAAAGCTGGAATGGTAAACAGGCCTTGGACCTCTGATGTCTGCAAGGCGTATTCCAGCTCGCGGGGCCGATAGGCCGGGTTGATATTGACCAATACGGCACCAATCCTGGCGGTAGCCATCTGCAACACCAGCCATTCAATATTGTCAGTTGACCAGACCCCAATGCGGTCGCCCCGGCCAACGCCAAAGGCAAAAAGTGCTTTTGCCGCCTGATCAATTTTCAGGCTCAGGTCATGATAGTTAAGCCGGCGTTCCTGGTGGCAGCTGACGATGGCGTCGTGTTCAGGATATTTTTCAGCGATTTGAGTAAAATGGTGTGGGATCGTTGCACCAAGCAATGGCACATCCCCTTCCCTCTGGAAATAGCTGAGTTTTGTCTCACTCAAATCCGGCGGCGTCATTATTTTACCTCTGCCTCTACTGCAGCCCAATAATCGTCAACACCCAGCTGAATTTCCGCTAGAACTTTGTCATTACGCTCGGGTTCAAACAAATGAGCAAAACGACGTTGCCTGGACAGATAGTCTTCGACCGGCCTACGCGAGCCGGGAATAAGAGTATGATGAACTTTACCATCGACATATTCTTTAAGCGGCCAAATACCTGTTTTAACGGCCAGCCGGCCGATCTCGACAGTATCTTTTGGGTCGTAGCCCCAGCCGGTAGGACATGGCGCCAAAGAAATGATCATCCGCGGGCCTTCGAGATTTTTAGCTTTTTCGATTTTGCGGGCGAGATCCAAGGCTTCACTGCCAATGACCGTGGCGACATAAGCGGGGCGATTAGCGGTCCAGACAGAAAATAAATCTTTTTTTGATCCTGGGAATCCGGCCGCAACGGCATCAGTTGCCGTTCGGGCACCATGTGGAGTTTCCGGCGAAGTCTGCTGCCCGGTATTGCCATAGCCTTCGTTATCATAGCAGAGATAGATAAAATCGAGATTGCGGTCAATCGCACCGGACGTCGATGACAGGCCGATACCTGATGCGGCTCCATCACCGGTAAGCACCACGACCTGTAAATCTTCATCGTCAGATATGCGCCCACTCTGTTTTAGAACGTCAAGAGCATCCCGCACTCCTTGGGCTCCAGCCGGAGCCGAGGCAATAGAGGTATAAAGCCAGGAGCCGCGGAAAGGTGTAAAAGGATAGATCGACATCAAAGTCATGCAGCCAGCGGCATTTACGAAAATCGTGTTTTCACCCAATATATCGTAGGCTTCCTTCAACATTTCCAAGCCACCGCAGCCCGCACATAGTGCCGTACCGGCACCGAGCAGATGAGCAGAAGGGAGGTCTTTCATGCGTTGGATATGCGCTTCATTCATGGCTTTACCTCCTCAGCTCTAAAATTAGCCCGTTCTTCTTTTTCGACATGAGCGATGCCCTGCAACTTGCGCATCTCGCGCAGTTCTTGAGCGGTGTATAGCAGCCTTGGAGGCGGCGTCATTTTGTTGAAAACTGCCAGCTTGGTAGTTGTAATCATTTCGTAGAACTCTTCTGGTTTAATATCGCGCCCGCCCAAACCGCCGATGAAACTCGTGATGATCGGTGGAGCTTTCTTTTGCCCATAGAGAGCTGAAGATACTTCGCTGTATAAAACACCTCCCATCCCAACCGACAGATTCTGGTCGATCACAGCGACTGCTTTTTTGCCGCGTAAAATTTGCTGGAGATCGTTGGCGGGGAATGGTCGCAGCAATCTAGGACGTATCAGGCCAACGGCTTCGCCACTATCCCGAAGACGGTCGACGGCTTCTTTAGCCTTGGTCGCAAAAGACCCCATCATGACAAATACAATTTCAGCGTCTTCTGCCCGATAGGCCTCCAGCACACCATGACGGCGGCCAAACAGCCTCTCAAAATCCGCTTCTACTTCCATATAAACATCGAGGGCTTTAAGGGCAGCCAGATGAGTTTCATAACGAAAGTAAGAATAAGGACCGCCACCCAGCACTGCGACCGCTTGGCTGACCGGCTCGCCAGCTCTAAATTTTGTTTCTTCTGGATCAAAAGCTGGCAGGAAATCACGTACTTTTTCCGCCTCTGGCAGAGCCACAGGCTCGCGTGTGAACGATAGATAAAATCCGTCCAAATTAACGATAACGGGCAATCTGACATCGGTATGTTCGGCCATCCGATAGGCCATCAGGACGCTGTCGACAACTTCCTGGCAGGTAGCGCAATGAATTTGGAGAAACCCGCAATCTCTGGCCGCTAAAATATCATTGTGATCAGGCTCCATGGTAATCGGCGCGGCCAGCCCTCGAGATACATTGACCAGCACAAATGGAGCACGCCAGCCAGCGACCGTATAGAGCATCTCTAACCCGTAAAGCAGACCTTGACTTGATGTTGCCGTAAACACGCGTACGCCCGTTGCTGCGGCAGCACCTGCAGCGGTAATCATGCTATGTTCGGAATCCATATTAACGATGCGTGCCGCCATTTCTTTTTTGCCAATCCATTTGGCGATAGTTTCGATAATTTCCGTTTGCGGCGTGATCGGAAAAGCAGGCACATAATCTGCCGCGGCCAATCTGGCGCCCCAAGCGGCTGCACCATTACCGGTCAAAAGTTTTCGCGACATATTAGGCCTCCTCTTTTTCAATCACGCCGCGTTCGGGAATCACTGATATTGCATGAGGCGGGCATTGCGCCGCGCAGATCAAACAGCCTTTGCAATGGTCATAGTCAATTTCTGGAAAGCCTTCCGCATCGACATTGATGGCGCTGTCTGGACAAAATGACCCACATACCCAAGTGCATTTATTGCAATGATCAAGTTCAATTATAGGTCTCATGGTGCGCCAAAGTCCGGTCCGCACCTCGACACTGGTAGCGCCACCATGGACAGCCGGCCCCGCCAGATTGACGCTTTCATTCGGCAGTTCAATCCATTGCGGCGGTTGATAGTTTAGCGCCGGCGCATCGGCGCTTTCCATAACCGTTCCTTCATAATCCGCCAACAGATCAAAACCGCTTACGGCGCGTTCAATGTTTTCTTCGATCACGCTTTCCTTAAGTTCATGCAGCTCATCGCGGACAGCTTGCTCGAGGGATGTTCTAAAAATCATACCGGTAAGCCGCGCAGCGGCTCCAGCGCAAAGCGAGCCGACATAGGTTATTTCAGCCCGGTCCGGATCCGTCGGCGCCGGCAAGGTGTGGATACTACAGTTGATTTGAAGACGCTGGCGCCACTCAGGTTCACTAATATCGCTATCAATTAAAATGGCGGTTCGATCCTCGATACCTTGCAGAACCCCCGCAGCTGGTACGGGCACCAATGTATCATCAGCAACAACAACCAAATCCGGTTTAAGAATGATGCCCCGTTCATAAATGGGGGTTCGCGCAGCACGAACCGCAGAAGTTAAAGGTGCCCCACGCCGCTCGGCGCCGTAACGAGGAGAATCTTGCACTTCAAATCCTTCGAGGAAAAAAGCCGAGCCCAGAATCCGGCCAGCGGTCTTCATACCTTGACCTCCCCGACCATGGAATCTGATGCGATACATATTTTTACTCCTCTAGTTCTTCTAAACCCTCCAACTAAAATAGTGACCAGCGTCGCGTTGCCATGGCTGCGCGGACACGTTCTTCCGCCATTTCTTGAGCAGCCTCGCGCGGTGGCCTCTCACTCATTTCCATGCGTTCCAGCATTTCACCCGTGTTTGTTCGGATTTTATCGCGGATGGTTTCAAAAGCGAGTGATTGGCTAGCACCGCTATATTCCATAGCAGCGCAAATCACACCGCCGGCGTTGGCGATGAAATCCGGCAGACACAGAATATTCTCCCAGTGGAGATAGTGCTCGGCGGAGGCCGTCACCGGAATATTAGCGCCTTGGGCGACAACTTTGGTGTTCAGACGTTCTACATTTTTGTCGTGAATAACGTCAGGACGTGCCGCTGGCACCCAAATATCGCAGGCTATGTCAACGAGCGCATCACCTTCCATCACTTCAGCATCACCGTACTCGACGACAGGTTTGCCTGATTTCTTCACCTGCCAAAGCGCTTCGACATCGAGACCGGCAAGGTTTTTAACAGCACCAGAGGAATCGCTGGCAGCAATAATTTTGGCTCCATTTTCAGCCATAAATCTGGCCGCATGATAGCCAACCGAACCGTAGCCTTGAATTACTACCGTTGCTCCGGCCATGGAAAGGCCAAGCTTCTCAAGGGCGACGTCAACCGCATGGTAAAGTCCCCAACCTGTGGCACCAAGTTCATCTAGAGGGATGCCACCAATTTCCCTCGGCAAGCCAACAGCGCGCCCAATTTCATCATGCACCCAACTCATGCATTGTTCATTGGTGCCCATATCTGGACCAAAGATATAATCCTTCTCTTCGCTAAGAGCGGCGGCAAAGGCTCGTATCGTTGCCTCCTTCTGGTCCAACGGCATCCTGGGATCTCCTTTAATGACAGATTTGCCACCGCCATGCGGGAGCCCAGCAGCTGCATTTTTAAGCGTCATCGCTCGGGCCAGGCGATAGCATTCCACAGTCGAAACATCCGGTGCCATGCGGAGACCACCAATCGATGGTCCGGCAGCAACATTGTCAACGACGAGGACACCATTCAAATTAACGGCAGGATCATGGACGTGAATAACTTTCAAGGGACCAAATTCGTCGCCAAAGCCAAACAGGCTATTAACGTCAGCCTCAGTATCAGCTGCAGCAATATTGGTTGGCGGAGGATCTGGTTTTAATTTCTTACCCATCACACTTACCTCCAATTTGTGGCGATTGAGCCGCATTTTACTGCGTTTCAAGAATTAATTCATTGATGCCTATCAAACACGTAATCGAAAGGGCTTGGCGGTTGATCCCTGTCAATGACAAACCGTTAATTTCCCAACTAAAATATTGTATTCACGCTGAAATTTAGATCGGTCTGTTTACTTATTTTGGAGGTGTCCGTGACTTTTACCTCAAGAATTCTGATTTTGATTTTCTTTGTTTCCACCCTGATTAATTTAAAGACGGCCCCTGCGGCAGAGATTGACTACATTAAAAGTGTCTGCGTTGCCTGCCATGGGGCTAATGGGATCGCCAATAGCGAACTCACACCAAATCTCGCCGGCCAACGAGAGAAATATTTAGCCAAACAACTTTGGGATTTTAGAAAATCAGCCCTATACCCTGATCGCCAACGAGAAGAGCTTACCGATATCGGTGGCAAAAGACGCCATCCTGTCATGTCGACGATCACTACGCGATTGTCAGACAAGCAGATCGAGGAATTGGCGCGCCATTATTCCTCTCAAGCTTGCCATACCAAAGCCAAAATAAACCAAGCAAAATCGATCCCTAAAATAATGGGTTGTTTGGCCTGTCACGACGAGAATGAAACCACACATGAACCTTGGGTGCCACGTCTTTCGGGACAAAACAAATTATATCTGATTAATCAAATCTATGCTCTCCGCCTATCATCTGAACGAAAATATGCGGCGGGTAGCAGTTCACGCACCCACCCTGTGATGGAAGACAAAGTTAAGAATCTTTCCGCCTTAGAGATTGAATCAGTGGCGAATTATTTCGCTTCGCGAAGATGTCGTTAATACGGCTTAAAAGCAAATATCTTTAATTCTCGTATTTCTGGTCTCGCTGTACGACTAAATAATTAGGTACCAAAATGGCTCTGAATTCTGAATCCCATTTATCATCTGTTTCTGCAGATACGGAAATCAGGATTGAGGCGCTCAATAAGAAATTCGGGGATAATGAAATCCTGCGTGGAGTCGATCTCGAAATTCGCCGGGGCGAAATGATTGCAATCGTCGGCGGTTCCGGCTGTGGCAAGACAGTTCTTCTCAATCATATCCTCGGCTTATTACAGGGCGACAGTGGCCGGGTTTTGGTACGCGATCATGCGCAACCTGATAAACCGATCATCGATCTCTCGACTTTGGAAGATCAGTTGGAGCTGGATCGTATCCACACCCATTGGGGAGTTGTCTTTCAGCGAAATGCGTTATTCTCCGGCACTGTTCTGGACAATATCGGTCTGTTTCTTTGCGAAGTTAAAAATTTTGAAATTGATGATGTTAAGCCAATCGCCCAATCCGTTTTAAGCGCCGTTGGCCTGCCGACGGACGAGGATTTTTTAAACCTTGATGTTGATAATCTTTCCGGCGGAATGGCGAAGCGCCTCGCGGTGTCCCGAGCTTTATCAATGGATCCTGCGGTTATTTTCTATGACGAGCCAACGACAGGACTTGACCCAACAAGTGCCAGTCAAATTCATGAACTCATATCATCAACGTACCAAAGCAATATCCGAGGTCAGGAGAACACAACCAGCGTCATTATCACGCACGACAAAGATCTTCTAATTCGCTTAAGTCCACGCATCATCATGTTGCATGAAGGACGAGTCTCATTTGAAGGAAGCTTTGCACAATTTGGAAAATCTAAATCACCTATTATTCGGCCCTATTTTGATCTTATGCCGATCCTGCATGGCGCGCATTGAAATGTGATCAGGAGATTAATTTAGCTATTAGGTACTGAAAATATTGTGTTTTTTCTAGTACTCTCATCACAGGAGACACCGCTGGATCAATGTGCAAATATTTGAACTGCTAAGCCAAATCTTTAATTACAAGACTGAGCGATATTTCGGGAATGATTTCATCATACGCTTGTCTACTCTGGATTTTAATCTCGCCGAGAGAAGTATAAAGTTGCATCTATGACCAACCAACCAGCAAAACTTTTTAGTTTGAAAAAAGGCCTAAGAATTGCTGGAGGGTCACTTCCGACCGCCACAGTCATCGAACAATCCGAAGTCAATTCCATTGCCCTCTTGGGCTGCGATTTTCCGTCCCTTCGCCCCAATATCATCGTATCTGAAGGTGAGAAGGTCTCGGTAGGCGACGTCTTGATAAGTGACCGAAAACGGGAGGGAATTATTCATCGTTCCCCAATTGCTGGAACTGTTACGGTTATCAACTGGGGCGAACGGCGTTCGCTTACCTCATTGGTTATCCGCCGGGAGGACTCGACTACACCCATGCCGGATCCTCTTTTTGAACCCATCTCTGTTGAAGCCATACGTGAATTGACTGCATCAGAAGTACGTGCGCGTCTGCTCCAAAGCGGTCTGTGGATTGCGCTGCGCCAGCGACCATTTGGCGTCACCGCCGATCCGAAAGGAGAGCCAAAAGCCCTCTTTATAACAGCAACAGATCACGGTGGAATAGCTGGTTTTACGGAACGAGTTTTTGACGGGCGGCAAAGGAATTTCCTTGCCGGTGTTTGGGCATTGTCTAGGATGTCGGATGCACCCATCATATTATGCATTTCTCCCGGCGTGCCGGTGCCAGAGGGTTTGCCCGGAAGCGTTCAAATCGCCGAGTTTTCAGGACCTTATCCTGCCGGGTTACCGGGAACGCATATGCATTTCCTTAATCCTGTCGGCCCAGGCATTTGTAACTGGCACGTTGACTGCCAAGACGTGATCGCTATGGGGCTTTTATTCACCGCAGGACGGATCGAAGCGGAGAGAGTCATTGCTTTAACCGGCCTAGCTGATACCGAGACTCGATTAGTCCAAACAATATTAGGTGCATCACTTGACGAGATCTCTAACGATAATCCGGTCGGGGAACTGCCTCGCGCAGGAGCCAGAAAAGGTTTTCTTGGACGCTACCAAACTCTCTCAAGGCTCAATGCTGTAAAAAATTACGGGTTGTCGTCTTCCAGTCCGATGCTGGCAAGCGAGGCGCTAGATGCTGCCATGCCCTTGGATATTTTACCGGCACCCTTAATGCGCGCCCTTTCGATTGGAGATTGGGAACAGGCGCGCCGCCTCGGTGCCTTGGAATTGATAGAGGAAGATATCGCGCATTTGGGAGAACTGTGCGCGAGCGGTCGGGATTATGGCGCACTGCTGCGTGACTGCTTAAGTGCAGTAATCAAGGAAGACGGGATATGATAAGGGGCGTTATTCAATCATCCTCTGCTATTAGCCAACGGCTGATAATTGCCACACTTCTCCCGGCAGTATTTATAGGCCTGTTAAATACCGGTTATCAGGTCTTGGAGGCATTGCGGGCAACGCGCGCCGAAATTGTGCCCGGTTGGCGCGGTGCCGTTCAGGCTACGTTGGGTGCCGATCCCGGCTTTGCGCCGTCAGTATTCTTCGACGCCGTCGTGGTCGGTGCCCTTTATCTTCTGCCGGTTTTTTTGACGGCCTTGATCAGCGGATATTTTTGGCAAGCCTTATTTGCCCATTACCGTCAGCAGGAAGAGGGTGGTCTGGTGATCAGCGCTTTGATTTTTACCCTGCTACTGCCACCGCCCATACCTTTGTGGCAAGTGTCGCTTGGCATGTCTTTCGGAGCAGTTTTCGGTAAGGAAATTTTCGGAGGCTGGGGCAGGAATATCGCTCACCCCTCTTTGCTCGCGTTTGCCTTTGTCTCGCTTTCCTTTCCGGACCCGGGCGCGGGTCAAGCGTTTTGGGCTGGTCTCGGTGATTTTGCCGGCACGCCTCTTATAGCTCAGATCGGCATTGAAGGCGCAGGCGCCCTGGAACGGCTGCAGCAATCCTGGCTGATGACTTTTGCCGGTATTGCCCCCGGCCCCCTGGGATCGGGCTCTGCCCTGGCAGCTATTCTGGGTGGTGTGTTCCTGATTTTTTTACGCCTCGCTTCCTGGCGCCTTATTGCGGGTTCGGTGGCGAGCCTTGTAATCGTATCCCTAATTTTTCAAACGAGCGCCGACGTTACAGGCGATGCGGTCCGAGCACTTCCCTTTTATTGGCACTTGGTTTTGGGGAGCTTTCTGTTTGGCGTCATGTTCATCGCCACGGATCCGTCAACCTCAGCCATGACAAATGCCGGGCGCTGGGTCCAGGGACTACTTATTGGTAGTCTGGTTATATGCGTGCGTATTTTCAATCCGGATCATGCCGATGGCACCATCCTGGTTCTACTACTGGCGAGCCTTGCCGCTCCTTTGATCGATTATTTTGTTGTCCTCGCAAATATTCGGCGGCGGGAGAAACGCAATGCCAGCTGAGCGCAGAGATGAAAAGAAAAGTTGGTTCGCCCAAACGCCCAATGATAACCCGAAGAAGATCCTGTTTGTCGCCTTTGCCGTCGCTTTCGTCTGCGCCTTGGCCGTATCGGCTTCGACAATCCTCCTGCGGCCACTTTACAATGCCAACATCGAAAAAGAACGCCAAGGCATAATCCTTGACCTGATGCAGGGCTTTTTGCCGGCAGGAAAGAATTTTGAAAGTTTGCGAGTTATATCTCGTGTCATTCGTCTCGAAGACGGTAAACCCGATCCTTCTTACGACCCGGCATCTTTCGATTCTGAACGGGTACCGGCAATTACATTGTCCGAAGCGGAAAATCCCGCCGGGATGCAACGGCTGGAAAAAAGTGCACTTGTCCACGAAGTTATGGATGCCAGGCAATTAGTGGCGGTCGTGCTACCTGTGCGGGGCCGTGGTTATGCTTCAACAATATCGGGATATTTAGCCATCGGAGGCGACGGCACCTCTATTCTCGGCATCAAATTCTTCAGCCATGGTGAAACTCCCGGCATTGGCGGGCGCATTGATGAGAAAAGCTGGCTGGCCCAATGGCGTGGCAAACGTGCCTATGACAGCCGGGGGCGAATTCGTATTCAGGTGGTTAAGGGCGCTAGTGCGAATGAACGCGGCAAAGAATACCGGGTCCATGCCATTTCCGGCGCCACTTTTACCAGTCAAGGCATTCATATCCTCATTCGCTTTTGGCTGGGTCCGAAAGGGTTCGGTCCCTATCTTCGCCGCCTCCGCGCAGCCCATGACGCCGGGCAGGGAGATGTAAAATGACATACCGTCATTGGCAGACACTGACCGCGCCCTTGACCGATGCAAATCCGGTCACTGTCCAGATACTTGGCATTTGCTCAGCCCTGGCTGTTACCACCTCTATGCAGACGGCTGTCGTCATGAGCGTGGCGGTTACGGCGGTACTGGCACTTTCTGGGGCATCGATCAGTATGATCCGCCGGCACGTGCCCCATGCCATCCGACTAATTATCGAAATCACCATCATTGCCTCCCTGGTGATAATCACCGACCAGCTAATCAAGGCTTTTGCTTTCGAAACAGGTAAACAACTTTCCATCTTCGTCGGCTTGATCATAACCAACTGCATTATCCTTGGCCGTGCTGAAGGCTTTGCGCTACGTCATCCGCCTCTGCCATCCTTTCTGGACGGTATTGGCAACGGGTTGGGATACAGCGCCATCCTATTGAGCGTTGGGGCCGTTAGGGAAATCCTCGGCAAAGGAGAATTTTTTGGTATACCGCTGGCGTCCTCGGTCGACACTGGAGGCTGGTTCGTTCCCGTTAATTTTATGTTGCTGCCGCCGAGCGCCTTCTTTGTTATCGGTTTGATCGTCTGGGCAGTACGCAGTTGGAAGCCGGATCAGGTGGAGGAATCTGAGTTCAATCCACACCTGCATGAGGAAAGGTAGCATGGATCACATTCTTTCCCTGTTGATTGAAAGTATCTTCGTCCAGAATTTGGCGCTGTCCTTTTTTCTCGGCATGTGCACCTTCCTGGCCGTTTCCCAACGTGTGGAAACGGCACTCGGCCTTGGCGTCGCCGTCATAGGCGTTCAGGCTATCACCATTCCCGTCAACAATCTGATTCTCGTTGGTCTTTTACGCAAGGGAGCCTGGGGTTGGGCTGGCGCACCGGAACTCGATCTTACTTTTTTGTGGCTGCTGAGCGCTATCGGCGTCATTGCGGCAATGGTCCAAATTCTTGAGATGATTTTGGAACGCTATGTACCGCGCCTCTATACCGCGCTTGGCATCTACTTGCCATTAGTAACCGTTAACTGTGCCATTCTAGGCGGCTCGCTGTTTATGGCGGAAAGAAATTACGATTTTGGTGATAGTGTTGTTTATGGATTCGGCAGTGGTGCGGGATGGGCACTTGCGATTGCGCTTTTGGCCGGGCTCCAGGAAAAGATGAAATACAGTGATATGCCAGCGGGCCTCAGGGGTTTGGGCGGCGCTTTCATCGCTACCGGATTCCTCTCGCTGGCATTCCTCGCCTTTTCGGGATTGAAGTTGGGATAGACGCGGATGGCATTTGAAATCACCACTGGGATCGTCGTCTTTACCGCCATCGTCTTAATACTGGCGCTGATTGTCCTCGGGGTGCGGATGATATTAATCGGCAATGGACCGGTTACAGTTACCCTTAACGAACGTCAAGACATCGAGGCGGGAAGCGGTACTATTCTCCTCGATGCCCTTGCCCAAGTAGGCTTTCATATTCCCTCTACTTGTGGTGGTAAAGGCACATGCGGTCTTTGCCGGGCGCGAATTACTGCCGGTGCCCGCGACCCAATCCCCGTTGAAACAGCCAAAATTTCCCGCGCCGACTTGAATCAAGGAGAGCGTCTCGCTTGCCAAATCAAACTCAACCAGGATATCGGCGTTCAATTGCCGGACGAAATCCTCAATGCCGGGACGTGGCGGTGCCGGGTGCGTTCCAATGAAAATGTGGCAAGCTTGATTAAGGAATTGCAGCTGGACCTGCCGGATGATGCAACCATGGATTTCCGGGCCGGCAGTTTCGTTGAGTTGACCGCGCCGCCCTATGATCTGAAGTTCTCCGATTTTGAAATTGCGCCCCGCTATGGCGATATTTGGGAGCGCCTTGAGCTTTTCGGCCTTACCGCCAGTAGTGATACCGAAACAACACGCGCCTATTCTCTCGCTAATCATTCAGCCGAGAATAAGACGCTAAAGTTAAATATCCGTATCGCCTTGCCGCCACCAGGCCGGGCCGGGGATGTGCCGCCCGGCATTGTTTCGTCCTTCCTGTATGGCTTAAAACCTGGCGATGAGATCACCATGTCCGGCCCGTTTGGACGTTTCTTCCCCTCTGAGACGGAAGCCGATATGATCTACGTCGGCGGCGGTGCCGGTATGGCACCGATGCGCGCCCACATTTTCGATCTGCTTCTCAACCAGAAAACCAAACGGCAGATCAGTTTCTGGTACGGCGCCCGCAGCCTTCAGGAGTTGTTCTACCAGGATGAACTTGACGAGCTTGCGACTCGATTTGAAAACTTCGATTGGCATGTAGCCCTGTCTGACCCGGACCCAGCGGACAATTGGGACGGACTTACCGGTTTTATTCACGAGGCCTGCTACGAGAAGTTTTTGAAAGACCATCCCAATCCGGAAGAATGCGAATTTTATCTTTGCGGGCCGCCGATGATGGTAAAATCCGTTACCCGGATGCTGGACCGGCTAGGCGTCGATGAAGACAACATATTCTTTGATGATTTCGGGAGCTGACAAATTATGACCGAAAAGACCCTGACACGAAGAAATATCCTACTGCTTGGCGGTATCAGTGCGCTTCTTCCGATGTTTGGTGTCGCGGCAGCCGGCAGACACCCTCAAACAGCTCTGGACGGCATCAGTATGGGCACCTATTACCGCGTCACCCTGGCGCGGCCTCGGCCTAACGTCGATATAGCTGAGCTCCATAAACGTATTCGCTTGGAGTTAGCAAACATCGACCGTCGCATGTCCTTGTTCCGAACGGATTCCGAGCTTGTCCGATTTAACCAGCTGAGCGCCGGCCGGTCCCTTATGGTTTCACCCGAGACTTTCTACGTCGCCAATCAGGCGTTTGAAACCGCAAGACTGACCGGTGGCACCTTTGATCCGATGGCTGGCGCAAGAAATATGGATTGGAATAAGGGTGCCGTTCACAGCTCGATCATCCTAGATCCCAACAGTAATAGATTGGTTAAGACCGAAACGGAGACCAGCCTCGATTTCAACGGGATTGCCAAAGGGTATGGTCTGGATCGGGTAGCTGCCTTGCTGAAGTCAGTCGGGCTCAGTAATTTCCTGATTGAATTCGGCGGTGAGGTACTGGCTCAAGGTAATGCGCCCAATGGGGCCTCCTGGTCCGTTGCTATCGAAAACCCGATCGATCCGGTCGTGGCATCAATCATCGTCCAATTAAACGGCAAAGCGCTAGCGACCTCCGGTGATTACCGCAACTTTTTCACCTTTGGTGGTCGCCGTTTCGCCCATGTGATCAATCCAGCAACGGGAAAGCCTGCTCAACACGGGACGGCCCTTGTCGCCGTTATCGCCGACACGGCCATTGAGGCTGACGCCCTGGCAACGGGTATGATGGCTATGCCGCCTCGACGAGTTCTAGCCCTGGCCAAGTCTCATAAAATTCCGATGGTCCTTTTTGTGCGGGCAACGCGGGGTTTAAAAGAAATCGCTAGTCCGGCTTTTGCCGCACATCGGTTAGCCTGAAGGAGATGATGTTATGACATTATTTATTGCCAGTTTTACCGCCATCGTCTTAGCCGGGCTCGGTATGGGGATTGGACTGTTTCTTAACCGCAAGCCTCTTTGCGGCAGTTGCGCTCAACTCGGCCAGATCGAGTTTGACGGCGGCAGTGGGTGCGCCGGTTGCGCCTACCGCCGCGACGAAGACGGGAAAGGAGGAAGGAAAGATGAGTGAAAACCGCACCGTTGCAAACTATATGACAAAAGATCTGATAACCTTCAGCCCGAACCAGGACATCCACCAGGCGGTTAAGACTTTGGTGGACAACCGGATTTCCGGTGGCCCGGTACTTGACGGTGACGGGAACCTGATCGGTATTCTTACCAAAAAAGACTGCCTGCGGGTCGCCTATAGTGCCATCTATCACGGCGAATGGGGTGGGCGTGTCGCCGATCATATGACGTCTGAAGTGAAAACCTTGGATACCAGCCTTGATATTGTAGAGGCAGCGCAAATGTTCCTGGATCATCCCTATCACCGGTTTCCAGTTATGCAGGACGGCAATCTTAAGGGCTTGATTAGCCGCTATGACGTATTGGCAGCGCTTGAGGATTTCTGGCCGGAATAGACGGAGATGCCTAAGGTCCGAGATCGTTAGTTCGGCGCAGGACATTGTTGCAGCCGAGTAATCCCAAGGGTGTAATCAAATTCAAAAGAAATGACGTAAAGATCAATACCGAGAAAATACGGGCATCAAACAGGCCGGCATGTAACCCTACCGACGATAACAGATAGGCCATCTCCGCACGGCCGCACATGCCGACGCCGACGGTAAACGATTGCGGCCAGTCGAAACCAACGAGTCTCGCCATAACCCCGGCACTCAAGATCTGCCCGATGACAACGGCGGCAGTTAGGGTCAACACGAACCAAAGAGACGGAGTCATCACCGCATCAAAGGTGATGTGAAAACCAAGGGAGACAAAAAAGATGGGCCCAAGGAAGGAGTAGGCAATGGCATGCAACCGGTCCTCCACTTTGTCGAAGAGTTCGGCGATGGCGACCTTTTTGGTGAAAAACAACCCGGCCAGATAGCCGCCGACAATGATGTGAAGGCCTATGGCCTGCGCAAACAAACCGAAGCCGAGCGCCAACAGAATAATGAACGTGAAGACTTTACCGTGACGGTCTTGAAACGGTTCTTTCAATTTAGGATAGACCCAATGGCCGAAGGCGATAACAGCGGCAAAGAACAAGATCGCCTTACCGACCACTACCATAAGAGAGACTGGATCGGCGCTGTTACCGTTAATTAAACCAAGCATGAGGCCGAACAGGATCAACGTCAAAAGATCATCCAATACGCAGGATGCGACGATAACACGGGCGATCCGCGTTTGTTGCAGCTTCAAATCTTCAAGAATGGTAATGGTAATGACTACGGCTGTTGCCGTCATGGTTAGACCGACAAACAGGGATTGGACGATGCTCAGGTCAAAGGCAATGGCAATGGCAAAGGCGACGCAAAATGGCACTGCCGCACCCACCAGGGCCACACCGACCGATAGCTTGATGGCAGTGAAAAATTCAGCCGGATCGGTTTTGACACCGGCATGCAGCATGATGAAAAAAATCCCCATCTCGGCCAGGACATCGATGATATCGCTCGGACTGATCCAGCCGAGCACGGCCGGGCCGACAATAATACCCATCACCAATTCGCCCATAATAATGGGAATACCAACCCAGCGCAGCACCATGGCCGCCGACCAGACAACGGCCATCATGATCAGAAGATGAATAAAGACCGGCTCCATGAAGCTTTGCTTATCCTTCCGGTTGCCTCATCCTAGCGATCGCCGTGAATCCGCTCCGCATTGGCGGCCGCCCATGCCTTATCTTTGGTGACATGGCAGCCGAGACAGACCCGATCCACGGTCAGGTAAGCTCTACCTTTCCGACCCATCCGCACAAATTTACCGTCATCGGTGAACATCTTCCAGCCGGGATCCGTATCTATGCGGAAAATGTGACTGCGGACATCGCCTTTGGGTATTGATCCGCCTTTATGCCTGATCGTCTTTTTCACGGCTGATTTACCGGCAAAAGGCATATGGCAGTTAATGCATTTACGATGCGGCTCCGGAGCGACAGCTATCTTGACGTCTTCCTCATGGCATTTAATACAGGTGGCTTGCTGACCTTTGAAACCGCCACGCGAATACTTTGTTCCGGCATGAGCGTCGTGGCAGGCAAGACAGCCTTTTTTCCGGTGCGGTGAGGCCAGCAAATCTTCATATTGCTCATGATGTTTGACCAGCCCGCCCGTGGCATCAATTTTTTTAACGTCGCCCCGCGCGTGGCACGTTCCACAATTGGCTTTAGTGGACAGCTTGACCTGCGTGGGCTTAGCGGCATGAGCGGCGGCAGGCCCATGGCAGGCCTCACAAGTGACTCCGGGTTCTGCCCAGGTGCCGTGAATACCTTGGAGCCCGTCCTGGTGCGGTCCATCGGCGCCAGAGGCCGTCCAGCCGGTCGTGTGACAGGTACCGCAGGTGTAGGGTTTTTTAGGCGCTTTTTTGGCATCATAGCCGGTCCAACCGGCGGTTAGTCCCAGTTCCTCATTAGCGAGATTATATTGCCGGTTTTCCTTTCCAGTGAGGATGTAGCCGTCTTTGTCCATAAAGCGGGCTTTCCAACCATAACCGCCGATGACATGGGAAACATCGTTCCAACTCAAGCCTTGGGGCGGCCTGGCGACGCCGGGCGAGGTGCCGAGCGGATATTTTGGTGGTTTGCCGTCGATTTTCTGGATTTTATAGGGATGGCCGGACTGACGGTAAACCTCATAGATTTCCTGGTGACAACTGGCGCATTTTGCTGAACCGGCGTAAAGGCTCTTGTCGGCTGCCAATGTATTTGCAGCAAAAACGCTGCCCATTAGAAATAGTGCTGTTCCCACAAAAGCCCGTACAAATGAAAAACCATTTAGACAATGCATCATCCCGCACCTCCCGGAAAATCACATTATATAACAGACGGTTGCTGCCAGAAAATGATCGTTATCAATTTAAAATTGTCGCTGATCAAAGACAATAGCCGACAATTCGGCTAAAGCAGAAGCAAGAAAGCATACGTACTATTTTACTGGCTTAAATTTGAGCGAATTAATTTTGACGGCTATGTAGCCAAAGAATATCACCGCGATTTTTTATGATTGTCAGGTCTTATTATGGACTTCCAGTTCTTCTTGTGGGCAATTCTACTTGGCGGTCTATCGGCTGTTTCTTTGCCAATCGGGTCAATTTTAGGTTTGAGCTGGCAGCCGAATAACAGAATTGTCGGCAGTATGACGGCGTTCGGTGGGGGTGCTCTTATTGCTGCTTTGGCAATTGAGCTCGTTGCACCAACGACCATGCAATTGGTTAAGGCCGAGAGTATGGTCGTTAAGGATCAAGCGGCTCATCATTTAATCAATCTGCTTATAGGCGCCATTATTGGCGGTATCTTATTTGTTATCCTCGACAGCATTATTAACGCCCAAGGGGGGTTTTTGCGAAAAACCTCGGCAACGATTGAATATTTTACCAATCGCAAATCTGCCCGTCGAAAAAAAATTTTGGAACATTTGGCGAGCAGTGAATTAATCAGGCACCTGCCTCTCGAAATTGTTGAAGAGATGGTTACCAAGGTAAACGAACGAAAATTTAAGAAGGGCGAATTTCTATGTATAGAAGGTGCTGAAGGTGACGAAGTCTTCTTTATAGAGTCGGGAACCATCTCTATTACCCGAGGTGCTGAGGAAATAACCACTCTGGAAGCCGGTGATGTGTTGGGAGAGATAGCCCTGGTTACTGGCGCTCCCAGAACCGCGAGTGCGGTTGCGTTAGAGAGCACAGCTGCACTTACCTTTCCAAAAGAGGACTTCGATCAGTGGCGGGCAGAGTCCAGCGAATTTGACGCCGCAGCCCTCAGACTTTCCGCCACCAGACTTAAGGAACTGGTTGATCGAGACGACATCACTATAGACGTAGAAGAATGGGTGGACGATGCCATGACCGCTCTGATCGAGACCTCCGTCGTACCCACGGATACCCAGCTTCAAAAGATCAGCGAAGAACATGGGGGCGCTCCCATGGCGATATGGCTGGGGATTTTACTGGATGGCATTCCTGAGAGCTTCGTTATAGGGTCCGCCCTCGTTTTATCCATATCGGTTGTAACCTCTCAAGGTGGCGCGGATTCCATAACGTTGGCGTCTATTATCCCCTATACACTAATTGCAGGATTATTCCTTGCCAACTTTCCGGAGGCGATGAGCAGTTCGATTGGCATGAAAAAACAGGGGTGGAACAACGTAAGAATATTTGGGATGTGGTTTAGTTTGATGGTTATGACGGCCCTTGGCGCCGGCATCGGTTTCTGGTTAGGCGGGAATGTAGAACATGGCGTCGTTGTTCTGATAGAAGGGCTTGCTGCTGGTGCCATGTTAACAATGATTGCGGCGGCAATGATACCTGAGGCTGTTCATCTTGGCGGCAGCAATATTACCGGGCTATCAACATTATCTGGATTTCTAGCGGCCATCGCCTTTAAATTGTTGGAGTAGACTTTCTGTAATCGATAATCGGTGAGATCTGGATCTCAAACTCTAAAAATGCTTTTCCGCAAATTACAGAAACAGGACAAGGCCTGTTTAGTTGCGAAATCCCCTTGAGGCATTTTAACTATTGTAACCAACTAGCCTTCAATAGTTATTTATGTCCGCTATGGGTCA
>CAZMHI010000076.1:0-3942 GCA_964566055.1 uncultured Rhodospirillaceae bacterium
GTGGAGGCATTTCTCAATCATATGTATATAACCCTGTTAATCCACCAACAGGGAGAACTCAAAAATGACCAGTCGTATCTTAAGTGTTGCAGTAGCTGCTGCGGTAATGGGCGGTGCACTTTCCGTGACACCGGTTAAAGCCGAAACAGAGATTTTGTTTAATCGCTTTGTACCCGCCAAACGTCCGTTCAATGTCGGCATGTTTATTCCGTGGGCCAAGGATGTTGAACGTGTCACTAATGGCAGCGTTAAAGTTAAGTTTACTGAGAAATCTTTGGCGCCACCGCCAAAGCAGTGGAATATGGTTTCCAAAGGTATTGCCGATGCAGCGATGCTGGCTAACAACTTTGAAAGTGGCCGTTTGAAACTGCCGAATATCGCGCAAATTCCGTTTGGCGCCTCCTTAGCTGAAAAACGTGGCCTGGCGATGTGGAAAACCCATGTCAAATACCTAGCCAAAGCCAATGAATACAAAGGCATGAAAGTTTTGGGCCAATGGACGGTTTCCGCTGCCAGTTTCCTGGCCGATAAGCCGATCCTTAAAGTTGCTGATCTTAAAAACTATAAGATATGGGCGATCAACGGTATTCCCAATAAAATGATGAAATCTTTGGGCGCGGTCGTGGTTTCTGTACCGGGCGTCAAAATGTTCAATGTTGTCTCGAAAGGCATCGTCAAAGGGTCGGTGACGTCACATTACCCGCTGATGACATTTAAGTTGATGCCTTACATTACCAACATCACCGACATTCCAGGCGGGTTCCAGTCGAATAACTTCTCGTTCCTCTTCAGCTTGAAAAAGTGGAACGGCTTGTCGGCTGCTGAAAAGAAAGCAATCAACGGCATTTCCGGTGATAAAATTGCCATTAATGCCGGTAAACGGGTTGATTTCCTGAACAACAAAGCAAAAGGTCTGGCGCTTAAAAAAGGTATTAAGTTCCACACAGCCAGCCCGGATTTTGTTAAGCAAATTCGCAGCACAACCCAATTCGTCATTGACGATTGGTTGAAGGTTGCGGCCTCGAAAGGTGTCGACGGCAAAGCAGCTCTCGATTACTTTAAGTCGCAGTTCTAAGCGATTACCAACCGTGTCTGAAATTGATACGCCGGGCGCCGATGCAGGTGCCCGGCAATCCAATTGGGTATTTACTGCGTTAAAAATAATCGCTGCAGTTATGGTCATGGCAATGGCGGGGTTGACCTTTGCCGATGTCATTGGCCGCTACGTCTTCAGTGCGCCGATCCAAGGCACCTTTGAAATCGTTGGCTTGTTGCTTGGCTTGGTGACATTTGCGGCATTGCCTTTGATCACCTATTCACGCGCTCACATTACGGTCGATCTGTTTGATAGTTTTATTCGCGGTAAATTCAGATTCATCCAACAGTTTTCAATTTTGTTGGGCAGCGCTTGTGTTATTGCTTTTATCGCTGAACGGCTGATTGCGGCGGGGATTGATGAAGCTGAAGCCAATTTCGTTACCGAAGATTTAGGTCTCTCGCGAGCGCCGTTGCTTTATGTATTGTCCGGGCTGTCAATTGTTACGGTGGTCCTTTTGATTATCATGATGTGGCAAATGTTGACCGGACGTCTCGAAGTAAAACCACCGGATATCGATAGATACAAAGATGACCCCGTCGATCACGCGGCGGACCATCCTGCGCATTGATGCATTAGACGAAGTTTAAATTATGACAATTTCTCTTATTGGCTTTGCCATTTTATTTTTAGTTGCTTTTTTGGGTTTTCCGCTCGGTTTCTCGATGTTGGCTGTCGGAGGGATTGGCTTCGCCATTTTGCGCGGCACGGGCCCCGCTCTTGAAATGGTCGTCCAGCAGATTATGGACGTTGTCCTGAACACCAATTTCGCCGTCTTGCCGATGTTTCTGTTGATGGGCGCCTTCGTTTTCCGGGCGGGTCTGTCGGATGATCTCTACGAGGCAGCTGATGCCTGGCTGGGGCATCACAAAGGTGGACTGGCGATGGCGACCATTGCGGCTTGTGGCGGATTTGCGGCGGTGTCCGGCTCGTCTCTGGCGACTGTTGCAACGATGGCCAAAGTCGCTATTCCGTCGATGCGTAAATACAAATATGCAGACAGTCTGGCGGCCGGCACAGTTGCGGCCGGTGGTACACTGGGCATCCTCATTCCGCCCAGTGCAGCGTTGATTATTTATGGTATTTTGACCGAAGAGGGGATCGCCGAGCTGTTTGCCGCCGGCATTATTCCCGGCATTATATCGGTAGTACTCTATATCTCCGTTATCATCATAATCGCTCATTTCAAGCCGGAAATGGCTCCACGAGGCGTTCGCACCGGCTGGGCCATTCGCTTTCAAAAGCTGTGGCGGGTGTGGGGCATCGTCTTGCTCTTTTTCCTTATTCTTGGAGGCATTACCTTTGGTGTCTTTACGCCCAACGAGGCGGGTGGCATCGGCGCCATCGGTGCGCTGCTATTTGCGATGTTGCGGCGGAAAATGAATTTACAGGTGTTGTATGAATCTTTGGTCGAAGCCGCCCAGACCACCGCCATGGTGTTTATGATCGCCATCGGCGCCCTCATCCTCAACAACTTTATTGCTCTTGCTGGGATTTCCTCTGGCGTGATCAATTGGATTGATTCACTTGGTTTAGAGCCTTTCGCAGTGCTCTTGGTTATCCTGGCATTCTTTATCGCCCTCGGCACCGTGGTTGAAGGCCTGGCGATGATCTTTCTGACCGTGCCGATTTTCGTGCCTGTCGTCGAATCCCTGGGTTTTGATTTAATTTGGTTCGGCATCGTCCTGGTGATGATGACGGAGATCAGCCTGATCACGCCGCCGATTGGACTTAATGTCTTTGTCATGAAATCGATGATGCCCGATGTGCCACTAAATGTGATTTTTAAGGGGATTGGCCCGTTCTTCTGTGCCGATATTTGCCGTCTAGCCGTCGTTGTTGTCTTTCCCCCGGTGGCGTTGTGGTTGCCTCAAATGGTCTACGGGCACTTCTGACGCTTAAGCGCGACTGGCTTCGATCTTCACCGATTGAACATAGGAGAAGTCCTGGTGGTCGGAGATCGCAATTTTTTCAAAGCCGGCTCGTTTAATTTCAGCGATCAATTCTTCTTCTTCCAGCGCTCCACCCAGCGACGTGTTATAGGACAACGGATCGCTGAGAACTTCCGCCGGTAACTCACCATTCTTGACGAGATCTCTGGCGAGCAGCCGCCCGCCCGGTTTGAGGATACGAAACGCTTCGGCAAAGGCTTTCTCTTTACTGATCGTGAGATTGAACGAGGCGTTGGCAATCACCAGATCAGCGCAAGAGTCTTCGAGCGGCAGCGCCTCAATGTCGGCACATAAATAATTAATCGACTGTCGATTAATTATTTGGCTATTTATCGACTGTCGATTAATTATTTCGAAGGTCATATCGACTGAGAATACCGTGCCGTTGGCTAGGTGTGACGCGGCGATCCAGCTGTCCAGCCCCGCACCAGCTCCCAAATCAACCACGGTCTCATCGCCCCTAAAGTCGAGACTTTCAAAGAGATAGCCACAACCGGAATACCACGCCGTGAGGGCAGGGGGGAGTGTGCTGATCAGCTCTGGCGGATAGCCATGCGCGATAGATTTGGCCGCACCATCTTCCGCGGAACCTGAAAGCCCCGCATAGCGCCGCTTGATCTGCGCTTTGACTTGTCGTTCCCATTCATCCGTCATGGGTTTAGGATATAGAAAAGGGGACACGTAACTAGTACATGTCCCCTTGGATAGTTTGATGTCGCCTTTTAGTGCGGCATATGGTCCGGGTTCCAGAAAGTGCCCGAGCGGATCATACCGGCGATGCGTTCGCCATGCTCGATCCAGCTTTCTTCGTTGAGCTTGGCCTGTGATTCATTGTCGGCTTCAACCCGCTCAACCCGGCAATCCCATTTGCCGTCTCCCATATACTCAACAACT
>CAZMHI010000076.1:3952-20236 GCA_964566055.1 uncultured Rhodospirillaceae bacterium
TCATACCGACGGCGGCGGCGCAAACCAGCTGGTTTACTTTGTCGCCGTTTTTAATATTACGCACGGAGGGGCCGTGAATGTGACCATGCGCCATGACATCGTAATTGTAGTCGATGAGCTTTTCGGCGATTTCATCATCGGTGAGGCGGAACGGGAAGGCATCTGAATCACCGATGTCATACGGCGTGCCGTGGAAGACATGGAAATCATGTCCCATATCCGGGGTATAGGTCATCGAAAATGGCCGTTTGTCGAGCCATTCGAGTTGCTCATCGTTCAAACGCTCACGGGTTTGCTCCATCATGCGGAACATCCATTCCTGATGCGGGCTTTTCGGCTTGGTGGTTTCCCAAACCTTACGGGTCACCCACAGATCAACATTACCTACAACAACGTCGATTTCAGGGCGGTCCATCATCCGTTGGACGATGACTTCCGGATTTGGGCCGAGACCGACCAGATCGCCAATGACGATGACTTTATCCGGATTTTCGGCAGCGACGCGTTCTTCAACGGCGTCCAAGAGAGCGATCTGCCCGTGAATGTCTGAATAGAGACAATATTTAAAGCTCATGATTTTTCCTTCCATTCGCTCCGGCAGGTTTTCTGCCAGTAGCGCCCATTTGTTTCCCCCAGTAAAACCATCAAATCACGAAACTAAAAAAATGCAGCAATTTGATTTTAATTCTTACTGTTGATTTTGATGATCTTCTATACCAAATCCGGCTTAGGTGCCGCAAACCTAATTGTCGCTAGATGCAGAATTATTGAGCTTAAGCCCTAAAATTATTGTTAGATAATTGATGAGATTGAGGTGAAATGGTTGCGCCTCCGTCCGCCAAGTTGTACTTACCCGTTACAAATTCTCAATGATCAAAAAATGGGGTAAGACCAGATGAATGCCGCACCAGAAAAAGACAAAATTGACTTAGCTGCTCAGGAAACAGTTCGAGAGGCGCGCAAGCACAGCCAGCCGCTTGATGAAGCAGCGCTGAATATGATGTTCAATGCCAACCGCTCGTTCAATGGCTGGAAAGATGATCCGGTGAGCGATGAGCAGCTCAAGCAAATTTACGACCTAATGAAGCAATGCCCGACCAGCGCCAATTGCTGTCCGCTCAGGATTAAATTTGTCCGCACCGAGGAAGCCAAGGAGAAACTGGGGCCGGTGGTGATGGAGCGCAATCGCGGCAAAACTCTGCAGGCGCCGGTCACGGCCATTCTTGGTTTTGATCATGATTTTTATCAGCATTTCGCTAAATTGACGCCGCATCGTCCGACCGAGATGAAGGAACGGATGGAAAATAATCCGGAAATCGTGCCGTGGTGGACCAATTTAAACGGCGGCTTACAGGCAGCTTATTTCATGATGGCCGTGCGCGCGGTTGGCCTTGATGTCGGTCCGATGCAGGGTGTCGATAAACCGGGTATGGACGCGCTGTATTGGGAAGGCACCAAGGTCAAAACGGCTTTCATCGTCAGCATTGGCCGTGGTGATGAAAATACGATCTTCAAAAAACTGCCACGCTTTGATTTCGACGAAGCCTGCGAGCTGCTTTAATTTGCCAAAATACTTGTAAATCCGGCGAAATTCTTTAAAACCGGCGCGGCGTTGGAACTTTCCAGCGCCGCTTAATTTTTGTAACGCTATTCTTGAAAAACTGATGTTATGACAAACTCCGATCTCCATCCTTTCCGCACTCACAACTGTGGGGAACTTCGCAGTGAGAATACCGGCGAGACCGTGCGCCTGTCCGGCTGGGTCCACCGCAAGCGCGATCACGGTAATCTGCTGTTTGTAGATTTGCGCGACCATTATGGCGTCACACAGCTGGTGATCGAAAATACCGGCCCGATCTTCGAAGTGCTTGAGCATGCGCGGCCGGAAAGCGTTGTTACCGCCACCGGCAAGCTCGAAAAGCGCTCTGACGATACCATCAATGCCGATCTGCCGACGGGCGAAGTTGAGCTCCGCATTGAAGATATCAATGTCGAGAGCCCGGCTGATGAGTTGCCGATGCAAGTCTTTGGTGATGCCGATTTCCCGGAAGACATCCGGCTACGCTATCGCTTTTTGGATCTTCGCCGGGAAGAGGTGCATTCAAATATCGTGCTCCGCAGCAATGTAATTTCCTCGATCCGTCACCGCATGACCGAGAGCGGTTTCATGGAAATGCAGACACCGATCTTGACGGCGACGTCGCCGGAGGGTGCACGCGACTATCTGGTGCCAAGCCGTATCCATCCGGGTAAGTTTTATGCGCTCCCGCAAGCACCGCAGATTTTCAAGCAAATGCTGATGGTCTCGGGATTCGATAAGTATTTCCAGATCGCGCCTTGTTTCAGGGATGAAGACGCCCGTGCCGACCGCTCACCAGGCGAGTTCTATCAGCTTGATATTGAGATGTCTTACGTCACCCAGGACGACGTCTTTGATGCCATTGAGCCGGTGCTGCATGGCGTCTTTGAAGAGTTTGCTGACGGCCGTGAGGTTTCGCCACTGCCGTTTCCGCGCATAGCTTATGCGGATTCCATGCGCTGGTATGGCTCGGATAAGCCCGATCTCCGCAATCCTCTGAAAATGAGCAATGCCAGCCATATCTTTGCTGGTTCCGGCTTTAAAATATTCGCCGGTATGCTGGAAAAAGACCCCAATGTCGAAGTTTGGGCAATTCCGGCCCCCAAAGGCGGCAGCCGGGCCTTTTGTGACCGTATGAATTCCTGGGCGCAAGGTGAAGGCCAGCCGGGTCTGGGTTATATTTTCTTCCGGGATGGCGAGGGGGCCGGACCGGTTGCCAAAAACATCGGTGAAGAGCGCACAGAACAACTCCGCACCGAGTTAGAGCTTGCCGATGGCGATGCCGTATTCTTTGTTGCCGGCGTGCCAAAGACTTTCGCGCCCTTTGCCGCCGCTGCCCGCAATAAAGTTTGCGAAGAGCTGGATATCCTCGAAAAAGACTGCTTCAAGTTTTGCTGGGTCAACGACTACCCCATGTATGAATTGGATGACGATACGGGGCAAATTGATTTCAGCCACAATCCGTTCTCAATGCCGCAAGGCGGGCTCGAAGCGCTTGAAAATAAAGACCCGCTAGAAATCCTCGCCTATCAATATGACATCGTCTGCAACGGCGTCGAACTGTCTTCGGGCGCGATCCGAAACCACCGCCCGGACATCATGTACAAAGCCTTCGAGATTGCCGGCTATTCCAACAGCGATGTTGAAGAGCAGTTTGGTGGTCTCCTGAACGCCTTTAAATTTGGCGCGCCGCCGCATGGTGGCTCAGCCCCCGGCATTGACCGCATCGTCATGCTGTTAGCTGATGAGCCGAACATCCGGGAAGTTATCGCTTTCCCGATGAACCAGCAGGCCGAAGATCTCTTGATGAATGCACCGGTTGAGATCACGCCGGAGCGCTATAAAGAGCTCCATATCAAAGCCGATCTGCCGAAGGTAAAGAAAAAAGAGGGCGAGGCAGATCAGTCTGAATCAGGCGACTCTAAAGACAGTTAGCCAACCTATTTAGGCGTGGTTATTTGCCAACCTACTACCTGTAGTATCTCCTACGTATTTATCCTTATAAATGGCAGCCTTCCGGTTGTCAGGCTTCAAAAAAGACGTGCATACTTCTGGCTAAGAGCGCGGAGAGACACTGCGCCGCTAAAAATAATAATCGTGTTAACAGGAAGCTTGAGGGATTGACTATGAGACGGTGGTTGGGAGTCGTCTCCGCACTATTTCTATCTGCATTGGTAAGCGGCTGCGCTGTGCCCGTCGGGGTTACGGTTGCATCATGGGCAATTGATGGATTTAGTTACGCCGCGACCAAGAAATCAATCACTGATCACGGACTATCCTTCATTGTCGATAAAGATTGCGCCGTTCATCGGATTGTTACCGAGATGGATCTGTATGCGCTTTGCCGTGATATTAAGAATCAGCAAAACACGCTAACTATGGTGGCAAATGCAGGTAATGCCAGAGAAGAGAAGCTTCCTAAAAATAGTGAAGATGATATTTTTGGCGGCCTCACTTTAACGGCACCGTCGCCGAGTTCTCCAGCGGTGACAATGGCGAAAAGCAATTCGCAAAATGAGCAAATCGCCGAACTCAAAGAACCTTCGATTGAAGAAATCGCTAATTTTGAAACCGCTTCAGGCGGCGAAGATCAAAGTGATTTCGAGAAACTTGAGGAACCGGAAGATGAGACTCGTCTGAACCTCAAAGGAATATGGCGGTTTATCAAAAGTCTGCCAGATTTTATGACCTAAGTTTATTTTAGTCTGCCTTAAAACCTAGTGGCGGCAGTTTTATCGGTATGCTAATCGGCAAGTTGATTGGCCGGTTGATTTTGCTTAATGCCCGCGGAACTTTCGGCTGCTTTTCAATCGTTTCCAGCAAATCCAGGATTTTTTGTGTGCGGCTGATTATCCGCTCGGCATTCTCGGCGTATTTTCTTTCAAACTCCAGCCGTTGCCGCCAAATTTCGGTGTAGTCCCGAGGCCTATCAGGATCGGCCGGCTCACCCGTTAAGGCGCCAATTGTTACATCAAAATTCGGCATTAGTTCAGATTGAAAGGACAGCACATCATGCTGGTCTTTCGTCAAATGGCCGGACGAGAACAGATCATGGCTTAATTCGACCATATTACGCGGCGAAATTGCGCACACGTTGTAGCGCTTAGCGATTTTTCCGAGACTGCGCAGGGTGTTGAGCCCGGGATCACTATCAAAGCGATGGAGTGGGGTCTCGAAGTAGGGATCTCTGCGGGAACTGAGGCTGGTATTAGAAACCTTGGGCATTACCGACCATCCGTGGTGCTGCAGGACGGTGGAGATTTGTGGGGGGCAATTCCGCAGAGCGGCGCCGGCGCTTACCTTCAGCTTCTTTTATCTGTTTAATTTTATACATTGCCGCATCGGCACTGCGCAGCAGGCTGTGGGCATCATCCTCTGACTGATAGGTTTGCAGGCCGAAACTGGCTTGAATGGGTAAAATTTGACCTTCCCAGGAAATAGAGGCTTCGTTCAGCGACTTATTGAGAGCTTCGGCGCGGCCCAAAGCGTTATCGCGGTCTGTATTCACGAGAATAACGGCAAACTCATCGCCTCCGAGACGACCGACCACGTCCATATCACGGGTTTGTTCGAGGAGTGTGCGAGCAACTTCCCGCAAAACTTCGTCACCCGCGGTGTGACCGTAGGTGTCATTGACCGGTTTAAATTGGTCGAGATCAATATAAACCAAAGCGCCAGTTTCCGGGTTGCGTCGGGCACGGGCCAAAATCCGCTTCAATTCAGCCTCAAATCCGCGCCGATTCAATACCTTCGTTAGTTCATCGCTGGTCGCGAGTTCTTCAAGATAGGAAATTCGCTTTGCCTGCTCATTTAACTTTAATCTCAAAGTTTCATTTTCGCCGAGAATGCGGGTGATCGCCTCCATCAGCTCTTTTTCATCGGTGATTTCATGAATGGGATCACTGAGAGTTGGGGCGGGACTACCAAGCGCACAAAAGCGACGGGCAATTTCAGCAATGTGATTGAGATGGCCTTTTTTATCTTTTAGGGGTTGTTCTACTACCAAATTATTTAACACGAAAAATCCTTTCGAATTGCCTGCCAGCGGAACTCTTTATAACCAAAAGAGATTACCTTCCGATTAACAACGCAAAGGCCGTGCCAATATATAAATCGTTAAAAAACAATGAGTTATGGTGGTAGGCTAAGGATTAAGTGTAACAATACTCGGATTCTTTTACCTATTTATCGATAGATTCTGCCGTGTCGCGCCGGATTCACGCCGGTAAAGCGCAATTGTGATAACCAGGATCTCCGCTTTCGCTTGGCGCTATTGGTCCAGATGTTTTAGGATAAGCGCGAGAATTTATTCAAAGTACGGATACTAAAACTATGCGTTTTTATGCGTCGCCATTATTAGCTGCCGCCCTGTTCGGCAGCGTTTACGCTGCAGCACCGATTCAACCTGCCAAGGCGGCTGGATTAGTGCCTGAATTAGTGCCACACCGGGCGGTTTATGCGATGCATCTCTCCAAGGCCGGCTCGAATGGCGGCTTAACTGCTGCGCGTGGTGTTATGACCTATGAATTTAAAGATCAGTGTGATGCCTGGACGGTTGAAAGCAAAGTATATTTGCGGCTGCGTTATGGTAACCGGCCGGAAATTGAAAATGTCCGCTCGCTAGTGACCTGGGAAGCCAAAGATGGCTTAGGCTTTAGGTTCAGGGTTTCCGAGACCACCAACGGTAAAAAAACCGAGGAGATTAAAGGCGTGGCGGCGCTGGATGGCAGCGGGCTCGGCGGGATTGCTGAATATACCAAACCTACCGCTCAGCGTGTGGTCTTGAAGAAAGGTACGCTTTTTCCAACTGCGCATATCAAATCCTTGATCCAGCGCTCGGTTGAAGGCGGCAAGCATCTGACCAAAGCGATATTCGATGGCGCCACTTTGGATAATCCTTACGAGGTGAGCGCGGTTATTGGCGTCGGCTCCGGTAAGGCGAAAATGTCGCCTCAGCTGTCTAAAGTTCTCAGTGAGGCTGCCAATTGGAATATGCGGTTGGCTTATTTTCCGGTTTATGATCCTAAGCAAACGCCGGATGTTGAGCTTGGCGTGGAACTGCGGGAAGACGGTATCGTCAAACTCATTTTGCAGGATTTTGGCAATTACGCCGTCGTTGCCCGCCTCGATCAGGTCGAATTACTTAAAGACAGCGGCTGCTGAAAGTATATTTATTTTATAAAAACGATAACGGATATTTTTAAAATGAATTTCTTTAAATTATTTTGCCTCGCCACGGCGATGAGTTTTGTTTTGCCGTCCAGTAAATCATATGCTGCCGATATCGGCTGGTTGGTGCATCAGCGTCCGCCATTCCGGGTGTGGAAAGACGATGGCACGGTGACCGGTCTTTTTATCGAACAAGCCGCCAAGGTATTCCGCACGGCCAAAGTGTCGTTTGAATGGAAGCGCTCGTCGGCCTCTCGAACCCAATCCATGCTGGCTAAAAACCGCGGTGCGATATGCAGCACCGGCTGGTTTAAGACAACGAAACGTCAAGCCTATGCTAAATTTAGTAAACCGTTCTACCAAGGCAATGGCACTGGGGCGATGGTACGCAAAGATCATACTGAAGTATTGCTTCACAAATCATTCGCTGATCTTCTGGCGGATAATAATCTCACAGTAGGCATTCGCCGCGGCTGGTCTTACGGTAAGTTTTTTGACGATCTCTTGGTCAAACACAATACCAAGAAAGTTGTTCACAATCAGACAAATGATGGTTCGGTGGCGATGCTGATGGCGGGCCGGTTTGATTATCTTTTGAGTTCGGTTGACACCGCCGATTATTTGATGGGATCGGTCGATGGCGGGAAGAAGAAACTTCAAATGCTGTCGATGACAGATGCGCCGCCCGGCGAGCTGCGCTACATCATGTGCAGTAAAAATGTCAGCGACGGTATTATGTCGAGGCTCAATACGGCAATTGATAAACTGCAATTGGTGAAGCAGCGTTAAAATCAAAACCGCTTCGTGCTACACTCAGGCATGAATTTTCAGACCAAATACTGGCACGCGCTCGACGATGGCCGGGTGCAATGTGATGTCTGTCCCCGAGAATGTAAAATTCGGGATGGTCAGCGGGGGCTCTGTTTTGTCCGCGCCTGCGAAAACGGTGAGATTGTGCTCACGACCTATGGCCGCTCATCGGGCTTCTGTGTCGATCCGATCGAAAAAAAGCCACTTAATCATTTCCTGCCGGGTACGCCGGTGTTGTCATTTGGCACGGCCGGCTGCAATCTTACCTGCAAGTTCTGCCAAAACTACGATATTTCCAAGTCCCGGCAAATGGATAAGCTGGCGGATCAGGCGAGCCCAGAAAAAATCGCTCAAGCCGCCGAGCAGCTCGGCTGTAAAAGCGTCGCCTTTACCTATAATGATCCGGTCATCTTTATGGAATACGCCATTGACGTGGCCGAAGCCTGCCATGCCCGGGATATCAAAACTGTCGCCGTGACGGCGGGCTATATCTGTCGCGAACCCCGCCAGGAGTTCTACCAGCACATCGATGCCGCCAATATCGATCTAAAAGCTTTCACGGATAAATTTTATATGGAGCTCTGCTCGGCCCATTTGGCCGAGGTGCTCGACACGCTCAAATACCTCAAACATGAAACTGATACTTGGTTTGAGATCACCACTTTACTGATTCCAGGAGAAAACGATTCAGATAAAGAGCTCAACGAAGAATGCGCCTGGATCATGGAGCATCTTGGACCGGACGTGCCGCTCCATTTCTCGGCCTTTCATCCCGATTGGAAAATGACCGACAAGCCTAACACGCCGCCGGATACCTTGCATCGCGCTCGCAAAATTGCTCGCGAGCACGGGCTGCGCTATGTCTATCTTGGTAATATTCATGACTATGACGGTTCCAGTACCTACTGTCACAATTGCGGCGAAACGCTGATCGGCCGGGATTGGTATGAGCTCTCGACCTGGACTCTCACCGCCGATGGGCATTGCGCCAAATGTGGGACAGCTGCAGCTGGGATCTTTGATGGCCCTGCCGGCACTTGGGGCCGCAAACGCCAGCCAGTGCGAATGGGGTGACTAAGTCTTTTTGTTTATCGTACAATTACGAAGATAATAATTGAAAGATATTGCGCAAGTATGTGTGGTGTGTATTGTGATTGAAAGGTATATCAAATATTAAATTTTACATCAAAATAAGATGCGTGGGCGTGGTTCTCACCTTAGTTGTGGTTTCCCGAAGTTGAAAGATGATTTAGAATATTTGGGTTTGTAAAAATGTCGATTACAAAAGATATTGGATTACCCTTAACCCCATTTACCCTAGAACTGATTTTCCGGGTATGGTTGTTGGACGGTAAAAAGTGGTGGGAATATCCGGATATGGGTACCATTCTTTTGACTTTTGGATTTTGGTCGCTATTTATGCTCGCCAAGACCCCAGATGCTCATCTCTTGCCAACTGACTCGGAAGTTAATTCTGCTTACGAAAAAATTAAAAATAACTTTATTTTGACCGTTGTTGCAGGATTTACTCTATTTGGCATGAATGTGATTGCAAAACTTTTGCTGGAAATATTACCCAACCAAAAGGATATCATTTCTGGACGGGTTTTATTGGCGATATCAATAGTCACGATTTGTTATTCAATTTATTGTTTAATCAACATCTTCGTTAATCGTGATCCAATTAGAAGAATGTTTGCTGGATAAAAAATGGACGTAGTTGTCACAGGACTAGATTTTAATAACGTCTGGGATTTACTGGCGATAATAATTCCGATTGTTGTCGGGAGTTTGTTAATTATTTCAACATTAGTAAAATTTGTTTCTAGGGGTATCAAATATTCGCTACGAATTGCTGTAATAGGAATGCCTCGCTCAGGTAAAACCACTTTAATTACGGTTGTTTTCGATAAAATAATTTCAGGGAGACTTGCAAGTAAAATAAGTGTATCCGGGACTGAGACCATTGAACGAATAACTGCCTATATGCATGCGATGTTGTCAGGTATGAATTTGGGTCCAACCACTGACAAGGATGTTTTTTCCTACAGGTATACCTACGAAAAAAATTTTTTTTACTTTAAAAGAAAGTTTGATGTAGAAATCGCCGATTTTCCAGGAGAATATTCGAACAATTTCTCCTCCAGTGATGAAAGTGGTTCGACGCAATTTAGACTTTTTTCGAAGGAATTTTATTCGTGGGTAATTCAAGCTGACCGTTATATATTTGTCGTAGATGCTGCAGAATATTTCAATGCTGAAAACAAAATTGAATATGTTAAAAAAGTTGAGATTCTATTTAAGAATGCTGTTCTCCACTTGAAGCAAGAACTCTTAGATGAAAAGATTCACCTAAGACCCGTTATGCTACTTTTCTCGAAATGCGACGCGTTATATTTATTGGATAGGACGAATATAAAATATTTGGATCCCGAGATTGAAAAACTTTCAACTAATTCAGAAAAAGTAAACGAAGTAGCAAAGAAAATTACAATTATGGAAGATGATTTTATTTCATTGATCATATATCTGCAAAATAATTTTAAATCAGTATCTTGCATAAAACATAGTTCCTTCCAAAACATTCGACCCTTCCAAGATTGCAATAGCGCAGTGGTAGATTTCACCACTCCCTGATCCAAGGTCTTTTTAAGCTAAAGATTCGTTAATTTGGATTTAGTACGGATGGGGTGAGTTTTTATGGGATTGTTGTTTGCCTCGCTGGCGTGCTAAACGAGGGTCATGAATAAGAAGACCCTGTTTTTTATTGCAAAATTTGTCATATCAGCGCTGTTGATTTGGTTAATCGCGACAAATTTTGAGATCGGTGCCGCCGCCGAGCGGCTAACCGATATCCGCTACATATTTGTGCTCGGCGCGATCATGGTGTTGCTGGTATTGATCGTCAACAATGCGATCCGCTGGCAGATCGTGCTTCACGCAATTCACGCCCATCTGCCATTTTGGGTGGCAGCCAAAATTCTTTATATCGCTATATTTTTCAATCAGACCTTGCCCTCGGCGATTGGTGGTGATGCATTTCGCATGTTTCTGTCGCGGAAAGCCGGCGTAAGTCTTCAAGGCGCCGTCAATGGCGTGATGCTGGAGCGTGTGGCAACCGTTACCGGGCTAATCTTTTTAGTCATTATCACCCAGCCTTTTCTGTTGGCGCGCATTGGTGACAACCCGGCCAAATATGCGTTTCCGGCATTGGCTGCCTTGGCGGTACTGGGTATCGTTTTTTTAATGCTGCTAGACCGGCTGCCCCAACGTTTACAGTCCTGGAAGCTGGTGCGCGGTCTCGGTCACTTGGCAACAGACGCCAAGAAGCTTTTTCTCTCACCAGCTTATGCATTAAAGGCAATTTCTTTGGGCGTACTCGGCAATATATTAATCTCCTTCGCGGCCTATTTGGTTGCGCGATCTTTGGCCATTGAGGTTTCGGTCTTGGATTGCCTGGTGTTGATACCACCGGTGATATTGATCACCACCCTGCCGATCTCCATTGCCGGCTGGGGGGTGCGCGAAGGCGCCATGGTGGCTGCCTTTGCCTTTGTCGGGGTGGCCGAAGGTGATGCCTTCGTCATGTCGATCCTGTTCGGTTTGACAAATATCGTTTTCGCCTTGCCAGGTGGATTGTTGTGGTTGCTCAGTGACTATAAACGCGAAGAAGTCGAGGAAGTTGAAGCCGACCTAACGGATGCTTGATCACCAAGAACCAACAAATGCTTTCTTTTGCCGAGTTGTCGGCTAAATTTAACCTAATGTTTTTCGGGAACAGCTAATTTTTAAGAGGCTCACATGAAAATTTCCTTTGCCAAACCAGGACTGCCCGCGACGGGTATTGTTGTCGTCAGCGCCAATGCCGGCAGCAAGCTTTCCGCAGCCGCGGCTAAACTCGACAAAAAAGCAGGCGGCGCCTTAACGCGGGCGATCAAAGCCAGCAGTTTTGAAGGTAAAAAAGGCCAGTCACTGAACATCATGGCACCCGCCGGGACGAAACTTGACCGGGTTATGGTCATCGGGCTTGGCAAAGCTGAAGATGTCACTGAGCTTGAAATGCAGAAATTGGGGGGGCGGATTTACGCCGGTACCCGGCAGGGCAAAAAAGGCACGGTGGCCATTGCTGTCGATGCTGTGAAAGACGCCAAAATGAGTGCCGCAGATATAGCTGCTGAAATTGGATATGGTGCCCAGCTTCGCTCCTACCGGTTTGATAAATACAAAACCAAGCAAAAACCGAAGGATAAACCGAGCCTCAAATCAATCACTTTGCATTGTGCCGGCTTTGCCAATGCGCGTAAAAAATATGCCGGCCTCGCAAAAGTAGCCAATGGTGTGTTCTTCACCCGCGATTTGGTTTCAGAGCCCTCGAACGTGATTTATCCGGACACCCTCGCCAAACAAGCCAAGACTTTGGAAAAGCTTGGTGTCAAAGTACAAATCCTCGGTGAAGCGCAAATGCGCCGGCTCGGCATGGGTGCCTTATTGGGTGTCGGCCAGGGAAGTGTCCGGGAATCTAAAATGGTCGTCATGCAATGGCAGGGCGGACCGAAAGGCAAGGGCAAAGCTGCCCAGCCGGTTGCCTTTGTCGGTAAAGGCGTGACCTTCGATACCGGCGGTATTTCGATCAAGCCATCGGCTGGCATGGAAGACATGAAATGGGATATGGGCGGCGCCGGCGTGGTGATCGGCCTGATGAAAGCGCTGGCAGGCCGCAAGGCCAAAGCAAATGTTGTCGGCGTCGTAGGGCTGGTTGAGAACATGCCGGGCGGTAATGCTCAGCGGCCGGGTGATATTGTCACTTCAATGTCCGGCCAAACAATCGAAGTCTTAAACACCGATGCCGAAGGACGGCTGGTGCTGGCCGATGCGCTGCACTACACCAATACCCGCTTTAAGCCGAAATTCATGGTTAATCTGGCAACCCTGACCGGTGCCATCATTGTCTCGCTCGGCAGTCATCATGCCGGCCTGTTCTCAAATAACGACCAACTCTCGGAGCGCCTCGCCAAGGCTGGCACGGATGTTGATGA
Organism: uncultured Rhodospirillaceae bacterium; assembly: GCA_964566055.1. Lineage (GTDB taxonomy): Bacteria > Pseudomonadota > Alphaproteobacteria > Rhodospirillales > UBA2165 > TMED23. The sequence goes on from CAZMHI010000076.1 coordinate 16,547, forward strand.
AAAGCTCTGGCGTCTGCCGTTGAGTGAGGCGTATGACAAAATGATCAATTCCCAGGCGGCGGATATGCAAAATATCGGTGGCCGGGGTGCCGGTAGTATTACCGCGGCTCAATTCCTGCAACGCTTTGTCGGCAAAACACCGTGGGCGCATCTGGATATTGCCGGGGTGACCTGGTCCAAAGCCGATGCCCCAACCGTGCCCAAAGGCGGCACGGCGTTCGGTGTGCGGCTGCTCGACCGCCTCGTCGCCAACAATTATGAGAAAAGTTAGAAAGTATTTCGATGAAATACACTCTTGATGGATATAGGACTTGAGTGCAAAGATATTCAAAAAGCGGTAGAAACTGCCATAAATGATCAAGATCGGTTTAGTCTGACAATTAATTGGAACTAGATTTTTCATCTCTAAGGAGGGGCCGCAACGCGCGAGCTGAAAAATATGAGTACAAATCTGAACAACCGGGCACAGGAAGCAACCGAAGAGATCTTCAATATTCTTGGCGTGCGTCCGACAGGGGAACAGGGCGACAAGGTTGTGGAGGCGATCGAAGGCGTTATCGTCAAGGCCATGAAGAAAAGTGCTGAACGCTCGGCTGAGGCGGCTTCGGAAGCCCTAGCGGCCGACAAAGTGATGGCGAACAAGATCACCGACGAAATTCAAGTTGCCAATAATATCTTAATCGCCAATTTGACCGCGATGCGATAGCGCCTTTAGTCGAGCGAGCTCCGACAGAGAATATCGTCCCGTTTAATTAAAACCTAGCTTGTTCAAGCCATCCCGCGTATAGGCATGGCTTGCTCCGTCAGATTAGTTTGAACCTTATAGGGTGGATTGGTCTTTATCTAAAACAGTAATATGCCGACGCCTGGTGGCGATCCACTGACCGATGATGTGATCGGGTGAAAAAAGGCGGCTCGTTTTTGGGCCGCCTTTAATTCTTAGGAATAGGTTTCTTTTTAAGCCGCTTGCTTAAGCCCCAACTGGCTCCAGACTTTTTGCAATGAACTAACAAGGTGATCCATCAGCTCGTCATTATGCAGCGGAGTGGGGGTGAAGCGCAGGCGTTCGGTGCCGCGCGGCACGGTCGGATAGTTGATCGGCTGCACATAGATATTGTGATTATACAGCAGCTCATCTGAAGCTTGTTTGCAGAGCACCGGATCACCGACCATTACCGGTACAATATGCGTGTCGGACGGCATCACCGGGATACCGACATCGGTGAGGCGTTGCTTGAGCGTTGCGGCGCGTTCCTGATGCTGTTCCCGCAGTTCATTGTGTTCACGTACATATTTAACGCTGGCCAAAGCACCAGCGGCAACAGCCGGCGGCATGGAGGATGAGAAAATAAAGCCATCGCCATAAGAGCGGATAAAGTCGCACATAGATTCCGTGCCGGCGACATAGCCGCCAACCACACCAAAACCTTTGGCCAGCGTGCCTTGAATAATATCAATACGGTCCATCAGGCCATCGCGTTCAGCAACGCCCGCGCCGTGATCGCCATAGAGGCCAACCGCGTGGACTTCATCGATGAAGGTGAGGGCATTGTACTGGTCGGCGAGATCGCAAATTTCCTTGATCGGCGCGACATCGCCATCCATCGAATAAACCGATTCAAAAGCGATCATTTTGGGCCGGTCCGGGCCGACTTCCTTAAGCTTGGCCTCCAAATCTTCGAGATCATTGTGCTTGAAGATCATTTTGTCGGAGCGCGAATGGCGGATACCGGCAATCATCGAATTGTGGTTAAGCGCATCGGAAATAATGACCATGTCCGGCATCATCTGGCCGATGGTGCTGAGGGTTGTCAAATTGGCGACGTAACCAGAGGTGAAAATAAGGCCAGCTTCTTTGTGGTGCAGGCTGGCAAGCTCTGCTTCGAGCAGCACATGAAAATGGTTGGTGCCGGAAATATTCCGTGTACCACCAGCGCCGGCGCCGCATTTTTCGACGGCTTCGTGCATCGCATCAATAACGACCCGACTTTGACCCATCCCCAGATAGTCATTTGAGCACCACACTGTAATATCGGCAGTGCCGTCGTTTTGATAGTTTTTAGCAGCCGGAAAATTACCTGCATCACGTTCCAAATCGGCAAAGACGCGGTAGCGTCCTTCAGCCTTCAGAGCAGCGACCTTATCGGCAAAGAACTGGTCGTAATTCATGCTCAAATCTCCTGGTTTTCCCAATGTTTCTTTCGAATTAAACTAATATACCTTATAAGTTGGTTAAATCACACGATTTGCCAAGGACTTTTTCAATTTATTTCAATCCGCGGTCAATTGTTACATCGAGCGTTTCATCCAGTGATTGTTCTACCACAGCTAACATTTCATTGATTTGATAATTATCAATTATTAAAGGTGGTGCAAAAGCAAGGGTATCGCCCATGGCGCGTGATATCAGGCCATTGGCTTGGGCGCGGCTGGCAAGATGGGCGCCAACACCGTCTGAAACATCAAATTCCTGCTTGTTTTCCTTGTTTTTTACCACTTCCAGGGCACCGATAAGACCGACTCCACGGGCCTCACCCACCAGGGGATGCTCCGCTAATTTGGCCAGGCCATCCTGCAAAGCAGGGGAGGTGGCTTGAACATGGCCGATCAAGTCCATCTCCTCATAAATATTTAAGGTCTCCAAGGCAACGGCGCAGGGAACCGGATGGCCGCCATAGGTAAAACCATGGCCAAAAATGCCAATTTTCTCGCTTTCGGCGACCATAAGCTGAAAAATCTCATCCGATACCATCAAGGCGGAAATCGGCAAATAGCCGGAAGACAGGGCTTTGGCGACTGTGATCATGTCGGGTTTGAGGTCATAGGTTTCGGTGCCGAACATATTACCGGTGCGGCCAAAGCCGCAAATGACCTCATCAACCACGAATAAGATGTCGTGTTCCTGAAGGATCGGCTGAATTTTCTCAAAGTAAGTCGCGGGCGGTGGTATGACGCCACCGGCTCCCATCACCGGCTCGGCAAAAAAGGCGGCGATGGTCTCCGGGCCTTCATCGAGGATCAGTTTTCGCAAATTTTCGGCGCAACGGCTGGCAAAGTCCTCTTCGCTCTCACCGTCCTCTCCAAAATGGTAGTAATGGGGACAATCCGTATGGAGCACCCGATCCAATGGCAAATCGAAATCCCGGTGGTTATTAGGCAGACCGGTCAGGCTCGCCGTCATCAGTGTGACCCCGTGATAGGCTTTCTCCCGGGAGATGATCTTTTTCTTTTCAGGCCGGCCCAGGGCATTATTGATGTACCAGATTATTTTTACTGCCGTGTCATTGGCTTCCGAGCCTGAGTTGGCGAAAAATACTTTCGACATTGGTGCCGGCGCCATCTCGATCAGTCGTTCCGCTAAATCAATCGCTGTTGGATGGGATTTACTGCCGAAGGTATGGTAGAAGGGCAGTTGCTCCATTGCCTTGGTGGCAGCTTCTATGAGGCGCTTGTTGTCGAAACCCAGCGCTGTGCACCAAAGCCCTGCCAAGCCTTCGATATATTTCTTGCCGGCTTCATCATAGACGTAAACACCTTCGCCTTTGGTGATCACCACGGGGCCGGTTTCCTGATGGACGGCTAAATTGGTATAGGGGTGCAGAAAATTTTCAATGTCGCGATTAGCGAGCGAGTTAGATAATTGAGCCATTAGTCGCGTCCATATTGATCGTCAAAACGTTCGATGTCATC
>CAZMHI010000077.1:0-20188 GCA_964566055.1 uncultured Rhodospirillaceae bacterium
AAGGCCGGTGATGCACTAACATTCAAACTGGACCCATCAATGGGGGCTGACCAAGATGAGTTCACGGTCATATTGTCGAATATCCACAAGCGTCACGATTCAGAAGTGGTGGCGAAAAAAATAATTGCCAGCCTATCCCAACCTTATTTGATAGATGACACCGAAGTTGTCGTCACGGGGAGCATCGGTATCACGCTTTATCCGCAAGATGCTGACGATCAGGAAACTTTCGTTAAAAATGCCGATGCCGCCATGTATAAAGCCAAAGCCGCCGGTAAAAATGTCTATCAGTTTTTCACCCCGGAAATGAACGAAGAAGCCTTGGAAGCGCTGGCTATTGAAAACGGCATCCGCAAAGCCTTGACGCAAAACGAATTTAAACTTTTCTATCAGCCTATTGTCGATATCCGGGATGGCAGAGTAATCGGTGCGGAAGCTTTAATACGTTGGCTTCATCCGGAGCGGGGCCTCATTTCGCCAGATAATTTTATCCCTGTTTGTGAAGAGACAGGTGTTATCAATGAGGTCGGTGAATGGGTTATTAGCGAGGCCTGCCGTCAATTGCGCGTTTGGCAAGATAACGGCTTCGATGACTTTTATGTTGCGGTGAACATATCGCCGCAGCAAATTCGTGAAAATATATTTGAAGAAATTATTCATGCGGCTCTCGAGACGTATGGATTGTCCTCCGAATCAATTGTTTTTGAGATCACCGAAAGCACCTTTATCGATGACAATAAAGGGAAAGTTATTGAAGCACTTCACAATTCTGATCAGGTAAATCCGCGTTTTTGCCTGGATGACTTTGGTACCGGCTATTCAGCGCTGCGAGCTCTCAAACAACTCGATATTGAAATTCTTAAAATTGACCGGTCTTTCATTCGCGATCTGCATAAATCCCAGGACGATGTCGCCATGGTGACGGCAATCATATCGATGTCAAAAGCGTTGAATATAAAAGTTATCTGTGAGGGCGTAGAATCAGTCAGCCAGCTAAATCTCGTGCGTCAAATGGGAGCTGAATACTTTCAAGGCTACTATTTCAGCAAACCGGTTAAAGCGGTGGATTTTGAACAGTTGATGCTGGCGCCGGTGCAAAAAATCGCGGTTATTTCCTGATTTATTTAGGTGCTGGTAATTGCCTCTATCTCACTAATAAATTTACCTAGCACATTCGTTTTTTCCCATTCACTGACAGCGGTTTCGCGGGCCTTGCTGCCCATCTTTTTTCGCCTGTCATCATCATCAGCCAAGGCAGAAATGGCATGGGCGAGTTCGGCAGAACTTTCCGGTGCAACAGCGATGCCGCATGCGGTAATAACTTCAGCGATTTGAGTATGAGGTTCGGCGCCGGCGATGACAGGACGGCCACTCGCCAGCATGCCGGTTAATTTCGACGGCATCACCAAATCAGCCGCGTTGGCCAATTGCGGTAAAACATGAATATCGGCCAAACTTAAAAGCTGATTTAACTTTTCCGCCGGCTGCAGCGGCAGAAAAATCACATTGTTAAGCCCCTGCGCCTGTTGTTCCAATTGCGGCCGGGCCGGTCCTCCGCCTGCTAAAACATAGATAAGATCAGCTCTCTCGGTGGATGCCCGAGCGGCATCGACCAATGTTTCGATCCCTTGTTTTTCATTCATATTACCGGAATACAGCACCACTGTTTTTTCTGGCTCAATGCCAAATTCCAGGCGTGTAGACCTGGCATCCGCAATCGGGTGAATTGAATCGGTGTCGACCCAATTAGGAAATGATTTTATTTTATTTTCCGCAACGCCTTTTTCAGCTGCTTTAGCGCACATGTTTTTGGAAATACTTGAGACGGCATCAAAGCGCCGGAAAATGCCACGCTCGATTGCCAGGGCCAGTTTGCGCAAAGCTTGGCCTTTTAAAATACCAAGATCAAAGGCCGCATCAATTTCAAAATCCTGAATGTGGAGCCAGCTTTTTGCCCCACCAAGCCAGCTTGCCAAAATGCCACCTGGTGCCGCCGCCAAGGTTGGGGCGACAACCAGAATCGCATCAGGCCGCCATATCAGGGCTTGCCACAGGATGACCGGTAAGCTCAAGACAGCGAAGGAGATCAGATGTAAGACACGCCGCAATCCCGAAGGTTGTTTCGGTACATAAAGCGGGCAGCGATGGACTGAGGCGCCGGCCAGCCTTTCTTTTTGCCATAAAAACTTTGAAGCAGTGCTGGGAAGTTGCCAGTCGGGATAATAGGGATAGCTGGTGACAACTTTTACCTCATGCGATTGCTCCACCAGCCATTCAGCCAGCTCGCCGGTATATTTACCGACACCAATGGGCTCGGGCGAGAAATTTAAGCCGTAAATGATCAGCCGCATGACAGGATGGCGCCTTCTGAAACTACCGGAATATAGATAAAGATTTTACCAATTCAAATTATACAATGGTAATTAGATTAAGCATTTACAATATAATAGGTAATTAATGATTAGCCGGATTGAAACGCGATATGGCAGACAATAATAAAGTACCGGTTTCGGTGCTCATACCAACACGCAATGAAGAGCGGAATATTGTCGCTTGTATTGATGGCGTTGACTGGGCGGATGAGGTGGTCGTATTTGATTCGTTAAGTGATGATACAACGGTAGAAATTGCGACCGGCAAAGGTGCGACGGTCATTCAGCGGGAATTCGATAATTTTGCCGATCATAAAAACTGGGCACTTGAAAATGTTAGCTTTGCGCATGACTGGATTTTAATCGTTGATGCAGATGAACGGGTAACGCCGGAACTGGCATCAGACATTAAAGCCGCGATTGCAAGTGCTGCGCCGCAAGCGGGTTACTATATTGCGCGCAAAAATATCTTCAGCGGCCGCTGGATCAGGCGTGCCGGCATGTATCCGGATTGGCAATTGCGGCTGTTTCAATTGGGCAAGGCGCGCTATGAGCAACGGATTGTTCACGAGCATATGATCTTAGATGGCGGGGCCGGTTATCTCAAACATCCCTTCATTCATCATGACGACAAAGGTATCGAGCGTTATATAGACCGTCATAACACCTATTCGAGTTTCGAGGCCTTTGAAGCCTATAAATATCAGCAGCAAACAGAGGACAGTCAAACCATTGCCTCGAAGGTTGGCGAAAAAGGGCCCGAACATCGCCGCAGCCTCAAACAGTTTGCTTACCGCTATTTGCCGTTCCGTCCCCTCTTCGTGTTTTTCTGGATGTATATTTTCCGCCTCGGCATTCTCGATGGTAAGATTGGGTTCAGATATTGTGTCTTACGCGCAATCTACGAATTTCAAATCGACCTCAAGCTTGATGAGCTCAAACGTGACGGTTCGGCAATGCAGGAGAAGTTTCTCAAATAGCTATGGCCCGATTTATCAGAAGATTTTTTAAACTTTTGCGTCTGCTTGGCTCGTCCGCCGGAAGGCGCGGTCTGCGTTTCGGTGTCGGTGCTGCGATTGAGCATAGCGAAGCATTACACGGCTTAAAGCCCGCAACCATAGTCGACATCGGCGCTAATAAAGGGCAGTTTTCTTTGTTCTGTGAAGCCTATTTCCCGGGCGCCAAAATATTCGCTTTCGAGCCGTTACCGGAGCCTGCGGCGACGTATAGGACACTATTCGCGGCAAATGAGGGTGTAAAACTTTTTGAAACCGCGATCGCGCCACAAGATGGCGAGACGCAAATTCATCTCTCTAAGCGGGACGATTCATCTTCCTTGCTGCCGATCACCGATTTGCAAAATAAATTGTTTCCCGGCACTGAACTTGCCGAAACGCTGACGGTGCAAAAGAGCCGTCTCGATACTCATTTATCTCCTGACAAAATAACTGCCCCGGCTTTGTTGAAGCTCGACGTTCAGGGGTTTGAGCTGGATGCACTTAATGGCAGCGAGCCGCTCCTTGCCTGTTTCGACCATATTTATGTCGAGTGTTCTTATGTTGAGCTTTATGCGGGTCAAAGTTTCGCCGCCGATGTGATTGAATACCTCCGGGATCAGAAGTTTGAATTGGCCGGTGAGTTTAACAAAGTGATTGATACCAAAATCGGTCCCATTCAAGCCGATTTTTTGTTTAGGCGAAGGAAATCATCGTGAAGGTTTCTATCGTCACTATTTCTTTCAATCAGGCAAAGTTCTTGGAAGAGGCTATCCAATCCGTTGCCGGGCAGGACTACGGGGACATTGAGTACATTGTTGTTGACCCTGGGTCGACTGATGGCAGCCGGGAGATTATCGAACGCGAAAGCGCGCATATAACCAAGACGGTTCTAGAACCAGATGAGGGGCCAGTTGATGGATTAAACAAAGGATTTGCCGTCGCTACGGGCGATATTTATGCCTATCTAAATGCCGATGATGCCCTGCTACCGGGCGCGGTGTCTAAAGCGGTGTCTTATTTTAAAAGTTTTGGCAATGTTGATGTGATCACCGGACACGGTTATATGGTCGATATTAATGGTGGTGTATTTAGGCGTTTTTATTCCGACCGATTTTCTCCTTGGCGCTACGTCCATGGCGGCGCGGTAATTATGCAGCAATCAACTTTTTTTAAAAGTGAGGCCTTCAAGGAAGTGGGCGGCTTTAATCCCGGCAATCGAATTTGGTGGGACGGCGAGTTGGTTCTCGACTTTGCTCTTGCCGGTAAGAACATTATTGTCGTCAACGATTTTATGTCGATATTCCGCATTCATGATGAATCAATTTCCGGCTCGCGGCATGATCAATCAGAGGCATCGATTAAAAATGAACGATTGCGCCAGGAGAATCTTGAGCGTTTCTACATTAAAGTGATGGGGCATCCACAAAATTGGCTGACACCACTTGCCAATGTTATAGCCCGGATTAGTAAATGGGTATTAGAACCTATCGGCACTTTCTGGCGGTTTCTTGAAAAGCTTGGCTTTCGCCTCGACAAAAATGTTCACTGGTAGGTGGCGCCAAGTTACGCAGGTTCGTTATCAAACAGGACAGAATACTCGACACCAACTGGCGTGGTGCATTTCTCCATGGTCCGAATTTTTAATCCGGCTGCCGTGGCCATCCATTGCAGCTCTTCAAATAAAACCGGGTATGATTCCTCCAGCTTACGCCGACGCCAAATTGCATAGGTAATATGAGAGAATACGCCAAAGGAACAGATCACGCCGGATTTCGATATACGGGCAAACTCAGCCAAAACATTATATTGAATTGGCACTGGAAGATGCTTGGTCAGCGCATGGCTAAAGACGTAGTCAACACTGTTATCGGGCAGAGCAATGTTCTCGGCATCACCGGCTATGACATCAATATCGAGATCAAGCGTTTCGGCTCTTTCAATTGCATGGCGGCGCATGCCCTCGGATATATCCATCGCCACGATGCGGCTGGCCCGCTTGGCTAAAACATCCCACCAGCGACCGATGCCGCAAGGACAATCAGCAATTGATATGCCAGCCGGCAACAAATTTACAATTTTGCTGACAGCTCGTTGCTCTCGGTTATAACGGTATCTGCCGAGCATCCCAGAATACCGTTCCTGCTCATAGTCAGCACCGGCCTCATAACTTTGATAGCTTTGCTTGGCGCTGTATTCCAGGTTTACAGGATTTTCATTCATCAATAATCTTTCTGAATATTTCTGAGCGCTGTTGCGCCACTGCTTTAAGTGAAAATTCTACCTCGGCTTTGGACCGGCTCAAAGCCCCCAATTTTTGTCGTGTTTCAGCATCCCGGCAAAGTCCAGCAATAGCTTCAGTCAGAGCTTCACTATCATTAGGTTTGATTAAAATCCCCGTTCCGTCTCCTAATAGTTCCGGTATTATACCCGAACGGCAACCAATAGAAACAACTCCGCAAGACATCGCCTCCATTAAAGCGTGGGCGTCGTGTTCCTCATGGTCATAGACGACATGGGAAGGCATAACGAAGATATCAAGTTTGGTGAGAAAACCAGCAACCAAAGCGTTTGGCACTGGTGGCAGAACTTCCAGCCAGTATTCAGCTTTCGCCATCTCGGCCAATCTTTCGCTCAAATCGCCTTGCCCTAGAAGCCGCAGTTTAACCGGTAGTTGGCCACGTTGACGGCACAGCTTTACCGCCTCAATTAAATCGAGCACTCCCTTTTCTTCGGTTAATCGTCCGGTGAAGCCAACGATAATTTCATCGCTGTCCGGCTTGGGTTCTGCAGGTGAGAACAATTTGGTGTCGACGCCAAGGTGATGCGCTACCGCCATCCGGTCGGTTGGATAGGTAAATTTTTCGGCCAGCATGTGCCGTACCAAATCACTGCCGGCAATAACAAAGTCTGTCCGTCTCAAAGTCCATCGTGCCAGTTTTTCTTTTACCCAGCCTCTGAAATTACTGCGTGTAGTGAAGGTATTTTTTTTGAGCGTACATACGATCTTGGCGTGACGGCAAAAAAGTGCACGATAAATTAGACTTTGGAAGAACATCAGCGACCACGGATTGTATTCAACATTAATAATGTCAGGCTTAAATTGGCGAAATCCCAAGTCGAGTGAACACAAGATGTATCCGCTATATGAAAACCAAAATGCCCTCAAAGGTTTGAAAATATCTGGTGAATTTTGATCGTCTTGAAATCTGTATTTTAGAAAGACCAGCACTGGTCCTTGGCTTGGTACGATGGCGCGTACCGTCGTAAAGTCAGCAAGTGCTGCGACGTTTTTGCGGTTCTCCGGTTCTAGATAACTATGGGACACAATGGCGATTTTCAATTGGCCGCTCCAGTAGATGCACTGTTGCTGGCGAGCGCATACATATTTTCAAAGCTTTCGGCCACCGCCGACCAATCAAATTTTTCGGCTGCAAGCAGTTTTGCCTGCTGTCCCATTTCTAGCAAATTAGATTCGTTCCCCAAGGCTTGGATCAAAGCATTTGAAAATGACGATACTTCGGCCGGTACAACAATGCCGGCGCCGGCGCGATCGATCTCGTGCCAAATATTTACTTTGTCCGAGATGATTACCGGCACGCCGCAAGCCATTGCTTCAACGACGGCGATGCCGAAATTTTCTGAATAGGACGGCAGCGCAAACAGTTCTGCATCCCGAAAGGCCGCCAAGGTTTCGTTACCGCGCAGCATTCCGGTAAATGTTACTCGTTTGCCGATATTGTTGTCAGATACCCAACTCAAGACTTTGCTTTTCATACCTTCATCCGGGCCGGCGATTACCAAATGTAAATCATCATATTTCTTTGACGCCGCGGCAAATGCCGGCACCAGAATATCCAGACCTTTTTTAAAATTAAGACGGCTCAGGAAAAGCACTATTCGCCGGCCATTTGTTTCGGGATAGCGGAGGCGAAAACTTCCAGGTTCGGGCAAGTCGATGTAATCACCAATTTTGAGACCATTCGGCACCACTTGGCCCGGCGTGCCAAAAACATAACGTGTTGCCAGATTCATTTCCTCTTCAGTGGTGAAATGAATAGCTGCCGCGTTTCTCAACACACGATTTTGGAATAGAGCATCCATGATGGACTTTCTCAACCGGTGGCGCCGGTAGAGGTAAGGGTCCAAGGTGCCATGCGGTCGCACAATATAGGGGACACCTTGTTTTTGACAAAGCGATCCGGCGACCCAGCTATGGTAAAGATAAAGAGAATGGATATGTACGACATCGAATTTAGAGCAATTTTCTTTAAGAGCCGCACCCATTTTGCTGGAGCGTTTCCAATAGTAGGGAAATTGGACCGGGAATATTTGCACCTCTACGCCAACCGCCCGTGCCGGTCCTATATCCACAACTTCGCCACCATGATCAGTCGTATAGATGGTGACTTGATGCCCACGTTCGGCGACAACAGCCGCCATTTCGAGAATAGCTTTTGCCGGACCGCCAGATTCCTGGGATAAGGACGCAATAACATGAAGGATTTTCATTTAGCCTTTAACCCGCTCGATAAATAGTTCCAAAAACGGCTATTCTAGCATTTTTGCCAAATGTCATTGCGTTTAATTGCCCCGGTTCCATTTATTCTGATAGCCTAAATCTTCGTCGTAAAATTCCTCTGGTTCTTCCTCCAGATAATAATAGCGGTCATCGTCGTCATCCACTCCATTGGCAGAGTAAAGCGCTGGATAAATCAAGGCCATCAAACACATGAAATAGGCCAGAACAAATCGCCGGTCCGCTCCAAAGGGTGAAAAAAGAATATCCCAAATCATCAGAAAGCCAATAAAGGCGAAGAGTGGCAATAGCGGGTCGTCGCTGGCATAAAGGCGCAACATTACGCGAATAACAATGACCAGAATCGCAGCCCAAAAAAAGCCGCCCAAAATACCGGACTCAACCCAAGCGCCAAATATAACCGAATGGGTTGGTATAAGATCAGTGTTTAAAAACGGAATATCTTTGGCTTTATGACCAAATTGCAGTACCGCGTAGAGGTAGGAATAATAGGGATCCTTGGCCCATGAGCCATGGCCGATAATTGGTGATTCTCCAATCGCCTGGCTGGCAATGAGGATTTCACTTCGTCCGCCAAGTAAGACACCATAATCGCCAATTTTTTGGGATTGCAGGCTGGCCAGAGCCTTGGCGCCAAACATGCCTTCTTTTACTGCATATTCATAACCTTCCAATGAGCCGACAATAACAATAACGCCGACTACCGCGAGAGACACAACACGCATCGGCGAAAAATTTCGGCGGTTGGACGTTATATTGCTGAGGATTAGATAGGCTGCAGTTATAAACGCGACACCGCCTCCACTCCGGAATCCTTGACTAAAAAAGAAGGCTGAAACAGCAAAAAAGGCGATGGGCGCAATTATTTTTTTCTGAGTAATTGTTCGCAAACTCAGTATACCGCATACGCCGTAGACAAGTGCAAATCCCAGACCAAATTTCCATGGCTGGGTAACACCAATTGCCGGCGGATTAAAAATAAACAAGAAAACAGTGCCGATACCCAGACCAACGGCAAAAAGGATGATCCGGCGTCGCGAATCTACCAACAGCAGATAAATTGAGGTAAAGTTGAGTAAGGTAAAGGTAATTTTGGCCCAACCCCTAGCGAGATCGCGAAACGGCGTGTCGACAATAATATCGGTAATTATTTGACCGCTAAACCAAATCAAACCAAGCCCTAAAATAGTGAGCGGCATTTTGTTGAACAACAAACGTCCCCGCAGCACAAGTGTAACAGGGAGCAAGGCCAGCAACAGCAACTCAATAGCATACAACCGGCCGATTAAATTAAATTCCAGCACATACGTCATCGGAATGAGCAAGGCGGCTAAATCAAGAAATATATTATTTGTGTAAGCTTGCTTGATAAGCGGAAAAACGGGTCCGCTCCATGGAGTATCATCCATAGAGGGAGGGGCGTCATATAAATATTTGTTGTTGCTGTACACGATCGTAAGCTACTTCAAGTTGAACCTACTTCCGATATAGTGATTTTGTTCTAATTTCCCATGTATTTATTGGGAAAAGTGCTTATTTTCCAATGTTTTCATACAATTTTGTCAATTTATTACCGTACGAAGATTGCAAATAAGTCGAAGTAATCAATTCTTTATTTTTTTTGCCGATTTGGTTGACTAATTCAGGATTATTTAAGGCCTCACGAATAGCTAAAGAAGTTGCTTCGACATCGCCGGCCTGTACCACGGCGCCATGAATTTTATCTTCAGCAATGGAGCCGCAATTTGGTGTCGTTATGACATAGCAACCACACGCCAGGGCCTCAAATAACACCCGAGCTGAACCTTCGGCGAAAGTTGGAAAAATAAAAAGCCCAACATCAGTTAATTTTTCCGCCAATTCATCGCGCGAAAGATTGCCGCCGTAATGGACTCTCTCATCGGCAAAAAAATCGCCATACTTGGATTTAAAGCTCGGCTCCACAGGTCCATATATTTCAAGGCGCCAAGGCAGGTCACTTATTCGTTGAAAAGCAGCAACCAAAACATCGGCGCCCTTGCGGGCACCGAAATATCCGGCAAAAACAAAAGTTGGGGCATCCGACTTATTATTTTCCGGCTTTTCAGATACTGGCAGACTTTGAATAAAACTGTCATCAATGCCCCAATAGAGGGCGTGCACGATATCCTGCCGCCAGCCCATATGGAGAAAACTTTCTTTGACAAAGTCCGAGTTTACGACGACATGGTCGGCCCGTTCGATATCACTTTTTATATAACGCCATAGTAAATCGATTGATCCTTGGTAACCTGGTTCCGGCCACTGGCCTTGGTTTTCAACAAAATAATCAAGGAGATCCGGATGGATAATGGAATGATCACACAATGTCACCATGCCAAGCTGTTTAGCCACTTGAACCGAAGGCCCGCCATATCCGGCGCGGTAGTGATAAACTTTTGCAGATTTGTAGTGTCGGTTTATTTGCCCAGCTGCCCAACTGCCGTACCATTTAAAGGCCAAGCGAATTATCCAATCATTAAATCTCTTGAGAGGCAGATATTCAAAACGCCGCAGATAAATTCCGATCTGGGCCAATACTTCGGGGAGGAATACCGGATCAACTTTAACTCCTAATTCTGGCTCCTCGCGCGCCAGCAGCCGCTCTATTTTGGGATGACTTATGATGCCCATTTTTAGCAGCCAGGTTTTAAGTCTCGGAGTAGGATAGGCTCCGGCTAAAAGTACGGTAAGATTGCCGCGCCGATGGACTTCTGCCGCCGCGGCCTTCAAATGAAAATGACTAAATCCGTTTGAAACAATAATCACAGTGGCCACTGCTCAATTATGTTGAAAATATTTTGCATGCCAGCGCCAAGCATCTTCGATCTGAATATCAATTCCTGAACGCTGAGGCCTCCAGCCAAGCGTTTTTTGCGCCAAGGTTGAATCGCTGATCAATTGCGCAGGGTCACCTTGCCGCCGAACGGATTCTACCACCTTGATTTCCCGACCGGTAATTCGTTCTGCTGCCTCAATAACTTCGCGCACCGAGAAACCTTGATTGTTGCCGAGATTTAAAAACTGGGAGTCCTCCCCATCTAACAGGTAATTCAAGGCCAGCACATGCGCTTCGGCTAAATCAGTGACATGTATGTAATCCCGGATACACGTGCCATCCGGGGTATCATAATCGGTGCCGAACACCTGAATTTGGTCGCGCCGATCTGCTGCTGCATCAAGCACAATCGGGATAAGATGGTGCTCAGGGTCGTGGGCTTCACCGATTTCGCCTTCAGGATCGGCACCGGCGGCATTAAAATACCGCAAAGCCACAAAACGCAGGCCAAAGGCCAGGCCATAATCCGTCATCATACGCTCAGCGGTAAGTTTGCTCACGCCATAAGGATTGATTGGCGCTTGAAGCTGGCTTTCATTGATCGGCATACTTTCCGGTGTGCCATAGGTCGCGCAGGTGCTGGAAAAGACTAATTTCTGAACATCTTGCTGGCGCATAACATCTAGTAAACTCAAGGTTCCGACGATATTATTATGGTAATAAATATCGGGTTTTTCGACGGATTCTCCGACATATGCCTTGGCGGCAAAATGCATCACCGCAACCGGCTTATACTGCTCAAAAATTTGCCTTAGCTTGTCACCATCGCGAATATCGCATTCTTCCAATTCACCCCACTGTACGGCCCAGCTAAAGCCAGTCGAAAGATTATCGACCACAACCGGCTCAAATCCAGCATGTGCCAACATCTTACAGGCATGACTGCCGATATAACCAGCGCCGCCGGTGACCAAAATATTTTGCGATGTCGTCAAAATCTAAATCCGCTATCTGTATCTGTTTATTGCGTTCTATATATGAGGAGAAAATAGAAAAAAACAATTGTTTTCAAAGGATAACGATATTTCAATAATGCGGGATCAGGCCTTCGATATGAGTGTTTTTGCTTGATCGATGAGAAATAACGGCGGCTTTATGACTTCAAGCCACACCGTAGCGCCATTCTCTTGAATAAAGGTAAAAGTTTTTGAGATCGTATAAACTGCCAAAATTAATTCGATAATCAGCAAGGCGGCGACTGCTCCTGGTGTACCCAAGGAAATCGCCAGCGGATAAGCGATCACTAGCATCAGCGCATTGGTTACCGAAAAAACTATGGCTAAACCCTGGTGGTGATTGGTTCCATAAAGGACATTAAGGCTACTCCACCACAACGAATTTACAAAAACTGTTCCCAGCAGCAAATAAAATAATTCGTAATCCATTGCTACCCGACCGCCTGTCCATTTTTCGACGATCGCCGCGCCAAATAGGGCAAGCAGAACAATAGCCAAAGCTGCAATCCAGATTGAAGCCTGCAAACTGCGCCGATGAAGTTTGCGGATCAAGTCAAAGTCCTCGGCACCATACGCCATAGAAATTTCCGGCCTTATGGTCGCGTTAACCGCAGTGACAAATTGCACGACCAGTCTGGTCAGGGTCCTTAAGGTCGAAAAAATAACAACGGCAGTTGGTCCGCTGATGGCGCCGATCAACAAAACAAATCCCTGAAGATTGAAAAAATTGCCTAAGGGAAATCCCATAAAGGCGAAGGACGGCCGCAACAGTTCTTTGAGTATTGCCAGGCGAGCTTCACCGAAGCCACTTTTTAACCAGGGAACGCGCCGGCGTAAGACAACCCGCATGGCAACATAACCTAGCAGACGCCCTGCCAAATAGGCGCTGGCCGCTTCAAGCGGCCCGCCACCTGCAACGACAACAAATATCAGCAGTGCAAACTCAAATAATCTAATTAACGCCGTGATAAAAGTGCCTAAACCATACTGGCCATCGCAATTAAATCCGGCATGAAGCATTGATGTTTGCAGTCCGCCAAAAACCTGCAGGCACAATACGAGCAAGACAAGGCGTATTTCCTGAGATTTAATTTGGCTGAAGTTAAACCAGTCGAGGAAGGGAATAAATTGGACGGCAGCCAATATGATAGCCAACAATATCAGTGAAACAACAAATACAAAAAGCCAGGTAGATTGAAACACGGATAGCGCTTCGCCTTTTTTATCAGCGGCAACCAAGATCGCCATTTGATGAGTGGAAGCAGTGGCAAAACCGATATCGCTAAGCGCGAGGTAGGCAGGAATTGCAAATAGGATTAGCCACTCACCGTAAAGAGGCGCACCCCAGAAAATCAAAAATATTGGAACCGCGGCAAGCTGAATGAGAAGATTGACGCCCTGATTAAAGGTATTAGCAAACAGTCCTTTGGTCAAACGTGTGCTTAGCGAGCTGGCCATGTCGGGCCTTTAGTCATGCTAACAGATTGACCGCTTAACATATCACGGATCAGCTATGCAATCTGTTGAACATACGAAACATGCCGAGCAGATATTTGATAACATATTTATTCAACAGCAGCGTCATTGTTCCAATTTGTACTTTTCGGCGATTTACGAACAATACGTCAGTATTGTCGTTTGAAAAATTAATTCGATAGAAACCACTGTTTTCAAGCCGCTGGATAACCGATTTCGTTTTTTCCCCAAGCTCTGGATACAAAAAGTCATGAAACTCTATTGTGATCTGACCAATGTTGTTCAGCAATTGATCTGGTACGGAATTGAACATCTCGATTTCAGATCCTTCGATATCGACTTTAAGCAAATCAACACTTGCCAAATTTGATTGTTCCAAAAAATTCTCCAAAGTTGTACACGGGACAGGAATGGCTTCAAAATTATTGGTATTTCCATGGGCCACAGTACTCGCACAGCGGTCATCATATACGTTAATTGTTATTTCGCCTTCTTCGCCGCCAATTGCAATTTGTTGGGGATGAAACTTTTCGTGCTTTGGTAAATTTCCAAATAATTTCGGCACCGGCTCCACAGCGTAAACAGCGACGTTATACTTGTCGATTATTGTCGCCGCAAATTCGCCTTGATTTGCGCCGAGATCAACAACAATAGCGCCACCCTCAAGGGGTGCCGAAAAAAAACTATGTGCGCAAATCCGATCAACCGGCATTTTTCAATTCGCAACTCTATCCTATTTAAATATTATGCCACGATACATATATTATAAACTGCGCTGAAATTGTTATTACAAAGTAAATATTATAATTTTATTTATACTAAAAAAAACTATATTTCTAGATTGCTATCTTATTGATAAGCCTTGAAAAGTGGATATTGTAGCTCATGATTAAATTTCTTTGGCACTATGCTCATGCAATTGAATTTCGCTTTAATATGCTGCGAGAGCTTGCCGTTATAAAAAAGCAAAATAAGCATTTTACCACCAGTTTGTGGTGGCACACTTTACGCCGACCAACGACAACAGAAGATTGGATAAATTTTTTAAGATTTATCAACCCCAGTTCCGCAATCCATTTAATTGATGTCGGCGCGAACAATGGTTCATGGGCAGCTGGTTTCTTGCAAATTTTCCCCAATACTCAGCTAACGTGTTTTGAGCCGGTGACAACTACATTTCAGGAATTGACGGCAAGATTTGGTGAACGAAATCGAACAACACTACATAATTGCGCCCTATCGGACTCGCCCGGAAGTGCTCTAATAAATCTTACGGATGAAAGCACATTCGCCTCATTTGAGGAGTTTGATGACAGAATTGTCGAAGCCCGCGACAAAAAAGTGACCGGAACGATCGAGGTCGATGTTCAGAGGCTCGATGATATCAATCCATCAAGCAATGATGATCGTGTTCAGATGCTCAAAATAGATGTTCAAGGTCATGAAGTAGAGATGTTGAAAGGTGCCTCCAACGTCTTAAAAAATACAGATGTCGTATTGTGTGAAGTGACCTTTGCCAGCGAATACAAAAATCGCCCGCCATCATTTTCTCACGTATGTGAATTATTGCGTGTTGCCGATCTTTATCCGATCATTTTCCAGGAGTATGGTCGCCAAGCCTCTTCTTTCGCTGTTGAGCGTGACGTATTGTTTGTAAAGCAGGAGCTTCTGGAACAGGTTTTCGACACACCTTGAATTTGTTGTTATTAAATCCTTAATAAGCGTTCTTTCCACCGAAACATACAGCAAACGTCATCGATATAATTTTCATGTCGAGCAGGAATGACCAATTGTCGATATACTTTAAATCATATTGAACGCGGCCCTGCATTTTATCCAAAGTATCGGTTTCACCCCGAAAGCCATTGACCTGCGCCCAGCCGGTAATACCGGGCTTTACTTTATGCCGGCCCAAATATTGATCAATCATTTTTGAATATTGCGTATTGTGGTCGACAGCATGTGGCCGCGGGCCAACCAAAGACATCTCACCTTTAACGACATTAATCAGCTGCGGCAATTCATCAAGACTTGAGCGGCGCAGAAATTTTCCAATACGCGTAACGCGCGGGTCATCTTTGGTTGCCTGCTTCACTGTAGATTCAGCGCTGCTTTCAGTCCGCATGGAGCGGAATTTGTAAATTGAAAACTCGTCATTGTGAAAGCCCAGCCGTTTCTGTCTGAAAAATGCCGGCCCACTGCTTTCAAGGCGGATTGCAATGGCTATTAGCGCAAATACCGGCAAAGCTAGGATAAGAAACAGCACGCCCAAGATGCGGTCTTCAAGATATTTTATAAAACTGCTCCAGCCCGAGATCGGCCGTTCAATGACGCGGACCAAGGTGGTGTCGTGCAGGCGCATAGCGCCGAGATCAGGTATTTGAAAGCCAATTGCCCCAGGACTTAATGCGACGTCACAATGATGAGATTTTAACTGCTCAAGCAAATCTGGCAGTCCACTGTGTTGCCATGGCATCGCCAAAATAACTTGCTGAACTGTGGTATGGTATAGAAAATTTGGGAGCTGATCCAAATATCCAAGTACCGGCACCCGGCCAATAGCATCCATTTCACCGCTATCATCGATTAAAAAAGCGCCCAGGAGATTAACGTTGTCATCGCCTCCCAGCTGCAATCTCGCCAATAATTCTTCGCAATAGTCACGCGTGCCGACGACCACTAGATTGCTTGTCAGGATACCTGCTTCACTCCACTGTTTTACTTTTGTCAGTAAAACAATGCGAATGATACCGAGCATGACAAAGCTGGAGGTTAGCCACAAAAATACCCAGACACGGGAAAAGTTGGTTGATGTCTTGGTGAAAAAGGCGATGAGTACGACGGTTATTACGACCCAGAACCAGCCTTTGGCAATATGCCAAAGGCTTGAGCCGAAGCCACCCTGCATATTTGAATAAGCGCCGGCGAATTGCATGTAATTCAAAGTCAATACGCTGGTAAACGCTAGCGCGACAATATAAATCTGCGGCAAATCAAAATTAGAATGCCGCGCATAATAAGATACCAAACCAGTGAGAACCACAGCGAGAAAATCCGCTGCCCGAACGAAACCCCAGGATATTTTACGTATATCATGCGGCGAAGAGGCGCGCCGCTCGCCATCACGGCGATCAACGTCATCATATCCGGCGGTACTCTGTCGCCGGTTTATGCCCGCCCGCCGGTCACTTAACGGATAACTGCCAAGTAACTGGGCCTCGTTTTTCTCTTGATAAAGTTTCACTTTCCAACAGTATGTTTGTGGCTCATTTAAAATTTCTTTTTTTCGTCAAAAAACATAATATTTAGTTGAGGTTAGCGACGTTCTGCATATGGGGATATATTGCTCAGAATCAATTTAAAAAATTTATTTTTTACAAATTTTTACGATGATTTATCTAGGTATCTGAGGTGAGAATACTCATATATGAAGTTAAGGATAAATCATTGCGGCAGGGATCAGATTGAAATTTTTACCTACATTATTCTTTTTGATGATGTCCATCGTGGTCTTGTCGCCGTTACCATTCGGCTCCAATCGGCCTTGGGCGTGGAGTGTGGCGGCTCTAGCAACGGGTACGATGTTGTTTTACTGGGGGATGGGCACAACCTTAAAAAATTATGGTTTGGCATTGTCGCCTAGGCGCCTATTGTTGGTCGTCATCCCTTTTTTATTGGTTTTAATTTGGGTTGGATTTCAACTTATATCCCTTAGCCCCAGCACCTGGCATAATCCGATTTGGAGCCAAGTAAATGGTTTCGGAGGCATGGAGTTTTCAGGACAAATCAGCATCAATGCTTATGAGACAGCGACAGCATTGATGAAATTACTAACCTATGGCGGAATTTTCTGGGTTGCCTTGAATCTGTGCCGGGCGCCCCATCGGGCCTACAACGCCTTACTGATTTTTTCAATAGCCGGTTTTTTGTATGCTGCATATGGCCTGATCGTCGAATTTAACGGCAACAATTCCATTCTGTGGTTTAAAAAATGGGCCTATGAAAATGATCTAACAAGTACCTTTGTTAATCGGAACAATTACGCCACCTATGCCGGCTTAGGCCTTATCGTCACACTGGGTTTGCTTTTTCATGAATTCAGGTTGGTGATGTCGGATCGCCTGGATGCCCGCAGGTCTATTCTGCATATATTTGACTCTCTAAACCTTCGTCTTGCTTTTCTGATTGTGGCAACGCCAACGTTCGCCAGTGCTCTGCTGCTAACTCATTCCCGCGCTGGATTAGCGAGCTCGATAATCGGCGTCACCGTTCTTTGTCTTGCTAATGCTTTTACCAAAATCGCCCATCGAGCGAGATCTCTTGGATTGAGTTTATTAGTGGCCGGTGTCGGCGGCATATTTTTTGCCTTAAGCGGTCAAGCTGTAAGTGATCGTATGTCTAGTTTGGACAATTCACTGGATGATAGATTGGACTACTATGAACTGGTCGTTAACAAAATTTCGGAATTTCCTTTTACCGGTGTCGGTTATGGCAATTTTTTAGACGTATCTTGGAGTATCCGGGACCAGAATATCTCAGGCTTTTGGGACAAAGCACACAATAGCTATTTGGAAACGGCGTTGGAATTAGGGATTCCGGCGGCGTTAATACTTATACTGACGATTGTCATTATCGGAGCAGTTTGTCTGCGTGGAATTTTTGCTCGAAATCGCGATGAAATCTACCCGGCCATTGGCCTTGCTGCGATCGCTTTGGTGGGGGTTCATTCACTGGTTGATTTCAGTGCACAAATACCGGCCGTTGCCATCAGTTTTTCGCTAATTCTTGGTGTCGCCTATACCCAGGCCTGGCGTTCTCAAACCTGATCCTATTCCAATAGCAGTACCGGATTGCCATTGGCATCGGCTAAATTACGCACCAAATTTGTCGAGCGGGTGCGGGTGACGATTCGCACCAGTCGAGATCGATCGAGCTGTGCGGCAAAATCTATTTGTTTGATGAATTTTTTCTTATTTTCTGCTTTAAGTTCGGGCCAGATTGTTAAGGCGAGACCAAGTCTGAAAAAAACCAAGCGCGGTTCATATTGGCCGTTTTCTAGGGATTTAACCAAGGCAAATTCAACCGCCGGCGATGATTTTGTCAAAATATTTTCAACAAATGCTAAATGCGCCCAGGTAAAAGGATTGGTTGGTGCTCTGACGGTGCTTTCCATTAAGACAAATTTCGCTTTGATAACGGATTCAAGGCCGTTAGCGCTGCGATATCTGTTCAAGCGTGCAAGCTGAATATGCGAAAGGCCAATTTCCCGCCATATGCGGCCGTTATCAATCCACTGTAGGGCGGATTCCTGGTAGCTAATATCCGTATTGAGATCTGCTTGAGATTTTGGGTTAATCGAAATTTTGCCGGTGACGGGTTTTTCGATAGGGAGTAATATTATAGCTCCCATCAGCCGCGGCAGAGCCAGCAGCATTAAAATCAGTCCGATACCAAATGACATTATTGATGCAATTCGCAGCAATCCCCTGCCTCCACTCTAATACTTTAGGTTACACTTGTATTATAAATCTAACTGCTCTTAGGAACTCTGTTGATAACTGCCATAATAGTAGCCGCCGCTAGAATAGCCGTATTTTTGGTGTTTACGCAGATCAACCTGCGTCATGGTCACGCCGACGAAATTCGTGCCAAGATCGACGAGGCTTTTAATGCCGGACAGTACTGCATCTTTCGGTACGCCATCCCATTTAACTAGATAAAGTGTTTGCGTTGCCAGCCGGCTTAGTACCTTGGGATCAGATACTGCCAATATCGACGGCGTATCAAGCAGGACAAAATCATAATGCTGTTTCAAGGCGGCAACGAGATTATCCATACTCTGTGAACGCAACAAATCCAGCGGATTGCCGCGGTAGACCTTTGACGGAATCAGATGGGCGCCGGAGTGTTTATCAACCGAGACCACATCCTCTAAATTAGCTTCGTTTTGGAGTAAATCCACAATACTCCGGCTATTGCTGACTTTCGCAGCGCGGTGAATGCTCGGGCGGCGCAGATCACAATCGACAATTACAACTTTTTGACCTGACATCGCAGCCACCCGGGCCAAGGACAAGGTGGTTATTGTTTTACCTTCCGACGGCAGCGAAGATGTCACGCATAGAACTTTGCTTTCATCGGTGCGATCATTAACAAAAATCCAGGTG
Source organism: uncultured Rhodospirillaceae bacterium (assembly GCA_964566055.1). Classification (GTDB taxonomy): domain Bacteria; phylum Pseudomonadota; class Alphaproteobacteria; order Rhodospirillales; family UBA2165; genus TMED23. The sequence goes on from CAZMHI010000077.1 coordinate 19,364, forward strand.
TGGAGGCTCCGAATTGCTTCGGTAAATAACGATTTGTCAAAAATATTTACTTCAGCGTAAGACTCTTTCCGGGCAACAAACTTATCGAAGGGTATCATGCCAAGCGCCGGTACACCGCTTGCCTGTTCAATTTCATCTGGGGTTTTAAAGCGGTTGTCCAAGCGGCTGCGGATAAAAACCAGCATTAATCCGAGGAACAAGGAGGCTCCGCCGCCAAGGCCATAAAAAATGTTTTTGCGTGGATAGGAAGGTGAGGTCGGCTCGGTCGCGGTGGATATAATCCGTGCATCCGCTTCCTGAATTTCATCTCGATTACTAACTTCTTTGAAGCGGCCTAAGAAAGCCTCATAAATTTGCCGGTTGGCCTTGGCTTCTCTTTCCAATTCCCGCAATTTAACATCTGATTGATTTTGGCGTGATACCTGACCTTGAAGATCTTTCAAACTGCTTCTAAGGCTTACTTCCCGTGCTTTTGCCACCTCAACTTCACTTTTCAAACTTTCGACAATTTTCCGGATTTCAGATTTTATGCGGTCCTGGATTGAGGCGACCTCGGCCGTAATTTTGATCATCTTCGGATGTACATTTTCATATCGTGCTGAAAGCTCACTGGCCCGGCCAAGCAATTTGGTTTCTTCCTTGCGCAAATTAACAATGGCGCGAGATTCAAAAACTTCCGCCGCCGAACCATTTTTATCGCCCTGCGCCATTAGGTCGCGGGCCACCCGGTAGCGGGCGATTGCTTCGGACCGCTTGGTTTGGGCTATAATCACTTGCGAATTTACTTCCGCGAGTTGTTGAGAGCTGACCGTACTCGAGTTGCCT
>CAZMHI010000078.1:0-19000 GCA_964566055.1 uncultured Rhodospirillaceae bacterium
TATCCAGCAAAATCTCACTTGCAAACCGCAGTCGGTCCATACATTTGGGTCAAAAGCTGCCATTTGTGGAGTTTATATTAAAGCCCGCTTTGGATCACTTACCCGTCGTTTCGAAACCGTCTTTATCTAAGCAGTAATAATAAAGGTCTTTCAAACCAAACTGGAGGAAGACCATGTTATTTATTCGAAATGAAATCAATTCAAATGAACCCTGGAATAAAGGGAGGTTGATTGGACAAAAACCCCCGTTGAAGCCCAAGCATGTTTGGGCCATTAGAACTCGTTTGCAGCTAGATGGGAAACAAAGAGACCTTGCTCTGTTTAATCTCGCCATCGACAGTAAGTTGAGGGGTTGCGATCTAGTAAGCCTGAAAACGGAAGAAATTGCTCCGCATGGATTTGCGGGCAAGCGGTGCACTATTCGCCAGCGCAAAACAGGAAGACCTGTTACATTCGAAGTTTCCGAACTAACGAGGTCTGCAATCGATCAGTACATGGATTCGAGAAGTGTCAAATATTCAAAATATCTATTTTCTGGCCGCAAAAATATCGAGAGCCCAATTTCAACCAGGCAATACGCTCGGCTAGTATCAAAATGGATTAAGGCAATTGGTCTGAATTCATCACTTTATGGAACACATTCATTACGAAGAACCAAGGCATCTCTGATTTATCGAAAAACTGGAAACTTACGAGCGGTACAGCTGTTACTTGGTCATTCAAAAATCGAGAGCACGGTTAAATACTTGGGCATAGAAGTGGATGATGCGATTGAAATAGCTGAAAAAATTGAAATCTAATCAAAAAGGGTAGGGCGGTTTGGCCCTACCCAATTCAATGAGCAAAAAACTGGGCTATTGCCTAGGATTGCGTAGATCAGTCTTTAAGTACAATCACCTTTGGAGGAAAGTTGTGGTAATGGCGGTAGCGCTCCTCCGCTACCAAATTGTTCTTTTAATTTAGTTTTTGGCATTGGCAAAAAAGACCTGTTTGCCGTTGAGCCTATACTTGTTGATGGCGGTCTGGCCTTCGGCCGACAGTATCCAGTTGATAAAAATACCCGCCTCACTGCTTTTGACATGTTTATGGCGGGCTGGGTTTACTTTGATAATGCCATATTGATTTCGCAACAGTGAGTCACTTTGAAAGAGGATTTTGAGCGCCTGCTTATTTTTAAAATTTTCCCAAGTCGCCCGGTCTGTCAGCGTATAGGCATTCAGCGATGAAGCGATGTTCAGAGTAGCGCCCATTCCTGAGCCGGTTTCCCGGTACCATTTTGCCTCACTGCTCGAGGGCAATTTCTGGAGGGCGGCTTGCCAGATGGACAGGCTTTTCTTATGAGTACCGCTGTCATCGCCGCGTGACGTGAAAATCGAGCGACTTTGCGCAATCCTTTTATAAGCCGACACGACGGTTTTCGCCTGTTTGGCTTTCGCTGGGTCATTACCAGGGCCGACAATGACAAAATCATTAAACATCACGTCATGGCGTTTTATGCCGAAGCCTTCTTGTACAAAGGCCAGTTCAGATTTCTTATGATGCACAAAAAGCACGTCAGCATCGCCACGTCGCGCAATCCGGATTGCCTGCCCCGTGCCGACACCGACTACCCGAATTTGAATGCCGTGTTTCTGGGTGAATTTGGGCAGCAAGTAATCAAACAAACCCGAATTCACCGTCGAAGTCGTCGAGGCAACGACGATGAAACGCTCGGCGGCAAAAGAGTTGGCTGAGTGAAGAGCAGAAGCAAGAAGTGCTACTGCAAGAATTTTCCAACGCATTATTTATTATCGCCCCGGTGTTTGATTTCTGAAGGCGGCTTTAATTCCTGACGATGCCACCACAGAAGTTCGCCTTTTAAGAAGGCCTGCGCTAAATCATTTTGAGGTTGCTCGAAAAATTTATCTGCTGGTGCGTTTTCCAATAAGCGCCCGCGATAGAGAAATAGCACGTCATCAGCCAGGCGCTTGGCCTGGCCGAGGTCGTGGGTGGACATGACTATTTTGGTGCCGGATGCTTTTATCGTTGCGATAATTTCTTCGAGGGAATGAGTCGCTGCCGGGTCCAGATTGGCGGTCGGCTCGTCCAGGAACAAAACTTCGGGCTTTAGCGACCAGGCGCGGGCCAGGGCGAGGCGTTGCTGTTCGCCAATGGATAATGTGCGGGCGGGTGATTTTGCCAATCGGGTCAGCCCGGTGATGTGCAGCATTTCTTCAGCAATTTGGTTGCGATTCGCCCGGGAAATGCCCCGTGACTTAAGTCCGAAATGAAGGTTTGCCGTGACGGAACGCCGCAGCATCACGGGCCGTTGAAAGACCATCGCCTGATATTGGCCGGCATTGGCGCGTTGCGGACCTTGCCAGGTGAGAGCGCCGTCCTTGGGTTCGATCAAGCCGTGACATAGTCTCAGCAGCAGGCTTTTCCCCGCGCCATTGGGCCCGAGAATAATGGTGCTCGAGCCAGTTTCCAGTTTTAGAGACATTTCCTTGATCAGGCGCATGCCGTTGACTTCATAGGACACGTTATCAAGCGCCAGTGGCAAAATGTTATGCTGGCTAGTTTGACTTTGTTTCAGAGCCATATCTGAGCCAACCGAGTTGTCCCGAGAGTCATCCATGACGTTTTACCGCAGCTTCGTTGATGAGAAAGGCGGCCGCATTTACGCCGAGCGCCAAACAGAGCAGAACAACGCCAAGCCCAAGCGCCAGGGCGAGATTTCCTTTGCTGGTTTCCAGGGCAATCGCTGTCGTCATCACGCGCGTGACGTGGTCGATGTTGCCGCCAACGATCATCACCGCACCAACTTCGGCGCTGGCGCGGCCAAAGCCTGCCAGTATCGTGGTTACTAAATTAAACCGGTTATCCCAGAGAAGAGCGATCACTGTTTCATTAGGCCGGGTGCCGAGCGAGCTGAATTGCTCAGCATATTCCTGCCACAGTGTTTCGGTTGATTGCCGGGTCAAGGCGGCGATGATAGGGGCTATTAAAATAGTCTGGGCAATAATCATCGCTGTCGGGGTAAACAACAGACCCAGCGTGCCAAGCGGCCCGGAGCGGGACAAGATCAAATAGACGATCAGGCCTACTACAACGGGCGGCAACCCCATCAGGGCATTTAGAATAACAACCAGGATTTTCCGGCCAGGAAAGCGGAACACAGCCAAGGCAGCGCCCAGCGGCAGACCGATCAGGCTTGCCAGCAAGACAGCGGCAAAGCTGACCTGTAGCGACAGGCCGACAATTTCGGCCAAGCTGCTTTCAAAGTTTATTATTAAAGCAAAGGCCGCCGCGAATGCTTCACTAAAATCAGACATATGTTAGTGCCTACACCAGAGTTCAAATATCATTTTATTACATGAAGCGATGGTATGGCAAAATAGATGATCGCTGACAAAGCAATTAATACTTTTTGTTCAATAATTTATGAATAGCAATTCGGGCAGGGGAGACACTGCCCGGGGCGTTGAGGTGCTGAATTAGGTAAAAGTGGGGTAGCGGAAAGGGTTCCTACTTCCTGGTATAAACCGCGCTGAAGGCCTGCAGCATGGTGGCGCAGCCGCCACAATCTGAGCTTAAGCCTGAAAGATCCACCGCTTGCAGGTGAATTTCGTAGCCGAGCTCTTTATAAGTATCAACGACGTCATTGAGCCGGCTATCATCGGTATTACAGCGGAACTCCCAGCCCTGGGCGACCAGTTCCGGATCATGCGGGATGTCACAACCGGTATAGGATTTAACCTGGCGCTGCTGGTGGGCCGGCACTTCACAGCCGGTGGGCTCTAGGGGATTAAAGTCTTCAGTCATAGTCTTGTTTCCAGTTGTTTTTAAGCAGCGTCGCGTTGCTCAGCTTTGCCTTTAGGTGTTGGTCCGTCCGCTTTGATTTTGTTCAAGCGAATATGGCCCAAAATGGCGCAGCCAAGGGCGGCTGTATACTGCGGTAAATCCTCCTCGGCAACATTTACCTCCAGTTTAAGCTCTTCAGCAATCGCCTTGGCCATGGCGGACCAGCGCAAAATACCTCCCACTACGGTGACTTCTGACTCCGGTTTAACCCGTTTCAGCAATTGCACCGAGCGCTTGGTCAGCGACATCGAGGCGCCAAACATGATGTCTTCAGGCGGCACCCCATTGGACAAATGATTAATTACTTCAGATTCAGCAAAGACCGTGCAGACGCCGGAGATCGGCACGGCCTCAGCGGCGCTATCAAGCAGATTACCGATATCTTCGGTCTCATAACCCATATAACGCACCGTTTTTTCCAGAAACATGCCCGTACCCGAGGCGCATTTGTCATTGAGCCGGAAAGTTTGAACTTTTTTAAGCTCATCAATTTTACTGGCCTTCATGGTTTGCCCGCCGATATCCAGGATTGTCCGTGTTTCCGGAAAGAGAAAACTGCAGCCCCGGGCGGTCGCCGTTAGATCAGTCACCTGCAAATCCCGCTCATCAAACATATGGCGGCCATAGCCGGTGGTGATGCAATATTCGACATCACTGCTTTTCAGACCTGCCGCTTCGAGGGTCAGGCCGACAACGGCTTCCGCTGCTTCCTGCAGCCTTGCGCCGGTTGCTTTCATGGCGCGGCCAATAATATTGTGGTCGCTATCCAAAATCAGGCCCTTGGTGTAGGTGGAGCCGATGTCCAAGCCGATTGTATATGCCATGGTTATGCCATCTCCATTTGGGTTTTACGTTCTTCACCGGCCAGCAGGCTGTCGCGGGCAAACAAGGCTGCCCCTAATGCGCCCATATAATGGGAATCATCGCTGACGTTCATTTTAAAATCGAGTTTGTCTTCCATGGCTTTAATCATGCCGATGTTTTTTGCCACGCCGCCGGTAAAAGTAAGCTCATCGTTGATGCCAACCCGGCGCAAAAGGCCAAAGGTCCGGGCGGCGATGGACTGATGCACGCCCCAGAGAATGTCTTCAACGGTTTTGCCTTTACCGAGCCAGGCCAGCACTTCAGCTTCGGCAAAAACCGTGCAGGTCGTGCTGATGCGGACGGGCTTGTCCGAGTTTAGCGCTACTGGTCCCAATTCGCCCAAGGGAATATCCAGCGCCATCGAGGCCGCACCTAAAAAGCGGCCCGTGCCGGCGGCGCATTTGTCGTTCATACAGAAATCCTTGATCTCGCCTGTCTCCTCAACAGCGATCGCTTTACTGTCCTGGCCGCCCATATCAAGCACGGTTTTGGTATCCGGGAACATGTGTACTGCCCCCCGGCCATGGCAGCTGATCTCGGTCACCTGGCGGTCACCGAAGGTCACTTTGTAGCGGCCATAGCCGGTACCGATGACATAACCGACGTCCTCGTCTTTCACGCCCATTTCATTGAGCGCCAGCTGATATGACGTCTCAGCCGCTTTAACCACATCCGCTCCGGTATCGATCAGGGACCGCCCGACAATATTTTTATCTTCATCAATCACGACGGCTTTGGTTTGAGTAGACCCAACGTCAACGCCTGCAGTATATTTCATAGTTTTTGCTCCTGTTTCATCGGCACGTCAGTCAAACATGATGTTTTCGACAAAGGTTTCCAGTTGGATCGCCAAATGATCGAAGGTGGTTTGGTTTTCCTCGAACTCACTGATGAAGTAGGGGATGTGCTCTTCATCAAGCTCTTTTGAATAGGCGACTTGTTCTTCCAATCCGGGCTCACACATTTTAGCCGAAGCCAGAATAACCGCTTCGGCATCGGCGTCTTTGATCCGCTCCAGCAGCATTTTTTCTTTAGGCTTTCTGAGGTCATGCTGTACCGGGCTATAGGATGAGTCTTCGATATAGGCGTGGGCCAGATTATCGATTGGATCACCCGTTGTCGGCACGTCATCCAGGATGTATCTCAGGCCAATAAAGAGATCATCATCGACCACGTAACAGGACCGGGCCACTGTTTGCAGCAGGTCAATCGGCGGGGTCTCACAGAAGCCGCCTTCAAAGACCACGCGCATCTTGTCCTGTTGTTTGACCGGGCGCGCGCGAATCATATCTAAAATGGTCTCAAGGAAGTCGTTGAATTCTTCCCGCGGTAGGAAGCCGGCCAGCGAGATCAAAACCAGACTATCATCGGCGCCGATCAGCCAAGGCGACTGGTTGCGAATGTCATAGAGATCCCGCATCAAAGCCCGCGATTTATTGAAAACCTCGATGGAATGAACCAGGGCTTCATCGGTAACTTTATTGCCGGAGGCCGCTTCGATATCACGGATCAGGCGCTGATACTCGTTGCCGAGATATTCTTGCGCGAATTTCGAGTTGGGATTTTGCGGTAAGTATAAAATCTGGCCTTTATAATCAAAGTTCCGGTCCCAAATAGCGCCGAGATTACGTGCGGCATCGCAAATCGGATGGGTGACAAACAAATCGAGCTCGATATCCTTTGTCAGGGCAATATCAAGCGAAGTTTTGATAATCGAGCACAAATAGGAGCCAAACCGGGATTCGGCTTCGGTGCCGTCCGATTGTGCGCCCCTGATCTTAACCGGCAGCATACCGGCTGCGTGGGCAATTTCTTCCGGAAAATAGACCTGAAAATGGCCGAGCACGGTGCCGCCATTTTCGCGCCACTTAGCCACTGTCGGGTAACTTGGGTCTTCGACCAGATCTCTCGCCAGATGAAGAATCTGCTCGAAGGTTTTGCCTTCCCATTCGGTAAAATATCGCATGTTATCGTTCATGATTGTGCTTTCTGTATATCTATCAGGGCTAAACTGCGGCCTGCTGGCGGCGTGAGATGAGGCCTTCAAAAAAGGCATCGGCGCGGTTTTTCATTTGCGCTTCGGAGACCACCTGCGGGTCCATCAGATCGGATTCAAAGAACAAGGTCGGTAGACCCAATTCCTCCGAGACATAACGCCGCTGATCGGCGAGGCCCGTCGAGACCGTGCGGCAGCTTTTAATCGGGTGGTAGACCACGCCATCAAGATTAAAATTCTTGGCTGCTTCCCGCATGGTGTAGGCCTGATTGAACATAGAATCCATGGCTTCACGGATCATCAGCAGCTGGCCTTCGGCAAAGCTTTCAAGCGGATTATCCAGATCATATTGCGTGCCCGCACAGGTGCCGCCGGAGGCAAACCACAGATAGGACGAGGTGACGAAAACGCCACCCCAATCGGTAAACATATTGTTGAAGCTTGAGAAAATCGGGTAGCAAGGCACGCCCACGAAGGCGAGGCGGAATTGCTGATCCATTTCAACCGGGCCGTTCTCACCTTTAAGCCGGATACCGATATCGTTATCGGCGCGGTAGACCATCTCGTCATAGAGCCGGTCGAAATACTCCGCACCTTCCTTGGTGCCCCTGAAGCCATTGGCCATGCCGAGATATACCGTGCCGTCGGTCAGGGCATTAAACATCGCCGGGTTATTGGCGTTGAGCTTAATAATTTTATCCCATTTGTCGCTCATCCGGTTGGCGTAGCCGAGCACTTCACGGAACTTATCAATATCGAATTTGACGCCGCTGACCTGTTCACAAAGCTCGATCAACTCCTTGATCTGCCCCAGCACGTATTTGGCTTCAAATTTAAAATCATCGCTGCCGGGCTGGCTTTTATCGCCGTAGCAGCGGGTGCCCGGAATATCCATGGTGTAGGAGGGTGTTTTGTGCAGCCGCTCCCAAATCTCCGCCCACTTAATATATGTGTTGCAGGCATTGGTGAGCACAGAGATGCTTGGCTTGGGAATGGTGCCCATCGGGTGCTTGCCGCCGGCCAATTGCATCGCCACATCGGCTTTGACATAGCCACAAATGTCCGGTGAATAGCCGTAATCCTCAGCCTCATTGAGATAATCACGCGAGACCCGGCGGATCGCCGTTTGCAGCGCGTTCACTTCGGGAAAGCTCACCGGCATATCAAAGGTTTTGAGAATCTCGTTCATGCTGCCCATGACAAAAACATAAGCCGCCCCGCCGCCATTTTCGGCCACATTGCTGAGCTCATTAAACCACACCCGGAAAAGCTCGGCCCCTTCCTTGACGCCCCGGCCAACGACATCATCCGCCCCGCTCATCGTGGCGGCATGGACGGGCTTAGCTATTGCTTCCTGTGAGACATCTTGAATGGCCATGGTTGTTTCCTGCGTGATTAATCAACGGTACTTGAAGTCAATTCAGCGATCGCCTTGGTGGCAATGTTCCCTGCTGCTTTTTAATTGTAATAATCCCAATTAATGTATGGATATTTTAAATTGTCAACGAAAAACCTGAAAAACAATGGGGGTATCTGAATTCAAAAACTGGACCCCGGCTCCAAGGCCGGGGTGACAGAGGGGGCATTTTACCAATGAGGCAAATTTCTACACTGCCGTCATGCGCGGACTTGATCCGCGTATCCAGCTTTCTAAAAGTTCTGGATGAATTATGGGGACATGTACTCGTTACGTGTCCCCGATAATTCGAGGACTCCGAATTCACATCTTATTGAGTTGGAATTAAGTTAAGTATCGTGTCCCCGGACTGTGTCCCCGGACTGCCCGGACTGCCTCCCCGGACTGCCCGGACTGCCGGACTGTGCCGGACTGTCGGACTGGACTGCCCGGACTGCGGACTGTGGAATCTATTGATGGTTAACTATTCAACATTTAATTTATCGGAATTTTGTTTTTTCTTTTTAAGCCACTGGCACAGCAATTCACTAGCCTGTTTCCCCAATCCAGCACCAAAGGCAGCTAGGAAAGCTGTTAAAACGATTAGAAAGATTTCTAATGGGCCTAAAATGGAAACGGACTCCTTCGCAAAAAAATGAGGCAAGTCCGCTGTCTGCGACACTATCCTATTTGAAAGTCGTGTTCAATAGGTCCGAAGGGAGAACGTTGAAAATAAAAGGCTTGGTAACATATTTGAACGATAAAAGTGAATTAAATCAATGACTTGAAATCACATAAAATATTCAAAATTAATAATTTGTTAATAAATAAATATCGTTGTAAAATTTATTTACCGCAATCTAATCAATTACAACGTGTATGATTATTTAGATTGTTTATTGGATTTCTTTTTACTTATTTTTTGGAATCGATCAGCCGCAGCTTTCCTCAATCCAGCGCCAAATGCTTTGGCAAATGCAGTACCAAAGACAGCTAGAATAGCTAATAGTCCAATTAATATGAGTTCCAGTAAGCCTAAAATAGAAACGGACTCCTTCTTAAAAAGCTGAAAGAAGTAAGTCCGCTTCGCTTTTATAGGGTGATTCTAAAATCTACGTCAACAAATAGTTATGATCGTTGTCCCCAACTTGCTGTTAATAGATTTTCGCTTTCATTAATCCCTTTTAGACACAAGATCGCGGGAGGAATAGGGCTTACATTTGAATTGGATTCGCATTTGACCGTTGCATACGGGAATAACTTTTTTCACAAAACGACCTTAATTAACCAGCGTAGTAATCAACATCGCGGTGGTCCGCAGTTCGGGAACACGATAATTAACTTTATTCCAATTGTTAAAATACCGATGAACTTCAATATTGTCATGACTTCCTCGAATTATCGGGGACACGTAACGCACTTATTCTCTTTGGCATGTCCCCATAATTCCAATTGACAAAACAACTCCTTTTAATGAGAACTCTGGGTCCGCACATAACCTCAGGAGTAGGCGATGGCTGATTTTATACTTTATGAGCAGGAGGGCGCGGTCGTCACCCTGACGCTCAACAGCCCGGATACCAGAAATGCGCTGTCGCACCCGGAGCAGTACCAGCAAATCATTGATGCCTGCGATAAGATCAACCGCGATACCAGTGTCGGCGCGGTGATCCTGACCGGGGCGGGAACAAGCTTTTGCGCCGGCGGCAACGTTAAGGATATGAAAGAGCAGACCGGCATGTTCAGCGGTGATCCGCTGGAAATCAGCGATAAATACCGCCACGGCATTCAGAAAATTCCGCTGGCGCTTTATAATCTGGAAGCGCCGACCATCGCCGCCGTTAATGGTCCGGCGATTGGCGCCGGCTGTGATCTGACCTTGATGTGTGACATTCGTATAGCTTCTGAAAAAGCCAAGTTCGCCGAATCATTCGTCCAACTCGGCATCGTGCCGGGTGATGGCGGGGCCTGGTTATTGCAGCGCGCGGTCGGTCTATCGAAGGCGCATGAGATGGCCTTTACCGGCGATACCATTGATGCCGAGGAAGCCTTGGGCTGTGGTTTGGTGTCGAAGGTTGTGGCGCCGGAAGAGTTGATGGCGGAGGCTCAGGAAATGGCGGTGCGGATCGTTAAAAATCCGGCTCGTACCCTGCGGCTGTCGAAAAAACTGATGCGGGAAGGCATGCATGTCCGTCTGGACACATTGTTGGAGATGTCGGCGGCCTTTCAGGCCATGGCCCACAAAACAGATGAGCATCTCGAGCAGCTCGATAAAATTTCCCTCGGCAGTGATGACCGCCGAGGGAAAAAATAATCTGACAAATTAGCCGATCTATTCAGCAGCGCGGGGAATCAGACTTTCAATCAGCTCGTCTGACCACGGGGCACCGGCGGCGCGGGCTTTACGGAGCGCCACGAAATCAATCTCACGACCGACTTCCCTATTGCCTTCGTTGAAAGCACGGAAACCAGTGCGGGCTTCGGCCAGCATGTTGTAGCCGAGCCAGGAACGCGCATCCTCTTTGCGTAAATTCCAAACTTCCAGTTTCGGTTTGCGCAATTGCTCGAGAGATTTAGTCGTGCATTCCGGGAAGGTGTGCAACACGGCGGTGCAAAGCTCTTCGACTTTAGCATCCAGCAGAGACAAATCCATTTCACCGGAGGCGATGGTCTCCTTGGCTGCGGCGATTTCATCCTTATCGGTTTTAAACTCACCGTGGATCATGCGGCCATAGTCATCGGTCACAGCTTCAGTTGTTACCAGCGGATTGGGCACGAATTTGCCATCGACTTTCAAGGCCGGAACCGTATCGGTGATAATGCCGAGGCGGGCTGCTTTATGAGCCGACAGAGGACGGCAGAGCACAGCTGAAACCATGGCTTGTTCAACGCCGATCATTGGCGGCAAGAAGTCAGTGGCGCCACCGATGGCAGCTGAGCCGTGTTTGGGTCCAGCCTGGCCGAAATTGGCCATATCTTGAGCGACCGAGAAATCACAGGCCATGCCCATTTCCTGACCACCGCCGATTCGCATACCATTGACCCGGCAAATAACCGGCTTGTCACAGGCGAGGATGCCGGAAACCATGTCGTTGAACAGGCGCATATATTGACGGTATTCCTGGTCCTGGCCGGAATAATATTCAGCGTATTCTTTGGTATTACCACCGGTGCAAAAGGCTTTGTGGCCGGCGCCGGTCAAAACCACGGCATTAACATCGCGAGAATTCGACGCTTCGCGGAAGCCCAAGATCATACCTTTGACCATTTCGGTGCTGTAAGAGTTATACTGCTTTTCGTTATCGAGGGTGATCCAGACGTTGTAGATGCCATCGACTTCGTTGCCGTTTTCGTCAATGGCGGGTTTCCGCTCGTATTTCAGTCCTTCAAACGACCAGTCTGCCACCAAATTGTGGTTTACCGGATTTTCGAGAGCTGTCTCTGCGACAACTGTTGCTGTGTCTTTAACCATTATTTTCGTCCTTCTTTCTGTAAGTTGATTAATGTCATTCTGTTGAGATTATGAATTCATGTTGGGCATCAGGATGGCCCGCCCTTTATTCTTATGGGCATGAACGAGTTCGAAGACTTCATTGATATTATCCAAAGGATGATGCTCGATGAAGGACTTCACATTGACTTTGCCGTCCAGCACCAGATCAAGTGCTGCCGGATAATTGCTGGTGGTGCAGCCCCAATTGCCAAGCGCTTTGGCATGGAAGGCCATTAAATTAGAGAGCCGGATTTCAACTTTATCCATGGTAAAGCCGACGACGCACAAGGTCGCGCCATGAACCAGTAAGCCATAAGCCGTCTGCTGGCCGGGGGCTGAGCCGGAGCATTCCAGAATGGCCCATTCGGTTGCTCTCAAGCCATTTTCCTGAGCAAAAGCAAACACCGCTTTTTTAAGCTCGCGGCCAGGATAGTCTTTGGGGTTGAACGCCGCAGCCGCGCCGGCTTCCGTAATTTGATCCAGTTTAGTCTGATCAACATCCACGGCAATAACGGTGGCGCCTATAGCCGCTGCCACCTGCACGCAATAGCCGCCGACGCCACCGACACCGATGATAATAGCCAAATCGCCTTCGCCGATACCCGCTTGTTGAACTGCTTGATACGGTGTGGTCAAGGCATCTGCCACGACCGAGACATCAGCGAGATCAAGACCGGCGGCAGCTAATTTAGTCTCATCGATCTCACACAAGCCAAAGCCTGGAATTTTGATGTGACTGGCAAATCCGCCATGGGTGTCACAGCCGGGCACATATTGCTGGCGACAGATGGTTTCCTTACCGCGCTGACAGAGATCGCATTCACCGCAGGGGATCACGGCTGGTATCAGCACAGCCTTGCCGACCCAATCCTCATAGCCTTTGCCGCCGGCGACTACCCGGCCGCTGATTTCATGACCAAGCGCCAGCGGTAAGGCCGCATTGGTGCGCACGCCGTCATAATAGTAACCAAGATCGGTATGGCAGACGCCACAGCCTTCAACTTCGACGACCACTTCACCATCACCGGGCGGGAAGGGATCGAATTCGACTTTTTCCATCGGTTTGCCGGGTTCTATCATTTCCCAACGGTAGGCAGTTTCTGACATGTCTTAATAACCTCGTAATAATGTTAGAGTGAGTAGACCACGCTAGCGCAATTTGAAGCGCTGAATTTTACCGGTCGCTGTTTTGGGCAGGTCATCGGTAAAATTTATCCAGCGGGGATATTTGTATGGGGCTAAATTAGTTTTGCACTGCTCTTGAATTTCATCGGCCAGCGCATCCGATTGCTCGCCATTGTCTTTTAAGACCACCCAGGCTTCCGGCTTGACCAGACAATCTCAAACGGTGAGACCCAAATGCCACCAACTTTGAGCATATCGTCATTACGGCCACTATAATAGAAGTAGTTATCCTCATCCCGGTAATAGGTGTCGCCGGAATCAAGCCAGCCATCGACAATGGTGTTCGTGGTCTTTTCAGGATTGTTCCAATAAGTTTCCGTCACCGAGGGGCCTTTGAGCAGCAAGCGGCCCTGCTCGCCAATTGGCACATCTCCGCCGTCATCATCGGCAATTCTCAATTCATAGCCGGGTACAACTTTACCGCTCGAAAGAGGGCGCACATCATCTATGGTGTTTGAGATATAGATGTGCAGTGCTTCGGTTGAGCCAATGCCGTCACAGATCGGCGCCTCGCACATTTTACCCCATTGGGTTTGCAGATCGGTCGGCAGGGCTTCACCGCCGGAGACACAGCGTCTAAAGGTTTCCACATCTTCTTTTTTAAAATCACCATGGGCCAGCCAGGCGGCATAAAAGGTCGGCACGGCGGCGAAAATCGTTGGCTTAAAGCGACGTACCATCTCGGTCACCGTATCCGGGGTCGGGCGTCTCGGGTCCAGAACCACTGAGCCACCCACCCAGAGCGGGAAGGTCATGGCGCAGCCCAGGCCATAGGCGAAAAAGAGTTTCGGTACAGAGAACCAGGTATCGGCTTCGGTTTCACCCAGCACCCGGACGCCATAAAGCTCGCAGGTGGCAATAATATCCCGGTGCACATGAACAACGCCTTTGGGCTCACCGGTGGTGCCGGAGGAATACAGCCAAAAACATTCCGACATTGCGGTGGCTTCAATCGCCGCTAAGTCAGCGCTGGCGGGCTCAGCGAGGTCAGCCACTTCTTCGACTTTTAAAATATATTCAGGTTTGGTGGCGACTTCGGCCAGGGCGGCTTCAACTTCCTCAGCGAACTCGGGCGAGTAGAGCAGGGCGCTGCAGCCGGAATCTTCAATAATGAAACCGAAATCCTTGGCGCGTAATAGGGTATTGAGCGGTACCGGGATGATGCCTGCTTTAATGCAGCCCCAGAAGATATAGAAAAATTCCGGGCAGTCTTTCACGACCATTAATGCGCGCTCACCCGGTTTCAGGCCGAGACCGGTTAAGGCATTGCCCCATTTATTGACGCGTTCGGCCAATTGGCCATAGGTCACTTCTTCATCAGCCGTATAGATCATGGCTTTGTCCGCCCGGCCTTCCTCAAGATGGCGGTCGATTAAAGGCACGGCGACATTGAAGCTCTCCGAAAACATAAGCTCCGGGTGTTCCGTCGTTCCTTCAACTCGTACAGAGTTCATGTGTCCCATTCCTAACTTTGCATTAGGCAGCTGATTTGATGATAAAAAACCTACAATGCGGTGTTTATACAGGCATCGCCCAAAACCCGTACATGACCGAAATCAAGGCCGTTTTTTGTCACCTCAATATATTGATGATAAGAAATCTCCGGTAAATGTAGATAATTTACGCAATGGGAAGGCAAACATGTTTGATCTCACGCACCAGGACAATGTCTCTATTTTAACGCTCTGTCATCCGCCGGCCAATGCCATCAGTCACGCCTGGCTGGAGGAATTTGATAAAATTCTGGATGAGCTGGAAAATAACAGCGAGACCAATGTCCTGCATATTCGCAGTGATCAGAAAATATTCTGTGGCGGCGCTGATCTCAAAGAATACCGCAAACGCATGGAAGCCAATGAAAGCCCGGAAGAATACAAAAAGTATCTGCAGACCTTCCACCGCCTGTTTGGGCGGCTCGAAAATCTGGCCAAGCTGAGCATTGCCGAGATTAATGGCGCAGCACTTGGCGGCGGCTTTGAGCTGGCAATGTCGTGCGATCTTCGGGCGGCGGCCCATGAAGCCAAGCTGGGTCTGCCGGAAGGGCGGCTCGGGTTGATACCGGGCGCGGGCGGCACTCAGCGTATCACCAAACTATGTGGCCCCAGTGTTGCCAACCGCATCATTCTGGCCTGCGAGATTGTCGGCGGTGAAACCGCGCTGCAGCTTGGCATGGTGCAATGGACCGCACCTCGGGAAGAACTGCCGGCTGTGACGCAAGGGATTATTGATGGCTGCCGGGAACTTTCATCGGATGCGTTGCTCGGTGCCAAAAAATGCATCGCTGCCGCACTTGATCCCGTGCAGGACGGCTTTCAAATGGAAATCGATGTCAGCCTCGAGCTGGTGCAAAACCCCGATTCTATCAAACGCGTCACCGAGTTCTTCGATAAGTAGGGAAACCCCTCATCGTCACCCCGGCCTTGAACCTTATCTGCCCACTTCGGGTGCCTAAAGTTTTACCCTCCCCATCCCAACCTTCCCCCGCCCAATAAATTGGGGAGGGAAGGGGCTTATTGTTGCAATGAATTCGATCTAATTCCCTCCCTCCTTGCGGGGGAGAGTTAGGGTGAGGGGATGATTTTGCCACATTCTTCTCTATCGGATAATGTGTTTCCAACTCATCTGTTAGGAGACGCTTCATGCCCGCCAACCCCGTTGTTAATATCGATGACCTTGAGCTCAAATCCCACAGCAATGGGGAGAATTTTGAGGCCTCCTTCGGCACCATGACCCCGGACAGCGGAGCCAAGCATCTGGGAGCCCGGCTAACCGTGCTGCCGTCCGGCAAACGCGCCTGGCCACATCATAACCATCACGGCAATGACGAGATGTTTGTCATCTTGGCGGGTGAGGGCGAACTGCGGTTTGGGGATGATCGATTTCCCTTGAGGGAGGGTGATGTTGCGACCTGTCCTGCCGGTGGCCGGGAGACCGCGCATCAGATTATCAACACCGGCTCGGTTGAGCTGAAATATCTCGCTATTTCTTCAATGCGTGATCCCGATATCACCGAGTATCCGGATAGCAATAAACTCGGCGCCATCGCCGGCAGCGCCCCCGGCGGCGATCCCAAAGACCGCACCATCACAAGCTTTATAAAACCGGAAGAAGTCGATTACTGGGACGGCGAAGAATAGTAATTTATCTTTCTTCTACCAGGTTACCCACAATTCCTTCGGTCCCCGCATGGTGAGGTTGGGAAAGAAAGTGAATTCCTGATCAGGCGCCAAATCCAGGGACGGCACTTTTTTGGTGAGTGTTTCCAGGGCGATGTTGGCTTCCAATGTCGCCAAACGGGCGCCGAGACAAAAATGAATACCGCGGCCAAACGAGATATGGCGTGAGGCGTTCTCCCGCGCGATGTCGTAGGTCCGAGGATCGTCGAATTCCGCCTCATCATTATTTGCCGAGGCCAGCGATAAAAAGATATGGGTGCCGGCGGGAATCTTAATGCCGGCAATTTCGGTATCCTCATTCGCCACCCGGCGCCAGCTGGTTTGCGGCGAACTGTGGCGCAGTACTTCTTCAACGGCATTTTCAATTTTCGCCGGGTCTTCACAAATTTGATCCCATTGAGAGCGGTCCGACATCAGACAAATCAAACTATTGCTGAGGAAGTTGGTGACGATTTCATGGCCGGCAAAAGACAGACCGTAAACAGCGGATTCAATTTCCTTGTAACTGAGGTCCTCGGGGTCTGCTTTGTGGGCAGCCAGTAGTTCCGAGGTAAAATCATCGGCTGGGTTGTCTTTCCGCATGTTCACGAATTCGACACAGTATTGCCAATAGGCGAGAAGGTTCTTGGCGACCTCTATTTGTTCATCGTCGCTGGGCCGGCCCCACATGAAGGCCAGCCGGTTACCGCTCCAGCTTTTGACTTTCTTATCATCGCTCTCCGGAAATCCGATTAAACGGAAAATCGTTTCACCCGGCAGCGGAAACCCCACGTTTTTGACAAATTCCGCCGGTGAACCGGCCTCAAGCATGGCATCAATGAGTGTCTCGCAGCGTTGCCGGATGTAGGGCTCCAATACGCGCATCCGCCGGCCTGAAAAACCGGCCTGGGTATGATTGCGGATCCGGGTATGGTCGGGCCGCTGGCAATTGGACATAACCGGGACCGGGTCAAAACCTCCACTGGTCAGTATTTCCGTCGCCTCCTTACAGATCGGTGCAATCGGGTCTTGCACATTCTCCGAAGAAAAAAGGGTGGGGTTTTTAAATACCTCGGCGACGTCTTCCATCCGGGTGAGCGCCAGACAGCCTAAATCCTCGGCGTAGAAAACCGGTTCGTTCTTTCGTCTTTTTTCAAGCTCGGCATAGGGGTCAGCCAGATAGGAAGGCGTGAACGGTGAGAAAGAGTGATCAACCGGACAGCCGCTCGGCGCCACGGCGTCGTCGGTCCGGATTTTGTGATATGCACTGTCAGCCATGGCTCAACACTATCCTATGTTATCTAATGAGGGGAAGGTTAAATTAGAGATTACCATAACATTGTTCAGAACAGAGCATTTCGTGGTTCATATTTTTCTACACACCCCCACCTTAATCCTCC
The DNA here is from genome assembly GCA_964566055.1 of uncultured Rhodospirillaceae bacterium. GTDB lineage: Bacteria > Pseudomonadota > Alphaproteobacteria > Rhodospirillales > UBA2165 > TMED23. The sequence continues at coordinate 17,333 of CAZMHI010000078.1, forward strand.
CCCATCAAGGGGGAGGAAAGCGGCGGCTAAATCTCGCTCTCTCAAACTAAGAATTGGTATTTGATGCAATAAGCCCTCCCCCTTGATGGGGGAGGGTTGGGTAGGGGTGTCTAAAAACAATCCGTACATACTGAGAAAATAGCTCCGATGAGGATCGCAGCTAAAAGAGCAAAGCATATATGAAAGCCAATTGTTAATTTGCGCTGATGAAAAATTACCCAATCAGGTTCAACGATCATCTCGTTTTCTAATTGATGGAAGATCTTTGAGGCACGTCCAAATATTATGGCAATTAATATGATCAGAGCAGCTAAAATAAATAGGTTAAATATGCCCAGAGAATTAGGCAGCAACCATAAAATTAAAATTGTAACGCCACATAATATGGCAACGCTGGCCCATAATCGAACTGGAAATGGTGGACGGAATTCAGATTCGATTTGATCGCCGGAAATAATAACCCAAACAATTGCATCAATTGCTTTCCAGAAAAAATTAAGAATCGCCCCTACCTAATCTCAACCGGTCTCAAAGACGCTGGGTTGATCACGGTCTTATCTGACTTGGTCAGCGTGTCATCAGGGAAGGCGGCGTTGGTGACCGGCGGAACGGTTGGTGCGCCTTTAGGTGACATGGTAATATCGACCTGGGTGCCGACAAAGCGGTGGGATTGAATTTGGATGGTCATGATGCGGCTGTCTTTGGAATAGCTCAAGACACTGGTCGCTGAGCGCACCGAGGTAATCTCCTGCCAGCCGAACTGCGCTGTGCGGTGTTTAAAGAAATCAAATAATTTGGCTTGCGGGGTGCGGCTATCGATCACCAGGCGGCCGATCCAGGCTTCCTTCTCACCCAATATCAGCGTGCGGTCCATATTCATCTTAGCATTGCCGGGAATCGGAATGTCGTGGAACTGCGCAAAGGCGGCTTGAGTGGCTTGTGGCATACCATTTTCATCGGTGGCCGGCTCACTCGGTGACAGAGCGATACCCTGGTCAAAGGTTTCGGTGAAGTTTTGCGCACACGCCGTCAGCAGCAAAGCGGCAAAAACGGGCGTCAAAATCCGCACATAAAAGCGGTTATCCATCGGATTCCTCAAACGTCAAATATAATTATTCAATCTTTGCCCAATATATGCTATAAACCTTACTGAAATATAAAAGAAATTCGCACCTAAAAACGGCAGAAACCAGGGACTTGTCCTAATTCAAAGCCGCGGTGTGAAATTTTTTTGAAAAAAATGCATTTTGTCGTTTGACATTAGTTGGTGGTGGGCCTAAAACCCGTCCTCACCGGCGCAGGAGACTGCACCGGTCGTCCACAAAGAAACGACATGGCGTCAGCCCTAGTAAAGGGGTGGTTGCCCTTGTCACTTTTTTTGCTGATTTTTTTGTGGGCATGCTCTTGAACATTGTTGATATGGAAAGGGATGCGTAGACGGCGGTTTGTTGCGGTTGCGAAGAGTTTGTTTATCTTTGTTGACTATTGACTGATCGTTTTGTGTACGCATTCAAGTTTGTGCGTAAATTTATATACAAAACGTCAGTTTGTTTGAGACAGTAATGGATAAACCTCTTGTCTTTTTTTGGTCTAGTTTACTAGATCGAAAATTCAACTTGAGAGTTTGATCCTGGCTCAGAGCGAACGCTGGCGGCACGCTTAACACAT
>CAZMHI010000079.1:0-18414 GCA_964566055.1 uncultured Rhodospirillaceae bacterium
ATTGAAACCCAAGTGGCGCGGCGTTGAGGGGATGGATTACTGGGACCGTAATGCGCCACTACCGGAAGCGGATGACGCCAAAATTCCCTGGGCTGAAGCTAAGGATAAAGTGCTTTCTTCCTACAATGCCTTTGCACCGCAATTGGCGGAACTCGCTGAGCAATTTTTCGACAAATCCTGGATTGATGCAGATCCGCGGGAAGGTAAGGATTCTGGCGCCTTTTCCCATCCGACGGTGCCGTCCGCCCATCCCTATATTTTAATGAACTATCACGGTAAAACCCGAGACGTGATGACCTTGGCGCATGAGCTGGGTCATGGAGTACACCAGTTGCTGGCTGCTCCGCATGGTCATTTTCTTTCCGATACGCCTCTAACTTTGGCGGAGACTGCTTCGGTCTTTGGCGAAATGCTGACGTTTCGGGGCATGTTGGATGCAGCAGAGGATGAAAAACAGCGCCGTATTATGCTGGCTTCCAAGGTTGAGGACATGCTGAACACCGTGGTCCGCCAGATTGCCTTTTATCATTTTGAAGAGCGCGTCCATGATGAACGCCGAAACGGCGAATTAAGCGCTGAACGGTTGGGTGAGATTTGGCTGAATATTCAGACAGAAAGCCTCGGCCCGGCATTTCGTTTTGATGACGAGTATCGTCACTTCTGGGCTTATATCCCGCATTTTATCCACTCGCCTTTTTACGTCTACGCTTATGCTTTCGGCGACTGCCTGGTCAATTCGCTCTATGATGTATTTCAAGAGGGCCATGCTGGATTTAGGGATAAATATCTCGACATGCTCAAGGCCGGCGGCACTCTTCGCCATAAGGAATTATTGGCTCCCTTTGGTTTGGATGCCAGCGATCCGGCGTTTTGGCAACGTGGGCTCGGGGTGGTATCGGGATTTGTCGATGAGTTGGAGCAAAGCTTTTAGGATTAGCGATGGCTGATGATAACAGCTTAAGCGGGCGCGCTCTCCGTTATGCCAGGGTAGGCAAAACGGTTGGCGGTCTGGCGGCGCGTCTGGCGGGTGAGCGCTATCTCGGTCTGCCGATCAATCGGCTCGAACATGCTGTCGATTTAAAAGACGCCTTGGGCGGTCTCAAAGGTCCGCTAATGAAAGTGGCGCAAATTCTTTCAACTATTCCCAATGCCTTGCCGCAGGAATATTCTGACCAACTGGCTGAATTGCAGGCCAACGCGCCGTCGATGGGTTGGCGCTTTGTTAAACGGCGGATGGCGGGTGAGCTAGGACCAGACTGGCAGACTAAATTTTCAGAGTTTGGCCAGGAAGCGGCCGCAGCAGCATCCTTAGGCCAAGTCCACAAAGCACTTGATCCAGCCGGCCGGGAGATCGCCTGCAAGCTGCAATATCCTGACATGCAGACAGTTGTTGAGGCTGATTTGCGCCAGTTGAAACTGGTGTTCAATATCTACCGCCGCTATGACAAAGCGATTGATCCGACGGCTATCCATGGTGAGTTATCGGCCCGCATACGTGAAGAGTTGGACTATATCCGCGAAGCGAAGCAGATACGGCTATATCAAAAGATGCTTAGCGGTGAGGATCAAGTGCATGTGCCGGAAGTCATCGAAGAATTATGCGGCGAGCGTCTGATTACTATGAACTGGCTCCATGGCACACCGTTGCTGCCCTACATTGAAACGCATCCCGAACCCGAAGACCGTAACCGGGTGGCGTTCAATATGTTTCGGGCGTGGTATGTGCCGCTCTATTATTACGGTGTGATCCATGGCGATCCGCACCTTGGCAATTACTCGGTGCGCGAGGATGGTTCCATCAATCTGCTGGATTTTGGCTGTATTCGCGTATTTGAACCATCTTTCGTACGGGGCGTGATCGATCTATATACCGCTCTAAAAGACAACCAGCCGGAGCTCGCGGTGCAGGCTTATGAATCCTGGGGCTTCGAGAATCTCACCCAGGAAATCATTGATGTTTTGAATTTGTGGGCGGAATTCGTTTATGCGCCATTGCTCGAGGACAGAGTGCGCCGCATACAGGAGCAAGACGGCACTTATGGCCGGGGAGTTGCGCATAAGGTTCGGGAAGAACTCCATAAATTAGGCGGTGTTGCACCGCCACCCGAGTTTGTCTTGATGGATCGTGCTGCCATTGGCTTAGGCTCGGTTTTCACGCACCTCAAGGCGGAAATCAACTGGCACCAGATTTTTCACGATTTGATTGATGATTTCGACGAGCAAATTCTCGCCAACAATCAAAAGGCGGCTTTTACCGGCGTAAACTTAGAAAAACCGGTCTAAGCAGCCATCAATTCTTTGATATGTACAACACAGGCATTGGCGAGCGACCTGGGTTCATACCCGCCTTCAAGAACCGAGACGATACGGCCCTCGCAGTAGTTATCTGCAACCGTCACAATATCTCTTGTGATGTCGCCGAAATCATTAAAATCCAGTTTCAAGCCGCCGATGGGATCATTGCGATGGGCATCGAAGCCAGCCGAGATAAAAATAAATTCAGGTTCGAAGGCAGTGAGCAGGGGAATAATGCGCGCGGAAAAGGTCTCGGCAATTTCCTTCCCCGATAGGCTGGGCACGACAGGAACGTTAACAATATTGCGATTTTCAGAGACACCTACGGTTCCAGTATTGGGGAAAATAAACGCCTGGTGCATCGAGGCGAAAAAGACATCTGTATCATCTTTAACAATTTCCTGTGTCCCGTTGCCATGGTGCACATCGAAATCAACAATCGCGATACGTTCGAGGTTGTATCTCCTTTGCAGGTGGCGCAAGCCGATTGCTACATTGTTGAAAAAACAAAACCCGGACGTTCGGGCCTGTTCTGTATGGTGACCGGGTGGGCGGACGCCACAAAAAACGTTTTTCGTGCGGCGATGCATAACGTCATCAACAGCTGCACACACCGAACCAGCCGCCCTGAAAGCAGCATCCAATGTGCCGGCTGAGATAACCGTGCCGGATACATCAAAATCTTGATACCCGGATTTCGGCAGCGCCGCTGAAATAGTATTTACATATTCTACCGGGTGCACAGCTAGGATTTGATCGAAATCGGCACGCGGTGCCTCCCGTCTCCTCAGTCCGCTGAATTCAGGCTCCTGCAATTTATCCAGCAATGCCTGGAGGCGGGCAATGGATTCCGGATGTGACGGGCCGGTATCATGCTTTAGACAATCGGGGTGGGTGTAAAAAAAAGTTGACAACTTTTTTTATTTCCTGGTTGCGGTATTTTCCGGCTCACACCAGCGGCGGTCCGGCTCATCCTTGGTTTTACAGGCAGAACACATGCCGAGTAGTTGCGCGTTCATTTTGCCGAACAAGGTTTGGCAAGTGGTTAGGACTTCTGATTTTTCAGTGTCTTCGATATCAACCGAAACGAGGGGAGCGCCTTTTGGCGGCGGGTCACTAAAGTGCATTTGTTTTAAAGCGGCTACGGTGGCCGGGTGAACGGCGTAGCTGAACATGCGTGAGATATCTAGATCTTCGTCGGATAACAGATCCATGAATAGTCTGGTGATAGCTAGAGTTGCCAGACCTTGCCTCCGTAGGTCGTTATCGACGACAACGGTGTCCAATCGGCAGGAATTATGATCATCGGATTTGTTCGGGACAATGACACACACTACGACGGCACATAATTTATCGCAGCCAAACAAACCAAGCGTGCGTATGATTTGATCGGGATGGGCCGGTTTCTCTTGATCAAATACAGTGCCGATCCTGCCGGTCTCCGGCGAAGTGGCTTGGCGAATGATAAATAGGTCGAATTCCTCGCGATCAACCGGCCGAAAATAGAGACCTTGCATAGCCTCAGATCCGGCAGTGGGCCCGGCAGGCGGTTTGATATATCGATCGATTAAACGAATTACCATTAATATACATAATTTCTAACAAGGACCTTTTATTAATATTGGTTTGCAACTGGTGCTTTTCAAGCAACCTTTTGTCTAAAGATTGCCCGCTTTCAATGACTTAATAAATATAGAATATTAGATTTTTCTGACTTAATTATAGCGACAGCCTCATTTTCCGAATTGTTATTGATGTAGATCATATTGCCACTTGCAAATTGGCTTAAAATAGTCATTTTAGCGTCAGATTTTCGGGCGCTTGCCCGTTCCAACGGCTGATCAGGTAGTTCGTCTACAGTTCGGCCTATTTCCATTCCGATTATGAGAGGGAAAAGAATGAAAATTGCAGTGCCCAAAGAGCGGCTCTCTGATGAGATGCGCGTCGCGGCCTCACCCGATTCCATTAAGAAATTATCCGCGTTGGGTTTTGATTTTGCCATCGAAACCGGTGCTGGTGATGGAGCGTCCTTTAGCGACGATGCCCTAAAAGAAGCCGGTGCAGAAATAGTTGCAGATGCCGGATCAGCTATATCAGGCAGTGATTTGATTCTCAAAGTGCGTGGCCCGGAAGCGGATGCAGGCGACGAAATGTCGGACTATTCTTCGGACAAAATTCTTATCGCCAGTCTATCAGCCCTCGGTAATAAAGAGCAGATGGATAAATTGGCAGCGACGGGTGTTACCGCTTTCGCCATGGAACTTATGCCGCGTATCACGCGCGCTCAATCGATGGATATTCTGTCTTCACAAAGTAACCTCGCGGGTTACAAAGCTGTACTTGATGCGGCAAGTGAATTAGGCCGGGCTTATCCGATGATGATGACGGCTGCGGGTACAATCCCTCCGGCTAAAGTCTTTATCATGGGTGTCGGTGTGGCTGGTCTTCAGGCCATCGCAACCGCCAAACGTTTGGGTGCTGTGGTGACTGCTACCGATGTACGCCCCGCGACCAAAGAGCAGGTTGAAAGTCTTGGTGGTAAATTCCTCGAAGTTGATCCAGAGATGGAAAAAGATGCGCAGACCGAAGGCGGTTACGCCAAGGAAATGCCGCCTGAGTATTTTGAAAAGCAAAAAGAAGTCGTTGCTGAACACATCAAAAAACAGGATGTGGTTATCACGACAGCGCTTATTCCCGGACGGCCCGCGCCGGTACTTGTGACCGAAGAAATGGTCGCTTCAATGCCGGATGGTGCGGTGATTGTTGATCTTGCAGTTGAGGCCGGTGGTAACTGCCCGTTGTCTGAGCTTGGCCAAACGGTCAAAGCACACGGCGTTAACATCATTGGTCATGCCAATGTGCCGAGCCGTATCGCCGAGGATGCCAGCCAGCTGTTTGCTAAAAACCTCGTCAACTTTATCACTCCGCTCGTTGATGCAGAGACCAAGTCCCTCAACATCGACTGGGAAGACGAAATCATTCAAGGAACATTGGTTTGCAAGGATGGCAAAGTCGTTCATCCGAGACTCACCGGTGAAGGAAGTTAATTATGGGTACAGATAAATTGGCTGCTAAAGCAGCAGAGGCCGCCTCATCGGGTGATCCCTTTATTTTCATGTTTACGGTTTTTGTCTTGGCCGTCTTCATCGGTTTTTATGTGGTATGGAGTGTGACACCGGCGTTGCATTCGCCGCTGATGAGCGTAACCAATGCGGTTTCCTCCGTGATCATCGTCGGCGCGCTTATTGCTGCCGGTCCAGCGGATATGGGTTTCTCCAAAATTATGGGTTTCATTGCCGTAGTATTAGCCTCGGTTAACATTTTCGGCGGCTTTATCGTCACCAACCGGATGTTGGCGATGTTTAAGAAGAAGCCTAAGAAAGTGGAGGCCAAGTAATGAGCGAAACATATACAGGCTTCGCCTATTTGATCGCTGCAGTGTGCTTCATTTTAGCTCTGCGTGGTCTCAGTTCGCCGGAAAGTGCGCGCAAAGGCAATATGCTTGGTATTGCCGGTATGGTTATTGCCATTGCCACGACGCTGGCTGATCCATCGATTATGAGCTTTGAATTGATCATTGCCGGTATTGTTATTGGCGGGCTCATCGGTACGGTAGTGGCCCTTAAAATTGAGATGACGGCGTTGCCGCAATTGGTCGCGGCCTTCCACTCATTGGTTGGTTTGGCAGCGGTGTTTGTCGCCGCCGCCGCGTTCTTCGCACCCGAAGCTTATGGTATCGGCGTGCTTGGCAACATTCAGGCCGCCAGCCTGATTGAGATGTCGCTGGGTACCGCGATTGGCGCCATTACCTTTTCAGGCTCCCTGATCGCCTTTGGTAAGCTCCAAGGTGTGCTCAGTGGTGCGCCGTTGGTGTTTAAAGGCCAGCATGCACTAAACGCGCTCCTAGGTATCGCCCTGGTGGCAACGGTGGTCTGGCTGGTCCAAACGAATGACCCCAATGCCTTTTGGATCGTGGTCGCTTTATCGATTGTGATTGGCTTTCTGATCATTGTGCCCATTGGCGGTGCAGACATGCCCGTGGTCGTGTCGATGCTGAATTCCTATTCAGGCTGGGCTGCCTGCGGTATTGGCTTTACGCTCAGTAACACGGCTCTGATCGTAACTGGTGCGCTGGTGGGCTCCTCTGGCGCTATCCTCAGCTATATCATGTGTAAAGGTATGAACCGCTCGATTTTTAATGTTCTGCTGGGTGGCTTTGGTGGTGAGGTCGCAGGACCTGCTGCCGGTGCTGGTGGCGGTGACAAATCGGTTAAATCGGGTAGTGGTGATGATGCGGCCTTTATTATGAAGAACGCCAGCAAAGTTATCATTGTGCCGGGTTACGGCATGGCGGTGGCGCAAGCGCAGCATGCCTTACGTGAAATGTGCGATCTCTTGAAAGACGAGGGCGTAGATGTCGCCTATGCCATTCATCCGGTCGCTGGCAGAATGCCGGGCCATATGAACGTGCTGCTGGCCGAAGCCAATGTGCCCTATGACGAAGTGTTTGAGCTTGAAGAGATCAACACCGAGTTCTCGACGGCGGATGTGGCTTTTGTGATTGGCGCCAATGATGTGACCAATCCGGCAGCCAAAACCGATCCGACGAGTGCGATCTACGGTATGCCGATCCTCGAGGTTGAAAATGCCGGTACGGTGCTCTTTATCAAACGCTCTATGGCCTCCGGTTATGCCGGCGTTGATAACGAGCTGTTCTTTAGGGACAACACCATGATGCTGTTTGATGATGCGAAGGCCATGACCGAAAGTATCGTTCAAGCGCTCGGCTAGTACAGTCATTTATAAATAGAGAAAACGGTCCTCAAATTGAGGGCCGTTTTTTTTTATGGTTCAGCCGGAACTAAATCTGGGTGGATGTAACATGCGTCGAGATCAAGGTAATTGGGCTGCAAAACCCATTCCCGGAAGAGGGCGTCGTTTGTAAAATGTTCTTGATGAAGATGAAAACCTTCGCCGCCGCAAGTGTTGAACAAATGCTGAAGATCATCTGGTATTTTGCTGTCAGATTTCAGATAGCCCCGACCGATATTGGAAATTTCTTGAGGGTTGATGGTTTCTGCGACCAAAGGTATCAAATCTTCTGGCGAGAGTTCAGGGTGAGCGCCGGCCAAGCGTCGCATCAAAACATAAGAGGTCACCAAGCCTTCGCCGAATATCCATCGTTGTATTTCATCCGGACTTGAATTTCTGGATGCCGGCAGATCATGCGCCACTGCAGCGGTAGGGTGATAGAGGGTCTTAAAACCGTTTTGCTCAACAATGCGTCCGACACCGACATCTCCGTCACCGGTGAAGTGAAATAGATGCTTCGGCATACCACCCGGGTGAAAGCCGCCAGCTTCAATCAGGCAGTCACGCCGAATGAGGAAGTTACTGCCCCAGACAAAATCAGCTGGAATTTCGATGACCTCCTCGCCAAAATCGAGCATGCACCAAAGTGCCGACCATACGCCCCATTGGTTGCTCAATACCAGATCGCTTTGCCAAAGCGGCGGCTTTTCTTCGAATTCAGGGAATATCTTTCCGGTTGCGAGGCCAATATCCGGGATTTCAAAGCTCTCGAGCGCTGCTGCAGCCCAACCCGGCGTGGGCCGAACATCATCATCAATAAACGCCATCACCTCGCCACTGGCGACCGGTAGGGCGCGGTGCCAGCCGACAAGCTGGCCAGGTCTGGGATCAAAGATATATTTAAAATGCGGGAACATTTTCTCATACATATCGCAAATACCAGCTGTCGCATCACTTGAGCCATTGTCGGCAACGATTACTTCTATGCCGTCAAACGAGATGGCTAATTGAGATATGGCATCAAGGGCTTTAGCCAGGGATTGAGCGCGATTACGGGTCGCAATGACAATGCTTAAATCCATGCTTTAGGGTTACCCATTGAGAAATTCTGTAACGGCGCGGCGGACATCATCGTCCAGCGGGTGTTTTGCCGGCTGATCTTTAAAGTCAAAAATCAAGACATTGGCATACCCTAAAAAATCATCAGTATGGCTATAGTTCGTGCGGTTGAGCAATTGCAGGTACGCTTTATAGCGATGCGCATAGGCTGCATCTGAAAGTATAAGTTTTGGTGAACCGGTGTGCAGGGGCCCGTTGGCGGAAATGATGGCCACCGGTTCAAGGCGGTTAGCGTTATCTTCACGGAAAAAATCGATGATGCCCTCGGTAAGCGAGGGGCAAATTGTATTAAAGAGGTCATCAGCAAGAATGATACCGCCAGGCGCTAGCATCGCCGCAGCTAAATTTAAATCATGCCGCACGCTGCCTCGCGAATGATCACCATCGACACTAAACAATCGAACGCTGGAAGCATCAAATTCCACCTCCAATTCAGCCACCGTTAGGGCCTGACTGTCGGCGATAACAAGTTTAACCATTTCAGCGTCTATTTTATTTTTCTCGAGATTTGAGCGAATGTTATCGGCGCTAAATCTCAGCCGGTCTTCGGCTGTTTTGATACCCTGAATTTCTGGTTGCGAGTCGAAGGCATCAATAGCAAAGGCGCGTTCGCCCGCTCGCATACTATGGCAGAGCAAAATGAATAGCTTGCCGTGATAAACGCCAATCTCGGCAATGTTGCCGGTGATATTTAATTCGTCTTGAATGTCAAATAAGGACCAGATAACGGATGCCGAGCCGGACTGGAGGTAGCCATCAACTTGGGCTGAACCTTCGGCCATATAATGCTGGAGCTTTTCTAGACTAAATAATTTCTGCATGACTGAGCAAAGATTTTAACGAAATGCGCCGCCAAGGTCGATAGGGCAGCGCGCTATTCACGCATTTAGGCACAACAAAAGGTCCGGTAAAGAACCGGGCCTTAAACATTTATCATCGATTATTTTAAAAAGGGAAGTTTTAGAAGCCTTCGCGTTCGAGACGCTTGCGTTCTAACTTCCGGGCGCGTCGGACGGCTTCTGCTTTTTCGCGGGCTTTACGTTCGGATGGTTTTTCATAAGAACGGCGTAGTTTCATTTCCCGGAAAACACCTTCGCGCTGCATTTTCTTTTTCAGCGCCTTAAGGGCCTGATCGACGTTATTATCACGGACAGTTACGTGCACGGGTTTGCTTACTCCTGTAGCAAATAGTCATTAAGGTCGGGCCTTCTAACATGCCAGTAATGGCTTGGGAAGGGGTTCTTACCTGCAAATGGTGTTTTTTTGGTAAAAATGTAGCTTTTTTTTGCTAAATCATTGGATCACTGGGTTTTTTAGGTCATATTCCCCAAATGGCTATCTTAAAAATCGCTCGCATGGGGCATCCGGTTCTGCATCAAGTCGCCGAAACTGTTGATGACCCTAAGGATCCGGAAATCGCTCGTTTGATCAATGATATGATTGATACGCTCCAGGATGCTGCCGGAATTGGCCTAGCAGCACCGCAGGTTCATGTCTCAAAGCGCGTGGTCATATTCTTTGTGCCTGAAAGCCGGAGCGGCGAAGATGAGCAGGACAGCGAGACTGAACTGACGATTATGATCAATCCAATTATCGAACCGCTCAGCGACGAAACTAATTTGGACTGGGAGGCTTGTTTGTCGGTGCCCGATCTCATGGGGGCGGTTGAGCGCTATTCTCACATCAAATATTCTTGGACCACGCCTGCAGGTGATCGAGAGGAGCGGATCGCCAGCGGCTTCCATGCCCGCGCCGTGCAGCACGAATGCGATCATCTGGACGGCATTATTTACCCGATGCGAATGAGCGATTTATCTCTGTTAGGCTATGCGGAGGAAACCAACCGAAATATTGCCCTGCTCCGGCGAGGTCATGGTCTTGATGAGGATGTTGAGCCGGAACTGCAAGTTGCGGAGGAAGGCTGATGGCGCTGCAGAAAATTATCGAGGATCGTGACCGGCTACTATCAGCCATGCTAACGCATGTGATGTTTGATGGCTGGAGTGAAAAAGCGCTGGCTGCTGGCTTAGAAGAGCTCGACGGCGAGGTATCTGATGCACAGCTGTTGTTTCCGGGTGGTCTGAAGGAAGTCGCTAAACATTTCGGCGATTATATGGATCGCCAAATGCTGGCTGAATTGGCTGAGCTCGAACTCGAAAAAATGCCGGTACGGGAGAAAATTGCCACGGGAATCCAAATACGGCTGCAGCTTTTAGCTCCTCACAGGGAATCTCTGCGCCGATTGCTTACTTTTCTTGCGCTGCCTGGGAACCATTTTACCGGACTGCAAATTACCTCGCAGACGGTGGATACCATCTGGCATGCCATCGGTGATACCTCGACTGATTTCAACTATTATACCAAGCGGGGACTGCTGGCCGGGGTTTACGGTTCAACCATTCTCTATTGGTTGGCTGACAATTCGGAAGATTTCGCCGACACCCGCGACTTTCTGGATCGCAGAATTGCCGATGTGCTGAAAATTCCCAAAATCCAAAACAAGATTGAACGGCGTTTGAAACAAGTTGTCGCCCCGTTGCGTCGGCTGCAGCGCCCCGGATTTGGTAAAGCTTTTAGATAGATACTAGTCTTCGGGCTCTTCGGCGACACCGGCCGTTTGATCGGCTCTGAATTTATCCAGTGAAGCAGCAACATCATCATTGCTGAGTGCGATAATGCTGGCAGCTAATACAGCTGCATTGACCGCGCCGGCTCTACCGACGGCAAGAGTACCGACGGGAATACCGCCTGGCATTTGCGCCATGGCAAGCAGGGCATCGAGGCCGCCCATGACTTTACCGTCCATCGGCACACCCAAGACCGGGAGTGGCGTTAAAGCAGCGGCAGCGCCCGGCAAGGCAGCGGCCATACCGGCTCCGGCAATCAAGACCTGCAGTCCCTTATCTTTTGCCGATTCGGCATATTTTGTCAGGCGGTCCGGCGTCCGGTGCGCTGAAATAATTTTTGCTTCATAGGCGATACCTAATTTTTCCAGCGTCAACGTCGTGTGCTTCATCGTAGCCCAGTCAGATTGACTACCCATAATAATACCAACAATTGGATCAGACCCGGCCATCGATAAACTCCTATTTTCAGCCAATTAAGGCGGGAAAGGCGGCATTATAAAAGCCTATTAAAGCTCTGCAAGCAATTGCCGCGATCGGCACACGTAATTTGATTGTTTTTACTCCTTTGAGACTTAAAACCCGGAAATCACCGCTTAAAATTTACCTGAATTGGCGAAGATGCTAGTTTTGACAAGCTTTCAGAGGGGATGTGATGATGGCTGACATTGGAGAACTAGAGCAATATGCGGCGATTCGCGAATTGGATACCCATGGTGAGGGTAATCCTCAAGGTAATCCGTATTTTAGCCCCTACAAACGCGTGGCCTTTGCGCATGGACAGCAGGAGCCACCCAAGCGCACCCCGCGCCAGATTAAAGACACAGCCTCTGTAATGGGCATTCCCAGCGATGAGATCACGCCAAAGGTCCATGAAGCGATGACGCTAATCATGCATGAGATGGATAACATCCGCTGGCAAGCTGAGATTTCTAAAAAACATGAAGACCATCTAATAGCAGCGCTGGATTCGCACAATCTATTGCCCGTGGTGAGCCGCCATGCGTTTGATCAGTATTTGATCCATGCCGCTGAGCATGTTGCCCGAACCCAAGAGCCAAGCTTTCTGTTATTTGTTAAAATATTAGAGCTTGACGATTTATGGCGGCGTGAAGGCGCCGGCTTGCGCGATGGCTTTCTGGTTCATACAGCTGGCATCATGAGAAGTTGTTTGGATGAAGTGGACGTTGTTGGAGCCTTGGATCATGGTGAATTTGGCGTGATATTAAATCTCTACCAGGAAGAAGCGGTGGTAGCTAAGGCAACTGCTATAGAGGCGCTGTTGAGCAAAACACCATTTGTCATGCCGGAAAAAGAATACCCGATTGCGGCAGTTTGGGGGATACAAGAAATTGTAGCGAATGGCCGGCCCGACCATTTGATTCTCGCTGCGAGTGAAAAGGCCAGAGCAAGCCAGCCGGTTTAAGCAATAATATCCGGTACTTCGCCAGCTTCGATTTTGCTGATCTGATCTTTTAACGCCAACTTCTCTTTTTTGAGGCGTTGAAGTTTAATTTGGTCGAAATCCGGCTCACCAGCAAGTTGCTCAATCTCGACATCGAGTTTGCGGTGCTGGTCTTTCAGCTCTTTAATACGGGCTTCGGTTTCTTGGTTGTCAGTCATAACTGGTTTCGGTTTAAATGATCTTGTAAATATAATAGCAAATATATCGCGTTTTTGGACAATTGATATTATTTAATTTTGGAATATTAGAGTGGTTAAAAACAATCCATCAATTAAAACCATTGGCGTGCTCACTAGTGGCGGCGATTGTGCCGGCTTAAATGCTGTTATCCGGGCGGTAACCCATCGGGCGATCCACGGATATGGCTGGCGTGTTCTCGGCATACATGACGGTACGCAGGGCCTGATGGATAGCCCACCGAGGTGTGAAGAGCTTACGCTCAAACTGTTTACCGGCAATATATTGCGCATGGGTGGCACTATATTAGGCACAACAAACAAAGGTGATCCGTTTGATTTCCCGATGCCGGATGGCAGTAGAAAAAATCGCTCCAAAGAATTTGCCGCGGGTTTCAAAGAATTGGAACTTGATGGCTTGATCGGTATCGGCGGAGACGGCAGCCTCGATATACTCAATCGCTTAACCAAGCTGGGTGGCATTAACTTCATCGGCGTGCCCAAAACCATTGATAATGATGTGCCGCTAACCGAGTTTGCGGTTGGTTTTTCAACCGCCGTTAATACTGCCGTGGAAGCTCTAGATCGCTTGCAGCCGACTGCCGCCAGTCATGAGCGGGTGATGATATTGGAAGTGATGGGTCGTGATGCCGGACATATTGCGCTCAACGCCGGTATTGGCGGTGGCGCCGATGTTATTTTAATTCCGGAAATCCCCTATCGCCTGGAACCAATTGCCGAAAAAATTAAAACTCTGCATGAGCAGGGCCGGGATCATGCCCTCGTCGTTTGTTCGGAAGCCGCCCGGCCGGCAGATGGTGACGCTTTAATGAATGAGCACAGCCATGGGCAAAAACGTTATGGCGGTATTGGGGAACAATTGGGCGAACAGATTAATGCGGCGACGGGCGCTGAAACCCGGGTGACAGTTTTGGGTCATGTTCAGCGCGGCGGTATACCCAACAGTCACGACCGGATTATCGCTTCGGCTTTTGGCGTTCGTGCTGTTGATCTTCTAGCCAGTGGTGAAGACGGCCGTATGGTGGCCTGGCAGCATCGTCAAGTCGTTGATCTGCCGTTGGATGAAGTGACGTCGCGCACCCGGGAAGTCGATATCACGGAAACTTTGGTGCAGACGGCGCGTGGCCTCGGCATTTCTTTAGGCGATTAGCAGGGAAAAAATGACCGAATCAAATCAGGCGAAGAACGACAACCCATTTTGGAAATTCTCACTCGAATTTTATGGCCGGGAGGGTGTTGCTGACGCTTGTTTGACGCTCCAGGATGATTTTGGCGCGGATGTAAATATCATCCTTTATTGCTGCTGGGTGGCATTTGCGTATGGTGAAAAACTTGAGCGGGCTGAGTTAGCGGAAATTAGAGCTGTTATTGAGCCCTGGCAAACCGGTGTGGTGCAACAGCTTCGTCAAATCAGGCAGGACATGAAACAGAATCAATCGATCAATCTTGGTGAGCTATCGGAGGATTTACGTCAGGCGATTAAGAAGTGTGAACTTGACGGTGAGAATATCGAACAATGGATTCTTTATCAGTCTGGACAACGCGAATTATCAGATGCCCGAACTAGCAATGCGGTTAAACTGACTGATTCAATTCAATTGGCCGATTTGAATATGAGTAATTACTTGAACGACCTGTCTGGCGATTTATCCGAAATAGGGAAAAGTATTACTAGAAATATCTCGCAAGCGCTTAAGTCATAAGCATTTGATTCTACAGATTTAAATTAAAAATACCCCAGAAAACAGCTATTTTTTTGAATGATTCTAGATTGGAATGTTACAGTTTTCTTCTGGATTTTCAAAACTGATAGGACTAACATCTTAGGCGTTGATGCTTTGACTTAGATGGAGATTTATCTATGAACGAGCAAGATCGAGTATCAGTGCTTAAATCTAAGCATGTCGACCTTGAACAAGAAATTGATATTGAAAACAGACGCCCCCATCCTGACGATACGCTCGTCGCCGATCTAAAACGGCAAAAACTTCGAATAAAAGATGAACTGGCAAGTATGCACGCGCTTTAAATAGCGCCGAAACCAAATTACAACTGGATAATAGTATTAGTTAACGTGATTTGCTATCGCGTGCTAATCGGCTGCGCCTTCTGAACTTTCCTCTGCAGGTTTACTTTCTGCCGGGCTATCTTCAGCCGGAGTTTCTTCTGCCGGTGTTGCAGGTGCCGTGCCGAAGACGTCCGACGTGCTGACTTGCTCGTCGCCTTTCGGTTTCGGTGCCGTTGCCGCGCCAAATACATCTTCCGCCGTTGGTTCTGCACTAGCCGGTTCTTGAGGTTGCGTAGGTAGAATAGCTGGTTCTTCCTCCGGCTCACTTGCGGCGATCGGTGGTAAGGGTTGTGCCGGTGTGTGGGTGGTACCAGCTCTGGCTCGGGCAATCGCAATCATTTTTTCCAAATCGGCAGCAACACACAGACCAAGATAAACCGGACTTTGAGGTTTAATGTTGGCCGAATTGCGGTGGGTTTTATCCCGTACAGCATTGATAGTTGGCTTGGTCGTACCAATGAGGCGGCTGATTTGAGCATCGCTAAGTTCCGGATAGCTGCGCAATAACCAGGAGATTGCATCTGGGCGGTCTTGCCGCTTGGATATGGGAGTATAGCGCGCAACTTTTTGACGTACCTTGGGCATCGGTACAGTTGGCTTTGCCATTTCCATCCGCGCCGTTACATCAGCTTCACAGCGAACAATTTCATCTCGGCTCAATTGACCATTGGCAGTTGGGTCCAATCCCTGCATTCCAGGTGCAACTTCGCCATCGGCAATTGCCTGAACTTCCAGATTATGCAAACCACAATAATCAGCGATCTGATCAAAAGTTAGTGCCGTGTTATCTACGAGCCAAACGGCGGTTGCCTTCGGCATAAGTGGCTGAGCCATCTTCCATTTCCCTATATTCTGAGTTTCGGGGGTTGTTTAAGCCAGTTGGGCTTTTCACATGACCGGGAATATAAGCCTGACATAAAGCCGCGTCAAACCATGCCACGCTTATTTCCAACATTTTATTTGGATTAAATTATTGAGCCGCTCTCAAAAAAGGTTGTCATCCCCTGAATATGATGGAGAAGATAGACGATAGGCGCTAAAAATAGGATCAATTTTAAAAATTCGGGAGCATGCTATGGATACGGATGATCTGGAGCCGATTGTTAAAAAAGCTGAAATTAAGGACCTCGAAGTCATGTCGATTGAAGCTCTTGGCGAATATATTGAAGAACTTCAGGCTGAAATAAAACGTGCTGAAGCGGAGATCGAATTAAAGAATAAGGCCCGAGCCGGGGCTGAGGATGTTTTTAAAAAATAGTGCAGCCGCTCGGTAAAATTGGTGCAATTCATAAAAGTGTTAACGAAGTTTTAATGGGCTCAGAATATCCTGAAAGCTGTCATAGGTTCCCTTCTTTCAAATGAAGACTATGACACCTCCCTGTTAAACTCTAGCCGCTCCACATTCGGAGCGGCTTTTTTTGTTGGCGACGGAAAATAAATTGGTATTCAGGGTTGAAATTCAGGAATATCGGGCTTGCTTCCCCAGACGCAAAAAGATTCAGCTGACATCGGAAACTGTCGAGGCCGGTAATTTTCATCATCTTCAATAATAAACCGGTCAGAGTTTGAATACTCGAACACCATATTATCGTGGCCATCGTAGTAGAGAAAATAGCCACCTGAGGTGGCGTGGCGTCCCGGGCCGAACACGATCTTGATTTGCTGCTCCTGAAAGAAATACCATGACCGCATAATGTCATCGATTTCTTCGACCTGGTGATTGATATGTTGAACGCCCGGTTTGGTGGTTGGGAAAAGTGCAATCTGATGATGGACGTCTTTCATCCTCAAAAGTGGACAGCCGCCGATCCAGTCGCTCACTTTAATATTGAAATGGGTTGTCCAAAAGGCCTCATCCCGCGCTGGATCAGTAGAATTCAGACCAATATGCCCGAGCCCAACAATACCTGCATCGCGTGATGGAAAATAGCGGCGGTTGGCATCATGCGGCCGGATAACGAGTTCAATACGATTCCCCGTCGGATCTTTAAACCAGCAATAATCTTCCACTCGGCGGTCTTCAATTTCCTCCGCTGTGCCGCGAGTACAGGCATAACCGGCTGCATCTAGCGCTGCCATCGCAGCTTCAAGGCCATGCCAGTCTTTTAGCTCTATGCCAACCATATGATCAGATGGATCACCTTGGAAGTAACACAGCGTATGATCCCGGTAATTGCTGCGGAGATATAAACGGTCAGCAGATTTTCTGATCGCCTGAAGGCCAACGATACTCGTTGTAAAATGTTCGGCCGCCGCCAAATCCCTGGTGCCTAATCTGATATAGCAAAGGTCCTTGAGAACAATCATTTGTTTGATCCAAAACAGTGATGAACGAACCGTCAGAGTATTTGTCCTGACTTAATTTGTCAAAGTTGCCGGGTGGAGTTGAAGAACTCCAAACTTTAAGAAAATATTTTTTTTGAAAATGCAATAGATTTTTTTTATTAAAAACTTAATTGACCTCTTGACCAAATGAATAGGTCTTGGGTACATTTCTCCTGCATTTTTAAACGGGCGAGTTTAACAGGGAATGCATTAGTTGGGGCAGCCGCAAACGGCGCCCCAATTTTTTTTGAATTTACGAAAATTAATAAACTCTTCAACCGGCGTTAAGCGGTGTGGTGTAAATTACTGCCACAAAACTTCGTAGAGGGTAATCGGATCCTTGAAGCCCTTCATTTCGCGAGCCCCGCGAGATTCAAAATTGAAGTCCTTACCGAGGCAAATGCCTTTGACAATTTCAGAAACAAAAATTTCTTTGTCACCGGCTTTATCGACGATCCGGGCGGATAATTGTACGGTCGTGCCAAATAAATCATCGTCTTCAACAATTGGTTCGCCGGCATTGATCCCAATTTTAATGCCGAGGGGGACGTCAGGATTGGACGAATTATTTTCAGCCGTTTTCTGCTGGATGTAAATTGCTGCGGCGACGCCGTTGGCGGTATTATTAAAAGACGCCATTATGCCGTCACCGGTGTGTTTGACTTCCCGGCCTTGGTAGGTTGTCAAAGCATTGCGAACAATGCGGTTGTGGGTTCTGACAACCTCCTGTGCAGCGGCGTCACCATGAGTTTGCGTCATGTCGGTTGAACCGACGATATCTGTAAACATCACAGCGATTGTGCCAACCGAAGTATCTTCATCGGTTGTCTTGCTGTTCCAGGCATCCATTGCCTTATCAAGTTTTTGTGCCGCGTCTGGGTCACCGTTGATCTGAGCAGTCATGGCAGATCGGCCATTTTCAATCATGCCGAGATATTTGGGGTTCATCAAATACTCATCATACTTCTGGGCGAACATCACTGCTTGTTCCGGCTTAGTCCCTAAGACACCAACACTTTCAATAAGAATTTGACGGATTTCATCTTCATTTAAATTTTCTTCTATACCAACAGTTTCGCAGGCACCGGCCAAATACAAATTAACGCCGAACTTATTAAAGGAATCCAGTTTTGGCCGCGTAGCCATGACCGATTCCAGGCCTTTGCTGAGAAAAGTCATGACATTTACTTTTTGTTTTTCGGCACCGATGGTCAGATGAACTTCTTCTGGCGGGGTTTCTTCATCTCCCTCTTGAGAGGCGGCTAAAACATCGTCAAGATCGTCTGGCTCTTTATCTTCATCATCAAAAAACTCGGCATTCTCTTCCTCAAGTTTTCTCGCTGCCGCCCGTTCCAGAGCACGTCTTTGCTTAGCGGTTAATCTAGGCGGCGCCATGGCCTTGGCCCATTGCTTTTTCTCACGATCCTCCATTTCTTTGACATGAACTTCGCCGGCAAGTTCTTCTTTAGTCAAAAACGCATAGGCGGATGTGGAAATACTGAGAATGAA
>CAZMHI010000080.1:0-18022 GCA_964566055.1 uncultured Rhodospirillaceae bacterium
TGATCCTCCGTTTTCTAACTATAACAGTGGACCCACTTTTTGGGGGAGGACCAACTATTGGCCGCCTATCTCAAAGCGGAAGGCTTCAAGGTAAGCTATGCCGGAACCGGTAAGGAAATGCTGGCGATTCTCAATACCGAATCTATAGATTTGATTTTGCTTGATCTCGGTCTACCCGATGAAGATGGTCTAACTCTAACCCGCCAGGTTCGCGCCCGCTCGTCACTGCCAATTGTTGTCATTACGGCTCGCAAAGGCCGGGAAGATCGCCTGGCAGCGCTTGAATTGGGAGCTGATGATTACTTGACCAAGCCCTTTGATCCGGAAGAATTGGTTTTGCGTGTGAAGAACCTGCTAGGCCGGTCACGCGGCGAGCCGGTCCGGGATGCTATTGACAGAGACAATGGTGCGATTGAGTTTGATGGCTGGAAAATTGATATCAATGGGCGAACGATAACCGATCCTGGTGGCGGTGATATTATGCTCACCAATGCTGAGTTTAATTTATTTTCGGCCCTCGCCAAAGCGCCCAACCGCGTCCTCAGCCGGGATTTCCTGCTTGATGCTGTTAGCCGGGATGATGAGGCACCCTCGGACCGACTGATCGATGTATTGATCAGCAGGGTACGCAAAAAAATCGAAGCCGAGCCCAAAAAACCGAAGCTTATCGTCACTGTGCCGGGCTGCGGTTACAAATTCAACAGCACGCCTTAAAAGTTAATTTGGTGACAGTCACGGAATTAACTTTTTAAAAAGCGACCTGATCGCCACCCTTGAGAGCCAGACGTTCACGGGCTTCGGTCGGGGTCGCGACTTCAAGCGATAAATCCTCGACTATACGCCTGATTTTTGAAACCTGCTCAGCGTTGGATTTGGCCAATTCGCCTTTACCGATATAAAGCGAGTCCTCCAAGCCAACGCGTACGTTACCGCCCAAAATGGCGCCCGTGGTAACAAAGCTCATCTGATGGCGCCCAGCGGCCAGGATTGACCATTCATAGTTCTCTTCACCAAATAGCTTGTTGGCCATCCGGCGCATATGCATCAGATTTTCGATATCGGCGCCAATGCCGCCAAGAATGCCGAAGATTGTCTGGACAAAGAACGGTGGCTTGACCAAACCGCGATCAACAAAATGAGCAAGATTATACAAATGCCCCATGTCGTAACACTCAAATTCAAAACGCACACCATGCCCTTCGCCGAGCTCTTTCAGGACCCATTCGATATCTTTGAAGGTATTGCGGAAAATAAAGTCCCGGGTCATCTCGAGATAAGCCGGCTCCCATTCGTATTTCCAGTCAAAAGGTTTATCGAGAATGGGGAAGAGACCAAAATTCATCGAACCCATATTGAGCGACGTCATCTCCGGGCTGGCATGGAGCGCCCCGGCACAGCGTTCTTCAAGGGTCATGCCGTGGCCACCGCCTGTCGTGATGTTTACGACCGCATCGGTTGACTGTTTGATGCGTGGCAAAAACTCCATGAAGGCGTCAGGTGACGGTGTTGGAGAGCCATCTTCATTGCGGGCATGTAGATGCAAAATAGAAGCGCCGGCTTCAGCCGCTGCAATGGCGCCTTCGGCGACTTCATTACCGGTAATCGGCAAATATTCCGACATCGTCGGCGTGTGGATTGAGCCGGTCACGGCGCAGGTAATAATAACGCTTTTAGCCATGGTTTAATTCTCCCCTATTCATCAAATATGGCGACAGCGCGGGTCCAGCCCGCCGAGGCGCCTCTAATTTTTACCGGAAAGCAGGCTATCTCAAAACCATCTGACGGCAGCGCTTCCAGATTGTGCAGTTTTTCCAAATGACAATAACCAATGTCGCGGCCAGCCTTGTGTCCTTCCCAAATAAGTGAGGCATCACCCGAGGCCGAAAATTTATCACTGGTATGGACAAAAGGAGCATCCCAACTCCAAGCATCAGTGCCGGTGACGCGGACGCCGCGCTCTAATAAATAAAGTGTTGCTTCCCGCCCCATACCGCAGCCGGATGAGACATAGTGGTCGCTACCGTACGCCTTGCCGGCGGCTGTGTTTATCACCACAATCTCAAGTTCTTGAAGCTCGTGTTCAATCCGCTCCAGTTCTTTTTCGACATCTTCGGCGGTGACGACGTAGCCATCATCCAAAGCCGTGAAATCAAGCTTTACGCCGGGCTTCATACACCATTCAAGCGGCACCTCATCAATGGTGATAGCGCGCTCACCCTTGTTCATGGTCGAATGAAAGTGATACGGCGCATCGAGATGGGTACCGTTATGAGTGACCAGATTTATTTTCTCAATCGCCCAGCCTTCCCCTTCAGGCAGGTCCTCCACTTTAAGACCGGGGAAATAGCCAATCAAATCCTCGGCTGTATCCTGATGATTTAAATACTCGATCTCGGGCCCAAAACCAGGAGGGTCCGAAACCACATCATTCTCCAGATGCATGGAGATATCGACCAATCGCCGCGCCATCGTAAGCAGCTCTACTTGATGGCTTGCGGATTGATCGGCGAGCCGGTGCCACGGCTAATCACCAATGGCGGCGCACAGAGGAAAAATTCATAGACGCCATCCTTGGCACAATCCGCAACGAGTTCCCGGAGATACCAAATTTCGCCGTGGACGATGCCGATATAAGGAATGGTCACCCAATGCCAAGGCTGGTTGGTGCCATCGACTGTCTTATTCGGCCGCACTTCGATGCCCCAGGTATCGGAGCAAATGCCGGCAATTTCTTTTTCATGAATCCAATCAACCGTCTCAAAGGCCAGGCCAGGCGCATCACCACCGCCGTAACCGCCCCACTCTCCACGATCCAGGCAATCGGCCATCTGGCCAGTGTTGACGATAACAAAATCACCGCGCCTAACTTCAACGCCTTGGGCTTTGGCAGTCCGGTTGAGGTCATTGATCGTAATGCCGTAGCCATCAGCCAGCCGGGCTTTCTTTTTATAGCGTGCCACATCGAGCAGCACACCGCGGCCAACCATTTTGTCGGCGAACTTCTCGATACCGTTTTTATGTGCGCCGGTCGAATCAACTAACGCTGCGTCATAGCCATTCCACATTTTATCGCCGGCAAAAACGTGAGCCAGGGCATCCCACTGGCTAGCCGCCTGGGTCGGCAAATTGATTGTGTCATCCGCATACCGGAGACCAACCACCTTATCCTGGCGGCCCAGTTTGGCATCTGTACCCGTTGCCAGCATTTTGTGCAGTGGATTATAGCGTCCGCCGAACAGGCCTTTTTGCGGACCGTTTTCATCAAGTTCCAAACCGAGCCGGAAGACTTTGCCCTTTTTAATCAGCTTGGCGGCATCGACGATATCTTTTGGCTTAATGTAATTGAGCACGCCGAGCTGGTCGTTTTTGCCCCACTTGCCCCAATTTGAAAGTTGTTTGCCTTTGCGTACAACATCAGCCTTGGTCAGACCCTTCTTCTTTTTGCTGATATTTTTTTTGGCGGGTGCTTTTTTCTTGGCAGGTTTTTTGGCCATTTTGAAATCTCCCATGGATGAAATGTTTAAATCTTTTGCAGCAGTCTATGACAGGCAATTTTAGCTGTCGAGCCTTAATGATCAGTTGCTCACTATTCGGTGCGTGTCTTGCGGTCACTTAGTTGTTGGTGTTTTATAAGGCCCTAAAAATTCAACGGGGTAGTGATAATTTATGACAGACTGGATGGACCGGCCCCTTGCCGAAATGGCCGAGGCGATACAGGAGGGAAATGTCAGCGCTGTTGAAATAGCGGAAACGGCGATTGCCCGCCACGACGCCTGGGATGACAAACTCAACGCCTACAAATCCTGGGATACGGAAAAGGCTCTCGTTCAAGCCAAGGCAGCCGACCACGCTATAAAGTCAAGCAACGAGTTGGGCCCACTGACCGGCGTGCCAATTTCGGTTAAAGATATCTATGGTGTTGAAGGTTTCCCGACTTTCGCCGGCTCGCCCAAGCAACTACCATCTGCGTGGGAACAGGAAGGCCCGGTTGTCAAGGCCGTCCGACGACAACTGTGTACGATCCCCGGCAAAACTCATACTGTTGAATTTGCCTTTGGCGGGCTGGGTATTAATCCCCATTGGGTGACGCCTCGAAATCCGTGGGATGCAGAAAATCACCGGGCCCCTGGCGGCTCAAGCGCCGGCGCCGGGGTCAGTCTGCATGAAGGTTCAGCGATGGTCGCTTTCGGTACGGATACCGGCGGCTCGGTTCGTATTCCAGCCTCACTCACCGGCAATGTTGGTATCAAAACCTCTAAAGGTCGCTGGTCGACGGACGGCATTGTGCCGCTCAGCTCAACCTTCGACACACCCGGCATTTTAACAAAGTCCGTCGCCGATGCAGTGTTTGCCTTCAGTGCCATTGACGCCAAAAGCCGCCACTCCACGTCAAAAATCGAGACTTTGGATATTAGCGACATTAAACTGGGCATCACCAAAGACTACTTCTGGGACAAGTGCCAGGACGATATCGCCGGCGTAGTTGAAAACACCATCTCTGAATTATCGGCAGCCGGAATGAAGACGATTAGTGTCAGTCTGCCGGAAGCTCACGAAGCGGTCGAAGTGATGGCAGGTGGAATTATTGCCGCTTCCGAAGGCTATGAATTTCTCTTAAGCGAATTGCCGGATTGGCTCGAGACACTTCACCCGTACGTCGCAGCACGGATGAATACCGGCGGAGAGTCATCTGCATTTGGTTATTTAACCGCACTTCGCCAGGTGCAACGGCTGTGGCAGCGCGCCGATGCAGCGCTGGCGGACGTGGATGTTTTGGCAACGCCAACCATTCCGGTCACGCCGCCAATTTTGTCAGAGGTCGAGGACCCGGAGACCTATCGCAATTCAAATATGCTGACCCTGAGCAACACCATGGCGGGGAACTCACTTAATTTATGCGGCATTACGATCCCGGTGGGGCTTGATAAGGCAGGTATGCCAGTTGGGCTGCAATTGCTGTCCCGCCTGCACAATGATGATGCCATGCTGGCGGTTGCCTTGGCCGTCGAAGCGGTGATCGGCACTCCGGCGGAACGCATGGGCAATCCACCCCTCGGCGGCAGTCTTTAAAAGTTAACAAAACAAAAGGTGCCTGGCACCTTTTGAATTATTAAGGAATTCAGATGTCACTAAAAATTGGAATTGTTGGGCTCGGGATTATGGGCGGATCGTTTGCTAAAAACCTGCTTGAGGCCGGGTTTGAGGTCTGCGGCTTTGATATCGTCGATGAGAATATTTCGGCGCTGGTCGAGCTCGGCGGCACCGGCGCATCTTCACCAAAGGATGTTGGAGAACAATCTGATGTCGTCATCACCTCACTGCCGAGCATCCCCGCCTTTCACGACGTGATGACGGGCAAGGATGGTCTTAAAGACGCCGCCAAAGACGGGCTGATTGTGATCGAATGCTCAACCCTGCCGATTGAAGATAAACAGGCGGCCCATGATGCGCTCTTAGACGTCGGCACCATCTTAATGGATTGCCCGATCAGCGGCACCGGCGCCCAAGCGGCGACCAAAGACCTCTCGGTTTATGTCAGCGGCGAAGAGACGGCGCACGAAAAATGCCAGCCTGTTTTCGACGGTTTTGCCAATCTGAATTTCTATGTTGGTGCGTTCGGCAATGGCAGCAGGATGAAATTCATCGCCAATCATCTGGTCCATATCCATAATGTCGCCTCGGCCGAAGCCATGGTACTTGGTATGAAAGCAGGGCTTGAACCGGAAACGATCTACAACGTGATCAAAGCGGGGGCCGGTAATTCGCGCATCTTTGAATTGCGGGGGCCGATGATGGTTGAAGATAATTATGACGCAGCGACGATGAAAATGGATATCTGGCAAAAGGATATGAAAGTGATCGGCGAATTTGCTGCCGGCCTTGAATGCCCGACACCCATGTTCACCGCCGGTACTGATATTTACCGCTCCGGCCTGGCCATGGGCATGGACAAGTTGGATACCGCCTCTGTCTGCCGGGTGCTGGAACAAATGGCTGGCCTCGAGAGAAAATAAGTAGAGAAAGCAGAATGATAGATACACCAAGAGAACGCCTCCCCTATTCCGCCATTATCGACCGGCCCAAGCTAACCCTGCCCGATGGCGCTCGCATGGCGGTTTGGACGATTATGAATGTTGAGCATTGGGACAGCACTAAGGCTCAGCCCCGCACCATATTGCCGCCGCCGATGGGCCAGCCCTTATTGCCGGATGTACCTAATTGGTCCTGGCACGAATATGGCAACCGGGTCGGCTTTTGGCGCTTGAACGATATGTTTAAGGATTTTGGCGTCAAACCGACGCTAGCGATGAACGGCATGATTTTACAAACTTATCCGCGCATCGCCGAAACCGCGCTCGAGGGCGGCTGGGAATTTATGGGGCATGGCTATATCCAAGGCCCAATGCATAAACTTGAAAACCAGGCTGAGCATATTCAAAGCACCGTCGAGGCGATCAAGGATTTCACCGGTAAGGCGCCAGTTGGCTGGGAAAGCCCTGGCCTCACTGAAACCATGGAGACACTTGATCTATTGTCCGAGCACGGCATCGAATACGTCGCCGACTGGCCGCTTGATGACCAGCCCGTGGAGCTGAAAACCACCACCGGCAGGCAAATGTTCTCGGTGCCGTATCCGGTTGAGACCAATGACATCACCATGATGGCGCTGCAGCAACATTCCTCGGAGGAGTTTGCCAAGCGCTGTATTGATCATTTCGACCGGCTCTACGAAGACAGCGCCGACATCACCCGCATCATGGGGATCAGCATGCATACCTATATTTCCGGCGTGCCGCATCGCTCTAAATATGTTGAGCAGGTCTATAAGCATATTACCAGCAAGCCGGATGTGCTGATCTGGACCGGCGAACAGGTGATGGAGTGGTATAAGACGCAGCTATGAGAAAATTGGCGCTTATTATTTGCATAATTTTTTGTCTGCCAATGGTGGCTATGGCGCAAACCGCACCTTCACCGGAGGAACTTGACCGCTACACCGGCCTCCATGCGGCAGCGGCAAGGGGCGATGCCGGCAAGATCAACTCACTGGCAAAATCTGGTGCCGACCTCAATGCCCGCGATGGCTTTGGCCGCACCGCCCTGATGGTGGCAGCCTATCGAAACCACCTCTCCGCCGCCGAAATGCTGATTAAAGCCGGGGCTGACGTTAATGCGCTTGATAGCGAGCGCTATGACGTCATTACCATTGCGGCGGTCGCCAACAACCTGCCCATGATGAAGCTGGCCATAGCGTCCGGCGGCAATACCAAGCTTATGACCAGCCCTTATGATGGTACGGCGCTGATCGCCGCCGCTCATCTTGGGCATGTCGAAATAGTGCGGGAGCTTATTCGCACCGGGGCACCCTTGGATCACGTTAATAACCTCAAATGGACCGCACTGATCGAAGCCATAGTCTTGGGCGATGGTGGTAAGAACCACCAAATGATTCTTCAGGATTTGATCAAGGCTGGAGCTGATTTCAATTTGGCTGACGGCAACGGTACAACGCCGCTCGCCCTCGCCCGCGGAAAAAATTTCACGGCGATGATTAAAATGCTGGAAGCAGCTGGTGCGAAGCCTTAAGACCTTTTCAAGAAGATTACTCAGGAGAAAATGAATGGCTAATCTCGTTAATCTTGTGCATGTGTCCTGCGACCCGGAAGTCCGGGAAGAGTTGCTCGATAAATTGTGGATCAATGTCCACAATGCCCGCGAAGAAGAACATTGCTACCAATTTGAAGTCTCGGTCGCGGATGACGATCCCAACGCCTTCATTTTCTATGAAGTCTACAAAGACGAAGCCGCCCTCGCCTGGCACAAGGAGCAGCAATATTTCCTCGACTACTTTGCCGTGGTCGAAAAATTCGGCGACAAGGTCAATCGCAACTTCAAAACCTATTGGGTCGAGGACAAATAAAGGTACCTGGTACCTTTATTACATTACTCCACCAATTTGCGGTCGATGCCAGCGGCAGTTTCGACAGCTTTACAAACGGCCGAGGTATCGAGATGACCCAAGCCTTGCGCAATGGCCGAGTTAAATTTCTGCCAGGCCGAAACATAGAGATCGATCGGCGCCTTCACTTCGGCGGCATAGGACGTAATGATGCTGGCGTCTTTTTGATAGACATCGAACATGGTGCCGCCGCCTTCCCGGTAGTCGCTTTCGGACATCATTTTGCCGCGAATATCGAACATTTTTGAAGCCCCGGCGCTTTCCTTAATCACCTCATATATGAGCTTTGGATCAAAGCCAGCTTTTTGACCGAGCGTAAAACACTCAGCCGCCGCCGCGTTGTGCACATGAACGAGGTAATTTGCCAAGATTTTCATCCGGCTGCCGTCACCTACTTCGCCGACATAGAAATTGCTGGCCGTAAAGCCATCGAAAATTGACACGCATTCCTCATAGGCTGCTTTATCGCCGCCGATATGACAGGATGCCATGCCTTTGGCGAGCATCGGTGGCGTCGCCGAAATTGGCGCATCCAGCATATTTTTATCGCTGGCTTTGAGCTTTTCAGCCATATCGATTTTTTGCTGCACAGTAAGTGTCGAGCATTCAATAACGATCTGCCCTGGTTTACTGGTTGTGTTCAACTGCTCGACGACGTTGTCGACCGCGGCAATGACCGGTAAGGACAATATTACGACATCCGATTTTTCAGACACTTCAGCAGCGCTCTCAGCCGCGTCCAGACCAAATTCGTCCAGGGCTGAAATACAGTCCGGATTGAGATCATAGCCGATGACTTTAAATTGCTTTTTTAATAGGAGCTCCGCGACATTGCCACCCATCGGCCCCAGACCGATAACACCAACTGTAATGCTCATTTCCATTCCCCTCATTGTTATAAAATGACTGCCTCTTCATAACATTTGCGGGGCGGTGCGCAAGACCTGATGGCCATCAAAATTGTGTATATCCAAAATGTTGTTTTCATTAGCTATGCAGTAATCGCATGGCTGATTTGGTATAAAAACAGCAGTAATCTCGAGCTATCATGCGTATATACCCTGCCATGAAACACGGAACAGCATTACAGAGATTTTTGGCGCGGCGGCGTTTTTTGACCCGCTCGTTTTGGCGTCACACCACTCATTACCGCGGTCACTGATAACCCCGATAGCGAGCGCGTTCGATCAGGTAGGAAATCTTAGTCGAACGATCTCTTTTAAAAAAACAATTGAATAATTATTCGACCAGCTCGAACAAGCGGTCCCCCAAACGGGCCCGATGCTTGGCCACCAATGGCGTTACCGCGTCGGCGAAAGCCTGACGTTCGTCATCGCTAAGCTCGACGACATCGTTCTCCGCTGGATCAAGCGCAGCCATGACCTCATCGTCTTCGGCCTGAGCAAAGCCGCGCTGAGCTTTGGTCGCAATATCGGCTGCCGCTTGCACGGCTTGTTGAATATCTAACGGCCAAGTCTCAAACATCTCATTATTGACCATCACCAAAACCATGCCGAAAAAATGACCTGTCAGCGTAATATGCCGGTGATAATGGTAGGTGCCGAAACGATAAGTATTGGTCAGTGGATTTTCCTGCGCATCAATCTCGCCGGATTTTACCTTGGCCACCAGATCAGCGACATCAACAAAGGTCGGCTCGAAACCTAAAAGCCTAAAAAATTCCTGATGCACCTCGGAGCTCATCGAGCGCATTTTGAGGCCATCGCAATCGGCGGGCGTTCTGATCTGCCGCACGCCATTGGTGAAATGACGAAAGCCGTTATCCCAAAAGCCTAAAATCCTGACACCCATCTCGCTCAGAAACTTTTCTTTGAGCAAATCACCCAGCTCACCGTCGAGCGCGGCATAGGCCTTTTCCCGGCTTTTAACCACAAAAGGCAGATCAAAGATCGCCACTTCCGGCACCCGCTCCGCCATATAGCTTGAAGCGAAGTAACACATGGTCAGATCACCGGCTTCGACCAGTTTCGGCAAATCAAATGCTTTAATGCCCTTACTCTCAGGCATATTTCCATCCAGGGTGTAGTCGACAGCATCACCAACGCGCTTGGTCAATTCTTCGCCAAAGATTCCTGCCGCCCGGTTATGCACCGAGCTCGGCGGCTGATAACCACCTAATTCAATTTTTATCGAGCTCATTGAGCACCCCATTTATAATTATTTGATTGGCCGCTTGTTTAGTCAGCAGCGTCTCTTATATCAACCCTTGATTATTTAGGAGATTTACTCCTCTTCGACAATTTTGAGCGGACCTGAATAGCGAGCAACAAAGTAATGTTTGTTAGACGCCCACCAGCAGAGCTCGCCTGCCGGTGCGATGTCCAAATAATTTGGGTGCCTGGTGATGCCATATTTTTGGGTACAGCCAAGCCAAGTCACGGACGCACTTCTTGCCGAAAAATCAATCGGGCCAATCTCCGAACGTTCAGCTTCAAGCCCAGTGTGATTTTTTAAAAAACAGTTACCCAACCGCTTGTGACGGCAGTTTGTTTCTTCGCTATTGGTGATTTTAACATGATGCACAACACCCTTGATCACCTGAAAGCCATCATCATCCAGCATACGGCAATCATCTTCCGGCGGAATTTGGCTATGGGCGAACTCACAGCGGAACCAAATACCATTAAAATCTTTAGCGGACACTTTTAACTCATTCGCCTGCAGCACATTTGACGATGCAAGAAGTGCAGCAAAATGTAGAGCTAGAATTTTCAGCATGACGCCTGCCTGTTTCATCCTATACATATAGTAGAAATTAAATGTGACCGAAATAGGGAGTCCGAAAATGAGCATCGAACGCATTAATCCATCTGACGTCTATCAGCCTAACATGGGCATTTATACGCAAGTCATTAAAGCGACCGGAGGCACGCAGGTGCTGCTGGCCGGCATTGTACCCTTCGACAATGATAAAAATGTTGTCGGCGTTGGGAATATGGCGGCGCAGGTAAAACAGGTTTTGCGTAATATCGAGCACGCTTTGGCAGCTGCAGGCGCAACTCCCGCCGACGTTGTGCGCATTAATGCGCTGGCGACCGATGTAGATCTTTATATTAAAGAAGGCGCACCACAGGTGATTGCGTTCTTTGGCGATACCAAGCCGACATCGACAACCTATGAAGTTCAGCGTCTGGTCCATCCCGACTGGCTGATCGAGATTGAAGCCACCGCCATCATCGATTAAATGGTTAATTTACGACAGTCGTGAATTAACCTTTGGAGAAGCATTGCGTTGGCGGAATTCATTTACTAATGTCCGCGCATTGATTCAAAGGGGAAACAAAATAACATGATAGATTTATATACGTGGTTTACGCCAAATGGCCGCAAGGTCTCGATCATGCTGGAAGAGATCGGCATGGAATACGAAGTTCATCCCATCGCTATCGGCAAGGGGGAACAGAACGATCCCGAATTCTTAAAGATCGGCCCGAACAATAAAATTCCGGTGATTGTTGACCGTGATAGCGGCCTGTCGATTATGGAATCGGGCGCTATCCTTCAATATCTCGCACAGAAATCCGGCCAGTTGATGCCAACTGAAGGTGACGACTACTGGAAAATGCAGGAATGGCTGATGTTCCAGATGGCCAGTGTCGGCCCAATGTTCGGTCAGGTCCATACTTTTGTCCGTTATGGCGAAGGCAAAAATGAAGAAGCCTCTGAACGCTACCTCAAAGAAGCCAAGCGCATTTACGGCGTCATGGATAAGCATCTGGCTGAGCGGCAATATTTCCTCGACTGGGGCTATTCAATTGTCGACATCGCGATCTTCCCTTGGGTTGGCCGCTGTGACTGGCAGACCATCGACCTCAACGAGTATCCCAACGTCAAGCGCTGGTATCTTGAGATCAAGGAACGACCTGCGGTTATTGCCGGTTGGAACGTGCCGGAGAATGATCAACCGATGCCAATGCCGGCTTAAGAAATTAGGAGAATTAATATGACTGCTTATTGGGTAGCCCGGTCAAAAATTAATACGCCGGAAAATTATTCAAAATATACGGCTTTGGTGGGCGATATTTTAAAAAAATACGGCGGCAAGCCGTTGTCACGTGGCGGCAAATTTCAAATGATGGAGGGTCCGGATTATTTCGAACGCTTTGTCATTGTTGAATTCCCCACTTTTGAAGACGCTGTCGCTTGTTTTGAGTCAGACGAATACCAAGCCGCAGCCGAGCATCGCCGTGATGGTTCCGGTGAAGTTGAAACTGTCATTATGGATGCGACCGAAGGCATGGGGGCCAATTAGACAAGTTCCAAACAATAGTCCTTGTTACCATACCGGTAGATGTCTTATAGAAGACCATAAGATAAAAAAGTATATTGTGCAGAGAGGGTACCGGGAAACTTATGTCCAGTGAATTACCGGCCTGGGAACAAAAAACGGAGCAATCCGTTGAGTCCTTCGCCAAAGTTTTAAACGTTATTTCAGCCGCCTGGATTTTTTCGGTCGCGGCTTTAATTCTATTTGATGTCGTTGGCCGGGAGGCGTTTGCCAGTCCTTTTCATGGCACCAATGAAATCGTTTCCAATTCGGTGCTGGCAATCTTGATGCTGCAACTGCCTCTTTCCATTCTTAATCGCAGTTCCCTCCGTACGACGATTGTCTACGGTAAAGTTAGCGCCATGGGAAAAGGCATTATTGATGGCATCTCTTACTTACTGGCCGGTCTCCTATTTCTTGCCATCGCCATTGGCAGTTGGCCGAATATGATCGAATCCTGGGAAATTCTCGAACAAGAAGGTTCCGGTATCGTTGAAATTCCGGTTTATCCAATCAGAACATTGGTGGTGTTTGTCAGCTTCTTTTGTATCGCTGTCTG
This sequence comes from uncultured Rhodospirillaceae bacterium, assembly GCA_964566055.1. GTDB lineage: Bacteria > Pseudomonadota > Alphaproteobacteria > Rhodospirillales > UBA2165 > TMED23. Next base: position 12,808 of record CAZMHI010000080.1, read on the forward strand.
CGCCTTACTGATCTACCATTCGCTAACTCGACCTGAAGATTTCGATCAAAGCGAAACAACGGAAATAGGCGAGTAGTTTCATGGAATTTGATCAAAGTACCATAATGATCGGCATGTTTGTGATCATGCTGATCGGCATACTTTCCGGCATTCACATTGGCTTTGCTTTCGCCATGACCGCGCTTATAGGTAACATTTTGGTCTTCGGCGATGGTGATCTAGAAGAAGGCTTGGACATCGCCCTCAGTGGGGTTGGCAGCGTTGCTTACGAATATCTCCGGAGCGAAGTCTTTGCGACCATTCCGTTATTTATGTTGCTCGGTGATTTCGTCAATAAATCAGGATCAGCACGGGATCTCTACAAGCTTATTAATCACGGCCTGAAAGCTATTCCTGGCCGCCTGGCTGTCGCTACGGTAGCCGGTAACGCAGTCTTTGCCGCGGTCACAGGCGTCAGTATCGCCGCCGCCGCCGCCTTTAGCCGCATCGCCTATCCGCAAATGCGCTATCACGGCTACAATCGCCAATTTGCCTTAGGCTCAGTTGCCGGCAGCGCTTGTCTCGGTATGATTATTCCGCCGAGCGTGCTGTTAATTGTCTGGGGTATCGTGGCTGAGAAATCTATCGCCGCACTGTTTATCGCCGGCGCAATTCCTGGTTTGATCCTGGCGACATTTTTCATGATTTATATCGCCATTTCAGTGAAACTAAAACCTGAGCTGGCACCATCATTTGAAGAGGACGCCGAGCAAAACAAACTGACCAAAGCAGAAATTGCCAGCGGCTTTGGTATCGGCGCCTTGATCCTGCTGGTGCTCGGTGGCATCTGGGGTGGCTTGTTTACGCCGACGGAAGCTGGTGGCGTTGGCGCGGCAGGCGCCATGATCCTCGGTATCCTCAAAGGTATGCGCCTAAAGCAATTGGCCATTGCCGTGGTCGATTCCGGAAAAACTGCGGCACCGATTATGTTCCTGCTGCTGACCGCCAACATGTATGCGAAATTTATGGAAGCTGCAGGCATGTCGGAGCTTATCCGTGAGACCTTTGCTCACTACAATTTTGGTCCCGTTGGCATCATCCTCATCATTATTGTTATCTGGCTTTTGCTAGGTATGATCTTGGATTCGATTTCGATTATTCTGATTACCGTACCAATTTTCGTGCCGATTACAGCGCCATTTTTTGATCAGATCGCCTTTGGTATATTCGGTATCCTGGTGATTGAAGCGGGGCTGCTGACACCGCCATTTGGTCTCTTGGTCTATACAGTGAAGGGATCGATAGAGGATCGAACGGCGACGCTATCCGAGATATTTAAAGGTTCGGTTCCCTATTGGATACTGATGTTAATTGTCATGCTGATGATTTGGCGCTGGCCTGAGATTGCCACCTGGCTGCCGTCCTTAATGCTTTAAGGTGAAGTGGTAACGTTATTTTGAACGCATATTTTGACCATAATCGGCGATTAAAGTCGGCGTATAGAATAATTTCTTTTAATATTCACAATCTGTTAGGTGAAACTTCAACTTGACATGGAGATTGATAGGGAATTACGTTTTCGCATCTTATATAAGACCTTGTAACAAACCAAATGGGAGGAACTAACGTGAAGAAAATTCTAAAATCAGCAGGCATAATTGGCATCGCCGCCGCTGCCGCTACCATGGCCTTTGGCACTATCGCCGAAGCCGCCTCGATAAAGGGTAACGAGATTACCTTGCGTATGGGATCCGGTCATCCACCGTTCATCACTTACGTCAAGGAAATGTCCAAATATTTTGGACCGAACGTCGTCAAGCGCGTCGCCGCCGAAACCAAATATAAATTGAAATTCAAGGAACACTATTCCGGTACGGTGGTTAAAGTTTTTGACACCTTGGAAGGCGTTCAGGATGGCCGTCTTGATATCGGTGGTTGGTGCGTCTGCTTTGATGATGACAAAGCCATGGCCATGAACCTTTCCTACTATGTGCCGTTTGGTGAGCCAAATGCGATCAAAGCAACAAAAATATTTGCCAAAATCGTTAAGGAGCATCCGGACATTCAAAAAGATTATCAAGGCCGTTATAAACAAAAATTGTTGGCCGTTACCGGCTTTAATAATTATGGCCTGTTAACCGCTTTTGACTGGAAGAAATTCGAAGACCTCAAGGGTCGTAAAATTCTCGCCGCCGGTCCGAACCTGCCATGGGTGAAAGGTGGCATTCCGGTGCGCACAACCATTCCGACGGCTGCTCAGCAACTGCAAACCGGTGTCGGTGAAGGTATCGTGCTGTTCCCAGATACAGACTTCAAATTGAAACTGCATGAAGCGACCAAAGGCGGCTTTTATACGGTTACGGATTTTGGCGCAGTAACGCAAATTTCTTTGACCATGAACATGCGGGCACGCAAGAAATTACCAGCGGAAGTTTTGAAAATCATTGACGAAGAAGCTTTGAAATATCAGCTCCATTCTTCACAGACTTCGCAAAACGATCATCAATGGGGTCTTGATAAGCTGGCTGGCGCTGGCGTCAAAGTCCGCAATATTGATCCCGCTGCAAAAGTCGCCTGGGCGAAAAAACTAGCTGAATGGCCGAATGAGCGCGCTCAGACGGTAAAAGCTAAAAAGAAAATAGATATGCCTAAAATTATGCGGGCCTTTATCGCTGCGACCAAAGAAGCTGGACATAAATTCCCGATCGATTACGTCATCAAGTAATTATTCGGCAAATCGCCACATTATGAGAGGCAGCCTTATTGGCTGCCTCTTTTTTTGGTGCATAATCAGATTATAACGCGTAAAATGCGCTTATTGATCAAATGATTACTTATACAATTGTTATCAATAATCAGGGACGATAAAATGTCAGTTACGCCGGACGAAATGGCTGAACGAACAGCACGCTTTAATGAGCTAAAGTATAGCGTCGAGGGTTATTTAGATACCCGCATCCCGGAACACAAACGCAATACCTATAACGTTATTGGCCGTGGTGTTACTGAGGATGACAGCTTAAAACCCGCTATTACCGATGCTCAGGATTTCAATATCACCTATATCGGTGCCGAACCGGGTTGCGGTGCGGCCCTGCATGATCACCCGACTGTCGAGGTTTTTATCGCCATGACTGGTAAATGGGCAATTATTTGGGGCGACGAAGGCGAGTATGAAACTGTCATTGATCAATTTGATGTGGTCAGTGTACCGCCCGGCGTTATGCGCGGGTTTAGAAACGAAGGCGATGAGCATGGCTTTATCATGGCTATTTTAGGCGGCTCTGATTCCGGTCATGTATCCTGGGCCGGTCACGTTATCAGCCAAGCAGAGAAAACCGGCCTTCAGCTCAATGAAGATGGCTCCATCAGTGAAATAACTCCTGCTTAATCGAGGTCAATTATGCCCCTAGAAAAAATCGATCACTACTCGATCCGCACCTTAAAAATGGAAGAAACCAAGGAATTCTATGAAGCGCTGGGCCTTCAATCTGGGCCACGGCCCGATTTTCCGTTTCCGGGTTACTGGATGTATGCCGGTGATATGCCGGTTGTTCATTTAGTAGGTCTTGATCCCGACAACCCGGACGGACTTTACAACTATCTCGGCGTCAAAGATTACGAATTTCCGGATGGCGGCGGCGCGGTTGATCATTTGGCCTTTAGAGCTACGGACCCCGATGGTCTCAAAAAAATTCTGGAAGAACGGGGCGTCATTTACCGCGAGCGTGAAGTGCCGAACTTGGGACTGCTGCAGATTTTTGCTGAAGACCCGAACCAGGTAACTGTTGAAATAAATTACTACGACTAGGGGGACTTCAATGGCTGATGGTGTAATGCCGAGCGCAAATCAATTCGACTGGCCGGATGCGTCAGAGATGCTGGCCCGAGCTGAAAGTCTGGTTCCGGCTTTGAAAGAACGGGCCTTGGAAACTGAACAACTCGGCAAGGTTCATCCTGATACGATCAAAGAACTTCATGAAACCGGCTTGTTCCGCATCAACCAGCCTGCCCGTGTCGGCGGCGGTGATTATAGCTATCGCACGATGATGGAAGCGACCTCGATCCTCGGTAAGGGCTGTGGCTCTACATCCTGGGTCTATATCAACTTGACCTGTCATCACTGGATGCTGGGTATGTGGCCGGCCCAGGCGCAGGACGAGCTATGGGGCGAAAATGTCGATGTACTGATTGCCTCTTCAGTTATCTTTCCAGCTGGCCGGGCGACAAAAGTTGAAGGTGGTTATCAACTCTCAGGCCGCTGGCCGTTTTGCAGCGGCGTTGATTGGGCGGACTATCTCATGCTCGGCGGCACGGTCTACGATGAACAAGATCAAGCCTTTGACCGGCGCGTGTTTATAGTCGCTAAAAGTGATCTGACAGTGCTGGATAATTGGGATGTTTCGGGCCTGGTCGGCACCGGCAGTAAAGATAGTGAAACCACCGATCTTTTTGTGCCTGAACATATGACCATTGCGGCTGCAGATATGCAGCATTGCCAGACGCCGGGCTCCGCCGTTAACCCCTCCCCGCTTTTCAATATTCCGCAAGCCGGGCTGTTCCCGCACATCATTGCTTCGCCGATTATCGGTATGGTGGAAGGCGCCTATGATCATTTTATCGAGGCCAACCAAGTCGCCACCTCGACCTACAATACGTCACGCATTGCCGAATATCAGGCGATCCAGATCAAGGCCGCTTCGGCAGCAGCGGCAGTCGCCACAGCTAAACTGGTGATTAATACTGATTGCGATGAAGCGACCGAAACCTTGGCGGCGGGTAATATTTGCACTGAAGAACAGAAACACCGCTGGCGGCGTAATGCCGCCTATGCCGCCAATCTGTGCTTTGATGCTGTTGAAGGGCTTTATAAAGCGACCGGCGGCGGCGGCGCCTATAAGACCAATCCTATCCAGCGGCACTATCGCGACGCCAGCGTCGGCATTACCCATATCAGCATGTCCTGGGATGTCATGGGTGCGGAATATGGCCGCTATGCCTTGGGCCTGGGCGGCAATCCCGCGATTTAAATCTTGCCAATCGCCTGGAGGATACGTTCCGGAGTGAAAGGTTGGACGGTTACCTTGCCGCCGAGCGGGTCAAGTGCATCATTAATCGCGTTCATCACCACAGCCGGCGCACCACCCGTACCCGCCTCTCCGGCACCCTTGGCGCCCAGTTCAGAATCGGCAGTTGGGCTTTCAACATGGCCAACTTCGATATCCGGCATTTCAGC
>CAZMHI010000081.1:0-17518 GCA_964566055.1 uncultured Rhodospirillaceae bacterium
TTAACCAATGCGCACAGTCTTCGCCGAGTTCCTGTATCGCCATAGTCTCGTACTTGGCGCTATCTTCCTCGCTAAGCACATCTTTCCAGCGACCATTGGTGCCTTTATGGACAAATGTTTCGGCGCCGCCATCCCAAAAAGCCCCACCTAAGGGTACGCTCGGTGTGGCATTCGCCTTCATGTAATCGAAGCTGCAATGCTCGAGAATATCATCCCATTTAGACTCGTCGATCGAATGGTCTATAAATTCAGCAATAGAGCGTATTTCACCCTGCATATCATTCTTGAGCGCGCTGAAATGGATGAGTTTGACGTTGGGTAGATCCTGGATTTCCCACCAGGTTCGAATGTTTTCCCAGAACGACCAGAAGGGGTAGCCGTCTTTGTCCAGCCAGTCGTGATAATACTGGAGGATTGAATCAACAGGCTTCCCCATGGGAGGGCCAACCAGGCCCGGCGTTTCATTAAGCGCTTCATACCAAAAATCGTTGGCATTGGCGTGGTGATTATAAAGGCTCCAGACAACGTCCCGGCCATCGCGCGCAATATAAATGTACTTCGCCTTGGGCGAAAATACGAGCGCATCAACTGGCAGATGGGTCTTGATGAAGCGGCGGTGGGTCTGTGCCTCGACTTCGGGCAGTTTAATCTCCCGGGGTGGCACCCTAAGGTCGATCCAAGGTGACATGTCGGCGACCGGCAGGCCTTCTTCGCCATTAAAAATCAGCTGGCTGAGGATTTGCTGCACCCAAGTGGTGCCGGCCTTAGCCCAGGTGCCGATTATGATGTCGTCATCTCGGAACGCAAAGTCGTTCCAAAACGTCGAATCCATATGATTATTTTGTATTTCCCGGTTTTTCACGGGCCATGAGATATCGTTCAGCATATCGATTTCACTCCCTGAGAATTTTTTATTTTTTATAGTATTAGAACAAATAACAAATTTGCCGCGAATATATTAACTCATTTGCGCCTCGGGTTGAACTGTCTCTTCGTGCCAATTCTTTTTGGGCATTAAATCAGAAAATCCTCACAATAGGCATCAAGCGGACGTTGGTGCTCAAGAAAAATTGAAACCCGGAATAGTCCAAATTGCGCTACACTACTTGTAATATGTATTTAAATCTGGCTGCCATAATGGAGAACAGATTGATGATAAAATCACCTAAACAAGCCAAGATGTCGGGTCTTCTTCTCCGGTCTTTATTGGTGATGTCTATCGGGATTGCGGTTACCATGCATACAGGAACGGCTATTGCTGAAGACGCTCAATCAACGAAATTGGTTAAAATATCCAAAGACAATATTAATACTAAATTGGCAGCTGAGTTTCAAAAATACCTGCAAACCGGCTCACCCGATGCGATGTGTGAGTTTGGTATGGAAGAACACGGCACCGCTTTTACGGCGCAAAGTTCTCCCAAGATTATCGGTGTGAGTAAAAGTCCGCAATTGGCGCATAACAAAAATCTGAGTTGGCAGGTCTTCAGTCAATCCGCAATCGTCACAGAGAAAAGCAACTTTGCAAAATAATAATATCTGGCGGTACGGCCTCGCTCTTTTTTTGACAGTCATAATTTTCGCTGGCGTGAGTTCGCACGCTAGAGCCAAGACCTCGAACGATTTTTTTCAAGGATTATCGGCATATAACACAGGTAAGTTTGACGTTGCTGCACTTATCTGGAGCCGACTTGCGGAGCAGGGTTCAGCCAAGGCGCAAAGCGGGCTCGGCACGCTTTATTATACCGGCAGTGGCGTTACTAAAGATTTTGCTCGGGCGCGTGAACTTTTTGTTGCCGCAGCACAAAAAAACGTTCCCCAGGCGCAAATGTTTCTGAGCTTGATGTACCGCCGCGGTGATGGGGTCCGCCAGTCTTATTTAATCGCCTATATGTGGTGTGACATAGCTATAAGCGCCGGGCATGAAGGTGCCAGCTATGTCATTCAGACGATTGCTGAATATCTGTCCAGTGAAGAAGTTCTGGAAGCGCAACGTTTATCGGCAGAATGGCGCGAGATAAATCTCAAATAGTGGGATTCAATTAGTAAGAGTTCTAAGTAACATCTTTTTGTTGCGCTCTTTACCGATTACCTATTGCTGATTTTTTCAACCTGTGCCTATAATTTCGGCGATGCTATTAAGCAAGATTAATCGATAAAGCATCGCGGGAAAGAAAACAGGGAGATTGCACAAAATTTTATGGCGACCCATCCGAGGTCGCGACATCAATGTATCTCAATGGTTAGAACTAAGGGAGATCGGCTATGACCGAATATTTCGCACCTGACGAACGCTTTTTGCCGGAAGACTTCGATTTTGAAGCTTCGGCGGAAATGGACGAAAAACCCATTAATCCAATCAATGAATTAGCAAGAACTGAAACGACTCGACGTACTTTTATTAAAGGCGCAATTGCCTCAGGCACGGCTGTGTCGGCTGCTGGTTTCGTCTTCCGCGGTGCTGGTTCCGGCGCCATGGCGGCAACTATGAAGCCGAAAATGGTAAGCCTCAGTATTAATGGTAAAACCCGCCGGGTTGATGTCAGTGCTGAAGAAACGCTTGCTTTTACCTTGCGCTATAAGCTTGGTCTGACAGGCACCAAACTTGGTTGTGACCGCGGCGAATGCGGTGCCTGTACCGTTCTGGTCGATGGTGTGCCGACTTATTCCTGCTCAACATTGACCCAAAGCGTCGGCAAAGGACAGGTTACAACCGTTGAGGGCCTAAAAGGCAAAGATGGTGGTCTCCATCCAGTCCAGAAAGCGATGATTGATGAATTGGCGCCGCAATGCGGCTTCTGCACCTCAGGTCAAATCATGTCTGGTGTGGCGCTTTTAGAAAGTAATAAAAACCCGACGCGCGATGAGGTTCGCCAAGGCTTGTCCGGTAATCTCTGCCGTTGCGGTGCTTATGATCATTATACGAACGCCGTGCTCCGTGCGGCGAAGGAGGCGTAAAATGGCTTATAAATTAATCGGAAAAGACTACACCCCGCCTGACGTCCTCGCCAAGGTGACGGGTAAAGCGAATTATGCAGAAGATATGCGGGCCGATGGTATGGTTTTTTGCCGTATTCTCGGCAGCCCAATGCCGCATGCACGGGTTAAAAATATTGATATTTCGGAAGCTAAAAAAGTTAAAGGCTTTTTGGCAGTTCTGACGGCAGATAAAGTTCCCTCTTTCCCGCCGCCCAACAATCCGATCCTCAATAACGAGCCGCGCTTTGTCGGCGAGCCAATTCTGGCTGTTGCCGCTGAAACCGAATTGGCCGCGGCAGAGGCAGTTAATAAAATCAAGCTTGATCTTGAACCCCTGCCTTTCGTCACCGATCCGCTGGAAAGTTTGTTCCCGCGCGGTCCCGAAGCCCGGACCAACGGTAATGTCGCCAATGTCCGGTTGAAGCTGCAAAAAATTAAGTGGTCGGCTAAAGATTTTGCCTCGGCTGGTGAAGGCCAGCTGCCCATGGGTAAACCGGCAGAAAAATGGCAGTTCGGTGATCTTGAAGGTAATTTCAAGAAATCTGATCTCGTGCTCGATGAGACTTTTGTCACGGCTGGTTATTCACACCACAGCATGGAACCACGTTCCTCCATGGCGTATTGGCAGAATGGCAAATGCTATCTTTTCGGTTCAGCCCAAAGTCAGCAATTCATGATCTTTGGCCTGTCGCGTTATCTCGGCATCAAGCCGCCACAACTCGTTTATAATGGCGCTTTTTGCGGTGGTGGTTTCGGCTCCAAGGGTGCGCCGTATGCTGAAATGGTAATACCGGCGCATATGTCCAAATTGCTGGGCGGCAAGCCGGTTCTGATGCGCGTCAGCCGCGCCGAAGAATTTGCCTTCGGCAAAGGCCGTCCAGGCTTCCAAGGCCGGCTGAAAGTTGGATTCCGCAAAGATGGCCGGATCTTGGCTGCTGATTTGTACATCGTTCATGATAATGGGCCGAACACCGGTTTCTGGGATTTCCGCAATGCCGGCTCCTCGTTCTCAATCGTCTTCCAGCCGGAAGCGATGCGGTGGCAAGGTATTTCGGTACTGACCAATACACCGGTGCGTGGACCGCAACGGGGTCCAGGTGAGAACCAGACGGCTGCGGCGGTTGAACCAATTATTGCCAAAGCGGCGCGTGAATTGGGCCTCGACCAAGTGGCTATCCGCCGTATTAATGCGCCGGATAACAATGCAAAATACGGCGCCAAGCAAGGCCCGGTTACCAGTGCCTATCTCAAAGATGCCCTGGATAAGGGTGCCAAGCTTTTCAACTGGGATGAGAAAAAGAAGGAGAGCGGCAAGAAAAACGGCTCCAAAGTTATTGGTGTCGGTGTCGGCTCAGCCTACCACTCGGCCGGTGCTGCCGGCTTTGATGGCTTGGTTCGGATTACTCCAGACGGCAAACTTCATGTTCATTCTGGTGCCGGAAACTTAGGTACCTATTCCTACGCCGACACGGCTCGTGCCGCAGCGGAAGTCTTAGGAGCGAAGTGGGAAAACGTCATTATTGAACGTGGTGATTCCCGCAAAGGCCTACCATTTGTGCTCGGCCAATTCGGCTCCAACTCTCTGTACACGCAGACCCGGACGAACTGGGCTGCCGGTCTGGATGCCAAGGCTAAACTGCAGGAAATAGCTGCCAAAGAACTTGGTGGTGCCGCCGGTGATTATGATGTCACTGACAGCAAAGTGTTCAATAAGTCGAACCCATCCAAATCGATTAGTTGGGCACAGGCGGCTAAGAAAGCGATTGAAATGGGCGGCAAATATTCCGGCAAGGAAATGCCCAAAGACATCAATCCGATTACCAAATGGGCAACCGCGAGTATCGCTGGGTCCGGCTTAGTTGGTGTGACCAAGGATAAACGTCCGAAGAAAGGCGTGACCCCTGGTCTGGTGACCGCTTTCGTCAAAGTGGAAGTCGATACCGAGACCGGCAAAGTCGAAGTTTTGGATCATGTTGAAATTGCGGATTGCGGTGTCGCTGTTCATCCTGCCAGCCTCAATACCCAAATTAAAGGTGGTGCGGTGATGGGATACGGCATGGCACTCTCGGAACGCTATGTTTTCGATCCGAAACTGGGCATGTCTTTAAACGGCAGTCTCCACGAAAGCAGGCCGCAGACGATCCTTGATATTCCGGCTGAAATGACGGTTGACAATGTCGGCAAGCCTGACACGTCAAATCCGGTCGGCGCCAAGGGCGTGGGTGAACCCGTTCAAGGTGCTGCTACGGCCGCAATATTAGTGGCCATATCGGACGCGCTGGGAGGGCATATGTTTAACCGGACACCGGTTGTGCCTGACATGATCATCAACGCGGCAGCGGGGAGGCCTCAGTCCTACAAACCCCTCGCCGTCAATACACAGTAAGGGAGAGGTGCTATGTTAAGAGATATGATGTCTACTTTCGAACTTCAGCAGCCCTCCAGCGTTGCTGATGCTCTGGCGGTACTCAAAAAAGCTGGCAGTGACAGTTGGGTCATGGCAGGCGGCAATGATAGCCTGACCTGGTTCAAAGACCGGGTAAAGCAACCTAAGACGGTTGTCGATATTTCCGGTATTAGTGAACTTAAAGGTATTCGTGAAGGCGCCAATGGCCTTGAAATTGGTTCTCTCACGTCACTGACTGAGATCGTCAATAACAAGACGATTAAGGCCAAGTTTTCGTTGTTGTCTGATTCGGCAGCTAAAGTCGCTAGCCCGCAAATCCGCAACACCGGAACGATCGGCGGCAATGTATCGCAGGATACCCGCTGCTGGTATTACCGGGGCGGCTTGCCGTGCTATCGGGCAGGCGGCAATACCTGTTACGCCGACACGCCGACGGCAATGAACCGTGAGCACACTCTGTTCAACGCCAGCCGCTGTGTTGCCGTATCGCCTTCTGATATTGCGCCTGCTCTCGTTGCCTTGGATGCCAAGATGGTTATTCAAAGCAGCGGCGGCACCAAGGTTGTCGATGCCGAGAAGTTCTTTGTCGGACCCGCTGTCGATATCAAAAATATGACCATCCTCAAACATGGTGATATTTTGACGGCCATTAGAATTCCCAATACCTGGGCGAATGCGACCTTCTATTTTGAAAAAGTCGCAGACCGCGCGGTCTGGGATTTCCCCTTGGTCAATATCGCAGCAGCCATGAAAATCAGTGGCGGCACGATTAGTGACATGCGTGTTGCTGTCGGTGCTGTTGAGGCGGTGCCGAAACGGCTGCAGGTGGTTGAAGATTTAGCCAAAGGCCAGAAAAAAGATGCCAATTTGGCTAAGTTGGCGGCAAAGGCATCCGTGCGAGGAGCCAAGCCTTTAAACTTTAATCACTTCAAAATTCCGCTGATGGAAAATCTCGTCACCCGGACCTTTCGGGATTCGTGATCGAAGTGGAACTATTTCGCGTTAGTAAAAATGCTTGGGGCCAGGAGACTCTACTCGGAGTCTCCTGGGACCTGACATGGTGGTTTATAGGCGCTGCCGTGTTGTTTATCCTCGTTCATATCATTTATAAATGGCTGTTCGCACCCAAAGCAGGCGAACACCAATAATTTGCCGATAACAAAAGGTAGTTTCCAGGCCGTGAATTCCCAACCTATTCAAAATTCAGAAGACAACGCAGGCAAAGTTGTCCGCCATAAGCTGCCTGACCGGATTTACCATTGGACCATGGCAGTTACGGTCATTGTTTTACTCGCCACGGCCTTTTTGCCTATTGCCGGCTTAAAATTCCCCTGGGTAACAATTCATTGGATCGCCGGAGTAATTCTTGGCCTGATTGTCATTATCCATATTGTCCGCGCCCTGATATGGCAGGAACGAGCGGCCATGAACATTGGGCTCAAGGATATCAGACATTCTCTGCAAGCGATCAAATGGGTCTTACGCAGCCGGAACGAGCCGCCTGAAAGACCTGGAAAGTATCCCTTGTTACAAAAATTATATCATCACGTTATTGCCGCGATTGTTTTAATCTTGATCGGTACAGGCGGGCTAATGCTGGTTAAAATCGACACCCCTTTTTGGCAGCGCAATCCCTATATGTTATCGGGTGAAACCTGGGGCTATATTTATGTCCTCCACGATCTCGCCTCCATGGCGGTGCTGGCTTTGCTAATAGTCCATATCTATTTCGCCATCCGACCGGAAAAACTTTGGATTACCCGGTCGATGATTTTGGGCTGGATTACGCGGCAGGAATATCAAGATAATCATGACCCGGAAGCCTGGGTCATCGACGCCGATAAATAACAGCTACAATGGAAAACGGAAATGTCTCAAGACCTTAAGGACCGCATAGAAACCATCGAAGAAGCTTTTGAATATATGATGGCCTATGCCGCCCAAGGTATTGAGCAGGAGAACCGTTCTGAAGGCGGTGGCATTCGAAGCTGGTTAACCAAAGCGGCGGCGGCTTTGGAGGATTTGCATCAAATAGCTCAAGAACACGCCAATTCGATTAGCAGTATCGGAATTGGAGATTGGGCTGAGTTCCTGGAGATCGTTAAAACGGATGCGATACAAGCCCAAACACTGATTAATTTTGCCTTGGCGCAGCCTAATCTTAGCTCTGAATCGGTCGACAATTTAAATGCCACCAATCATATCCGGACCATTCTAACTGATATTTTCCTGCTTGATTCAGCCTTCGAGGCACATGAAGAAACTTAGCGTTTGGCGCTTAATATTTCCCTGATTTAAGCTATACTTAGAACTGATTTTACCGGCGCCATATTGGGTGTCTAAGAAAAGGTTTGCTGAAAGTATGACCGCCTTTCGCTTTTTAAAGGAATTTATTTTTGCCGGCTTGTTAGCCCTGCTGTTGATAAGCGAGGGCGCCAGCGCCAATAGCCGGAACCCGCAATCTGCTGCTCATCAGGTGATATCCCAAAAGGGCCTGTTTAAAGTTTCTTTGACGGGCATCTCAAAGGCCGCTCCTTTTAATAAATTACACCATTGGCATATTCGTCTTGCCTCGCGCCAAGGCTCGGTAATCTCCGGCGCCCAAATAGATGTCACTGGCAGAACGTTAGATCACGACCACGGATTGCCGACATTGCCTAAGGTGAGCAAAGAGATTGAGCGCGGCCACTATCTCCTGGAAGGGGTGAAGTTCGACCGGCAAGGCGAATGGCAGCTTAAATTGAGCATCAACACGCGGGCAGGACGGGACGAGGCGCTGTTCAACATCCCCGTTGATATGGCGATCTGGGCAGATTTGCATGATGGCTGGAGTAAAGATGAACGGCAGATATTAAAATCGCTTTGGCTGGGCTCGCTGCCGGATGCCGTGCCTGATCCAAGCAACGCGGTGGCGGCAAATCCAGCTGCTGCGGATTTCGGCCATCGCCTGTTTTTTGACACCCGTCTCAGCCAAAATGGTGAGGTCGCTTGCGCCACCTGTCATATCCCTGAGCTGGCTTTTACAGATGGCCGCAAACTGGCCCAGGGCATCGGTCAAACCCGCCGCAATGCGCCGACCATTGTCGGTGTTGCTTATAGTCCCTGGCTGTTTTGGGATGGCCGTAAAGACAGCCTTTGGTCACAAGCCTTGGGGCCGTTTGAAAACCCGGTCGAGCACGGCACCAGCCGCGCCAAAATAATCGAAGTCGTGCGCCGGGATAAAGATTATCGCCGCCGATATCGGGAACTATTTGGACCGCTTCCGAATCCCGGGGATCAGGCCGGTATATCCCGTGCGTTCACCAATCTGGGAAAATCCATTGCTGCCTATGAACGTCAGATTATGCCGGCGCCATCGAAGTTCGATAGATATGTTGTAGCGATATTAAACAACAAAAAACCTGCGCCAAAAGATCAATTGTCCATTGAGGAGATCGCTGGCTTAAAGGTTTTTATTTCAGACAATCAAGGACAGTGTATCCGCTGCCATAATGGGCCGATGTTTACCGACAATCACTTCCATAATATCGGCTCTCACATCGTTGGGGAGAATGATACTGAGCAAGGTCGCGCGACGGGCATAGGTCTCGCGTTATCTGATCCAACCAATTGCCGCAGTAAATTTAATGATGTCTCCGAAGCAGGCAGGGCAGCCACTTGCGGCGAGTTACAATTTGCCCGGCAAAATTCCGCCGAACTCGTGGGTGCCTTTAAAACGCCCACTCTCAGATACTTAGCTCAAACTGCTCCCTATATGCATGCTGGCCAGTTCGGCACCTTAGAAGATGCCATCTGGCAGTATCGTGATGTGCCTCACGCCACCGTCGGCCAGTCCGAATTGCGGCAACTCAGCATGACCGACGCACAATTTCGTCAAATAGAAGATTTCCTGGCAACCTTGAATGGGCCGATCCGCGCCCCGGCGAAATATCTCAAACCACCGGAATAGCCCATAGGAAATCTGCACTTTTTCCTTAAACTATTTGTGAAAACCTATTGATTTTAATTCCTAAACTCCGCAAACTATTCGCAATAGGACCAGAAATTAAAAATGGCCGAAAAGGCCGCATAACTTGGGAGGCATCATGACAACCGTATCTATGACGGTGAACGGCAAGGCTGTTTCAGCTGAGGCCCAGCCGGACACATTGCTATCGGAATTTATTAGAGAAACTTTGGATTTAACCGGCACTCATGTTGGCTGTGACACCAGCCAATGCGGTGCTTGCGTCGTCTTGGTCAATGGCGAGTCAGCCAAAAGCTGCACCATGCTGGCAGTTCAGGCTGAAGGCGGTGACGTCACGACTATCGAAGGTCTGGCGACAAATGGCGAACTTCATCCAATGCAAAAAGCGTTTCATGAAAACCACGCTTTGCAATGCGGCTTTTGTACGCCGGGTATGATGATCAGTGCCATTGATCTCGTGACTAAGAATCCGGATGCCGATGAAGCGGCGATACGGAAAGGTCTCGAAGGTAATATCTGCCGGTGCACCGGCTACCACAACATTGTCAAAGCCGTGCAAGCGGCTGCTGCGGAAATGAAAGGATAAGATCATGCCAGATGGAAACAACACAGGTATTGGCGCCTCAGTTCTCCGCAAGGAAGACCGGCGCTTTATCACCGGCAAAGGCAATTATACCGACGATATCAATCGGCCGGGTCAAACTTATGCTCATTTTGTCAGAAGCGAAGTCGCCCACGCCACGCTAAACGGTGTTGATACCAGCGCCGCCGAAAGCGCTGATGGCGTTGTTGCTGTCTTTACCGGCGCGGATTTAGCCGCCGCCGAAGTGGGTGGTCTGCCCTGCGGTTGGGCGCTGACATTCCAAAATGGTGATCCAATGGTAGAGCCCGGTCATCCGATATTGGCGCAAGGCAAAGTACGCCACGTTGGTGACCCCATCGCCGTTGTTATCGCCGAAACCAAAAAGCAGGCTAAAAGTGCCGCGGCTTTGATCAAAACTGATTTACAGCAATTGCCGGCCGTCGTTGATATGACCCAGGCTGTCGAAGGCGGTGAACTGGTTCACGAAGAAGCCGCCAATAATATTTGCTATGATTGGGCGATAGGCGACAAAGGCGAAGTCGATAAGATTTTTGAGGGCGCCGATCATGTGACCTCAATTGATATCGTCAACAACCGCCTGATTCCAAACGCAATGGAGCCACGGGTAGCGATAGGTGACTTTGACGATTCCAGCGGCGATTATACGCTTTATACGACAACGCAAAATCCACATGTGATCCGTCTTTTGATGGGCGCGTTTGTGTTGCAGATACCCGAACATAAATTGCGGGTGGTAGCGCCGGATGTCGGCGGTGGCTTCGGCTCCAAAATTTTCCATTATGCCGAAGAAGCTTTGGTGACGTGGGCCTCGGCGCAGGTCAATCGGCCGGTAAAATGGACGGCGGACCGTTCGGAAGCCTTTATGTCTGATGCCCATGGCCGGGATCATGTGACCAAAGCGTCACTTGCCTTGGACAAAGATGGCAAATTCTTAGGCCTCAAAGAAGAAACCCTCGCCAATATGGGTGGCTATCTCTCGACCTTTGCACCCGCCATTCCGACCTACATGCATTCCGTCCTGATGGCTGGCGTTTATACGACACCGGTGATTTACAGTAACATTATCGCTGTCTTTACCAATACGGTGCCGGTTGATGCCTACCGAGGGGCCGGGCGTCCGGAAGCGACTTATATTCTGGAACGGCTGGTTGACCGGGCTGCCAGGGAAATGGGGATCGACCAGATCGAAATCCGGAAGAAGAACTTTATTCCGACGGATGCCTTCCCCTATCAAACGCCGGTCGCTCTGGCCTATGATTCTGGCGACTATTTCGCCACGCTCGATACAGCGGTGAAAAATGCGGATGTCAAAGGTTTCGACAAGCGCAAGAAAGCGTCTGCCAAGGACGGCAAACTCCGTGGCATTGGCTTTTCGACCTATGTCGAGGCTTGCGGCGCAGCCCCATCTGCAGTGGCGGGTGCTTTGGGCGCCAGGGCCGGGCTCTATGAGTGTGCCAATGTGCGGGTTCATCCGACCGGCAGCGTGACGGTCTATACCGGCAGTCACTCCCATGGTCAGGGCCACGAAACGGCCTTTGCCCAATTGGTCTCGGAAAAACTCGGCGTGCATACCGATGCTGTCGATATCGTCCATGGCGATACCGAGAAAATTCCGTTCGGTATGGGCACCTATGGTTCCAGGTCTCTGGCCGTCGGTGGTACGGCGATCGACAAAGCGATGGATAAGATCATCGATAAAGCGACCAAAATTGTTTCGCATATTTTGGAAGCCGGTGAAGGTGATATCGAATTTAAAGATGGCGCCTTCACGGTTGCCGGTACTGATAAATCGATGGCCTTTGGTGAAGTCGCCTTGGCGGCTTACGTGCCGCACAACTATCCTCTGGAAGAGCTGGAACCGGGCTTGGAGGAAACCGCCTTCTATGATCCGACCAACTTTACCTATCCGGGCGGCTGTCATGTCTGCGAAGTTGAGGTCGATCCGACAACGGGCGTGACTGAGGTGGTGAGTTTTACCGCTGCTGATGATCCCGGAATCGTGGTTAATCCAATGATTGTTGAAGGCCAGGTCCATGGCGGCATTGCTCAGGGTATCGGGCAGGCTTTATTGGAGGGCTGTGCCTATGATGAAAATGGTCAGCTATTGACTGGGTCTTACATGGATTACACCATGCCCCGGGCCGATAATTTGCCGAGCTATCAGGTCAGCACGGAATCAACAGAGTGCACCCACAACAGTCTCGGTGTTAAAGGCTGTGGTGAAGTGGGGGCCATCGGCTCGCCGCCCGCCGTGATCAACGCCATTGTGGATGCCTTATCGGAACTCGGTGTGACCGATGTACCGATGCCGGCAACTTCACAGGCCGTTTGGCGTGCCATTCAAGCAGCGAAATAGGAGGAGAGATCAATGAGTAATTTTCAATATTTAAGCGCCTCCGCTTTAGACGAAGCTGCGGCAAAAGTAAAAGGGGCTCAAGATGGCGCCTTGTTGGCAGGTGGCATGACCTTATTGCCGTCAATCAAGCTCGGCCTGTCTGACCCTTCTGACGTTGTTGATTTGTCTGGGATTGGTGATCTGGCGGGTATTTCGGCTGATGGTGGCGCCGTCACCATTGGGGCGATGACTCGGCATGCTGATGTCGCGGGCTCTAGCGATGTACCTGGCTATCTGGCAGCACTGGCCGGCGGTATTGGTGATCCGCAAGTGCGTAATCGCGGCACCATCGGCGGCTCGGTAGCCAACAATGATCCGGCGGCTGACTATCCGGCGGCATGCCTGGCATTAGGTGCAACGATTAATACTGATCAGGGCAGCTACAGTGCCGATGATTTCTTCACCGGTCTGTTTGAGACGGCGTTGGGTGACGGAGAAATCGTCACCTCCGTTAGTTTCCCGGCGGCTGACAAAGCGGCCTATCAGAAATTCACCAGCCCGGCCTCTCGTTATGCGCTGGTTGGCGTATTTGTGGCCTCTGGCTCTGATGGCGTCCGCGTTGCCGTGACCGGTTGCGGTCAGGGTGGCGTCTACCGCGAGTCTGGCCTTGAAGAGGCGCTCGATGGAGATTTTTCTGCCGGTGCTCTTGATGGCAAAACCGTTTCGAGCGATAATCTGTTGTCGGATATTCATGCGGCAGCTGATTACCGGGCCCACTTAATTGTTGAAATGGCCAAACGCGCAGTCGCTGCTTGCGGCTAAATAACTGACCCGAATTTAACCAGTTTACTGGTTTGGGCGTGAGCGCCGCATCCTTCTGAGCTGAAAGCACTATTATAAGTGTGATGGACAGAAGGGGCGGCGTTTTCTATGGTGCCCAGGTAATTTTTGAGAGCTACAAAATACAGGTGCAAGAACATGGCATCCTTGCCGGAAAATGTTGACGCAACGCTAGAGCTGCTAAGGGCTGGAGACTATCTTGCCAATCGCAGTTTGGCGACGGCACTTTATCTCTCGACCAGCCTGAACCGGCCATTATTTTTGGAAGGCGAGGCCGGAGTTGGTAAAACCGAAATAGGCAAAGTATTGGCCCAAACTCTCGGGCGAAAATTGCTGCGTCTGCAGTGTTACGAAGGACTGGACGTCACCACGGCGGTCTATGAATGGAATTATTCCCGCCAGATGGTTGAAATTCGGATGGCAGAGGCGACAGGTGATCAAGATCGCGATTCGCTGGAATCTAATATTTTTAGCGATTCCTTCCTGATCAAGCGGCCCTTGTTACAGGCGCTGGAACCTGCCGTCGAAGGCCCGCCGGTGTTGCTGATTGATGAGCTGGACCGGACGGATGAGCCCTTTGAAGCTTTTTTACTGGAAGTTCTCTCAGATTATCAAATTACCATCCCTGAATTGGGCACGGTAACCGCCGAGCAGCCGCCCTTGGTTATCATTACCTCAAACCGGACGCGGGAAATTCATGATGCGCTTAAACGCCGGTGTTTTTATCACTGGGTCGATTATCCAAGCGCTGAGCGGGAGTTGGAAATCCTGAAAGTCAAAGCGCCAACGTCCGCTAAAGCGCTGTCTGCCGAGGTTGTGGGTTTTGTGCAAAAACTGCGCGATATGGATTTGTTCAAAGTACCGGGAGTGGCCGAGACCATCGATTGGGCTCATGCGCTGACCCAATTGGATTGCCTGTCGCTTGATCCGGAGACGGTGAACGATACGCTTGGCACCTTGCTTAAATACCAGGATGATATCGCCAAAATTCAAGGCAGCGAAGCCAGCCGTATCCTCAGCGAAGTAAAATTGGAACTGGCTGGCGCCAACCGGTAATTCTCATGGCACAGGAACCTGACTTCCAAGATCTGCCACCTCTAACGCCCTCTGATAATGTCGGCGGCCTCCTGACAGAAAATATCATGCATTTTGCCCGTGTCTTAAGGCGGGCCGGCCTGCCGGTTGGTCCTGGCCAGGTTTTGGATGCAATTCGCGCTGTCATGGCTGTCGGGATTTCAAACCGTAGCGATTTCTACTGGACGCTCCATGCGGTTTTCGTCAAACACCGCACCCAGCGAGAAGTCTTCGATCAAGCATTTCATATTTTCTGGAAGAACCCGGAAATTCTGGAGCGCATGATGCAGTTGATCCTGCCTGATGTATCCGATCCCAATGCGGCACCACCTGATACCGAAGAAATTTCCCGCCGGGTAGCGGAAGCGCTGTCTTCCGGCATGGGTGATCAGCCGGATCCCCAAGAAGACGAAGAGATTGAATTTGATGCGAGTTTGACCTGGAGCGCCAATGAGGTTCTAGGAGAAAAAGATTTTGAGAAAATGTCCGCCGAAGAAATCCGGGAGGCCATTGCCGCGGTGCACCGAATGAAGCTGCCGCTGAACGAAGTGCCGACCCGCCGGTTTAAACAATCAAATGCAGGTACCAGGATTGATATGAGACGCACCATGCGGGCTGCTTTGCGCTCGGGGACGGATTTCATCCCGCTGATGAAGCGAAAGCGAAGGAAACGTCGCCCGCCTCTGGTGGTTATCTGTGATATCTCCGGCTCCATGGAGCGTTATTCCCGCATGTTGCTGCATTTCATGCATACGGTGACGAATGACCGGGACCGGGTTCATACCTTTCTTTTTGGCACGCGCCTGACCAATGTGACGAGATATTTGCGCCACAAAGATGTTGATGAAGCCCTCGACAAAGTGAGCGAAGCTGTTGAGGATTGGTCAGGTGGCACGCGTATCGGCCACTGTCTTGAAGACTTTAATAGATTCTGGTCACGCCGGGTATTGAGCCAAGGTGCGGTGGTGGTGTTGATCTCAGATGGGCTGGACCGAGATGAAGGTGATGGTCTGAAACTGGAAATGGAGCGCCTTCATATGTCATGCCGGCGCTTGATTTGGCTGAACCCGCTGCTGCGCTATGAGGGATTTGAGCCCAAATCCATCGGTATCAAGGCCATGCTGCCCCATGTGGATGTTTTTCAAACTGTACATAATCTGAATAGTCTCAATGACTTAACTCGCGTGCTGAGCGCTGATATTCTGGATGGTGTAAATCCCGTTGGCGAATGGAGTAGCGCGGCGGCTTAAGTTTCAAGCGCCTCTTCGACTGCCGGTAAAATCGAGATAAAATTCGCCGCTAATAAATTCGATTTGATCTCCGCAAGATTTTCTAACGACTTTTTATCCTTTGGATTTTGGTAATACGCCGATAATGCGCGTCCGCGATCGACCAAAATATTCATCCACGGAAGCGGCTCTACTTGGGTATAATCCACAGCAGCCTGCGCATATTTTTCAAGAGTATCCCAGTCTTCCAACCTTAAACAGACCTCGATCGCATCTCGATAAAACCACAAGTAATTATGACCGACACAATCCTCCTTTAATGTTTCTTCCGCTTCGGCAAAGGCTTGATAAATCAGGTTGGTATCGGTTAAAACAGTTGCCAAGGCGCCCAAGGCCATCGGGCCGGTATAATGGAAGGCAGTATTGCGGCTGGTTTCCACGCCTTCCTCGGCGATCTGAATGGCTTTGCCAACATCGCCCCGTAAGGCATGAATTTTGGCCAGGATAACATTATTAACTGGCTCAAATCGATGGGCGCTTAGCCGCTGGGCAATTTCCAACGCCTGTTCACATTGCGCTTGCGCTTCATCATATCGAGCCATGTCAAATAAGATTTTTGCGCAGCAGCTGCCGCGGGCAATCATCTCTCCGCGCTGATTGTTTGTGGTAAGCGCAATTTTTATCGCTTCCTGATTGTCGTTGAGGCCGTTTTCCAAATCCAACAAATACAATTTGGTGTGGCCATACATGGCCAAGTTTGTGGATATATTCCAGGTTAAATTATTTTCCTGGATCAAAGATAAACATTCGCCAAAATGGGCGTTGGCGCTGATCAGACGGCCGCGCAGGAAATTAGCATCAGCGAGTCCGCTTAACGCCCGGGCTTCATTTTCCGGTGAGTTTGCTTTGCGGGCATTTTGCCGGGCAAGTTCATGTTCCGCGAGGCAGCCTTCGATATTGCCAAGTGGAAAATATATACTGCCACGGTAGTAGTGAATGAGCGCCAAATCTTCAAAACGATCATATTGCGTGGCAATCTCCTCGGCTCGATCAAGTGTTTTGAGGGCTGCATCAAAACGATCAAGGATGCGTTGACCAGCTACCAATTCGGTGAGCAGTTCAATTTCAAGAGCTGCTTTCTCGTCTGACTGCGATAATTTCTCAATCACCTCCAAGCCGTGCTCCAAATGGCCCGTAGCTTCCTTATAGGCCCACCGAGTTGAGGCGCGCTGCCCGGCTTTTTTCCAAAAAATAGCTGCTTTATCGAAAATATCTGCACCGGTGTAATGGTGGGCGAGAATTTCTGGTTCAGTCTCGACAAGATTAGCGAAACTTTCCTCCAGGGTTTCGGCGATCCTCAGATGATGACGGTGTCGAGTGCTTTTAAGCAGCGACGTATAGGCGGCGCGCTGCACCAGAGCATGCTTAAATTCGTAAACGACATTCGGCGGTAACCCACTTTTGAAAATCAATTCAGAATTTATAAGCTCGTCAAGCGAGTTGGCCAATTGCTCATCATTGAGCGGCGATACGGCGGCCAGCAATTGCTCACTAAAAGTGCGTCCGATAACTGACGCCAATTGAGCAACTTCCTTTACAGGCGCCAGTTTGTCCAGCCGAGCCATTAAAGAATCTTGCAAGGAGTTCGGGATGGCCAAATCAGAGAGGGTTCCGCCGAGAATATATTGATCTTCCTCTTCGATAAGAAGTTCTGATTCAAGGACAGTTTTGGTGAGTTCTTCAACGAATAACGGAATGCCGTCGGTTCGTTCAATTATTTGCGCCACCACTTCATCGGGAAGAGATTTGCCCGCCGTTACGTTGCGCATCATCGCCACTGAATCCGACCGGCTTAGTCGGTTTAACATCAAAGTGGTGACATGTGGATGGCCACTCCAATCGGCCGCGAAGGAAGGACGGGCTGCGACTATAAGAAGAACTCTGAGGCGTCTAAGCTGAGGAATGAGCTGCTCTAGGAATTCTTGCGTAGAGGGGTCTATCCAATGCGTGTCCTCGACAATAAATAACATTGTGGTCCTCCCCCAAAAAGTGGGTCCACTGTTATAGTTAGAAAACGGAGGAT
>CAZMHI010000082.1:0-17347 GCA_964566055.1 uncultured Rhodospirillaceae bacterium
GAAAACGTCAAAATGATGTTCGACTACACTCGGGAGTACGGCGTTTACGGCTGACCTATTTAATAATCAACATCTCAAGCCATATCTAAACATTGCTGTTTAACTTGGTCGACCCGGGCTTTGCCTGCGCCGGTGCGCGATATTTCATCGATGATAAATATTTTTCGGGGTTGCTTGTAACCGGCAACCTTATCGGCGACAAATTTTAATATTTCCTCTGTATCAACTGGTGTTGATTTGGCAACGATGGCGGCGACGGGAGTTTCCCCCCAGGTTTCATCCTCAATGCCGAAAACCACACAATCTGCTACGGCTGTATGGGAGCTAAGAATTTCCTCCAGTTCAGCCGGGTAGATATTTAAACCACCTGAAAGTATCATATGTTTGGAGCGGCCATTGATCGAAAAATAGCCCTCGTGTTTTACGGCTAAATCTCCCATCCATCCCCACTGACCATCGGTCTCGTCTGATTTAAAATATGTGGCCTCGGACTCTTTATCGTTGAGATAGCCGGTCAGAAGATGCGGGCCCCGGGTGGCAATCTCACCGGTTTCGCCGATCTCGGCGACCACACCGGGCTCCTTGAAAATTTCAATTTCAATACGCCCACCGGGCTGATTATAGGCATCGTAGACAACATCGCGGTCGCTTTTTATCTGCGCGGCTAAATGGCCCGTTTCTGTTGAGCCATAGGCCCGTCCACAATACATCCAGGGCATCGCGGCTTCGGCGCGTTCAATGAGTGATTTTGCCAGCGGGGCGCCGCCAATTATAATTCGCTCAAGCGAGCGTAATCGTTCAGGCTCAAAAGTAGGGTGATCAAGCAGCATCGCTAATTGTGACGGCACGGCAAAAATCATGTTGATGCCGTGCTGCTCGACGAGCTGCATAAATAATTCAGGTTCCCATTTTGGAATGATGACCCCGGTGCAGCCGGCCAGCACAGCTGGCTGCAACCAGGAACATAACCCAGCAGTGTGCGTGAACGGCACTGAGTAACCTGCAACCAGATCACTATCGACGCGAAAATCCTCAACTCCAGCCATGGCGGATACGGCGCGGGCATAATGCGACGAAATGGTGGCTTTTGGTCTGCCCGTGGTGCCGCCTGTGAATATTATGGTGCCGTTATCCTCAGGCTTAATCTCAATCGTTAAATTAGTTGAAGGCTGGCTCTCAAAAAATTTCCAAAATTCAATTGAGGGCTCAATTTTCTGCTGGCCGATTGACAGATACGACGGCTCAGTTTCGAATTTGGCACGCGCGGCTTCAACAATATCCAGGCATCCCTCGTCGACGACCAAGACCGAGGGCTGGGTTAAATTTACCGTATAAACAAGGTCTTCAATACTGCATCGTGTGGGAAAGTTTATGGTGTAGGTGCCGGTTCGGGAAGTGCCGAAATGAGCGATTAAATATTCCGCACTGTTCTTGCCGATGATGCCGACAGGGCCAATACCGTCTCCGAAATTATCGAGCAAAGCATGAGCGAACTGATTGGCAAGCTGGTCCAAATCCGCAAACGTCCATTTCCTGGCACCATCAATGAGTCCGATTTTCTCAGGGTGCGCGCCCGCCGGCGAGGCTAATATTTCGCCGGTCGTTGATACATTTTGATAGGGTAGGAGGGGCTGGTAAGAGGCGTGAGATAAATCCATAAGCAATTGCCTGATGATGGTTCTGGTTGAGGCGAACTCCCTTATATCAAACTTAATTCAGCTTTGAAAATAGCGTGGTGCAGGATTAAACGAGTCTCGAAGCTAAATCATCTAGATCGTTACAGCCAAGCAGGGCAATGGTGCGGTCAACTTCTGCCGCCAGCAGATCAATTACGTGAGCGAGGCCGGCCTGTTCACCAAGGGCGGCGGCGTAGAGAAAAGGTCTGCCGACAAAAACAAAGTCTGCGCCAAGTGCTATGGCTTTGACGGCATCTGTGCCCCGGCGAATGCCACCATCATAGAGGATTGCCATATTTCCTTTTGCTGCAGCGATATTTTGAAGAACTTTAAGAGGCGGGATAGGGGTATCTAGCTGGCGTGCTCCGTGGTTGGAGACAAATAAACCGTCGAGTCCCGTCGTTGCTGCAATCTTCGCGTCTTCTGGCGACAATACGCCTTTAATCAGCAGTTTGCCTTGCCAGCGATCACGCAGCCATTTGAGATCGTCCCAGTTCAAACCATCCCGCACATGTTTGCGTTGTGGTGCAGATATCGAGATCATCGGCATGCCACGCTCTGGTCCGTAATTTTCGATATGGGGCAAGCCGCTGGCCAGCAATGTGCGTAAGAATGTACGGATGAGCCACCTGGGATGAGTAAGGCTATCCCAAGCGATGCGCAAACCAGGCCGGATCGGATATTCAAAGCCGGCGCGGAGACTGCTTGCCCGGTTGCCTGGCACGGGCACATCAACGGTAATCACCAGCGTGCGGATACCTGATTGCCAAACGCGGTCGGCGAGGGCGCCGATAGACTCCCTGTCAGCGTCGACATAAGCCTGAAACCAGACGTCCGGATTAGCTGCGGCGATTTTTTCCATGGGTATCAGCGCGCTGCCGCTCATCACAAAAGGAATATTGGCGGCCTTTGCGGCCCGGGCAAAATTAAGATCAGCCTCAAAGCCGAACATAGCCGATGCGCCCATTGGAGCAATGCCAAAGGGAAGATCGTAGGTTTTGCCTAACAGACTACGCTCAGTCGTCCGGCCGCTGACATCATTTAAGACACGCGGCTGCAGCCAGATGTCATCAAAAGCCGTGCGGTTGCCTTCACGAGAGAGATTGCCCTCCGTGCCCATTGAAGCGAATTCCCATAAGGCGCGCGGCAGATAGGCTCGGCCAAGCGGCTCCAAGTCCTCCAGGCATTTGACATGACGCAGGCTGCGCGGGATGGACATCGAGGTGGTCTCCGATGGAAATTAGGGAAATTCTGGGATACTTATTATTTCAAGGGTAGCGTCATGGCAACCCGGAAGCCGCGTTTGCCGCTGCGCAAGGTTGGTGGGCTCTTGATACGCCGGGCTGAGCGGATGTCCTTGGATTGTTTGCCCCAAGAACCACCACGCAGAACGCGGAGAGAACAGTCGCCATTGACCCAGGCGGAACCATCATTTGGAGCGCCGGCATAAGAGCCGTTCCAGCAATCCTGCACCCATTCATAAACGTTGCCATGGGTATCATAGAGACCAAACGGATTTTGCGGCATAGAACCTGTCGGTACGGTCATAGCGCCATTGAAATTTTCACCACAGCCGAGGCAATTGGCTTTATCAACGCCGACCTTGTTGCCCCACCAATACCGTGTAGTACTGCCGGCCCGGCTGACAAATTCCCACTCGGCTTCAGTCAGCAGGCGGTATTCCTGACCGGTCAAGTTGGCGATCCATTGCAGATATTGCTGAACATCAAACCAACTGACATAAATCACCGGGCGGTTGCCTCGGCCCCAGCCGCGATCTTGCGGATTTTGTTTGCAGCCACCGGCGGCGACGCAGGAATCCCACTCGCGGAAGGTGATTTCGAATTGGCCAACGGCAAATGTCCTGGCAATGTTTACGCGATGTTGCGGTCCTTCGATTTCCTTCGGATGGCGGCCGATCTCATCTTCAGGTGAGCCCATGATATAAGAGCCTGAAGGCACGACGACCATAGACGGGCAATCGGCGCATTGCTGATAGGTTGTGCCGGGCCGCAGTTTTTGGGGCAGCGGTGATATTGCTAATCGTTTTCTCTGGGCATTGGTTAACTGTACCGGCCTGAGACCCAGAGCATTGAGTTCCTCTTCCGGCTCGGCGATAAAATTCGACCAAACGAGATAGCCAGATATTTGGATGACCAACAAGGCCACCATACCGGCAACCGCGCTTAAAATGGCTATTCTTTTTTGCGGATTAAATTGAACAGTCGGCAAATCGTCGGGTGTCATCCGTAAGCGGTAAACTTCGACCGGTTCGGCAATATTTTTGACCAAATGCCGGCCAATATTATCGAACACATAATCAAGCTTATTTTTTATCTGCTCATAAACGCTGCGTGATACCGCAACGCCACCACCTTCGGCCAGCCCTTCAATTCGAGCCGCAATATTGACGCCGTCACCGAAAATATCTGATTCACTGATCATAATGTCGCCGAGATTTACACCTATCCGGAACAGCATCCGCCGGTTCATCGGCAAGTCGGCATTGATAACCCAAATTTCCTGCTGAATTTCAAAAGCGCATTTTACGGCATCTATGGCGCTGGCAAATTCGGCCAATACACTATCACCGGCAGAGCCGACGAAATGGCCGTGATACTGGTTAATCAAATTATCGATGATGTGTCGGCATTTTTTCAGCGTATCTACGGTGCCATCTTCATCCGCACCCATAAGGCGGCTATAGCCTTCTACATCAGCGGCGAGAACTGCCGCTAATCTGCGCTCAACATTGCCATTCTGGAGGTTCCCGTGTGACGGGGGATAGGCGACGACTTCGCCCCTGGTATTTGAAATATCTGCCATTTATTTATTTCCCAGGCTTTCTGCCATAACTATGGATATCAAATTAAATTAAAAATATGCAATAAAATCTGATAGTTACCGACATCTTTTAACGTCGTTTAATTCAAGAGCTCTCTATTACATACGTAGTTCTACGTATATTTCAACTAAATTCTTAGGGAAACCCGTAAAAATTAGGCTTTTTTAGCCATCCGACGACGTGGCCAATAGGACTCAATCCAAATATAGACGCCAAAAAACCAGGCAATAATCGCCAATATATGGGCTGGCAGGAAATACCACCAATTGGCCAACATCCATTTTCCTTCATGGATATCTTCAAGCAAATCAGTCCGCCGGACTGACAAATCGAGGAGTTCTCCCGTACTAGAATCGAATTGCGCCTCCCACAGATCTTTGGTGCGAACCGAGACGATGCCGTCATTTGGATAAATATAAATCCGCCATACCTGGTTCCAGTCGTTTAGATTCAATCCTTTGAGTTTTTTTGCTGTTTCCAGGATTTCACTAAACTCCAGGGTGGGAATTTTGGACACACCTTGTTGACGCTCGGGCATGACCCAGGGAACTTCATAGCGAACTTGGAGCAGTACCCCTGAAACCGAAACTACCAGCCAGGGGAAAATTATAAAAATAGAGAGATAGAAATGATATTTGCGGCAGAAACTCATAAATCTCCAGCGAAGGCTCGGTTTTGTTCTTAGTGTCGTGGTATTTGCTACACCCATGGGATCAGTATTTCGCGAATGCCTTAAGGCGGCTGAAATTTTATTGCGGGCGGTTTGGTAGATCAAAAAAACGCCGGTGAAACCGAGCAGCACCGTCAGTATACCGGCTATGAGGAATACTGAAGTACGCATTCCCCATGTTGAGCCATCATGCAACAGAGTAATAATATCGTTCCAGCGTTGTTGGACGTTTAATACTTTGGCTGTTTTGACATCAACTTGCGCTTCCATCTCTTCTGCGGTTCTAATTTTTATCACCCCGGCCTTGGGACGAAGATCCATAATCATAACATCCTGCCAGCCGCTCACCTTCATTAGAGGTTCGGCTTTAATGCTTTCCAGGATTGAGTTTAGACTTGCCGTCGGCTGGTAGCGCGCCACGCCATAGTGCAGGTTTGGCTGAATTAAATCGACGGGCTTTCTAACCTGAAGAATTATGCCGGTTACAAAAACAAAAATAACCGGTAGTGTCAGTACGATGGCGATCCATTTATGCGTCTGCTCGATAAATCGCCAGATCGATTTATTCATATTTGCCTCATAGAACACTTTTTATTTTATACTTCAATTTTTTTTGAAGCTTAATTTAGAATCTAATTAACCCATCCGAGGAATTTAATAAACTAATATAAACAGAGTATTAAGCTTTATCGTATTTTGACAGCCACATAGTGTGTTGCGGTCAGACCTTATTGGAGAGAGACATTTTAAGCTGATAACTTAACTATATAGCCTCACATTTTTAAATCGATATCTAGGTGAGCATATTTATGTAAGCTAAAAATTAGAATAGCTGATGAGGATAGTTATTATTTTGAGTTTGTTGCTCCGGTTCATAAATATCAGCCAATTGTCTGCGCTTGCTTTAGTGGTGGCGACTTTACCCGCAATGTCAAAAGATAAACGAACTTTGGCATTTGCCTTTTCAGACGGCAGTCCGCCCCTTAGCTATGGCGTAAATAATCAATGCCAAGGTATTTTGCATGATTTGCTGCGCAATGTCGTTGAAGAAGAACTTCAGTATAAGTTTGAATGTACTCCTTTGCCTTGGAAGCGTGCTCAGCTTACGGTTAAACATTATGAATATGATGGCTTGAGTACATACCCATCTAAATCGCGAAAAGAATATGCTTATTTTACCACGGTACCAATTTACAAACTGGATTTTGGGTATCTGGTTTACAATAAAAACAAACCAGAGATTAACGGCATCAAAAAAGTAAAAAGCTATTCTGACTTGGCTAAGTTCAAATTTTTAGGAGTTATAGGCGTTGGTTGGGAAAAGGATAATGTGCCAGCAATAATTTCGCGTGAATTGGCACCGAATATGCGGATTGCTTTTAATCTGTTGCTAAGAAGAGAAATTGGCGATTTCATGATTGTCTCGCCTGAGCAGGCAAATTTTATGGCCACTTCATTTGGATTTGATGCAAGGCAGCTTGGTTTTGTTCGAGCCGAATTTATTACCAATAGAATCGTTCCCTTCCATGTCGGGATACAGAAACTAGTGCCTGGTGCAAAAAAGATTGTCGATAAAATTGATCTCGTCCTCCAGTCAACAAAATTCAAAAATAATTCGGCCCTAATTCTTAAATCCTATTTTGCTGCAAATAAAAAAGACCCCTGACTTGCGCCAGGAGTCTCCATTGAGATTATTGGTCCTTATTCGCCGGCTTGTTGGGCCGGTTGAGATTCTTGCTGTTGCTTTTCAGCTGCCTCGTATTCCTGCAAACCCGTCGAGCCTTCAGAGAAAAGTCCAGGCTTTTTATTAAAGCCGCCGTTTTCTTTGTAGAATTTATCGACCCGCTGGTGACGAACGGCCATTCCAGGGCTGGCTTTGACAAAGTCATAAAGAGCGACAAAGCCTCCGGTCCACATGGTGCGAATGGTAGTGTAAAGCCCTCGGGCGGCTTTTAGCTTCTTAACGTCTGCGTTCTCGTAAGTGTGAAAATTTTCACGGTCGGCGAGGGCGGTGCGCAGATCATCTGCCGTTGCCCAGTTACAGCGATAATGGATCGTACCGTCCGGACGGATGACGTAGAGAATGTTCGGCATCATACCGTATTGGCGATGGAACTCACCTTCAACACCGTCGACCAGCACTTGGCGATGTTCGTTGTAACGTGGCTTGACCAATTTAGCGGCGGCGAGTTTTTCTTCCCAATTCTGATGGGCGCCCAGGCGTTCTCCAGGATGCGCCTCACGGACATAAATCAACAGAAACTTCACATCGGGATATTGTTCTTCTATATTTTTCATATCCGGAATGTTTTTGGTGTACATCGAACAGGTCGACGATCCGGTTTCCAGCACGACCCACTGACCTTGGAAGTCAGAGAATTTTACTTTGTTGCCGGTCTCAAGATCGTAGAGTTCGCAGTCGATGAATTGCTCGCCGGCCGAAGGTCCGCCGAAGACATCCCAATCATATTCCTTAACGGTGAAATGTTCGTTGTTATAAACCATAGGAGGTTTAGCGGGTGCGTTCATTGTGTCCTACTCCTTAGAAATTGTTACCCCAATTAATTGATGCGCAGCATTTAATTTCCTGAATTATATATTTTTTCTAAATAGCACCAATAATGGTGAGGAAACTACAGATTGGTGAGGCTGATTTCAATAAACTAGCTGATCAATTTTAGTTGAGGGTTCAAATAGGCGAGCTGGGAAAAATAATCTTGAAATGCTGCATTACTCATAAAATCCCAGGATAAAAGATTACCATCTGGGGTACGTATAAAAATTAGGTTTTAGGTATAAAATTTAGTCTTATATAAGAATCCTGCATTGACATGTTTGAGCAACCTATCTTACTTTGAGGCGCACTCTGTAATAATAAGCCTCAACTTGGAAAATAAATCGAGGCATCTATTTTTTTAACCAATTACAGGAAGGCAAAAAAATGCTTACCAAACAAATCAAGATTGCCACTGGGGCAGTTCTGGCAGGTACGATGGTTCTGGGCCTCGGCACTGCCACACCGGCGAAAGCTGCTGAAACTATTAGTATGACTGCCATCGATGGCTACTCGCCTAAATCAATGTGGGTCAAAGAGTTTATCAATTTCTTGATTCCTGAGATTAATAAAGGCTTGGCCAAAAACGGCAACTACAAAATTAAATGGAATCAGGCTTGGGGAGGCCAGATTGTGAAACCAAGAGGCGTCATGGGTGGCATGCAAAAAGGCCTCGGTGACATTGGTGTTGTGACAACTGTTTTCCACGGTGATAAAGTGCCGCTGCAAATGATTGCCTATGCTACTCCGTTTGTGACAACCAATCCGGTATTGGTATCTCGCACGGTTGACGGCTTGGCTAATAAATTCCCAGCTTACAAAAAAGCCTTTGCTAAATTTAACCAGCATTATCTGACCAATGCTGCGGTTCTCGATTCTTATCAAATCTATAGTAAGAAACCGATCCGCGCTTTGGCAGACTTTAAAGGCATTAAAGTTGGTTCTGCAGGCATGAACCTCTTATGGCTGAAAAACTTCGGCGCAGCCGGTGTTGGCGGCAGCTTGGTGAAATACCACAATTGGCTGAGCCGCGGCGTTGTCGATGCGATTATGCTGTGGTCAGAATCCGTTGTGAACCGCAAAATGTACGAAGTTGCACCTTTCATGCTTAAAGCTGACCTCGGAACGGTTAACTCCAAAGCTGTAACGATGAACGCTAATTCCTGGAAACGTCTCCCGGGTGAAGTGAAAAAAGTTGTAACCACTGCGGCGATTGCTTACCGCGAACATGTCACCAATGTTGCCTTGAATGTTGCTAAATCCAAAAATGAGCAATATGCGGCTAAAGGCGGTAAAATCCATCAGATGGCTCAATCTGAGCGTGTTAAATGGGCAAAAACCATGCCGAACGTTGCCAAAGGCTGGGCTGCTTCACTCGAGAAAAAAGGTATTCCGGGTAAAGCTGTCTTGAAGTCTTACATGGATACAATGCGTGCTGCTAAACAGCCGATTATCCGTCAATGGGATAAAGAATAGACGCGCGAACGTCTATCTAAACGGATAAAATAAATGTCCGAGACACAAATCGGGGCGCTGCCGAAAGGCGGCGCCCTTAATTCTCTTTTAGATAATTCACTAACGGTTATGAATGCCGTCGGTTCGCTGTGGGTTTTTTTCCTCATGGTGATGATTGATGTCGATGCCTTTAGCCGGACCTTATTCAACCATCCGTTTCATGGGGTAACCGAACTTGTTGAGCTCTCAATTGTCGGTATCGTCTTCCTGCAATTAGGGGATGCGACGAGACGCGGCCGTCTGACTCGCTCCGATGGTTTTTTTAATATCATGAAAGCGCGTAAACCTAAGATAGGCCGGTATATGGGGGCGACTTTTGATTTTCTTGGTGTCATTTTTTTCGCCATCGTCCTATTTGGCGCGATACCTGAAATGCGGGATGCTTGGGTAAACGATTATTTTGTCGGCGAAGAAGGACTGTTTACGGCACCTGAATGGCCAATCAAAGTTATCATCGTGCTCGGCTGTATTATCACTTTACTTCACCTGTTGCGCGTCGGAATTCAGTATTTGAAACCTGCCGGTAACCTGCCTGAAGAACAATCCAATCCAATAGAATAATGTGTGATCTTTAATGACTGGTATCGAAATTGGCGTAGCGTCCGTCATCATAATTGTGGTTCTGATTTACCTCGGAATGTATATTCCGGTCGCGCTCGGCCTCGTCTCATTTATCGGTGTCTGGATCATCCGAGACAACGTGAATATGGGTGTTTTCCTGCTATCAGAAGCAATTTCTGATGCGGTAACTGAATTTGTCTTTGCGACTGTGCCGTTGTTTGCCCTAATGGGGCTTATTGTCAGCAAGGCGGGGCTCGGCAAGGATGTTTATGAGGTTGCCAACTTCCTATTTTACCGGATACGGGGCGGGCTTGGCATTGCGACGGTAGCTGCGAACGCGATATTTGCTTCAATCACTGGCTCATCAATCGCCTCGGCTTCAGTGTTTACCCGGGTGGCCGTCCCGGAAATGAAACGGTTCGGCTTTAAATCCCGCTTTACCGTTGGTGTGGTTGCCGGCAGTTCGGTGCTGGGTATGCTGATACCGCCAAGCGCCATGCTCATCATTTACGCCATTGTGACCGAGCAGTCGATCGGCCAAATGTTTGTCGCCGGTATCATCCCCGGCATTCTTTTGTCTATAGCCTATTCAATTCTCATCCTGCTGATGGCCTATACGGTGCCAAACTGGGTAGGCGGCATGGAGTCACGCGGTGTTGCGTCAGAAGACTGGGCGAAAATGACCTGGTGGGATTTGGTGGTAAAACTTTTCCCGATTGTCTTATTGGTGATGGTTGTGCTGGGCGGAATTTACGGCGGCGTGGTCACCCCGGTTGAAGCTGGTGCGATGGGGTCATTGGCGGCGCTGATCATTGCCATGGCCAAGCGGGCGATCAGCTGGAAAGATTTGTGGGAAGTGCTGGTTGAAACCGGCCACATAACAGCTGCCATTTTGTTCCTGATTATCGCCGCAACGATGTATAACCGGATGCTCGGTGTCGCCGCCTTGCCGACCCAATTTGGCGAGTGGTTGACCGGTATGGATTTGAGCCTTGGCCAGATAATGGCGCTCTATGTAGTGCTGTTGCTGCTGCTGGGCACGATCCTGGATACCGCCTCGATCATCCTGATTGTCGTGCCGTTATTCCTGACGGCGCTCGATGCCTATAATGTCGACC
Organism: uncultured Rhodospirillaceae bacterium; assembly: GCA_964566055.1. GTDB lineage: Bacteria > Pseudomonadota > Alphaproteobacteria > Rhodospirillales > UBA2165 > TMED23. The sequence goes on from CAZMHI010000082.1 coordinate 10,940, forward strand.
TCGTCTGGTTTGGCATTGTAACCGTGGTTGGCGCCGAGATTGGCTTATTGACGCCGCCGCTGGGTATCTCGTGTTTTGTTATCAAAAGTACGATCAATGATCCGGAAATTTCTCTGTTTGATATTTTCTCTGGCGCCTTCCCGTTTGCGGTGACCATGCTGCTGGTGTTGATTGTCTTGATCAATTACCCAGCCCTCAGTACTTACTTGCTGCAATTTGGCCTGATGTGACGAGGCTCTGATGCTAAACACAGAAAAGGCGCTGTCTCGAAATATCAGCGCCTTTTTTGATTCTGGATCCCGGCTCGAAGGCCGGGATGACGATTTTTTTGCCCGTCAGTTGAGAGGTGATAACCAGCAGCTAATTATGTTATTTAGCTGCTGGAGCCTGCGACTGCAGGTCGGCGCCACTGCGCCGTAGCCAAGGGAACGGAGTTCCCGCCCGGCGACTGAGGGGATTTATCATGTCGCCACGGGGGCGATCCAGCCGACCATCATGCCATAAGCGCCATGGACTTTGAGGCTGGTGAGCCAGGCCCAGGGATGGATGCCGGTCAGCATAAAGCCTTCACGGAGATAAAATGGCACGTAAAAGACGCCGGAGACAAACCACAATACAACACCCCAGATCGCGCCGTTGATAATATTGGGCGCAATACCGAACATGGCGCTATCAGCAGGCATATACTGGTGGGTCCAGGTGGAATACAGCAGTGCAAAGAAGATGCCGTTGACGAAGATAACGCCCATACCCGGCCAATAGGGAGTGTTTGGCGCTTCAACACCAGCACCTGGGGCGACCCCTTTATCAAAGGTCCTGGCAAAGGTGACATTGGCCATGGCGCGGCTGAAATCTAGCCGGGGCATACCGATGCTGTCCGCCCAATTCGCTAATGAGAGCAGCGCGTAAGTCCCCATAATCCCGGCAAAAGCCGACATCGCGAAAAATTCTATATCCATTGTGAAAAGCCTCCGTTAATTCCCCATTATCGTTACTATTTGAATAAACCATGTAGTCCTGGAATGCCACACCGGAACATACCGGAATTCGCTAGGCGGTATCGGTCTTGCGATAGGGCGAATACTCCATCAGCCCTTTGATCTCGTAATCGACCTCCCGGCGTTCCTGTTCGACGAATCGCTCAACGGCTTCCCGGAAGTTGGAATCTTCGATCCAATGCGCGCTATAGACTTCGCGAGGCAAATACCCGCGCTGAATTTTGTGCGGACCCTGGGCGCCCGCCTCAACCCATTGCAGTTTGTGCTTAATGGCAAAATCGATGGCCTGATAATAACAGGCTTCAAAATGCAGGAATTTGAAATCTTCGGTGCAACCCCAATTACGGCCGAATAAAGTATCAGCCCCCCGCAAATTAAGCGCACCGGCAACACGCTTTCCTTCATGCTCGGCAAATATCAGCACGGCGATATCGGCCATGGTTTCACCCAATATTGAGAAGAATTCCCGGGTCAAATACGGTCGCCCCCATTTGCGGTCAATAGTGTCCATATAGTAGTGATAAAAGGCGTCCCAATGATCTTCAGTGAGGTCATCGCCGGTCACGGGATAGAGTTCAATGCCTTGTTCAGTGACTTGGCGTCGCTCTTTTTTAATGGCTTTCCGCTTCCTTGAGTTGAGTTCGCCCAAAAATTCATCAAAAGTCTCGTAGCCTTTGTTTTCCCAATGAAATTGTTTGCTGGTGCGTTGTATAAAACCAGCATTCCCGAGGCGGTCCCATTCATGTTCCTGCGGAAATGTCACATGCAATGAGGAGACATCATGCTGGCGGGCAAGCTGGATCATGCCGGCAATTAGGACGTCGTAATAGCGCTCTGGCGCGCCCTCCCGGACCAGCAATCTCGGACCCGTTGCCGGGGTAAAAGGAACGGCTGCCTGGAGTTTCGGATAGTATTTGCCGCCGGCCCGTTCATAGGCATCCGCCCAGCCCCAATCGAATATATATTCACCATAAGAATGGTTCTTCAAATAGATCGGCATACAGGCGGCGGCCTGGCCGTTTTCATCGGCGATTAATAGGTGTTGCGGCAGCCAGCCATTACGATCTGAAACCGAACCACTTTGTTCCAGCGCATTCAAAAAGGCGTGGCTGACAAAAGGGTTTTCATCACCTGCACAGGCATCCCAATCCTCAGCAGGGATGTCGCTGATTTTGGTGACGACTTTGACGGATATTTCTTCACGGCCATCGGGCATAGATTATTGATAGGACTGAATTGAAATGAGAGCAAGTCGCAAGGTGGTGAAAGGGATTATAAATTCTTACTTCTATAATAAAGAGAATAAATAAAATATTTACAATCATACGCATATGATTCTATGGTTAGAAAAAGAAAATGAAAACTCGCATAAAAAGAGTGGGAAAAGGGGAAGTAGCTATGATTTTTTCAAAATATGTTGATACGGACTTTTATAACAATGCACCATTCGTGAGATATAGAAGTGCAAGTCGTGCAAAAATTTATTCTGTGTTGGTCGTTACTTTTGTATTATCCGCTTGTGCAGGGCAAATTGATGGATTGCCCAACCGACCTTTTGGCGATGATGGATTAGACACCACGAAGTTTGCCTTTAAAAAAGAAAAACATGACGAGTATTTTGCTGCGTCAGGCGCGGCAAAGCGTCAACTGCGAAATGAAATTGTAGACGCCCAGCTACGCGCCCAAGATATTAAATTTCAAGATTTTCTCAAGTCTTTGGTTAAATTTAACGTTGGCCTCGGTATTGGAACGGACTGGACTGTCCTGGCGCTCAGTGGCTTAGGAGCAACCACTGGAGGGACGACGGCCAAGGCTGCCTATAGTGCTGCAAGTGCAGGTATCATTGGAGCAAAAGGCGCAATCGATAAACATGTATTCATGGAAAAGGCTATGCCGGTGATTATTTCCCAAATGATCGCGGAACGGACAACTGTGAGAGCTAAAATAAGAAAAGGATTGGCAGGGAACGTTGCGCAATATTCCCTAAATCAAGGATTGGCCGATGTCGAAGAATATCGGCAAGCGGGATCATTAATCACAGCGCTGGTTACGATCACCAAGAATGCCGGTGTTCAAGCTGACAAGAGTGAGCAGGAGATCAAAGATGTCGCCAAAGGATCATTTCAAAAGGACCAAGCGACCGTGAAACTCCAGAAGTTTTTAAATACCGGTACATCTGCTCAGAAGGCTCAAAACAGAACTAAACTTAAAAATGCCATGGCGAAATTTGGCTTAAGTACGGCACCAGGGAACGAAAACATGCTTATGTTTACCGAAGTCCTTGGTGAAGTAAGAGCCAAGATTGTCGAAGAATTAGGCTTGTAAAAAGGAGGTAAGGATGGCTACGGAACGTGAAATTAATGATATTCCTGAGGAAAATGTCGATGAAGTCATGCAAGGGTTTATCGATGCAGGCTGTGATCCTGTGACTAAACACAAACAGGAAAATGGGCAATGGACAGTTAAGGCGATATGCCCGGATGAATAGCTGGTTGGCTGTGTATTGAATCTAGTTTTTTGGTTCAGGATATTTTTCTAATTATAAATCTAATATCCCTCCTACCCCCTGATTTCGATCTGCTCACCATCGGGGCCTTTAAACACAACGCGTTGCCAGGTCTCTTCGCGGGGTTCGCGGGGTGACGTCTTGTGGGGAGGTTGCAGAACTTCGACGCCGGCGCCTTCTAGTCCGGCTACAGCGCCATCAAAATCATCAGTTTCCAGACACCAATGAAAACCGCCATTTGCCGCATCGGCGCGGCCAACGAGTTCCAGCACCGTATCACCGAGCTTGAGATAGGCGATTCTCACACCGGTCGGCGTGTCATGCTCGTGGTAATTTTCAAAACCAAAATGACGCTCGTAAAAATTAATCGAGGCGGCGAGATCGCTGACATGCAGGGCAATATGATCAATGCGTTTGAAGTTTACCATCAGGAGATTTCAAAGACTGCATCGACTTCGACAGCAGCGCCCAAGGGCAGGGCGATACAGCCGACTGCGGCCCGAGCGTGTTTACCTTTGTCTTGAAAGACCTCGAACATCAAATCAGACGTGCCGTTAATAACCAAGGCCTGATCGGTAAAATCCGGCGTGCCGGCAACGAACCCGCCAAGCTTGATGACCTGGCTGACCCGGTCGAGATCACCCCCGCAGGCCGCTTTCACCTGGGCAATAAGATTAAGACCGCAGATGCGGGCTGCCTGCTGGGCGTCTTCAACAGATACATTGTCGCCAAGCCGGCCCGGATACTGAATTTCACCATTAACGAAAGGAATTTGGCCGGAGACAAAAACCAGATTGCCGGTGATGGTGTAGGGGACATAGTTCGCCACCGGAGCCGCTGCTTCCGGGAGTTCTATACCAAGTTCTTGCAGTCGCGCATCAATCGTGCCAGCCATATTATTCCTCTCTGAATTTATTCATTTCTAATTCGTTACCGGTCGCTCCGGCGTTCCTTGAAATCAGATTGCGGATTATCAGGATCAAGCATCCGGTGCAAATGGACGATTACGCATTTATAATGGGCCTCGTCTACATGAGTATGGCTGTTGCCTTTCCAGGCTGCCAGGGCTTTGTCGTAACTTGAAAAAACGCCGACAACATCGAGGTTATCCGCATCTATGAAATCAGCACCACTGGGGTCGCTGACTTCGCCTCCCAATACCAAATGCAACTTGTTTTCAGCCATATCAACAATCCTTTCTTCGTCTAATTCACGGTCCCCGTGTCCGGTCCGGTAAAATCACGTGCTATTGGTACAAATGGAAGCAGTTGTCCAATTATACAAGATATATGAATTAACCCGGAACTGCTGCATCCGGTAGTTCAGTGCCAAGTTCTTGAAGTCGTGCCGCAATCGTTCCAGCCAAGATGTTCCTCCAAATGTCGGTTAATTTTTCGAAGAATAGCACGCCAGCCGTGCGCGTAAATATTTGGCGAGGAAATTCAGCAAAATATGGTAAATAACTATTATTTTTCGTAAATTAACTTGAACTTTACTAGTTCCCTCCAATCTAATATCTTAAACCGGTGATTTGGGAGATATTGAATGGCAGAACTCGATAGAGAGATCGCCGCTTACCAAGAGCAGGAAAAAGACTTATTAAAACATCACGCTGGCAAATACGTCGTTTTTTATGATGGCGCGTTTGTTGGTGCATGGGACAGCTTTAATGCAGCTGCTGAAGAAGCGGTTAGGAAGTATGAACGCGGACCCTATTTAATTCGACAGGTGGGAGCGTCGCCTATTACCTTGCCGGCCTCTGTTGTTATGAGACCGGTGCAAGATGTCCATAGTTGATTGTGGATTTAAAGACGACGATGATTCGCGCGGTTCCCAGAAGCTCGTAGAGTGGGAGCCGACAATTCAAGTTGATATCGGGTTTGATACCAATCATGACTACGCCAATCCACCAACTTCCACACCAGATTCACAAATTACCTCTGCTCCGGCACTAATAGATACAGGTGCTCATCAAAGCTGCATTGATGAAGCTTTAGCTCAAGAAATTAAGTTGCCGGTGATTGATAGGCAGCGTGTTTCTGGTGTTGGAGGCGAAACTGAAGTTAATGTGTATTTAGCTCATATCCACTATCCAGCCTTAAATTTTACGCAATGGGGAAGATTTTCTGGAGCTCGTTTGCAGGAAGGTGGACAACCACATGTTGCCTTGATTGGCCGTACATTGCTTTCGCAGGCTCTTCTAGTTTATGACGGCCAATTAGGTAATGTAACGATTGCAATTTAAGCGCTACTCATAGCGACTTCTTAGCTAGATAAACTTTGAAGATAATTTCGGCCCAATTCGAATGGTTATATTTTTGGGTGTCAATTAACACTAACGAGTCGTCTTTCAGAACGGCTTTTTTTACTGAAAATATCTGGAAAAAAACGGGGTGCCTGTTCTAAACGGCTGGATGTTTAGAACTGTTGAGCACCCCAACTATGCAGGTTCACCAGGGAGGAACTTGTAAACATAACGATTAATCCGCTGGTAAAAAAAATGGGGTGCTTCCGGCTTGGTAGTTGGCTGGCAGGCCCGCACCGTCCGCACCCCAAGTTCACCAGGGAGGAACTCTGGCCTTTCCTCTTTAGAGTCTTGCCGGGTTTTCCCTTTAGACTCTGCCTGGTTGAAAAAATGGGGGTCGGCCGGAACAGCGAGTGTGTGTAGCAGACACTGATCTGTCCGAACCCCAAGTTCACCAGGGAGGAAAGCGTTGTTTCTCTCGTTGGTTAACTGTTGCATGAGCTCCCTTTCGCTTGGCGCTCAAATACTGGTTAAACTCTGTTTAGTACTCCATTCATTGTTATTGCTGCGGCTTACGAGCAACCACTCGTGGCCCCGCAGGTGTTGCATTTCAGGCAAGTGCCATTTCTAACCAGGGTGAAGTTGCCGCAATCGCCGCA
>CAZMHI010000083.1:0-16397 GCA_964566055.1 uncultured Rhodospirillaceae bacterium
GAACGGCTTACATCATGCCGCCCATACCACCCATACCGCCCATATCAGGCATGGCCGGAGCACCGGCTGGCGCCGCTTCGGATGGCTTATCAGCCACCATGGCTTCAGTGGTGATCAAGAGACCGGCGATGGAGCCCGCATCCTGCAGGGCAGCGCGGACAACTTTGGTCGGATCAACGATACCGGCCTTCACCATGTTGGTGTATTTGTCCTCTTGGGCATCAAAGCCGAGATTGGCGTCTTTGGCTTCCAAAAGCTTGCCGGCGACCACGGCGCCGTCCACACCGGCGTTTTCAGCGATCTGACGCACCGGGGCTTCAAGCGCCCGTTTGACAATGCTGACGCCCACTTTCTGGTCGTCATTGTCAGGGTTGAGCTTGTTAAGCGCTTTAGTGGCCCGCAAAAGAGCCACACCGCCGCCAGGGACAATGCCTTCTTCAACAGCCGCCCGGGTGGCGTTGAGCGCGTCATCAACGCGGTCTTTGCGTTCTTTCACTTCGACCTCGGTGGCGCCACCGATGTTCAAGACTGCCACACCGCCGGCCAATTTAGCCAAACGTTCCTGCAGCTTCTCACGGTCATAATCCGAAGAGGTTTCTTCGACTTGTGCCCGGATCTGATTGCAGCGGCCTTCAATGTCTTTCTTCTTGCCGGAGCCTTCAACGATGGTGGTTTCTTCCTTGGTGATGGTGACCCGCTTGGCCGAACCCATCATATCCAAGGTAACGTTCTCAAGCTTAATGCCAAGATCTTCTGAGATCACCTGACCACCGGTCAGAATAGCGATATCTTCGAGCATGGCTTTGCGGCGGTCGCCAAAGCCCGGGGCTTTAACGGCAGCGATCTTAAGACCACCCCGGAGTTTATTGACCACCAAAGTGGCCAAGGCTTCGCCTTCGATGTCTTCAGCGAGGATCAAGAGCGGACGGCCCGACTGCACCACGGCTTCCAGGATCGGCAGAATAGGCTGCAGGCTTGAGAGTTTGCTCTCATTGATCAGGATATAGGGGTTTTCCATATCGCAGATCATTTTCTCCGCATTGGTCACGAAGTATGGGCTGGTATAGCCACGGTCAAACTGCATGCCTTCAACCACATCCAAAGTGGAGCCGAGGCTTTTAGACTCTTCAACCGTAATGACGCCTTCATTACCGACCTTACCCATGCTTTCAGCGATCATGGCGCCGATTTCGGCATCGCCATTGGCTGAGATGGTGCCCACCTGGGCAATCTCTTCATTGGTATTGACCCGCTTGGAGCGCTTGACCAGATCAGCCACTACAGCGTCCACAGCCATATCAACACCGCGTTTGAGGTCCATCGGGTTCATGCCGGCAGCCACAGCCTTTGAGCCTTCACGCACGATTGATTGCGCCAGTACCGTCGCCGTCGTGGTGCCGTCACCGGCGATGTCATTGGTCTTCGAGGCCACTTCACGCACCATTTGGGCGCCCATGTTCTCAAACTTGTCTTCCAGCTCGATCTCTTTGGCAACCGTGACACCGTCTTTGGTGATCCTGGGCGCGCCAAACGACTTATCCAGCACAACATTACGGCCTTTCGGGCCCAAGGTTACTTTGACCGCATCGGCCAAAACATCAACGCCAGCCAGCATCTTGGCCCGCGCTTCTGCATCAAATTTTACTTCTTTCGCCATCTCAATAAATCTCCATAGCGGTTAAATAGATTATAAAAAAAGACCGGCTTAACTTAAGCGGCCTTCTTGGCTTTTTTCTTTGGTTTGTCGACAATACCGAGAATGTCGGATTCGCGGAGGATCATCAGATCTTCGCCATCGACTTTAACTTCGGTGCCGCCAAATTTGCCGAACAGAACGCGATCACCAACTTTGACATCCAAAGGCGTAATGGTGCCATCGTCATTGCGAAGTCCGCCGCCGGTAGCAACGATTTCGCCTTCAGATGGTTTTTCCTGAGCGGTATCCGGCAAAATAATTCCACCGGCAGTTTTTGTTTCTTCTTCAACGCGGCGAACAAGCACGCGATCATGCAACGGTTTAAAACCCATTGTTTCCTCCAATTAAATGAATGACTTTCAAAAATTCCCAAGTACGTCTTGAAATTCTGGTCTGTTTTACCGAACATTAGCACTCTCGGTTCGAGACTGCCAGGAATTTAGTCTGCAAATCGCCTACGTCAAGCCTAGTGAAGTAGAATTTTGTCAAAAAAATCAGAAATTTAGCCCAATTTAACAAAGTAATTAGCAGCACTCTCCGAAGCTGGCTGCTAACGCATTGATTCACAATAAGTTTTCCGAAAATCAATTGAATTTTTTTACGAATCAGCGCAAGCTTCTTTTACCTGATTTAATTTCAAATGAGGGAATAATGACTAAGCATTCAATCGAAAAACAACTTCGAGGCTACCGACTTACCACCGCCGAGATTATTTATCACCTGCCGGATTATCCTCAACTCCTGCAGACTTTCATTTGGCAAACCATGGATATCGCGCCGAGCTTTCCGTCCATCCAAAAATTTCTTGACCATTGGGAGCATAATTTAGACGGCAAGCTCCATTCCGCCAAAGTGATGAGCGCCAGTCTAATTAAACCAAGTGAATTTCGGCTCGTCGATCATTCCTGGCAGCTGCATTAGGTTAGTCCAGGTCAGCGTTAAGTATCGCTGAGCGTTTATACTTGCGATAAAGAAAAATACCGAGCGCTATGGAGCCCAGGAATAGTGCGATGCTGAGCGAAATCCGGAACTCCGGGTCCAAATTAAAGCCGCTGCCAAGCAGCGCGAATATCACCGTTTGAGGGATATATCCAAGTGTCGAGCCACCGATGAACGCTAGCGCCTTAGCGCCAGAAACTCCCGCCACCAAATTCGTCACCAAATTGCTGCCGACCGGCATAAAGCGGATCAGCAGCGTTGTTGTGAAAGTATTGGCGCTAAAAAATTGATCGGCTTTCTCAAGCCGGCGCGGAAATTTTGATTTGACCCAGTCACGACCAACAATGCGTGAAAAGAAAAAAGCCAGAGAACAGGCAATGCCGCAAGCTACGAGAGCTAAAACAAAACCAAAATTTAAGCCAAATGCATAACCACCAAGGAAAGAAGCAATCTGCCGCGGGAAGCCCACCGCCACTAAGATCGCCGCGGCGCCAAGATACAGCAGCTGACCTTCAAGCCCATTGTTGCGGACATGAACATCGATCCAATTTTTATCAATGATTTCACCGAGGCCGGACGACTTCAGCAAAAAACCAAGCGCCACCAACAGGCCGATCATAATCAGACCGCGTATAATTACTTTTGGCGTCATTCGCTTTCTTCAACATTCGGATTTACGGCACGACGCTTTAACCACATCACCCCAAACAAATCGATAATCCCCACCCATAATCGATCAAGAGTACCATATTTAGATTTACCGCGTTCCCGCGAGCGGTGTGACACTTCAACCGAAATTACCTTACCGCCATTGCGCAACATCAAGGCTGGCAAAAAACGATGCATGTGATCAAAATTTGGCAGCTCGAGATAATCCTCGCGGCGGAACACTTTCAGCCCACACCCGGTATCCGGCGTTGCATCACCCAGCAAGCTTGCACGAATACCATTAGCCACTTTCGAAGACAGGCGTTTGATGAAGCTATCCTGGCGTTGGGCGCGGTGACCGGCAATCATGATCTTAGGATTTCCGGCTAAATTTTCCTGATAGGCTCGAAGCAAATTCGGAACATCTGCCGGATCATTTTGACCGTCACCATCAAGTGTCGCAATCAATGCCCCGCGTGCCGCTTTGACGCCGGTTCGGATTGCTGCACTTTGACCCGCTTGTTTCGCGTGAGTGAGCACGCGCAAACATGCAGTTTGGCGATTGAGCGCCGTCAGTTTTTCCGGCGTGCCATCCCGGCTGCAATCATTGACGTAAATAATTTCGTAAGACTCGACACCTTCAAGCGCCGTCATGATCTCGGTGATCAACGGCTCGATATTATCGGCCTCATTGTGCACCGGCACGACCACAGAAAGCCTTGGTGCTTCTTGATTATCCGTAGTGTTTATCTTCTCGACCATTTCTTGACGCAAACCATTAAATATTGAGGCGGGTTGTACACTGCCGTTTGATTTGTTGAAAGGCTATTTACTCTTAGCCCCGCACTCTAGTGATGGAACAATCTTCTTTTAAACGCTATAACCTTGCCCGAGTATTAATAAATGCAGCTTTTCTACTGGGAGAAATAATGTGGCTGACGAAACTGTCGAAGGCTATGCGGGCGACCTGACACCCGAAGAGACCTGGGAAATCCTCAAAAACGAGGAAAGCGCTGTCTTGATCGATGTCCGCACGGCAGCCGAGTGGAACTATGTCGGCGTCGCGGATCTCTCGAGCCTAAGCAAAGAACAATTGACCATTTCCTGGGTCACGTTTCCGGGCAACCAAAAAAACGAAAATTTCGTCACCGAGGTCGAATCAGTCTGCTTGGATAAAGAGGCCAAGGTGATCTCGATATGCCGTTCGGGCGTGCGCTCAATTGCGACATCCAAAACTCTGACCGAAGCCGGTTATACTCAGGCCTATAATGTGCTCGAAGGCTTTGAAGGCAATAAGAACGATGATGAGCATCGCGGCAATGTAGGTGGCTGGAAAGTCCGTGGTCTGCCGTGGAAGCAGAATTAGAGATTATTTAGCGCTTGCCGATTTCTCCTCATCAGCCCAATCGGAGAGACCATAACGATTTAAAATTTTCGCTAGCTGTCCCGATTTTCGCAGTTTGCGAATACCACCAGTAAACATGTCTGCCCATTGTTGTGCCTTAGGATTTTTCTTGGAAAAGCCTGGATAGACTAACGCAGTGCCAAGATAGGGCGCATGGGTTGCCTTAATTTTCCCCTCATAGCCAAATTTCTTTATTCGAAAGGCGAGCGGATCCATACCTGACAGAAAGACATCAGCACGATCACGCGAAATTATAGTTAATCCTCGGGGACCCAAGTTTTTTCCGTGCAGAAGTGTTACCTTGCTGGCATTTTTAATATCCCGCATATATTTTGCCAGCTCGCCACCAAAATCAGTGCCGTCACCCGTGACCAGATGAACAGATTTAATATCCTTTAGAGTACGAAACTTGAAATCAAAATTGATTTTCGCCGCCGTCGCGAATCTCGACGCAACAATAGCTTCTTGTGCGGTAATCGTTCGCGCCATCGCCTTGGCGTTCGTCGACCAAACTGTTGTAACGTTGCTGAAATCTTCATCAAGAGCCCGGTATTTTCGCTTGCTCGGCACTGGCACGTCACGGTAGGTCATGCCGTTCATCTTGGCCACAGCCATAAAAATCTCGATTACGGTACCACGCAATCCGGTCTTCTCAAAATCACAGGTATAAGGACAAAACGGACTAAATCTGCCATAGCGCAATTCATCGGCAGCAGATTGCTGCGGGAAGAGTATAAATCCAACGCCAAAAACAAGTAAAAAGAAAAATAAAACTGCCTTTAATCGCAACACTTTTACTTTCCTTTCACGCCCCCGTATTTCATATTAGAGTACTTAATTATGTATGTACTTTGAACTCGAAGACAAGAATTTTCGCTATTAATTTTTGCGCAAAACAATATATGGAGACACAAAAATTATGTGCCCCCATATATATAAATCAAGCCTTCAAAGCCTGCTCTAAATCTTCAATAATATCATCGACGTCTTCGAGGCCGACAGACAAGCGCACCAGGTTATCGGTAATACCGACCTCAAGGCGGCCTTCCGGCGTCAATCGCTGATGGGTTGTGGTTGCCGGATGGGTCATCAGGCTTTTAGCATCACCCAGATTGTTCGAGATATCGATCAATTCCATGGCGTTTAGGAATTTAAACGTCCGCGCCATATCACCATCAATATTGAAACAGACAACAGTACCCGGACCACTCATTTGGCTTTGCGCCAGCTCATATTGCGGATGGCTTTTGAGCCCGGGGAACAATACTTGTGAAACAGCCGATTGGCCTTCCAGAAATTCGGCTACAATTTGGGCGCTTTCACAATGTTTCTGAACACGCAATTCTAATGTTTCCAAGCCCTTTAAATGGACCCAGGCATTAAAGGGGCTTAAGGAGGGGCCGGTATGACGCATGAACTGCAACAGATCGCCATCCGACCATTCCAGATCATCAGTTAAGATACAGCCGCCCATGGCGCGGCCCTGGCCGTCAATATGCTTGGTGGCCGAATAAACCACCACATCCGCACCGAGCTCCAAGGGTTTTTGCAGGATCGGCGTAGCAAAAACATTATCGACGATAACGCGTGCACCTGCTTTATGCGCCAAATCACACACCGCTTTTATATCGATAATGTCCATTTGAGGATTAGACGGCGTCTCCATGAAAACCACAGCCGTGGGTTTACTAAGCGCTGTCTCCCATTCGTCGAGGTTCGTGCCATCAACCATAATGGTTTCGACGCCATAGCGGGGCATGAGCTCCCGGCAAATATAATCGCACGATCCAAATAATGCTTTCGAAGCAACCAGGCGGTCACCGGCCCTGATACTTGACGCTACAGCCGCATTGACCGCGGCCATACCAGTCGCCGTCGCCCGGCTCGACTGGGCCCCTTCCAAAAGCGCCATCCGTTCCTCGAACATGCCGACGGTCGGGTTGGAAAAGCGCGAATAAATAAAGCGGTCTTCTTCGCCCTGGAAAGCCCGCTGCGCTTGCTCTGCCGTGTCGTAGATATAACCGGACGTCATGAAGATGCCTTCATTGGTCTCGGCAAAGTTTGATCGATTTGTGCCGCCGCGCACCAAATTGGTGGCGGGCCGCCATTTGTTGTTTGCTGCGTTATCTTCAGCCATTTTTAGTCTCCTAATTTTCGGCAGCCGGAGACTTTTGACAAAAAAATCCCCGGCCAAATCTGGTCGGGGCTTCTAACGCGCCGACCTTTTAGCTCTGTTTATTTAGCGTGGCCGCAAGCCGGTCGTTCAAATCACCACGTAAGGTGTAAAATACTCAGGTTTTACATCTCGTCAAGGGGTTATCTAAGTGTGAACTAAATTGTGATTGCGTATCGCTTGCCTGATCTCGAGAACTCACTTAAGACTCTGGAAGAATTTTAAACAGGACAAACGTCATGACCGATATAGCTACAACCGACGACATTTTCTTTAACCGTTCCGGCATGGATCAAAAGCGTGTCGAAGGCATCGTCGAAGATGCCCTGCAGGGTGCTGATGATGGTGAACTGTTCCTCGAATATAATCAGTCGGAAAGTTTTGTCTTTGATGACGGCCAGCTTAAAAACGCCAGTTTTGATACCATGCAGGGGTTTGGCATGCGCGCCATTGCCGGTGAAACCGCCGGTTACAGCCATGCCTCGGAACTGAGTGAAGAAGCGCTTAAACGCGCCAACGCCACAGTTAAAGCGGTACATGCCGGTCATGGCGGCACCATGGCGGCCGGACCCTCGGCCACCAATCGCAGCCTCTATATCGATGATAATCCGCTTAATCTGGTGCCGTTTGAAACCAAGGTAAAACTTTTGTCGGATATTGATGCTTATGCACGTGGGCTTGATGAGCGTATCAAACAAGTCTCGGCTTCGCTATCCGGTGAATGGCAGGCGGTGCAAATCTTGCGCGCTGATGGCAGCCGGGCGGCCGATATCCGCCCACTCGTCAGGCTCAATGTATCGGTGGTGACCGGTGAGGGTGATCGCATGGAATCAGGTAATTACGGCACCGGCGGCCGCGAAACTTACGAAACCTATTTGCAGCCCGAAACCTGGCAGGGCGCCGTTGATGAAGCGCTCCGCCAGGCTCTGGTAAATTTAGGCAGTGTACCGGCGCCTGCCGGTGAAATGCCAGTGGTTTTAGGTCCGGGCTGGCCGGCGATCTTACTCCATGAAGCCATCGGCCACGGTTTGGAAGGTGATTTTAACCGCAAAAAAACTTCCGCCTTTGCCGAACTGATGGGCAAGCGCGTCGCTGCTCCTGGCGTTACTGTTGTTGATGACGGCACAATTGAGGACCGCCGGGGCTCACTCTCGATTGATGATGAAGGCACGCCCGCCCAACGCACCGTGCTGATCGAAGACGGTATTCTCACCGGCTATATGCAGGACCGTATGAACGCGCATCTGATGGACGTACCCTCCACCGGTAACGGGCGGCGGCAAAGCTATGCCCATGCGCCGATGCCGAGGATGACCAACACGGTGATGGAAAACGGCGAACACGAGCCGGAGGAAATTATCAAAGCAGTGGATAAAGGTCTCTATGCCGTCAATTTCGGCGGTGGTCAGGTAGATATCACCTCAGGCAAATTTGTCTTTACCTGCACCGAAGCCTACCAGATTGAAAACGGTAAGCTGGGCGCCGCAGTCAAGGGCGCGACGCTGATCGGCAGCGGCCCGGATGCGCTTAAAACAGTTTCAATGATTGGCAATGATATGGCGCTTGATCCTGGGGTCGGCACCTGCGGCAAAGACGGCCAGGGTGTGCCGGTCGGGGTCGGCCAGCCGACGATGCTGCTCGATGAACTGACGGTCGGCGGTACGGAAGTCTAAAATTTGTGAACTTTATTGTGGCAGCACGATAACTCAGTGAGTTAGCGATACCCTCCTTTGATCAACCTTACACCTGCAATCGGACATCAAGGGTCATCTCGCGAGAAAACATGTTGCAATATAATTGGACTGACAACCGTTGTAACCACAGCCATGATCACCACGGCGGAGAAAATATTTTCCACCACAGGAGACCCTGCACTTCCAACATCGAACAAGCCGGCTTTTAGTGCAATACCTGCAATGACGAGTTCAACTGCGCCCCGCGGGCTCATGCCAATACCGATAGACGCCGAATCTCGCAGTGAAAACCCATAGACTTGCGCCGCGCCGCCTGCGCCGATGACCTTGCCGAGGATCGCCACCAGGACCAAAACACCAACGAATACCGGCACATCCGTCAAGGCACCCAAGTTCAAATGAAGACCAATTGAGGCAAAGAAAATTGGAGCCAGGAAGCCAAAGGTCATGGCAGAGATCGTGTTCTTTACTCTCGTATAACTCGCCACATCGATGGTTTTTTGACCGAAATAAAGGCCGGCTATAAAAGCGCCGATGATAAAATGCAGCCCCAACATCTCCGCCAGAACTGAAAAGGCAAAAGCGCCGACCAGCAGCCCACTGATCTCAAATTCTTGCGCTTTGAGGTGATGCATCAACCGGCCGCCCCAAGGAAAAATATAAAGGCCGATAATGCCGGTTACGACGAAGAAAAGCGCCATCTTCCCCAATAAAATGGCAATATCAAGAGCCCCAGGAGGCTCACCAACTGCGATCAAACCGGTTAACCAAGCCAATAACAGAAGACTAAGTATGTCATCAAATACCGCAGCAGTTACGATTGTTTGACCAACTTTAGTTTCCAATTGTCCAAGGTCTATCAAAATCCGCACTGTCGCCGGCACCGCCGTAATCGCCAACGCGGTTCCGAGGAACAGGCATTGGGCGGTGAGATAATCACTATCTGGTAAAAAGAACCAGCCTAGCGTGATACCCAGGCCTAAGGGAATAATCATGCCACCAATAGCAACGACCAGTGATCCCCTTGAGTGCTGAAGCACCTTGTGCGGCTGCATTTCCACGCCAGCAAACAACATCAGGAAGAACATGCCCAAATCTGTGATAGAAACGAAGACATCGTTTGCCACCAGGTCTACGAGCTGGGGAAAGGTGGCTGGATATTCAGCCACGGTTGCTCCCAGAGCTATGCCGGCAATAAGTTCACCGACGAGTGCCGGTTGACCAAAGCGCTCAGCAACTTCACCGAACACCCGAGTCGCAACCAACAAAATGAGGAGAACATAAAAAAAGTCCATTTGAAGAATCCGCGCCCATTTCCAAACATTTGCCTGGGAAGAATGACTGAAAAGCTAGCAAAAATAGGTAGTTGGCTCATTGATCTGGGACAATTCCATTGAATGTGCCAGTCGGTGTCGGTCAGCCATCCATGCTGTTACGCCGGATGAAATTCGGCGCTGTCCTCGGTATCAATATCAGCCGGATACCTATGCGGCGGATCGTCCGCTAAGGCTTTCGCGGCAGCTGGATCATGGGACGGTAATATTACCAGATTTGGCAACTGCTCTTTAAGGGCGCGCACCTTGCCAAAGGAGGCCTGCAATTGTTTTTTATTGCCAGTCCCTGGGACCTTGTCCTGCATCAACATGTCAACTTCGTAGGTTAAATCACCAACCAATAGAAGCGGCGGATAAATGCCGGATCGTACCAGCATGGATATTGAACCCGGTGTGTGGCCAGGTGTCGGCAACAATATCATTGATCCGTCTTTCATTACGTCATAACAGCTTCCGAAAGGCGCAAATAAGGGATCGTTTGTTGGAGTAAATTCAATTTGGCGCCAATTGGCTCCAGGAACTTCAATATGTTCACGCAGTATAAAATCTCTCTCGGGATGTGAATCGGACAGTTGCTGCCATTCATCATCACTGACGAGCAGTTCGGCCTGTGGCACTTCCTTAATACCGCCGACATGATCGAAATGGAGATGAGAAATGATCACCTTACAGACATCGGCGGCCGAGTATCCCAATTCATTTAATTTAGCGGTCAAGGTATCACCCGGCCCAATGTGGAGACGAAATAGTTTACGTCGAAAAAATCTCCCGATAGCCGTTGAAATGTAATTTGGGTCTGATCCAACAGCCACGTCTAAACCGGCATCGAACAGCACAAGTCCGTCACGATGTTCAATCACGTAAATGTTTATCGGAATTTCAAACCAGCTTCGGGATGTCAGGACCCACCACAGAGATGGCATTCGGCTGCCATATCGATGCTCTAAGTGTTGTTCGCCGGTGCCAGTGGATAAAACTTGAATAGATTTAATGAGATCATCAGATATTTTTTGGGACATCCTCCATCTCCTTCACTGCCTGAAACAAGCAATCTAAACAGCGCTATCAGACAATATATTCATTCCCAAAAACTGCAATGATCCCGATCAATGACGAGCGAAAATAGCTGAAACATTGCCTTAGAATCAGCCCAAAATCATTTGCCTGCGTTGAACGGATCTTAAATTTTAAGATGCCACTTGAAGTTTGCCGGTAACGCCATGACGGTTGATTAACTCTTCGATTAAACCGCTGGCCTTTGCTTCTTCGACAAAGGCTTGCAAAAATTCGGCAGCAGTTGAATTTTTAAGCTGAGTACCGATGGCCTGTTCGACTGTCATAAAACGGCCGTCGAGAATACGGGTTCCCGGCAGATTTTCGATGTTTTGATTTAGAGCCGGACGCAGCCCCGCCAGCGCATCTAGCTTTTCATCGGCAAACAGATCAACGGCTGCGGGCAGTCCTTCGGCACGATGCAGTTCGGCTTGATTTAAACTGCGGGTGAGAAACAGATCATAGGCACTGGTCCCGGAAACGGCGATGCGAGTGCCTGATTGATCAACATCTTCACAGGTTTGAAACGATGACTCGCTGGGCACCACATAAGTTGCCTCTATTTCCACATAGGGATCGGTAAAAGATATAAATTCTGCCCGCGCCGGTTCGTCGGCGATCATGGCGATGTCACAGGCTTCGTCTTTTATGGCTTCAGCCGTGCCGCCTGGAGTCTCGCAAGGCACATAAGTAACTTTAACCCCCAATTTATCCGCAATGGCGCGGGCGATATCGGGCGACACCCCTTCCGGGCTGCCATCTTCCGACTTGCCGGTGACCAGAAAAATATTGGCCAGATTAATCCCCGCCCGCAAGATGCCGGAAGGCGCCAATTCAGCAATGACTTCAGAATACATTTTTGTCAGTTCCTAACTCGTTGGTGCGGGGCACGGTTCCCATTCTTCGAACTGAGAACTGCCGGAGCGCGTAAAATGCGCGAGTGTGTCGTGCTGGACGGTAAAATCACCTTTTTCACCCGCATGAGGCTCTCCCGCAGGAATTGTGTATAGGAAAGTGTGGCGGTCATATTCGCCCTTCACCTGTTTGCCGCTTGGCGTGATGATGATCGGCCCTTCGATTTTGACCCGTTGGCCTTTGTGGCACCAGGTGCCGTCGATGGCATCCGCCTGAACCGGGTCAGCTAATAAAATAAAAGCAAATAAGGTTAACAAAACAAAAATTGATTTGGCGGGCATATTAAATTCCTCCAAATAATCGATGAATTTTTTTAATAGGCGTATTCTTTAAAGACCGGATCAACACTGCCACCCCAATCACCCTCGAAATGGGATAGCAATTCTTCGGCCGGCGTGATGCCGCTTTCGGCAATGGCGTGGAGCGGATTAAGGAAAATAGTTTCGTCTTGATCAGAACCTTCTGTTTTTGCCCGGCGTTCGAGCCCCTGCTTAGCAATCGCCAGTACATCCTTGGCCAAATCCTGCAGTGTGCCGTCTCTAAAGGGTGTTTTCAGAGCTGCCAACGGCACTTGATCCCGGAGCGCTGAAACTTCGCCGAAACTCCAATCACTGATCAATGACGTCACATCTTTAAGCGCCTGATCATCATAGAGCAGCCCGACCCAAAATGCCGGCAGCGCGCAGAGATTTTTTGACGGCCCGCCATCGGCGCCGCGCATTTCGATAAATTTCTTAAGCCGCACTTCAGGAAAAGCCGTGGTCAGATGATCTTCCCAATCTTTGATGCTGGGGGTTTCGCCCGGCAGCGCCGGAAGCTTGCCCGCCATGAAATCCTTAAAAGATTGGCCGGAGGCGTCAATATAGTCGCCGTCCCGGTAGACAAAGTACATCGGCACATCGAGCATGTAATCAACATAAGCCTCAAACCCGAAATTATCTTCGAACACAAAAGGCATGACGCCGCAGCGGTCGGGATCGGTATCGGTCCAGATGTGGCTGCGAAAACTGAGAAAATCATTTTTCTTGCCGTCCCGAAACGGTGAATTGGCCCAGAGCGCCGTCGCCAAAGGCTGCAAAGCCAGGGCTGCCCGAAACATCTCAACCATATGGCTTTCCGAGCGAAAATCGAGATTTACCTGTACCGTGCAGGTCGCCAACATCATGTGATGACCGAGGCTGCCGCGTTTCGGCATGTATTCGCGCATAATTTTGTAGCGGCCTTTGGGCATCCATTCGACATCATCCAACGACCATTTTGGCTGATAGCCAAGACCAAGAAAACCAACGCCCAAACCATCGGCAACTTCTTTGACTTGTTTGATGTGACTGGTTACTTCCCGGCAGGTTTGATGGATAGTTTCCAGCGGTGCGCCGGAAAGTTCAACCTGGCCACCCGGCTCTAGCGTGATTGAACTGTGATCGGGCTGGGTCAAGGCGATTGGCTGGCCATTTTCGACGACCGGTTCCCAGCCATGTTCGGTCAGCTTTTCCAGCAAGGCCCGGATGCCATTTGGTCCCGCATAGGTTAGCGGCTTTAAAGTCTCAAGATCAAAAGCGAACTTTTCATGTTCGGTGCCGATGCGCCACTCTTCGTCAGGTTTGCATCCGGAGGCGATGTAGTCAATTAACTGGGCTTTATCGGTGATTTTATCCGCAGAGTTCATTTAGGCTTACTTTCAAATAGGATGCTTATTATTTATTTATCTCGCCAATCAACTCCTGCCAGAGGGCAAGTGCCGCCAGGGCAGCGGTTTCGGCACGTAAAATCCTCCCCCCCAGGCTAATTTTGGTAACAAAGGGCAGATTCCCCAGGAGGTCAAGCTCGGATGGTGAAAACCCGCCTTCCGGACCGATCAATATCGCGTCACAGTGTCGACGGTTATTAGAAATAGAAAGCTCTGTTATGGAAATGCTGTCGCCAGTCGTTGACGCCGTTTCATCCATAACCAAAAGCCGGCGCGAAGAGTCCCAATTATCGAGCAGACTTGGCAAGGAATCTGGCTCGGCAATCTGCGGCACGGTCAAGCGTCGGCACTGCTCAGCAGCTTCAATCGCGTTGGCATGGAGACGGTCGGTTTTGACCCGCTCTACATTGGTATGGTCGGTGATGACCGGCACAAGTTTTGCCACGCCCAGCTCAGTCGCTTTTTCAACAATCATATCAAGGCGAGTTTTCTTAAGCGGCGAAAAAATCAGCCAAATGTCTGGATCGTCTGTTTGGGAGCGGCTCTGCGCCAATAACTTCACCCTCAGGCTGCGTTTTGAGGTGTCAGTAATCTCAGCCCGATATTCACCGTCCCGTCCATTGAAGAGCGCAATTTCTGCTCCAGCAGCAAGCCGCATAACATTTTTCAAATAATGAAATTGGCTGGCTTTGATTTCAAGCACATCGCCCGTGCCAAGATCATCCTTAACATATAATCTGATTTTTGACGCCATAGGCTCCGTGTACCCTATTTCAGCTACTTTTGCCAATGATCAGAAATTAAATAGACTCTTCGATCATTTAAACTGCACCCCCACCCCTCCCTCCCCCGTCGAGGGGGAGGGGAATTTAGGTTGAAGCAGTTGCAACAAAATTTTCCTCCCCCCTTGCGGGGGAGGAGTAAGGTGGGGGGTCATTTCGCGAATGATTGCTTCTACTGCAATCACCATTACTATAGCTACATGAACGATATTTCAGCCTCCGACATACCGCGCGGCAATTGGGTTGATCGCTATCTCCCCGAGGCAGCGCGGCCGTATGCCCGACTGGCCCGCTTTGACCGGCCGATCGGCACCTGGCTGTTGCTGTTCCCCTGCTGGTGGTCATTGGCTTTGGCGATCGAAGATTGGGGGGATATCAAAACCGTGCTGTGGCTGTTTATCCTGTTCGGCCTCGGTGCCAAGATCATGCGCGGCGCCGGCTGCTGCTGGAATGATATTTCTGATCGCGACTATGATGCCGGCGTGGCCCGCACCAAGGACAGGCCGATCCCGAGCGGACAAATCAGCGTCAAACAGGCAGCCGCCTTTATGGCTCTCTTGAGCGCCATCGGTTTGACCATTCTGCTGCAGTTCAATTGGTTTGCGGTGGGGCTGGGGGCAGCCTCCTTGATTTTGGTGGTAATTTATCCGCTGACCAAGCGGTTTACCTATTGGCCGCAATTTGTCCTCGGCCTGACCTTTAACTGGGGGGCTCTATTAGGCTGGGCGGTGGTGCGTGGAGATATCCAGCTGCCGGCGGTGGTGCTTTATTTCGCCGGGATTTTCTGGACCCTCGGCTATGACACCATCTATGCCCTGCAGGACATCGAAGACGATCCAATGGTCGGGGTTAAGTCAACCGCCCTCGCTTTGCTAAAAAACATGCGATTTTGGCTTTATGTTTTTTATGGCGCAGCGATCGTGCTGATGGGTCTCGCCGGCTGGCTGGTCGAACTTTCCTGGCCGTTTTACAGCGGCCTGACCCTAACCGCTGTTCATGGTTTCTGGCAGGTCCAGGACCTCAAGATTGATGATCCCCATGACTGCCTCGCCAAGTTTAAATCCAACCGGCTGTTCAGTTGGCTTTTCCTCGGCGGCATCATCGCCGGACAGATTGTGTAGGTTTGTTAGCCGAGCCGTTCTTTGACGATGCCGCTGGCTTTGCCAAAATCCATACGGCCGGCGAAGTCTTCCCGCAGCTTGGCCATCACCGCGCCCATTTCCTTGAGGCTTTCGGCGCCAACAGCTTCGATCACGCCATTAACCGCTTCGGCCAGCTCTTCATCGCCTAATTGCTCTGGCAAAAAGTCTTCAATGACGACAATCTCCTGGGCTTCCTGCTCGGCTAATTCGTCGCGTCCGCCTTTAGTGTAGGCATCAATAGAATCGCGGCGCTGTTTGATCATCGATTGCAAGAGCTGGAGAATATCATCATCGCTAACGCCTTCTTCATCGACGCCACCTTTGGTGCGGTCAGCAATATCGCGGTCTTTAATCGCTGCGTTGATCAGCCGTAAGGTTGAAACCTTCGTCGGTTCTTTGGCCTTCATCGCTTCTTTGAGCGCATCGTTTAATTGCTCGCGTAGCATCGAATCATCCCCTCTGATTGAAGCCCTGGACCCTAACCCAAACCAATTCCCCGAGTCAAATTGAATTAAGATTATAAGTTATTGATTTTAAATGATTAATTTAATTTTTTTTGACTTGACGGTGACACGGACATCGCTTATGAGATGGCTCCAACCTGACGTGAGAGGCTGGGTCTCAAAGAGCTCCCCGGCGGTTCACTAACCAGACAGTTAGATAGATTGACATTTAAAGCGAATCGGTCGAATGATCGAAACGTAGCAAAATAAGGATCCGCCGCGACTATGACGGAAGCCACACAGAGCACTGCGCCAAATTCAAGTCCTCCCAAGAAACCCGATGGTAAGGACGCAGCGTTGATTCTCAGTGATGGCTCGGTTTTTTGGGGTAAGGGTGCGGGAGCTAAAACCACGGCGACCGGCGAAGTTTGTTTTAATACCTCGCTGACAGGCTATCAGGAAATTCTCACCGATCCCTCTTATGCC
>CAZMHI010000084.1:0-16019 GCA_964566055.1 uncultured Rhodospirillaceae bacterium
CTCCGTTTTCTAACTATAACAGTGGACCCACTTTTTGGGGGAGGACCAGTGGCACAAATATTGAGCGCACCGGAAAAACATGATCTTGCCAGTATCGAGGTGTTGGCGGATTTAGATGAAAATCAGCGGCGGGATTTTGAAAAATCAAGCCGGTGGCGGAGATTTTTGCCTGATGAACAGATTATTGATCAGCAAAGCGATTCCCGGGACGTCTATTTTATCGCCAGCGGGCGAGTGCGGGTTGTCAATTTTACGCTTTCCGGCAAAGAAGTCGCTCTTGAAGATTTAGGCGCCGGTCAATATTTCGGTGAATTGGCGGCAATTGACGGCCGCCCTCGGTCATCTACCGTGGTTGCGCTGGAAGAATCAGATATTGCGAAAATGTCACCTGAACGGTTTCTGACGGTTATGAAAATGTATCCGGAAGTCGCCTTAAAAGTGATGGCCAATTTGGCCGCCGTTATTCGTACTTCAACTGACCGTATTATTGATCTTACTACTTTGGGTGCTAATAATCGAGTGCATGGCGAATTGCTCCGGCAAGCAGCAGGTTCTGAGACGGATGACAATACAGCTATGATTAAACCCATTCCTGTGCATAGTGATATGGCCAGCCGGGCGAGCACAACAAGGGAAACTGTGGCGCGGGTATTGAGTGATTTAGCCAAAAAAGGAATCGTTAAGCGCGAGAAAGACTCGCTTATTATTTGCGATGTAACGGCCTTGGAAGATATGGTGGATGAAGTTCGCGGTTAATTGGCAGATAAAAAGAATTGTAACAATCCCATTATTTTTATTATCAAAGCTTGAATATGGGAAAAGAATCACAAAATGTTATAGATATTATGATTTTTGCTCTTATTAGCAGAGAATAAATTAACACCTGGAGCTCGGGTAGGCATGGCCAAGACCATTTTAATTGTCGAAGACAATGAACTAAATATGAAGCTATTCAACGACTTATTGCAGGCGCATGGCTATGATACGCTGCAAACTAAGGACGGTAATGAAGCTGTTTCGATGACCGAAGAACATCATCCAGATTTGATTTTGATGGACATTCAGCTGCCCAAAATTTCCGGTCTTGAGATAACAAAGCTGATCAAAGAGAAAGATGAACTAAAAAATATCCCAGTGATTGCCGTTACCGCCTTTGCCATGAAAGGCGATGAAGAGAAAATTATGGAAGGTGGCTGTGATGGTTATATCGCCAAGCCGATTTCCGTGCCAAATTTTCTGGAAACAGTGTCCGGTTTTCTCGGCTAACTGCCTAAACCAAAATTAACCCAAAAAAACAAAGGACCGTCAATTGCGGTCCTTAATTATTTGTGCCTGTTCCGCTGATGCGGTGGGCGTTTCTGAGGCTAAATTTATTTAATTTTACCCTCTTTAAACAGCACATGTTTACGGGCAACCGGATCGTATTTGCGGAATTCCATTTTTTCCGTCTGGTTACGCGGGTTCTTTTTAGTCACATAGTAAAAGCCGGTATCAGCGGTGCTGACAAGTTTCACTAAAACTGTTGCTGGCTTGGCCATATCTCAACGTCCGTTTATTATTCAAATTATCGAAGTGCGGCGCACAATAGCGATCAAAACGTCCCTGTCAAGTTCTAGTCAAGTTCTGGGAGATGATGTCGGAAAAGATTATTTGCCACTAAAGGCGATCGCCGGGCTTAGAGCTTTAACGCGCTGATACAATGCTGCATCATTAAGCAATCTTTCCGCTATTTTGAGGTCTATCGGGTTGCGCCGGTTTGTCGCCGGACAAATTTCCTTCAAGCGCCGTCGCTCTTGCTTTTGCCGGGTCGAAACGGCATGCCAGGCTTGGACGGTCTCAGAGTGCTGATCTGCGTTGCCCAGCGCTGTCTCAATAAGGAGAGCCGCGTCTAAATTTTTATCCCGAGTAACGCATATCGATGGTGAAACGCCTAGCTCGTGCAGGAAATAACCCGAGGGAGCTTGAAATCGCGACCAGGTCAAAGTGATTTCGGCTTTGTTTGGTAAAGTTATAACAGTTTGAACGGTGCCTTTGCCAAAAGAGGTGGAACCGATCACTACTGCACGATCATGATCCTGCAGAGCTGCAGCAACAATTTCCGACGCACTTGCGGAACGGCCATTGATAAGAACGACCAGCGGCAATCCCCGCGCAATATCGGTGCCTTTGGCATCATAATCGTGATCGCTCGCCGGGTGGCGGCCCCGGGTTGAAATGATGCGTCCTTTAACCAGGAAAAGATCGGAGACGTTTACCGCTTGTTTCAATAAGCCGCCCGGGTTACTGCGCAAATCCAGAACCACTCCTTTGGCCTTGGAATTTGTCTGGCGGCGAACTTCCTTGAGACCTTGAGCGAGATTTTGCGCAACATGCCGTGCCGTCCGATTATTAAACCGGGTTACGCGGATAATTACGACCCCGTTACTAACCGAATGAGTTGCTGTTATCTCGACAATCCGGTCTCGCTTA
Organism: uncultured Rhodospirillaceae bacterium; assembly: GCA_964566055.1. Lineage (GTDB taxonomy): Bacteria > Pseudomonadota > Alphaproteobacteria > Rhodospirillales > UBA2165 > TMED23. The sequence continues at coordinate 2,470 of CAZMHI010000084.1, forward strand.
ATCGAAAGATTAAGGGGTACTCGCGTGGGCGGGCGAAGAATTCTTACCTCGACGATAGTGCCAATTTTCCCCCTTAAAAATGCTCCGGCTTCCTGCCTTGTTATCTGAGCCAGCGGCTGGCCATCGGCATGGGTAATTAGGTCTTTGGTTCTTAGGCCAGCTTTATCGGCTGGAGAGCCTGGAAAAACGTTGGTGACAATGGAGCCGTTTTCGAGTTTTTTAAATCGAATGCCGATACCACCAAAGCCAGATCTCTTTTCCCGATTTCGCCTGGCTTGCTCAACGCTGGCATAGCGGGAAAATGCGTCCAATTGCGAAAGCGAGCCATCAAAAACGGCTTCATACAATTTCCCCAAATTTGTTTTTCTATAAAGATCTGCCTGATTTTGAGCATTAAGCAGAATTTGCACTGTAAGATTAGCCCAGGCGTCATAATCATTTACTGCCGGTTGAGTATAACTTCGTGGTGAAAGAATGTTCGAACTAACGACAATACGGTTACCGGAAGATTGCACATTTAGAGACGGGTCAATTGTCGTCAATCCCCGCAAGCCTTCGAGAGCCAGATCAGAGGCCGTAACTGCTTCAATATAGCGTTCCGAAATGTGGCGATAGCCGGCGGCGAACGTTTGGTTTGCCGCTCCTGCATCAAATGAACCTGGGCGGCGTCCCTGCTCTGAAAGGGGTGCTGTACAGGCAGCCAGGAAGGCGGCCACCAACAGCATTGGAATAATTTTATGCCATCGCGTGGCTTGGCAATTAGAAAATATGGTGCTCACATATTTTATCATTGACGCTATTGTCGTTAATTTTAAGCGCGCCGTCATCTATTTCTTGCATGGCGCTGGCGTTTCTTCCCTGAACTATGGCGTTGCTTTTTGACCTTTTTAGGGCGGGAATTTCTATTTACTTGGTCCCTGGATTGATCCTGGCCAGCAATTTCCAGGACCAGAGAACCTGAAACCGGATTGGCTTCTTTCAACACTACTTCGACTTTCATGCCAAGATGATAGACCTTTTTCGCGCGGGATGCTTTAAGCGCCATGCGTTTTTCGTCAAATTCGTAATAGTCGTCGGAAAGTGAGCGAATTGGCACCAAGCCATCTGCAGCGGTATCTTCCAAGGTAATGAAAAGGCCAAATTTAGTGACGCCATTTACCGTACCGCTGAACGTCTCGCCGATTTTGCCGGCCAGATAGGCAGCGGAGAACCTGTCGACAACATCGCGTTCCGCAACCGCAGCACGGCGCTCGGTGACACTTAAATGTTCTCCCAGTTCTTCGAGATCGAGCGGTTTATCTTCCAGCGCACCTTCACCCAAAGCCAATCCGCCAATCAGTGCCCTGTGCACGATTAAATCAGCATAGCGCCGGATCGGCGAAGTGAAATGACAATAACGTCTGAGGGCGAGGCCAAAGTGTCCGACATTTTTGCCGGTGTAAGTGGCTTGTGACTGAGATCTGAGCGTCATCTGGCTGATCGCTTCAGCATAGTCACCGTCGCGGGCTTTTTTGAGAATTTGGTTGAAATGACGCGGCATCAGCACTTGGCCCTTTGCCAGCTTAAAGCCGACAGATTTCAAAAAATTACGGTAGCTTTCAAGATTTTTTGCTGGTGGTTCATCATGGATGCGATAGAGGCAAGGCTGATTAGTCTCTTCAAGCGTCGTCGCCGCGGCCACATTGGCGGCGATCATAAACTCTTCGATTAATTTGTGGCTGTCATGACGCAACCGGGCGCGGACTTCTTGAACATGGCCTTTTTTATCAAGGATGATTTTCTTTTCCGGCAGATCGAGATCAAGCGGTTCGCGGTCGAGGCGTTCCCGGCAAAGCGCTTCATAAGCGCTGTAGAGAGGCTTGAGGACGTCCTCCAGGAGCGGCGCCGTTAATTTGTCAGGAGCACCATCAATTGCCGCTTGTACTTGATTATAGGTCAGCCTTGCGTGGGAATGCATCAGGCCACGGACAAACTGATGGCGGAGCGCGACGCCATCGGCACTAATCCACATACGCACGGCGAGACAGGGCCTGTCTTCCTTGGGTTTTAAAGAGCACCAGCCGTTCGATAAGGCTTCTGGCAGCATCGGCACGACTTGATCCGGAAAATATACCGAATTACCCCGCTCATGAGCTGTTTTATCCAATTCGTCACCAGGGCGGACATACCAGGCGACATCAGCAATGGCGACGATGAGATGCCAGCCGCCGGGATTAGCTTTATCGGGATCGGGCTCGGCAAAGACCGCATCGTCAAAATCCCGGGCATCTTCATCGTCAATGGTAACAAGCGGAAAATTCCGTAAATCAGTGCGCTCACCTTGTGGAGCCGGCTTGGCCTGTTCGGCCTGCTGGATAGCGAGATCAGTAAAAGTATAGGGAATATCGTGATCGTGCAGGGCAATCTTGGTATAGGGCTGATCGCCTTTACCGCTGCTTGTTGGGTCGAAGTTTAAAATTTCTGTAATGCTGGCGGATGCCTGACCCAGCTTACGGCCGGATTCAATTTCGGCCACCACCAGATCACCCTGTTTGGCGCCATTGACATTCTCCGGCGGTACAATGAAATCAAAGCGATGCTTACGGTCGGTGGGTTCTAAGACACCGCCTTTTTGATTTTTCGGGCCTTCACGGTAAATCCCGAGCACCAATTTAGGTGCGTAGCCGATACGTTTTATAATCGAAGCATTGTAAGAATTATCTTCAAGCGGTGTAAGGCGGGCCAGCGCGCGGTCACCTTTACCCAAAGCCGCCTGCCGGCTTTTGCCACGCTTATCGGGGTTGATAAAAATAACCGGCGGCTCTTCGTCGCGGTCCCAATTAAGCGGTGTGGCGACAACGTCACCATATTCGTCAGTGCCGGTAACTTCGATCACGGTAACCCGGGGAAGGCGGCCAGACAGCACATATTGCTTGCCGCGCGTGCGCTCAATTTCGCCGGCTTGTTCAAGTTCTTTCACGGCCTGTTTGACGCCTGCCCGGTCTTTGGTGCCGACACCGATCATAATATTGCGAATGCCAACACCTTCACGGTGGCCGCCGATGAAATCGACTATTTGATTTTTACTAAGGGGTGGGGCCGGTTTTTTTCCGGAAGTCGTCACGAGTCCAGGTCTTCTTGTATATTCTCTTGTGCTGCTGGTTCTGTATCCACTGGTGGCTCAGCTGCTTTGGCCGGCGCTTTCTTTTTTGCAGCGGCTTTTTTCTTGGTTGCCGCCTTTTTCTTCTTAGCAGGGGCTTTTTTCTTGGCTTTAGTTTTGTCGCCTTTAGCCGCTAGCCAGGTAAGCGCTTGTTCGAGGCTTGGCGTTTCCTGGTCGTCTTCCTCGCCCTTGGGTTTCTTCATTTCCTTCGGCATATTGGCCTTAATCTTACCATGCTGGACAAAGGGTCCCCAACGGCCCCAACGCATCATCACTGGTTTTTTGGTACGCGGATGAATGCCGACTTCCCGTGGTTCGGGCTTTTTAGGCGCATTTGCCAGCAGATCACAGGCCCGGTTGAGGCCGATTGACAGCACATCATCTTCTTTGAGCGAAACATAAGTGCCGGCTAATTTGATAAATGGCCCGAAAGGTCCGATACCGGCTGTAACCATTTGACCGGTTTCCGGGTAAATTCCAACCTCGCGCGGCAACTCAAGCAGTTTCAAGGCCATTTCGAGATCAACTTCGGCTGGGTCCATGGCTTTGGTCAGCGAGGACCGTTTGGGTTTTTTCTTGCCTTCGCCTTCACCCAGTTGAACGTAAAAGCCGTAAGGGCCACGCCGTAGCGTAATGTCGAAGCCAAGTTCCGGATGTTTGCCAAGCTCTTTTGGCCCGCTATCAGTAATATCAGAACCATTTTCGCCGTTGGCGGCAAGCGGGCGGGTGTGGCGGCATTCGGGATAGCGTGAGCAACCGATAAAAGCGCCATGGCGGCCAAGTTTGAGGCTCAGTTCACCGTCATCGCAGGACGGACATTGGCGGGGTTTACCGTCACCTTTGTCTTTGAAAAAATGCGGACCTAGGATTTCGTTGAGGTTGTCGAGCACTTCCCGGACACGTAAATCGGCGGTGCCGTCGACAGCGGTTTTGAAATGGGTCCAGAAATCCTGCAGGACTGCTTTCCAGTCAAGTTTACCGTCCGAAATTTCATCGAGCTTTTCCTCGAGGTCGGCGGTGAAGCTGTATTCAACATATTGAGTAAAAAAGCTCGACAGAAAAGCCGTCACGAGACGACCGCGATCTTCCGAGAAAAACCGCCGGTTTTCGACCCGCACATAATTGCGATCCTGGAGCACGGAAATAATTGAGGCGTAGGTGGAGGGCCGGCCAATGCCAAGTTCTTCCAGCTTCTTAACCAGGCTGGCTTCAGAAAAGCGTGGTGGCGGCTGGGTAAAGTGTTGCTCGGGCAAAACATCATTGCGGTCCAAGCTTTCGCCCTCATTCAACGGCGGTAAAATACGTTCTTTGTCGTCCGTATCATCACGCGTGCCGTCACGATTGTCATCCTTGCCTTCGTGATAGAGGCGCAAGAATCCATCAAAGGCGATAACCGAGCCAGTTGCGCGCAAGGTTACGTCATTGTCGCCTTGCGAGGTTCCTTGAGGCCTGAGATCCGCTGCGACTTGATCCAATACGGCTTGTTCCATTTGGCTGGCCGCCGTGCGATTCCAGATCAACTGATACAATTTGCGTTGATCCTCGTCGAGCATCGGCAAGTCTTTTGGCAGACGGGTGATATCGGTGGGGCGGATAGCTTCATGAGCTTCCTGCGCGTTTTTAGCCTTGGTCTTATAAATCCGTGGGCTTGAGGGGACGTATTTGCTGCCATAGGCAGAACCGACGTGATCCCGGATGGCTGATATAGCTTCACCGGCAATTGTGACGCCATCGGTTCTCATATATGTAATGAGGCCGACAGTATCGCCGTTCAAGTTCACACCTTCATACAAGCGCTGCGCGGTGCGCATGGTTTTTTGGGCACCGAAATGCAATTTGCGGGCGGCTTCCTGCTGCAAAGTCGAAGTTGTGAACGGTGGTGGTGGATTGCGGCGTGATTGTTTTTTCTCAATTTTTGAGACGCTGAAATTGGCCGCTTCAATTTGCGCCACTGCTTGTTGGGCATCGTGTTGGTTTTTAAGCGCCAGCTTATCGAGCTTTTCGCCATTTAAATGAGTCAGATTTGCCGTAAAGGTCTGGCCGCTGGATTTGGCGAAACGCGCTTTAACACTCCAATATTCCACCGGATTGAAGGCTTCGATCTCGGTTTCGCGTTCGGTGATGAGGCGCAGTGCCACCGATTGAACCCGGCCAGCCGAGCGGCTGCCCGGCAGTTTTCGCCATAATACGGGTGATAATGTAAAGCCGACCAAATAGTCCAGGGCGCGCCGCGCCAAATAGGCATCGACCAGTTCTTTGTCCAGTTCACGCGGATGAGTAAAGGCATCCAAAATAGCTGCTTTGGTAATCTCGTTGAAAACAACCCGTTGAACCTCAACGCCGTCCAGCAGCTTTTTCTCGTTCAGAACTTCCTGGACATGCCAGGAAATAGCCTCACCTTCGCGGTCCGGGTCAGTCGCGAGATACAAATGATCTGCGCCTTTCATGGCCGAGGCAATTTCTCTGATCTGTTTTTGGGACTTGCTGTCGACTTCCCAATCCATATCGAAATTTTCGTCCGGACGCACCGAGCCGTTCTTGGACGGCAAATCACGGATGTGACCATAGCTCGCCAGAACCGTATAGTCCGAGCCTAAATACTTGTTGATTGTTTTCGCCTTAGCGGGCGATTCGACAATAACGACGTTCGACATTTTACTTTTTATAGATCGCCTATAATTGAAACCTGGTTGCCGGGATGTCGCTCTAAACGGCCTGCCAATTCGATTTCCAACAGGATCGTCGACACCACTGCAGGGGACATGTGGCATCGCCGAATGATTTCGTCAACACTAACTGGCGAAGTATTTAAAATATTTTTTACTTCGCGGCGGGCTGATTTGATTTCGACAGGGTCCGGCTGAGGTTTATTTTGTTGTTTGATTTCAAAGGGTTCTGGCTCGGATAATGGGCTCATAAATTGCTCATTTAAAATTTGAATAATTTCTTCAGCAGATTCCGCCAAATGTGCGCCTTGACGGATTAATTCATTTGTTCCTTTGGCGCGGGGGTCCAAAGGCGAACCCGGCACAGCAAAGACCTCACGGTTTTGTTCCGCTGCCATGCGGGCAGTGATTAAAGACCCCGATCTTTTGGCTGCTTCGATGACGACGATGGCGCGGGCAGCGCCCGAAATAATCCTATTGCGGCGTGGAAAATGGCGCGCTTGCGGCACTGTGCCGATGGGCATTTCTGAAATAATCACGCCGGTTTCAACGATACGTTCATAAAGTTTTTGGTGTTCCTTGGGGTAGGTCACGTCAACGCCACCGGCCAAAACCGCAACCGTGCCGGTGCTAAGTGCGCCTTCATGGGCCGAGCCATCAACACCGCGCGCCAGGCCCGATGAAACCAGATAGCCCGCCTCACCAAAGGTGCTGGCAAATGATGAGGCGATCCGATTTCCGTTGAGGGATGCATTGCGTGTACCGACAATGCCGATGGTTTTTTTGCGTAATAAATGCGGGTGGCCAAGGACAAATAGTAGAGGTGGGGCGTCCTCGATACGGGCGAGCAGGGGCGGGTAGTCGCTTTCACCGCGGGCAACAAGTGTTGCGCCGATAGCGGTGACTTGTTCAATTTCTGCTTCGGCGTCTCTAAGGGAACAAATCTTGAAACGCTTGGCGCCACCACGTTTTGCCAGATCGGGGAGCGCCCTAAGCGCTGCCTCTGCGGTGCCGAATTGTTCCAGCAACTTATAAAACGTGATCGGCCCAACGCGCTCACTTCTAATCAGGCGTAGCCAGGCAAGCTTTTCCGCTGCCGCTAAGTTCTGTGTTTCCTCACTCATATATAACCACCCCTGTTTTAATGTCAGTAGGGCTATGGCGGGGCTAGAGGCGGTTTTATCGGAAGGCGATGAATTTATTCGATTTTTTGTCCAGTTTCGGATGGAAAAAATAAGTATTTGATTTTATTTGCTTTTTTAGCCTATTTCACGACAGTCGTGAATTAACTATTCGCTTTTCTTAGCACCAATCTTGCTTTCTTCGCCTTTGAGCAGGCGGCGGATATTCTCGTGATGACGGCTGAAGCCGAGAATGGCGAGGAGGGTTGCCAATACAGCAACTTTTTCAAAGCCCATAAACCAGGCATAAAAAGGAGCGGCGGCCAAGGCCACTAGGGCCGCCAGCGAGGAATAGCGAAAAAGGGCAGCAATTACTGCCCAGGTGACGCAGGCTGCCAAACCGACTTGCCACGAAACCGCCAATAAAGTGCCAAGCGTTGTGGCCACACCCTTACCGCCTTTGAATTTCAGCCAAAATGGGAAGTTGTGGCCAATAACAGCGGTGAGACCGGCAACGATAGCAAAATCCAGCCCCTGTTCTCCGCCCGGATAGACATGATAGGCGATCAGCGCGGCAATACCGCCTTTGCCGGCATCTAATAATAATGTCAAAAGTGCTAGCGGCTTATTGCCTGTCCGGAGCACATTGGTGGCGCCGACATTACCAGAGCCGATCTCCCTGATATCACCGAGGCCAGCCAAACGGGTTAACACTAGGCCAAAGGGGATAGAACCCAGCAGATAACCGAAAAGCGCCACGATTAGATGCGAAGTCGTGATGAGATTACCTATATTTTCAGGCATTTATTTACTTGTCTTCCAATCTGTAGACCGTGCGGCCATCAATGATAGTTCGGAGCACGACACCCTGCACCGGACGCAGATCAAACGGCGTATTTTTAGCCTTACTGGCGAGATCGGTATCTTTGACCTGCCAGCCGCGCTCGGGATCAAACAGCATCAAATCGGCAGCGGCGCCTTTCGCTATTTTCCCGGCCGGGAGTTTTAACAGATCGGCCGGCACATGGGTTATTTTTGCCAGTACGTCGAGCAGCGACAAATCCTTATTATGAAAGAGATCAAGACTGACAGCGAGCAATGTCTCCAGGCCAACACCCCCGGATTCAGCTTGGGTGAAGGGCAGGCGTTTGCTGTCGGCGTCCTGCGGCGCATGATCGCTGGCAATAGCGTCAATGGTGCCGTCTTTGAGACCCTCGATAATTGCCAGCCGATCGTCTTCGGAACGCAGCGGAGGTGATAACTTAGCGAAGGTCCGGTAGTCGCCGACCGATTGATCATTCAGGGCGAAGTAAGGGGGGGCGGTGTCACATGTCACATTGAGGCCGCGGGCTTTAGCCTGGCGGATGACATTGACCGCTTCACCTGTTGAGACATGACCAAAATGCAGCTTGCCGCCGGTCATTTCCACCAGCCGCAAATCGCGTTCAACCATTATAATTTCGGCTTCCCGGGGGATGCCCGGCAGACCCAGCCGGGTCGCCGTCTCGCCTGAATTCATGCCACCTGGGGAAACTAGACTCGGCTCTTCGGGGTGCTGGACGATTAGCAGATCAAAGGTGCGGGCATAACTAAGGGCGCGCCTCAGCACTTGAGCATTGGCAATAGCCTTGTCCCCGTCGGTAAAGGCGACGGCGCCCGCTTCGGCGAGAATGCCAATTTCCGTTAGTTTTTCACCGGCCAATTCTTCGGTCAGGGCGGCGTAAGGGTAGATTTTGGCCAGGCCGATTTTGCGTGCCCGCCGGGCAACGAATTCCACTTGCGACATATCGGCGATAACCGGATTGGTGTTGGGCAAGCAAACCATCGTTGTCACACCACCTGCCGTAGCGGATCGGCCGGCGCTTTCGATCGTGCCTTTATGTTCATAGCCGGGTTCTCTCACCTGGACCCGGATATCGACGAGACCGGGGCTTAGGCAATGGCCACCGCAATCGATGATCTCAGCCCCTTCTGGCGTGCCGTCTTTAAAAATGTCAGAGCCAAATTCGGTAATGGCTTCACCGTCGGTCAATATTCCGCCCTCTGTATCACATACGACATCAAGACCCGTTGCCGGATCAAGCAGACGGACATTTATGTAAGCCTTCTGGCCGAGGTCCTGGTCAGGCTGGGCGGCTGTCCATATACCGGTCATTTCGCCGCCTCCTGCATTTCCAGCTGAAGATTATTGGAGAGAATATCGAGGCAGGCCATTCGCACGGCAACACCCATTTCAACCTGTTCCCGGATCACACTGCGACTGTAATCATCGGCCACCTCGGAATCGATCTCGACACCGCGATTGGCCGGGCCGGGATGCATGATTAGCGCATCCGGCTTGGCGACGGACAGTTTTTCATAATCAAGCCCAAAGAAGTGGAAATATTCGCGGATCGACGGGAAGTAATTTCCTTGCATACGCTCGTTTTGCAGCCGCAGCATCATCACAATGTCGCAATCTTCGAGCCCTTCTTTCATATCGTGGAACACTTCGACGCCCAAATTCTCAGCACCTGAAGGCAATAAGGTCATCGGCGCTACCAAGCGTACTTGCGCGCCCATCGTCACCAGCAGATAGATATTTGACCGAGCTACCCGGGAGTGCAGGATATCGCCGCAGATGGCAATTTTAAGCCCCTGCAGTTTACCCCGTCGGCGCTGAATGGTAAGTGCATCCAGCAGGGCCTGGGTCGGATGTTCGTGGCTGCCGTCACCGGCATTGATGACGGCGCAATTCACCTTTTCCGCCAACAACTGCACCGCTCCCGATAAGCCAGCCCGCACAACCAAGACATCCGGGTGCATGGCATTGAGGGTTGAGGCGGTATCAATTAGGGTTTCGCCTTTGTTTACTGATGATGAGCCGACCGACATATTAATGACGTCAGCGCTCAAGCGTTTACCGGCAAGCTCAAACGAAGTCCGGGTTCGGGTTGAATCCTCAAAGAATAGATTGATTATCGTCCGTCCGTGCAGGGTCTCATTTTTCTTATCGGTCTGGCGATTCTGTCCGACATATTCATCGGATTTATCAAGAAGATGAGAGATTTCCTGGACGGAAAGGCCTTCAATACCAAGAAGATGGCGGTGCGGATAAGGGGTATTTTTAGGGCTGGTTGCCATAAAGGCGCACTATAGGGTCGACTTCTGAATAGAGCAAGTCTCCAGATGTCGAAATTTACGTTTTATTTCAGGGGCCTACATCTTCCCAGGCTAAAGAGAGTCCAACGCGCCTTGCAAAATGTAAGTTGCGGCGAGCTTATCGACCACTTCACCACGGCGCTTGCGGGTCATATCTGCTTCATCGGTCAAAAAACGTTGTACCGCCGAAGTTGATAAGCGCTCATCCCAAAAAGCGATAGGCATTTCGCGGCGCTCAAGAATATTAGCGCCAAACTGCCTGATCGACTGACAAGCAGGGCCTTCCGTACCATCCATGCTGATCGGTAAGCCGATGACCAAGCCGCCAATATTCCGATCTGCGATAATTTTCACCAGCTGCTCAAAATCATTGGTGAATTTAGTACGGCGGATAGTGTCGATGGCCGTGGCGATTTTCAGATCGCTATCTGAAACTGCCAGGCCAATGGTTTTGGAGCCGACATCAAGGCCCAGCAAGCGCGTTGATGCAGGGATGTTTTTTGCGAGTTCTAAAATGGTTTGGTAAATCATAAATCTACAATAGCGATGATTGCCCATCATTGCCAATCACCCGACAATTCTTTAGATGTAATTCGAATGATGATTGATTGAACAGTAGTTTTTATAAAATTTTACTTTCATAGGAAGTCTTCGTGGTTAAAACATTTTCTCCCAATCCAGAACAACTGGCGCTCCTGCCCGCCCAAACGGGTTGTGATATTAATGGGCTAGGTGAAACTGATATTCGCCAGCCAACGCCAATTTATTGGCACGATCCGGAACGCATTGCCCATGGTGAATTGCAGGCCTGGTTTTATAAATTTGGACCGGCGCCTGAAGTGAGGCCAATCCGCGAAGAGACCATGAAAGTGATGGCGGCTCCGCTTTCTGAAATAGCACCAGCTAAACCCGATTGGACTCCCGCGGAATGGAGTGAAAACATCAAAGAGGCGGCGTTAGAACGCGAGGCTGATCTGGTGGGCATTGCGCGCATTAAGCCGGAATGGGTATTCGAGGGATTTGAAGTTTCTGAGAAATGGATTGTCGTTTTAGGCTTAGCGATGGATTTCGACGAGATTTGTGACGCGCCGGGACCACGCACTCAAGTCGAAGTGCAAACTCAATATGGCCGAGGTGCGCGGGCTTCTCATAAATTGGCATCTTGGGTTCAGGAACTGGGCTGGTCAGCAAAATTTCATGGCGGGCCACGGGCGGGGCCAATGTTGATTGTACCGGCAGCCCTTGAAGCCGGTTTCGGTGAGCTTGGTAAACATGGCTCGATCATCAATCGTCAATATGGCTCGTCGCTTAGACTGGCTTATATACTGACCGACGCACCGCTTATTGCCGATGCGCCAGATAATATTGGCGCCGATGGATTTTGCACCAGCTGTCAACTCTGCAGCCGGGGGTGTCCGGTTGATGCAGTCTCTACGGGCAAAAAAATGGTGCGGGGTGTTGAGAAATGGTTCATCGATTTCGATAAATGCATCTTGTATTTTAACGAAAACAACGGCTGCGCTGTCTGTCTGGCCAAATGCCCATGGAATAAAAAAGGTACCGCCCCGCGCTTGGCCGAGAAGCTGACCAAGCGGCAAAATTCCGCCTAGATTAGATCAGGGAGTTTAATTATGCGGCCAAGAAATTTTGGTGTCAGAGTTCATGACCAGGAAAAAGCAACTCAAGGATTTACGCTGTTCTCACCGTTATGGGATCAGAAAACTTCGCTGATAAATATGGCTGGCGAGGTGGTTCATGAATGGGAGCTGCCAGGTACTCCAGGCGGCTATGCGCGATTGCTGCCCAACGGCAATTTATTTTATGCGACAACCACGGAAGGTGGGCCGCCTTTTCAAGGTGGTGCTAAAGGCGGGCTTATTCGTGAAGTTGATTGGGACAATAATGTGGTCATGGAATACCGCGACGACTGGCAACATCATGATCTCAGGCGCTTGCCAAACGGAAATATTCTCTATGCCGGCTGGGAGATTATGCCGGAGGATGCTGCCAAGAAAGTCAAAGGCGGTATTCCCGGCACGGAATTACCGGAAGGTATTGTAAATGATTTTGTCAAAGAGGTGACCCCGGCAGGAAAAGTTGTCTGGGAATGGCATGCCCATTCAGATATGGATGTTGAGAAGTACGAGCTGCATCCATTATGTCCGCGCCGCGTTTTTGCCTGGTGTAATACGACTTTTCCGCTTGAAAATGGCGACGTCTTGATCAGCCTGCGCCAAATTAATTTGGTAGCGATCATTGACCGCGAAAGCAAAAAATTCAAATGGGAGCGGCGCGATGATAATTGGGGCCATCAACATGACTGTCAGATGCTGCCCAACGGCAATATCATGCTATTCGCCAATGGTATGAATACTGACTTCCCTCATCCTCATTCATTTATTACGGAATTTAATCCAGCGACCAACGAAACCGTCTGGGAATACCGTGATGATCCCTGTACCTTTTTCTATTCTCACCATATTAGTGGGGCGGAACGGCTGGCATCTGGCAATACATTAATTTGTGAGGGATCGTTTGGCCGGTTGTTTGAGGTAACTCCGGAAAAAGAAATTGTTTGGGAATATATTAACCCAAGTTTTGGCAAAACTTTTTTTGGAGATTCCGTCAATTGGATATTCCGGGCATTTCGCTATACACCAGAGTCACCGGAAATCGCTGGCCGGATTGCACTTTAAAACAATAGGATTGTCATCAGACACAAAAAGGCCGAAATTGCGATGACAGAAATGAGTGGCGAAATGTCTTCGTCGAGCCCCATCGCCTCGGCGTTCATGGCGTTTCCCAGGACGCAGTATTTAGGTTTAACCGCCATTTTGCTATTTCCAATCCTATTTCGAGTAAACTAAATTAATAATAGCGCATCTCTTGAAATTAGCGAATAAATTAGAACTTATATAGTAAGTTAAACTTCCCGTCATATACGGGTGCGAGGACGATTGGCCTATATTCAAAAATACCTGCTGGTTTTATTGGTGCTGATCGTTGGTGTCGGTGCCTCAGTCATTGGTTTTCGCCAATTTGTCCTGCTTGAAGAAGCTGAAAAACAGAAAAGTTTTGTATTAGCAGCATCAGATCGCATGGTGGCAATTGAGCGGGCGATTCAATCTAATTTAGATTCAGTGCTGTCGATAAAAGCCTTTTTTGAATCGAATTTAATCGTCCAACGTGAACAATTCCGATCTTTTGTCTCACCGCTTTTGAAGCGTAATAGCGCTATTCAGGCGCTCGAATGGGTACCAAATGTTTCGGCTGAGGAGCGGGACGATTTTGAAGCGGTTGCGAAGTCTGAGGGGTTTAAAAACTTCATGTTCACTGAGCGCTCCAAAAGTAACAAATTAATAAGTGCTGGGGCACGTGAAGATTTCTTCCCGGTTTTTTACCTTGAGCCGATGAAGGGGAATGAGGGCGCTTTTGGGTTTGATTTGGGGTCTTCGGTAAATCGCCGGATTGCCTTGGAAGCGG
>CAZMHI010000085.1:0-13888 GCA_964566055.1 uncultured Rhodospirillaceae bacterium
AGTCGAACATCATATTGACGTTTTCGAGCTTGGCTTCATCGGGAATTCCGATACCGCAATCCATAATGAAGCCACCACCTTTGCCAACCACATCTATCAGCTTTTTGCAGTGCTCTTTGACATCATCGGGTGTCGCGGTATTCAGCATGGAGGCCGGTACGGCGCCTCGAATGCAGACGGTATCACCCAGCACTTCTTTGGCTTTAAACACATCTGTGCGTTCGAACCAGTAGATACATTTACCCGCCGGCACATCGGCGATGGTTTCCAGCCGAGTTTCGCAATCCCCTTCCCACAGCACGCAAGGGATATAATCGTTTTCGATTAGCAGTAAAATCACTTTGCGCAGCGACGTCCAGAAAAACTTATTGAACTGATCGGGCGACATGAAACCATCCAAGCCCCAATGCAGCGGGATAAAAACGATCTTACCCGGCAGGCGGCTGGCGGTTTTCAGCATGGTTCGAGGAATATATTCCGTCAGAATATCCAAAGTTTTCATGACTTTCTCTTCGTTGCGGAACATATCGAGCATGCCGCCTTTGGAGCCCCTCAAATAATCGGACACGACATCAAACGGCGCATGACCGCTGGCGACATTGGCAAGCGGATACCCCAACTCTTCCATCTCTTTGATAAAAGTAATGGCCTCGCCCATCATCTTTTGCATTTCTTCGCCGGCCTTGATCATGGTTTCAAAGGCTTTGCGAATTCCCGGGTCAGCCATAAAGGCCAAGGCATGCATAACGCGGGTAAAATAAATTGACGGAAACTCTGGCAAATTAGCGAGAGGCTCTAATTCTCCGGCCAAACGCGGCAAATATTGGCGCAGGTAAAAGCCGGTCGGATCAGTGATAAAATCATCATATTCGTCGGCCTTCATATATTCCTGGTCGATATACTGAAATGTCACATCGGGACTGAGATCGCCATGACCCGGCCATTCCAATTGCTTGTAGTTGAGAATTTCCATGGTTGGAGCTAGGGACAGCATCAAATGACACGGCACATAGGCATCGGGCTGCAACTCCAGGATCGCTTTTCGCATCGCAGCAGACAGGCCTTTATAATCGTGCATAGCCTCTTCACAACTCATGCCTGCCTGATTGGCCGCCCAAAACGTCGAGTGGAGCATAGAGGGCACCCGGTCCGGCTCTTTGAGCGCCACCGTGTCGTAGATACGCTTTTCACGTTCGGCGTAAAGCTCCGCACCGGATTTCTGCTGACCGTCCATAAATCCCTCCCCTTAATTATCCACCATGCACCTTAGGCCAAGCAGACACTGAAGCTATATGACTAAAATCAAGAAGGTGCAGATTGGCGAATGACTAATTGTCTAAATTTAAAAATTTTGGCTATTGATTTTACCCACTTGCTTGCCGATTATCAGCAAACAAATCATGAGGAGTTAAACCATGCCACTCAATCATCTTATCGGTCCCAAAAAACGCGCCGACGGCACGGGATTGCCGCTATCGGGCGCGGTGCAAGCAGGCGATTTTATCTTTCTCTCCGGCAATTTAGCGATGAACGCCGACAACCAAATTGAAGGTGATGGCATCGAAGAACAAACCGCGAGGACGCTGGCTAATATCGACGCCACCTTGAGTGAAATTGGGCGGAGTAAAGCAGACGTCGCCAAGGCCACGGTCTGGCTAACTTCGACCGATGATTTTATGGGCTTCAATAAAGCTTACGCCGAGTACTTTGGCGATACGCTGCCGCCTGCCCGCTCGACCGTATGTTCCGCGCTGATGGCGCCGGCTGCCTTGATCGAAATAGAAATGCTAGTTTATGCCGGCGAATAAGCTGTCATCGCAAACTGGGAGAGAATGTAATGGCTGAATTTGATATCCAATCTGTTGAAGAATTACGCCAGATTTACCCCGCGCCGAAAGGCCCGACGATTGAAAAAACTTTGGACGCTTTGGACAAGCATTGCCGCAACTTCATCGCACATTCCCCTCTCCTGTTGCTCGGCACCGATGGCGATGTCTCTCCCCGGGGCGACGATCCTGGATTTGTGCAAGTGGCCGATGACAACACCCTGATAATTCCGGATCGCAAGGGCAATTCACGGGTTGATTCACTTTTAAACATATTGAGTAATCCGACCATCGGCATTTTGTTTCTGGTGCCGGGTATGGACGTGACTTTAAGAATTCGGGGCGAAGCAAGCATTACCAAAGACCCGGAACTATTGGCTCCGTTTGCCCTCAACGGCAGACCCCCTGCGACGGCCATGGTCGTTACCGTTAAAGAGGCCTTCCTGCATTGCGGTAAAGCCTTGATCCGATCGGATATCTGGAACCCGGAGGTGCAAGTCGCCGATGGCGTGTTTCCACCGACCGGTCAAATGTATGCCGATCACATGGGCGCTGACCGTAAAGATATGGAACATCGCTATGATGAACACATCGAAGAAGACCTTGAAGAAGAAGGCCGGACCGTGCGCCGGCCCGGGCATTGAGGTGATATGAGTATGTGGGAAGGTAAAATTTTGTCATTGCACAGCTGTGCCGCCAAAGAGCAACCGCTTCAAAGTCCGGATCAGCTGATTTGCCAGGCTGGGATCGGCATTGAAGGCGACCGCTACACGCTCGGCACCGGCACCTATTCAGAGCGCCCCGAGGAAGGCCGGCAATTCACCTTGTTCGAAACTGAAACTTTAGAGGCACTGTTACGGGAGCGGGATATTGTCTTAAAGCCTGATCAAACCCGGCGCAACGCCATCACCCAAGGCGTGCCGCTAAATCATCTGGTTGGCCGGCAATTCAGGATCGGCCCGGATGTCGTGCTTGAAGGTATGCGTCTGAGCGTGCCCTGCAAATACCTCGAAGATTTGCTGGGAATCAAAAGCCTGTTTAAAGCGCTGATCAATCGCAGCGGCCTCAATTGCCGCATCTTAACCGGCGGCACTGTTAGTAAAGGTGATCTAATTAGGCCAATTTAAAATTGAATTTTAGTGATTTTTGCGACCTATAACTAATTGAATGACGGCGCAAAGCAGATATGCTAATCGTAATACATAAAGAATTTAGGGATTTATAACCTAAAAAGCATATCGGGAGCATTGTTGTGGCAGATGATCAATCTGTTGTTGATGAATCCAATGACGAAGCCTATGAAATTCGCTTCGAGCCGGCTGCCGAGCGGGTTCGGGTAGAATTTAACGGTACTTGGGTCGCCGATTCATCCAACGCCTTGGTTGTCTATGAAACCCGAGTCCCACCGATGTATTATTTCCCCATCGATGATGTCGGCATGGATTATCTTGAGAAAACCGAACATCAAACCCATTGCCCGTTCAAAGGAAATGCCAGCTATTGGACCCTGACCGTCGGCGAGGAGACGGCGGAAAATGCGGTTTGGGGATACGAAGACCCCTATTCTGACGGCGAAGAATTACGTGGTTATGTCTCGTTTTACCAAAGCAAAGTAAATGCCATTTATGAAGGTGATGAGGAAGTTGCCTTCCTCGATAATCGGCAAACAAGCATGCACGCCAATACGCTTGCCGGCTGGCTGTTGGAACAAGCCTGGAAAGCGCCCTCGGCAGATCAACTGATCTCGGAGTTTTGCAGTTATTTGCACAACAACGGCTACCCGATATCGCGCATGACCGTCATTATCCCGACTCTCCATCCGCAAGTGTTCGCCACTGTCCTGGTCTGGCGGGAAGATGATCCCGAAGTCAAAGTGATCCTGGAACCACACGACATATTACTGCAGCCGAAATTTTCGGACAGTCCGTTTGCGCCGATCATTAAGGGCGCTGGCGGCGTCAGGCGGCGCTTGGAAGGTGATGATCCTAAATTGGATTATCCTGTCTGTGTCGACCTTCATGCCGAGGGCGCCACGGACTACGCCGCTATGCCGTTCACGTTTTCGGATGGACAGATTAATGTCATGTCGATGACGTCTTTTGCCGAAGGTGGTTTTTCCACCTCTCACCTTGGCCAGATTTATGAAATTCTGCCCATGCTGGGCCGGCTTTTTGAAGTCCATGCCCAGAAAAGAACCTCGGTTACATTATTGGAAACCTATTTGGGCCGGCGCACCGGCAAGCGCGTGCTGGAAGGACAAATTAAACACGGCGATGGTGAGCTTATTCACGCCATTATCTGGTTCTGTGATTTCAGAGACTCCACCGCCCTTTCGGAAAGTATGGAGCAGGAGATTTATCTGCTACACTTGAACCGCTTCTTCCATTGTATGGCAGGCGCCATCATCGAAAATGGCGGTGAGGTTCTGCGCTTTATCGGCGACGCCGTGTTGGCGATTTTTCCAATCGCCGGCGAAACTTCAAAATCATGGGAAAATGCCACTGGTGCGTTGGAAGCTTGCCGGCGGGCGATTAAGGCGACGGAAGTCATTTCCGACCGCATAGAAGAGGTAAATACCGAGCATAGTGATCTACCGCCGCTGAAATATGGCATTGGCCTGCATTTGGGTGATGTCACCTATGGCAATATAGGCATCCCGGAGCGGCTTGAATTTACTGTTATCGGCTCGGCCGCCAATGAGGCGGCGCGCATCGAAAGCATGACCAAAGAATTACAGGAACCCGTGCTGATCTCCTCGACTTTCGCCGATACCTTCCCGGGTAAGCTAAAGTCCGTTGGCCAATTTGAGCTGAAAGGCCTCGAAGGCGAGCACGAGTTGTTTGCCCTGCCGGGTGACTAGGTCGGATTTCTACGGCCATAAAAAAAGCCGGGCGATTAACCCGGCTTCTTTCTTAATTATATTGAGTAATTACTCAACCAACTCCGATTTTTTACCGCCGGGGCCGCCATCATCTTTTCCTGGGCCCTTACCCTTTTTGCCGCTGCTTTTCGGCAGCGCGAGTTTGGGATAATCGAAATCGAGCTTGTTGTCTTTGACCAGCACTTGAACCGTACCGCCTTTGACGAGTTCGCCAAACAGCAATTGCTCGGACAACGGTTTCTTGATGTGCTCCTGAATAACCCGCGCCAGAGGCCGGGCGCCAAAGCGCTTGTCATAGCCTTTCTTGGCGAGCCATTCGCGGGACTCATCGGTCAGCGTAATCGTCACGTCGCGGTCGCTTAGTTGTGCTTCCAGTTCCATGACGAATTTATCGACAACTTTGCCCATCACTTCCGGTGACAGATTAGCGAAGGATACGGTCGCATCGAGACGATTGCGGAATTCCGGTGAGAACATTTTCTCAATCGCTTCCTCATCATCACCGACCCGTTCATCACGCTCAAAACCGATGGCGGTTTTGGCCATTTCAGTCGCACCGGCATTGGTCGTCATAATCAGCACAACGTTTCTAAAGTCGACGCTCTTACCGTTGTTGTCGGTGAGTTTGCCATGATCCATGATCTGCAACAGAATGTTGAACAAATCCGGATGAGCTTTCTCGATCTCATCCAAAAGCAAGACCGCGTGCGGCTGCTGATCTATAGCATCGGTCAAAAGACCACCCTGATCAAAACCGACATAGCCCGGAGGCGCGCCGATTAAACGCGAAACCGTGTGGCGTTCCATATATTCCGACATATCAAAGCGCACCAACTCAATGCCCATTGAGCGGGAAAGCTGGCGGGCAACCTCGGTTTTACCGACACCGGTCGGGCCCGAGAACAGATAGTTACCAATCGGCTTTTCAGGTTCACGCAAACCTGCGCGCGCCAGCTTGATGGCACCGGATAAGGCATCAATCGCTTGGTCCTGGCCGAACACCATGGTCTTGAGATCACGCTCAAGATTGGCGAGCACTTTCTTATCATCCCGCGAAACAGTTTTCGGCGGAATGCGCGCCATCTTGGCAATGACAGTTTCGACATCTTTGACCGAAATGGTTTTCTTGCGTTTGTTTTCCGGCAGCAGCATCCGTGAGGCGCCGACCTCATCAATCACATCAATGGCTTTATCCGGCAGTTTGCGGTCATGGATATAGCGGGCTGAGAGTTCAACTGCTTGGCGCAACGCTTCCGCGGTATAGCGCACCCGATGATGCTCTTCGTAATAAGGTTTGAGACCACGCAGAATTTTAACCGTATCTTCGACCGATGGTTCATAGACATCGATTTTCTGGAAACGGCGGACCAGCGCCCGGTCTTTTTCAAAATGGCCACGATATTCTTTGTAGGTGGTCGAACCGATGCAACGCAGTGCCCCGCTTTGCAAGGAAGGTTTCAACAAGTTCGAGGCATCCATCGAGCCGCCGCTGGTGGCCCCTGCCCCGATCACCGTATGAATTTCATCAATGAACAGGATCGAGTTCGGCATCTCTTCAAGTTCGGTGAGAACAGCTTTAATCCGCTCTTCGAAATCACCGCGGTAGCGCGTGCCAGCCAAGAGCGTGCCCATATCAAGAGAATAAATCACATTGTCGATCAGCACTTCCGGCACTTCTTCATTAACGATCCGGCGCGCCAATCCTTCAGCGATGGCTGTCTTGCCCACCCCCGGGTCACCAACATAAAGCGGATTGTTTTTAGTCCGCCGGCACAGCACCTGAATGGTGCGTTCAATTTCCAGCTCGCGGCCAATCAGCGGATCAATTTTACCATCCGCCGCTTTTTGATTGAGATTGACACAATAGCTGTCGAGCGCCTCTGAGCCTTTCTTGACGTCTTTTTCCTCGCTCAGTTCATCATCCGCGCCGTGCACTTCGCGGGTATCTGAGAATCCTGGTACTTTGGCAATGCCGTGCGAAATATAATTCACTGCATCGAGGCGGGTCATGTCATGCATCTGCAGGAAGTAAACGGCATGGGCTTCACGCTCAGAGAAAATAGCGACCAGCACATTAGCGCCGGTAACTTCTTCCCGGCCGGAAGACTGCACATGAATGGCAGCGCGTTGGACTACCCGCTGAAAACCGGCTGTCGGTTTTGGTTCCGATAATTTAGCCGTCACCAAGTCGCCAAGGTCATCATCAATAAAACTCGTCAAATCGAGCCGCAGCTTTTCAACTTCCACGCCACAGGCGCGCAGCACGGAAATACCATCCTGATCATCGGTCAGAGCGAGCAAGAGATGCTCTAGCGTGGCATATTCGTGATTGCGCTCTGTCGCCAGAGCAAGGGCACGATGCAGACTTTGTTCTAAATTACGAGATAACATATTTTTTCAGCATAGTTTGTTAGTCCAAACTAATCCTTTTCTATTGTGCACTGTAGAGGATGTTGGTTCTGTTGAGCCAAATCCATGGTTTGATTTACTTTTGTTTCCGCAACTTCATAGGTGAAAACACCGCATACGCCGACGCCTTTCTGATGAACATGGAGCATAATACGCGTTGCCTCCTCATGGTTCTTCGAAAAGAACTGTTCAAGTACATGAATAACAAATTCCATCGGCGTATAATCATCGTTCAGCATGAGAACCTTATACATCGAAGGCTTTTTCGTTTTTGCGCGGCTTTTTACGGCGACGCCATGCTCAAAATCGTCTCCGCCGTTACCGTTTTGTCCGCCACTACCGCTTTTATCGTCGTCGTCTCGTTTCATTGTCGTACTTAAATGCTTAACAGTTGATTAGGCCCACTCAGCTTTATTTGGCAGAAAATCCGTAAATTGCAATCGGCATCTGTTCTTATGTTCTCCCATTTATATTGGCACTTTTTACTGATTATAAAAGCTATATTTAATTAAAAAATACCAGAAAATCGCCAAAACCCCTCATAAACTTTAGTTTATAAGGACATAGTGGCGGATAATGCCGTCACTGCCAAACTGAAGATTAAAAAGATTATTGTACTGAGTTTCATCATTGGTGCCGTAAATACTGAAATTTGACGTTTTACGCGGCGGATTAACCGGAATATCTGTGAAATCCCAAGCACTTAGCAGTTTGCCAAATTGTGCTTTTTTAAAGTTTTCTGAAGGCCAGACATAGGCATTCTGACTGAACTTTCCATCGATGCAGGCTGATATCACCCAATAAAAGCTGATCGAAGGGATATTTTCGGACGGTGGCCGAGAATCAAAAAACCGTGCGTTCTGCAGGGTTCGTTTAAGGATTGCCACATCTTTAGAGGCAATATTGGTGCTGGAAACTTTCGGCCGCCAAGGTTTGAAAAAGTCCGGATTGCTACGTTCGAGGTTCAGCCAGGTTAAATCGGCTTCGCTGGTGACGTGGATTTTGACCTGATAGCGCCCCCCATCTGCTGGCGTGATATCGTAGCTTCGAACCTGCTCGTTATAGACCGCGTTATAAACAAACCGGTAGCGCTCACCGCTCGTCTTTGAACAGCTTTGCCGGATATCATCACCGGCAATGTAGCTGATCCAAGTAAACTTTCTAATCACCGGATGATCGCCGCCGCCTTTATAGGCGCAAGCCGATAGAATTAGCATCGCTGCTGTGATTGAGACGAATCTGCCGATCATATTGAACCGCTTGGATATCATCATTTATCCGTTAATCATTTATTCATCGCGACTGCTTAAACACAGTATACACAGTTTTCATCTAACACCTTGATTTTGGCTTATGAATCCAAACTCTACAGTGATAAATATAGTTTACCCTGGGAGGAACTCCAAATTATTGGACTCTGACCTGGAAGCTCCCTACACTCCAGCCTCAAAGAATATTTTTGCTCGACTTGGGACTCGCTATTGGAAGCAAATGCAGCACCACAAATTTTTCTCCTTTAATATTCAAAAATTTGCAATTGCGGCTTTGTTCGTCGCGGCGCTCCTTATTGCCGGCAGCCCTGCCGAGGCTAAATATGCTTCTTATGTTGTCGACGCGAAATCCGGCAAAGTTTATCATGCCGTCAATGAAAATACGCGGAACTATCCGGCCTCGCTGACCAAGCTCATGACATTGTATATGTTGTTTGAAGCGGTCGAGAAAAAGAAGCTTTCCTTTTCAACGCGCCTCTCAGTTTCAAGGAGAGCAGCTAACCGGCCCGCTTCCCGGCTGGGTCTTCGGCGCGGCCAATCGATTAGGGTTAAAGATGCCGTAATGGCGCTGATTGTAAAATCAGCCAATGATGTGGCTTCGGTTGTTGCTGAATCCATTGGCGGCACAGAACGGCGCTTCGCTCTCTTGATGACCGACAGAGCCCGCAAGCTTGGTATGTCGCGGACGACATTCCGCAATGCTTCAGGCCTGCCTCACCGGGGTCAAATGTCGACGGCCAAGGATATGGCGACGCTGACCCGCGCTATTATCAACCGGTTCCCGCAATATTATCATTTGTTCAAACGCCAGGTTTTCACCTTCCAAGGCCGCACCTATCGCACCCACAATAAAGTGCTGAAATCCTATCCCGGCGCCGAAGGTATGAAGACCGGCTATATTAGGGCGTCGGGCTACAATTTGATTACGACAGCCAAACGCAATAACCGGCGGATGATTGGTGTTGTATTCGGCGGCAACACGTCGCGCTCTAGAAACCGGCATATGAAAACATTGCTGACCCGGGCATTTACAAAAGGCACGCCGCCGGTTCTGATGGCCAAGGCAGCCAGCCCAAGAAAACTTTCCACCGCCCGGACCAAGAGAAGCAGCAAAAACAAAGACCGGATTTGGGGTATTCAGGTCGGAGCCTTTTATACCCGTAAACCCGCTTTCAATATTGCCCGCGATGTCTCAAACAAATACGCCAGCGTGCTGAATGGCGGCAAAGTCAAAGTTATGCCCTTGCGCAAATCCCGCAATCGCATCCTCTATCGAGCGCGCATTCTCGGTCTCAATCGCCGAAATGCCTACCGTACCTGCCGGCTGCTGAAGAAACACCGCAAACCGTGCCTGGAACTCAACCTGCCGGCGACAGTCGAAGTCGCCTCAAGGTAATAAATCCACCTCTATTTCACCTGATATTTATGCACTTTTTTAAATTTTATTGAAAATTCAATGCATACTGCTATAATCACAAAAAAATTGTGTGTTTAATTAGAATTTTATAATACACAGGGAATATTAAAAATGGCCTGGGACTACATCATTGAACCCGACCTTAATCTCGTGTTTATCGTTGAATTTGGCGAGTTTAATTTGGCCGACGTTGATGAGATTTACCACACTCTATTCGATGACCCAAAATACGCGACCGGCATGAATTTTTGCTATGATTTGCGGACTGTGAAATATACGGAGAAAGATAAATATAACTTTGAATTCATTTCTAAGATGTCCAATTCAATAAATGTCCATATTGATTACCGCTTGGGTGAATGCAAACTCGCGCTAACGGTGCATAACCCGGAAAATTATAAGTTAATTCATCAATGGCTGGTTTCGATGCGCCTGGCACCCAGCCCAGTCAAACGCAAACTGTTCAAGTCCTTCCCAGCAGCACTTGAATGGCTCGGTGTGCCGGAAGAGTATGAAATAAAATATCCCAATCCGATCGCGACTACAGTTGTTTAATTAATTAAACCACAAAGGACATAAAGAACACGATGATATTCCGTTATAAAACGAATCTTCGAATCCCATTTTTCAAAAGAACCGAATTAAAATTCAGGATGAGCCCAAATTTAAGGTCCGTTAATTTTAAGTAAGTGAGAATTTGCGCTTCATGGATGGGCAATATCTTTTCCACGGCCTTTAACTCTATCAGCAAGCTATCGGCCACAATTAGGTCAGCTCGGAATCTGCAATCCAGTTTTGTATTTTTTTAAACGACGGGAATACTTGTTTGCTTTTGGATCGATATCCCTTCTTCTAAAAGCTCGTAACATAAACAAGACTCATATGCGGATTCCAAAAGACCTGGACCGAGGTTTTGGTGAACTTCGATAGCCAGTCCGATTACCTTACTACTGTAGGGATCTTTTATCATTTAACTTCGTGTCCTTCGTGAACTTCGTAGTTCATCTTGTTATGGCTGGCCTAGAGACGGTTTTTGAAAGATAAAGGAAAAAATTACCACGAAGTGCACGAAGAACACGAAGGGGAAATGTAGTCTAGATGTTAACGGAACTAACTGCTTTCCGCAGAGGTCCCAATAAGTGTGACCCAGACATTCTTTACAGCTAAAGATTAAATCGGGTAGTTTTGAGTAATAAATTTTTACTGGACCAATATGAATATTCTCCTGCAGGGATGAGATGTTTAAAATAATAGTAATTTCGATATGCGGTTTTCTAATTATTAATAGCCAAGTTCAATCTTTCAATTACAAAATTATGTCAGGTGACAACCTAAACGCGTTCACGAAACCTATAAGAGAGATCAAACCTCTTCCATTATTTTATTCACTTGAGAAACTCCGTCTAAAAACTACTGAAATTTGCGCGAATGGGCCCGAACGGAAGCCAAATTACGGCCGAGCAGCAGCCAGAAGTATGGTTAAATCAGGCTGGAGCTATATTCGAAAGTCGGATGGTCACAGAGCGGGACAAATGTTTATTTTGGCATTAAATACTGGGCCCGAAAGAGCAGATGCGTACTCGGGGTTGATGGTAGCCGCGCACTTGAACAAGTTTTCGATCAGAACGATTCAAAATTGCTTTGATCGAGCAAAAATTGATCTAGCTAGCAAACCAGAATTGTACAGCGATTTTGGTTTAATATTAGAAGAACGCGAATCATACCAAAAAGCTATCAAGAATTTTAAAAAAGCGCTTGGGCTTGATCAAAATTTTTTAGAGGCCCACAAGGGATTAATGCGCATCTTTACGATAATCGGAGAAGATGAAAAAGCCTCACTTCATAAACGGCGAGTGGAAGAACTTATGAAAATTAAGGATTTCGGCTGAACTCATACCAAAACCCACTGGATTTCCGCGCACCTGAATTTTTCTCTAAATTATCTTACTTCGTGCTCTTCGTGAACTTCGTGGTTCATTTTCTTCGTGGTTTACAAATCAATCAAAATCAGCCGGGGGTTCGATGCCGCTGGCTACAAGCTGCTCGCGCACGGTTGCTTTGAGGCGGGACAGCCCTGCTTCATCGGCGGACTCGCAGCGGGCCACCAAGACAGCTTGCGTGTTCGATGCCCTGAGCAGCCACCAGCCATCTTCGGTTTCGACCCTGACGCCATCCATGTCATGCACGGTGATGCCGCTGACACCGGCGAGGCGTTCTTTGACTTCTTCAATGACTTTGAATTTTCGCTCTTCAGAGCACTCGAACCGCAGTTCCGGCGTGTTGAGCATTTGCGGCAGGCTATCCTGCATATCGGCGACGCTCTGATCAGACTGCGTTAAAATTGAGAGCAAGCGCAGGGCGGTATAAATCGCATCATCGTAACCATAGTATTTGTCGGCGAAGAATATATGCCCGCTCATCTCACCCGCCAGCGGCGCCTGCATTTCAGCCATTTTGGATTTGATCAGGGAGTGCCCCGCCGCCCACATGATGGGCTCACCACCAGCCTTGGCGACTTCATCGAAGAACACCTTGCTAGCTTTTACTTCCGTAATGATCGGTGCACCGGGATGGTTTTTCAAGACTTCGCGCGCCAGCACGACCATGAGCTGATCTCCCCAGAGCACACGTCCCCCGGCATCAACCACGCCAATGCGATCACCATCGCCATCGAAACCGATACCGAGATCACAGCCCTCTTTGGCCACCAGCGCTTTCAACTGCTCAAGATTTTTCTCGACCGTCGGGTCCGGATGATGCGCAGGAAACGTGCCGTCGATTTCGGCGTTGATCAGATAATGATCACCGGGTAGTCGCTTGACCAGTTCCTGCACGATCTCTCCGGCGGCGCCATTGCCCGGATCCCAAGCTACACTAAGGTTTTTACCGGCAGCAAAATCCTCCAGCATCCGTTCAATATAGCGCGTTGAAATGGAGCGCTCTTCAACACTACCTGAACCGTCATTAAAATTACCGTCGGCAATGCGCTGGCCGAGGGCTAGAATTTCCTCGCCAAAGAACGAGTGTCCTTCTAGCACCATTTTGATGCCGTTATAGTCAGGCGGATTGTGAGAGCCGGTGATCATCATGCCGCCATCGGTCTGATATTCATGCGAGGCGAAATAAAGCATCGGCGTCGGTCCGCGCTCAATCTTGATAACATCGACACCGGCGGCCGTTAACCCTTCGGCGAGAGCATCGGCGAGTTCCGGTGAGCTGAGGCGGCCATCATAGCCAATCGCGACGACCGGTGTTTTATCGCCACCAACTTTTTCAATCACAACTGAGCCGAAGCCGCGGCCGATGGCGCGAACATCTGCGGCGTTAAAGCCATCGCCGACAATACCGCGAATATCATACTCACGCAGGATGGTCGGATCTAATTCCCGTTTGTCGCTCATGAGACGAATGCCTTAATTACCGTTCTCAACGGTGCGCCCGATGCAGTAATACTCAAAACCGGCTTCAACCATCTCTTCCGGGTTATAAATATTTCTGAGATCGACCATCACCGGACTGGCCATTGAGGCTTTTACCCGCTCCAAATCGAGGGCGCGGAATTCATTCCACTCGGTGACGATGGCAACTACGTCGGCCCCTTCAAGCGCTTCATAGGCGCCCTCGCACCAATTGACGCCATCGAGCATCTCACGCGCCTCCTCCATACCTTGCGGATCAAAGGCGTGAACCTCAGCGCCTCCGTCAATCAAAGCCGGCACGATAGCGAGGCTGGGTGAATCCCGCATATCGTCCGTATTAGGCTTGAAGGTCAGACCAAGCACCGCGACTTTTTTGCCTTTGACGCTACCGCCACAGGCAGCCGCAATTTTGTCAGCCATTTGACGTTTACGGGCATCGTTGACTTCAACCACGGCTTCGACGATTTTTATCGGGCTGTCAAAGTCCTGGGCTGTCTTGACTAAAGCAAGTGTGTCTTTTGGAAAACACGAGCCGCCATAACCTGGACCGGCATGTAGAAATTTACTGCCAATCCGGCCATCCAGACCAATGCCCTTAGAGACATCCTGAACATCGGCGCCAACTTGCTCGCAAAGATCGGCGATCTCATTAATGAAGGTGATCT
>CAZMHI010000086.1:0-13155 GCA_964566055.1 uncultured Rhodospirillaceae bacterium
AGACCCTCCCCATCCCAACCTTCCCCCGCCCAATAAATTGGGGAGGGAAGGAGCTTATAGTTGAAACATATTCCATCTAATCCCCTCCCTCCTTGCGGGGGAGGGTTAGGGTGGCGGGTCTCCAAAATCCCTAACACCATTGAGCTTTGGCAGCCGTCCCCTATAGTGGCGCACCACCAGGGGGAATAAATTCATGCGGGATTTTGCTCCGCTCATTGCCTTCAAAGTCCGGAGCTACCGTTTTCAGTGGCCGGCTGATCTCTGCTCAACCTGGGCCTTCGAGATGGAAAACATTATTCTGGGCTGGTACATCCTGGTGGAGACTGGCTCGGTTCTCCTGCTCACGCTTTTCGCCGCCTTGCAGTTTATGGGCACTTTGGTCGCCCCCTGGCTCGGCGTGCTGGGCGACCGCCTCGGCCGGAAAATTGTCTTTTGCACCATGCGGGTGATTTTCGCCTTGCTCGCTTTCACCATAATGACCTTAGCTTTTTTGGATCTGCTGACGCCCTATATAGTGCTGGTGCTGGCGTTATGCAGTGGTCTCTTGCGCCCGTCCGATATGGTGATGCGGCAGGCCCTAATCGGTGACACGGTGCCACCGGAAAGCCTGCCCAATGCGCTGGGCCTCAATCGAACGTCGATGGATGCCTCACGGGTTTTTGGCGCTTTGGCCGGGGCCGGCATTTTTGCCGTGCTCGGAATTGGTTACGCCTATGTTTTGGTAACAGCGATTTATCTCGCCGGTTTTCTGCTGACCCTCGGCATTACCGACACACATCCAGATGAAACGACAGCAAAAAAGAAAGAGACTTCCCAATGGCGGGATTTCAAGGAAGGGCTCACTTATATCTGGAACACGCCAAAAGTTCTGGCGATTATGTGGCTCGCTTTTCTGGTCAACTTAACCGCCTTTCCCATTATCAGGGGCTTGCTGCCATACGTCGCCAAAGAAGTTTATCTGGTCGATGAGATTGGCCTCGGTCATCTGGTCGCGGGGTTCGGCGCGGGTGCAATGATCGGCGCTTTTATCGTGGCTACAGTGGGTAAGCGAACTCATTCAACCAAGTTTATGCTGATCAATGTGTTGCTCTGGTATGCCATGCTGGCGGTCTTTGCCGCCATGGAAACCAAGCTTTCGGGTTTTACGTCGCTGTTTATCATGGGCATCGTACACGCCATGGGCATGGTTTCGATGTCGGTTATCCTGGTCGGCCAGCTTGAGCAATATATCCGGGGCCGGGTGATCGGCGTCAGAATACTGGCCATCTACGGCGTACCGTTAGGATTACTCGGCACCGGATTTTTAATTGATATCATCGGCTTTCAAGGCACGATCAATCTCTACGTCACAATCGGCGCCGCGCTGACGGCACTGATTTGGTTCAAATGGCGGAGAGTGCTTTAAGTGGTGGCGCTCAATATTATATTGAATTTGTTAGGAATATTCATATTTTATTCCTATGCCTTATACCTATCGCATCTACCCGGAAGTAAACGCAGTCGTTATTACTCACTCGGGTAGTATAGAAACCTGGGAAGCTAGTCGGCAATTTGAGGAATTACTTGCCGATCCTGCCCACCAGGCAGGTAGGAATATTATTCGCGACACTACAGATGCAAAATTGCCCATCAAGCCATGATTAGCAATCGATTGGCGCAGCATGATTATATGGAAAGACGTCCATGCCGCAATATGGCTGACGCTAAAAAATGGCTTGGTATTCCTGAGGATTTTGATTTAAGTCCCACTGAATAAAAAAGGCCGCACATAATGCAGCCTTCTTTGATATTTATGTAAATTAAAGCTTAATGCAGGACGGCGGTGCCACCAGCAGCGCGGACCATTTCCTCGGCGATGCGGAGCTCTTTCTCGGCGGCGGTTTTGCCTTCGTCGTTAGCACTTGCCTGCGCTTCGCGGGCTGCAGAAAGCCGGGCTTCAGCGTCAGCCTTATCAAGCTCACTGACATCCGTCGCACTTTCGGCCAAAACCGTGCAGCGTTCCGGATTGGCTTCAGCGAAGCCACCTTCGACAAACAAAGACTTGGTAATGGCGCCATTCGTATACATGTTGATGACGCCTGGGCGCACCGTCGTCAAAATGGGCGTATGACCGGCGAGCACACCAAAATCACCCTCGGAGCCCGGGACGACGACCATGTCAACGTCCTCGGAAATCGCCAGGGCAGTTGGTGTCACCAACTCAAACGCCACTTTATTTGCAGCTTGATCAGCCATTCATTTCGTCCTTTAAGCTGCCTCTGCCGCCATTTTACCGGCTTTTTCGACGGCTTCTTCAATGGTGCCAACCATATAGAAGGCGGCTTCCGGCAGGTGATCATATTCACCGGCGCAGATGCCTTTAAAGCCTTTGATGGTATCTTCCAAATTCACAAACACGCCCGGTGAGCCGGTGAAAACTTCGGCCACATGGAAAGGCTGGCTGAGGAAACGCTGAATTTTACGCGCCCGCGCCACAGTTTGTTTATCTTCTTCCGACAATTCGTCCATGCCCAGAATAGCAATAATGTCCTGCAGGTTTTTATAGGTCTGCAAAATACGCTGAACTTCACGGGCCACGGTGTAGTGCTCGTCACCAACGATTGAAGCATCCAGAATACGCGACGTCGAATCGAGCGGATCAACCGCCGGATAAATACCAAGCTCGGCAATCTGACGCGACAGCACGGTGGTTGCATCCAAATGGGCAAACGAAGTTGCCGGCGCCGGATCGGTCAAGTCATCAGCCGGCACGTAAATCGCCTGCACCGAGGTGATCGAACCTTTATGGGTTGAGGTAATCCGTTCCTGCATGGCGCCCATATCGGTTGCCAAAGTCGGCTGATAGCCCACCGCAGAAGGAATACGGCCCAACAGGGCGGACACTTCGGAACCAGCTTGGGTGAAGCGGAAAATATTATCAACGAAGAACAGCACGTCCTGGCCTTCCTGATCGCGGAAATACTCAGCCACGGTCAAACCGGAGAGGGCAACCCGTGCACGCGCTCCGGGAGGCTCATTCATCTGGCCATATACCAGGGCCGCTTTGGAGCCTGCGCCATCGATTTGAATAACGCCTGATTCCATCATCTCGTGATAAAGGTCATTACCTTCACGGGTCCGCTCACCAACACCGGCAAACACGGAATAACCGCCGTGGCCTTTAGCGATGTTGTTGATCAGTTCCATGATGATCACGGTTTTGCCCACACCAGCACCGCCGAACAGGCCAATTTTGCCGCCTTTCGGATAAGGCTCAATCAGATCGACCACTTTAATGCCGGTGACCAGCACTTCGGTTTCGGTCGACTGATCAATAAATTCAGGTGCCGCACGGTGGATCGGCAAAGTGTCTTTGGTTTCAATCGGGCCGCGCTCATCAACCGGCTCACCGATGACGTTTAGGATACGGCCAAGTGTTTCCGGGCCGACCGGCATGCGAATGGGGTTGCCGGTATCGACAGCCTCAGCGCCCCGGACCAGACCATCGGTCGTGTCCATGGCAATGGTGCGAACTTGGGATTCACCCAGATGCTGCGCCACTTCAAGCACCAAGCGGTTGCCATTGTTATCAACTTCGAGGGCGTTGAGAATTTCCGGCAGGTCTCCGGGAAATTTCACATCGACCACCGCACCCATCACCTGGGAAATTGTGCCAATATTGTTTTCGGCCATTGTTATCAACTCCTATTGAGCTAGAGCGCTTCGGCGCCCGAAATAATTTCGATTAATTCACTGGTAATTTTCGCCTGACGTGTCCGGTTGTAAGTAATCGACAGATCATCGATCATCTCACCGGCATTACGCGTGGCGTTATCCATCGCCGACATCCGGGCGCCATGTTCGGAGGCGCTGCTTTCAAGCAGGGCGCGAAACACCTGGACATTCAGATTGGACGGCAATAATTCCGCCAGAATTTCTTCTTCTGACGGTTCAAACTCATAACTGGCGGATGGGCCAGTCTCTGCTGCTTCAACTTCTTCATCGGCTTCGGCAATCTGCACCGGAATGATTTGCTGCGGCGTTACTTCCTGAGTGATCGCCGAGACAAATTTATTGTAAATAATGGTACAGACATCAAACTCGCCGGCTTCAAACATCTCAATGATTTTTGCCGCCACGCCTTGCGCTTCCTCAAATTGAACGCCAGCTTTACCGATACCTTCGTAAGTTTCAATAATCGCATCACCAAACTCGGTTTTAAGTTGATCGCGTCCTTTGCGGCCAACACAGAGAATTTTGACGTTTTTATTGTCGCCTTTGAGGGCGCGGATACGATTACGGGACTCACGGGAGATGCTTGAATTAAAGCCGCCGCAAAGACCACGATCCGAGGTCACGACGACAATCAGATGGGTATCGTCTGAGCCAGTGCCGCTGAGCAAAGCACCAGCGCCTTCAAGCGATCCCGGATTATCCAGGATAGACGCCATCATACGTTCCATCCGCTCGGCATAAGGCCGGGCAGCTTCGGCTGCTTCCTGCGCACGTTTTAACCGCGACGCTGCCACCATTTTCATGGCAGAGGTGATCTTTTGCGTCGACTTGACGCTCGAGATACGGGTTTTAAGTTCTTTAAGATTGGCCATAGCTAGTTGCCAAACTCCTTAGTTAAACGCTGGTTCTAAGCAAACGACTTGGTGAAATCGTCGAGGAAGGTTTTAAGCTTCTCTTCGGTTTCTTCGGAAACGGCTTCATCAGTGCGAATGGCATCCAAGATGTCGGCGCCCTTTTCACGAACGGCATCGAGCATCAACTGTTCATAGCGAACTACATCCGTAACCTCGATACCATCGAGATAACCATTAACGCCGGAATACAGCGAAACAACTTGCTCTTCCATGGCATAAGGTGAGAACTGACCCTGTTTCAGCACTTCCGTCAGACGCGCTCCACGGGCCAGCAATTGCTGGGTCGAGGCATCCAGATCGGAGGCAAATTGAGCGAAAGCTTCCATTTCCCGGTACTGCGCAAGCTCAAGCTTAATTGAGCCGGCAACTTGTTTCATCGCTTTCACCTGAGCGGCTGAACCCACCCGGGACACTGACAAGCCGACGTTCACTGCAGGCCGGATACCTTTATAAAAGAGATCCGTTTCAAGGAAGATCTGACCATCGGTGATCGAAATAACATTGGTTGGAATATAAGCCGAGACGTCATTCGCCTGAGTTTCAATAACCGGCAGCGCTGTCAAGGAACCCGCACCGTTATCATCGTTCATTTTAGCGGCACGTTCCAACAGACGTGAATGCAGATAGAACACGTCACCCGGATAAGCTTCACGTCCTGGAGGACGACGGAGCAACAGGGACATCTGGCGATAAGAGACCGCTTGTTTGGTCAAATCGTCATAGAAAATAACCGCATGCATGCCGTTATCACGGAAATACTCACCCATGGTGCAGCCGGTGTACGGCGCCAGGAACTGCATCGGGGCCGGCTCGGAAGCCGTAGCAGCAACCACGATGGAATATTCCATGCCACCGTTTTCTTCGAGCACTTTAACCAATTGCGCCACCGAAGAGCGTTTCTGGCCAACCGCCACATAAATGCAGTAGAGCTTTTCAGAATCATCCTTCGCCGCATCATTAACTTTCTTCTGGTTCAAGATGGTATCAATGATAATGGCGGTTTTACCGGTTTGGCGGTCACCAATGATCAGCTCACGCTGGCCACGGCCAACCGGGATCAGACTATCGATGGCTTTCAGACCGGTCTGCATCGGCTCGTGCACCGACTTACGCGGGATAATGCCCGGCGCTTTAACCTCAATCAGGCCACGCTCAGAGGCATCGATCGGGCCTTTGCCGTCAATCGGCTCACCCAAAGCGTCAACGACGCGTCCCAGCAGGCCTTTGCCAACTGGCACGTCAACGATGTCGCCGGTCCGCTTGACCGTGTCACCTTCTTTAATGTTTCTATCGTCACCAAAGATAACGACACCGACATTGTCTTCTTCGAGGTTCAAGGTCATGCCCCGGATACCACCTGGGAATTCGACCATTTCACCAGCCTGAACTTTATCCAGACCGTAAATGCGGGCGATACCATCACCAACCGAAAGAACCTGTCCGACCTCGGCAACTTCTGCTTCGGTACCGAAATTTTGAATTTGATCTTTTAGAATTGCGGAGATTTCCGCTGCGCGGATTTCCATTATCCAACACCTCTCATAGCGAGTTTTAAATGTTGCAGTTTAGTTTGAAGTGACGAATCGACCATGCGCGAGCCAATTTTGACGACCAGGCCGCCAAGCAGATCGGGATCAACCGTCGAATTGATAGAGACTTTGCCACCAACCGAGCTCTGTAAGGCAGCTGTAATATCTGCTTGCTGGCTTTCGGTGAGGGCTTTAGCTGAGGTAACTTCCGCTGTCATTTCACCGCGGCGGCCGGCCAGCACCATCAGGTAATCATCAATAATTTCTGAGAGCGCAAAGAGGCGGCGGTTTGAAGCGACAACGCCAATAAAATTTCGGGTGAGTTGAGATGCTTCGGCTTTTTCCAGCAGCGCCTGCATGGCAGCTGATTGGTCGGCACGCGAGATCACGGGTGAACGCACCATACGGGTGAGATCTTCACTTTCATCCATCATCACTTTGATTTGCCGAAGATCATCGGCAACTTGATCGAGCGCGGCAGCACCTTCGGCCAATTCAAACAAGGCCGTGGCGTACCGCCCGGAGAGCCCAGTAACGTCCGCCTGGACGTCTGTAGATTCAGATGACACCTGAGTTTTTTCCTCGACTTAATCCCCGGGAATGCGAAAACATCCACGGAAATAGGACAACTTGAAAACAAAAATTTGCTTCCCAAATGAGCCGAATTTATGCCACGGCCCTGCGGAAAGCGATGGTTGTCTACCATACTCATTCGGAGTCCGCAAGACGCCATAAGCACCCGCTGGAAACTCTTATTTAATTCAATCATATCAATAGGTTATAGTTTATAATCGCTACATAAAACTGTAAGGATCAATATCGAGTTGGACCCGCACCTTGCGCGGCAGTTCCGTCACCTTGAGCCAGGAGCGAATTCGCGCCTGGATATTAACATCCCGGCCTGCCTTGACCAAAAAGCGGCGGCGGTGGCGGCCCCGCAAAAGTGCCAGCGGTGCCGGCGCCGGACCCAAGGTCATCACTCCATTGTCCCGGGGAGCTGTACGGGCGAGATTGCTAGCTGCCTGATCAACCGCACGTTCATCACTGCCCGACAGAATAACGCCTGCCAGACGGCCAAAGGGCGGCATGGCGTTGCGTTCCCGGTCTTGGGACATACGCTGGATAAAACCTTTATGATCACCCGCCTGCAAAGCCTGCATCACCGGATTTTCGGGATCATGGGTTTGTACCAGCACTTTACCCGGACGATCTGCCCGCCCGGCCCGGCCTGCAACTTGATAGAGCAGTTGATAGGTGCGTTCCAAGGCCCGGATATCTCCGCCGGTGAGCCCGACATCCGCATCGACCACGCCAACCAGGGTAAGAAAAGGAAAATGATAGCCCTTGGCGACGATCTGGGTACCGATGATCAAATCAATTTCACGCTGCTCAATTTGGCTGACCAACTCCTGGGCTTGCGCCGGAGTATGCAAATTATCGCTGACTGCGATCTCGGCGTGAATATCGGGAAACAGTTCCTGCACTTCTTCGGCCAAGCGCTCGACGCCCGGACCACAGGCATACAGTTTATCCGCTTGATCGCAGCTCGGGCATTTCTCTGGTGGTTTCATCTGGTAGCCACAATGGTGACATTGCAAACGGCCCAGGAACCGGTGCTCGACCAGCCAGGCGGTGCATTGCGGACATTGAAAGCGATGGCCGCAGTTTTGGCAGAGCGTCAGCGGCGCATAACCCCGGCGGTTTAAAAACAGCAAGGCCTGTTCCCCGGCAGCGAAAGTATCTTTAAGACTTTGGACGAGTTTGGGTGACAGCCACTTGCCGGTATCGGGCTTGTCTTTGCGCATATCGATGATGGAGATTTCCGGCAGCTCTGCGCCGGCGTGACGGTCAGGCAGATCAAAATGCTCGTAGCGCCCACGCTCGACATTGCGTAAAGATTCCAGCGATGGTGTCGCTGAGACGAGTGAGATCGGAATATTACCGAGATTGGCCCGCACCACGGCCATATCGCGGGCATTATATATGACCCCATCTTCCTGCTTGAAGGATTGATCGTGTTCCTCATCAATAATGATCACACCAAGATCGGTATAAGGCAGGAACAGCGCCGAGCGGGCCCCGACAATCACTTTGGCTTCTCCCGTCGCCACTGCCCGCCAGGTTTTCCGGCGCGTGGCTGGAGTTAAATCCGAATGCCATTCTGCCGGCTCGCAGCCGAAGCGGTCTTTAAACCGGGCCAGCCACTGGGCGCCCAGCGCAATCTCCGGCAGTAAAACCAGCGCCTGCTTGCCTTGTGCCAAAGCCTCACAAACAGCTTCGAGATAAACTTCGGTCTTACCCGATCCCGGCACCCCTTCCAGAACACTGACGGCAAACTCACCTATTTTGACATGTGCGCGCAAACTTTCGGCGGCAGTAGCTTGCTCAGCAGACAATTTTGGGCCGAGTGCTTGCCAATCCGGTTCTTTAAAGGCCGGAGGTGGCGGCAACTCAACGGCAATCAGCGCGTCCAGTTTCGCCAATCCTTTAATGACGGAAGTGCCTACCCCGGCTTCTTTGGCCAATAGCGTTGCCGGTAAGGGTGGGCTGTCGCTCAAAACGCCAAGCACCCGTTCCCGCGCCTTGGTCATTTTGATTTCAGGTTGTTGGGCATTAAGGCTATAGGCGGTCACCGGCTTTGGCGGCTTTAAAGCATCCGGCACACTCATCAGCATTTTAAGTACCGAGCCCAAGGACGCCATATTGTAATTAGCCACCCATTCGGCGAATCGCCGGGCCGATTCGGTCATGGGCGGCGCCTCAAGTTTGGCCAGTACGGCCTTAAGTTTCTCCAGCGGCACGTCATCGACCTCACCGTCCCAGACCACGCCCGAGACTTCCCGCACACCCAACGGCACCGAGACAAAGTCACCAGCACCAAGGCTTAGAGCGGATGGCACCGCGTAGGTATAGGCTTTACCCAGGGGCAGCGGCAGCAAAACGCTGACACATTCTGTGGTGTCGCCAAAATCAACTGATGTGGTGCCGTTACTTGTCATGCGATATACTCTAAACTCTATTCATCAAAGAACAATATTCGACTATTTTTGGAGTTAGATCAGAGACCATGAAATTTTTTATTGATACCGCCGATGTCGACGAAATCCGGGAACTTGCTGAAACCGGGATGATTGATGGCGTCACTACCAACCCTTCCCTGATTGCCAAATCAGGCCGCCAGTTTACCGATGTAATTGAGGAAATCTGCTCCTTTATTGATGGTCCGGTCAGCGCCGAAGTTGCTGCAACCGATGCGCCCACCATGCTCAAGGAAGCTCACAAACTCGCCGGGATCGCTAAAAACGTCACCATCAAAGTACCGCTGACGGTTGATGGCTTAAAAACCTGCAAAGTACTATCGGGCGAAGGCACCATGGTTAATGTGACACTCTGCTTTTCTCCAGCGCAAGCGATACTAGCCGCCAAGGCCGGGGCAACGTTTATTTCTCCTTTTGTCGGCAGGCTTGATGATATCGGCCAGGACGGCATGGATTTGATCGCCGATATTTGTGAGATATATGAAAACTATGCTGAGTTTGAAACCGAAGTACTGGTCGCTTCGGTGCGCTCGCCGAAACATGTGGTCGATGCCGCGCGTATGGGTGCTCATGTCGTTACCATTCCGCCATCAGCACTTCGCCAACTTTATAACCATCCGTTAACCGATAAGGGGTTAGACTCTTTCCTGAAAGATTGGGCGGGGACTGGCCAATCTATTTTATGAGGGCTTAAAGGGGATACACCATGAGCGGCAAATCAGCGGCGCGAAATCTGGAAGCGTCAAAAGTTTCGGAATATTTACGCGAGAACCCTGATTTTCTGATAGATAACCCGGATTTATTGGAGGTAATGAGCCCACCCACTCGCTGGGAGGACGGCGAAGCCGGCAATGTTGTCGATATGCAGACCTCAATGCTGGATCGCATGCGGGACGAATCGACCAATCTTAAAGATGCCGCCAATCTGCTGATTTCAACCACCCGCTCCAATATGATGATCCAGACCCGTACTCATGCGGCGGTGATTGCAATTTTAGGCGCCGACAATTTAGAGCGTCTGGTTCACGTCGTTTGTTTTGACCTGCCCCTGCTGCTGGATATTGATGCCGCTTCGCTGTGTTTGGAGACCGGTGACGACGGCTCGCTTGAACTCGGTGAAACTGATATCCGCTGGCTAGCACCGGGCACGGTCGATAGCGTGCTGGGGGGCCGGGATGAATTTGCCAAACTGATTGAGCACACCAAAGATGACGGCTCGGTATTTGGCGAAGCTGCCGGCATCGTAAAATCCGCGGCCCTTGGCCGCTTGCAGCCAGGCTATGGCATCCCCAATGGTTTGCTGGCCCTGGGCTCGCGCAACCGCGGGGCTTTCCACGGCGGCCAGGGTACGGATTTACTGATCTTCATTACCCGCGTGCTGGAGCTAACGCTTAACCGATGGCTGTCCGACAACTAACAACAAAAAAACTGATCGACTTTACCGCTGAGCCGGCTGTCCTCAAGGCGATTGAGGAATGGCAGCGCTGGATGGTGGTCGAGAAAAATTGCTCCGAGCATACTTTGGATGCTTACGGGCGGGACCTTGCGGCTTTCTTTGGATATTTAAGCAATCATCTTGGATTTCAGCCGGGTCTCAGCGATCTTGAAAATCTGACCACAACAGATTTTAGAGGCTATCTCGCCAAACGGCACAATGATGGGCTCTCGCGGAGCTCTACCGCCCGGGCGGTTTCAACCCTCAGGAACTTTTTTAAATTTCTGGATCGTCATGAGCTGGCCCATAACGCTGCTATCAAAGCGGTCAAAACACCCAAACTGCCGCGCAGCATCCCCAAACCCCTCTCCGAGGTGGAAGCGCGGGAAGCCCTCTCAAGCATCGGCGAACTTCACGACACGCCCTGGATCGCGGCGCGCGATATGGCGATTTTGACGCTGCTTTATGGCTGTGGGCTCAGGATCAGCGAAGCGCTTAACCTGAATGTTGAGGATGTACCGGAAGGCGATGCCATGGTCATCACCGGTAAAGGCAACAAACAGCGGGTGGTGCCGGTTCTCCCCATCGTCCTGGAGGCTATTCAGTATTATCGTGATCTCTACCCGAAGCGTCTCAAGAAAAGCGGGCCGCTTTTTGTCGGTGTCCAAGGCAAGCGAGTGAACCCCGGTGTGATCCAGCGCCAAGTCCGGAAACTGAGAGCTTATTTAGGCCTGCCGGCAAGCGCCACACCCCATGCACTGCGCCATAGTTTTGCAACACATTTATTGGCCGGCGGCGGTGATCTCAGAACTATTCAGGAATTGCTCGGACACGAATCGCTATCAACAACTCAGCGCTATACCGAAGTCGACCAAGCGCGCCTCATTGAGGTCTACCGGGACTCTCATCCGAGAGCCCGGAATTGAATATCTCGTGATTTTTATCTAGCGATTAACGCCATGACGTCGCCCGAGAACCACACTAAGGCAAAAAACCCAGCAACCATGACAACAGCCCAAAAACCAGCGAGCTTGAATGCACGCGCGCGGCGTTTGGCTTTACGTTTGGCAGCGAGTTTGGCTTGGCGTTGACGGCGCATCTTGACGCGGCGGGCTCTCGATTGAGCTTCGTCTTCAAGTTGCATTTGTCCCTCAATGAGCTTTTGTTGATCGACCATTTCCGACATCTGTGAGTCGCGTGCCGGATTATGATGGGGGGACATTTGATTCATAACTTTTCCTCGATAAAAGTCAGTTGCTCAAAAAGTACTCGTTTCCACACTATGACGAGTACCATATTATTTCTTAAGCATGTTCTCAGTGATGTGGATCACAGGTTGAAGATTTTTTAAATATACTCGCCTATCAGGCGAGATCGGCCTAAATACCGCGGCGCTCTTTCATGGCGGCACTGAGCGTGCCATCGTCGAGATAATCCAACTCACCGCCCACCGGAATGCCGTGAGCCAGTGCTGAAACCGTAACTCCGGCGTCTTCCAGGCGGTCCGTAATATAATGCGAGGTTGTTTTGCCATCGACCGTGGCGCTGGTGGCCAGGATTATTTCCTTAACTTCGTCGCCTCGGGCGCGCGCGATCAGGCTATCGAGGGCCAGGTCATCAGGGCCAACGCCATCCAACGGTGATAAGACGCCACCCAAAATATGATAGAGGCCATTAAAGGAGGCTGTTCGTTCCAAGGCCCACAAATCCGCCACCTCTTCGACCACACAGATGGTGGCTTTATCACGCTTAACATCAGTACAAATAGCGCAGGGATTGGCGGTATCCAGATTACCGCACGTCGTACAGGTCTCGACGTTTTCAGCCGCCGCTTCCATCGCCAGGCCTAACGGTTTCATTAAAGACTCGCGGTTTTTAATCAGATGCAGCGCCGCCCGCCGGGCTGAACGCGGCCCCAGCCCGGGCAGCTTCGAGAGCAGTTGGATGAGCCTGTCTATCTCGGTAGTGGTCATCTATTTAGCCCCTCAAGCGCCGGGCGATCGCCTCCGCGATCTTGGCTCGCCACATGAGTGGCGGCCCACACTTGTGGGCTCCTCAAGCCAAAATGTATTACATTTTGTCTATCGGTCATCAAAACGGTAATTTAAATCCGGGGGGCAGTTGCAAACCGCCGGTCATTTCCGACATTTTTTCGTTTACCCGGGCTTCAACCTTCGATTTGGCGTCATTGAAAGCAGCCACGATGAGATCCTCCAGTACCTCAGGATCACTCGGATCAATCAAAGAGGGATCAATTTTAATTTTACGCACATCACTTTTACCAGTGAGAGTTACCTCAATCATACCGGCGCCGGATGAGCCGGTCACTTCCATTTCGGAGAGCTTGTCCTGCATCTCGGTCATTTTTGATTGCATCTCCTGGGTTAACATATTCATGTCCAAAAACATCTGCAACAGCTTTATAAGTCACATGGCCTTTATGAACATTTAATCCTGCTAAAAAGTTTTTATCTTCTCCTAAAGCTTTTTGATAACCCTTGTTTGCAAGCTTTACTAAAAAAGGT
>CAZMHI010000087.1:0-12915 GCA_964566055.1 uncultured Rhodospirillaceae bacterium
GATCCCTCATATGCCGGCCAGATCATCACCTTTACTTTCCCCCATATTGGCAATGTCGGCACCAATCCGGAAGACATTGAAACAATCACCCCAGCTGTGCGCGGCTGTGTCATGGGCGCCGATATAACCGAGCCCTCTAACTGGCGGGCCGCTAAGCATTTGGACGAATGGCTGAAGTCACATAACCTCGCTGCCGTTACCGGCATCGATACCCGCCGCCTGACCCAGCGGATCAGAGACATCGGTTTTGCCAATGCAACGATTGTCAACAGCGGGGACGTCGATGTAGCGGCTGCCCAGCAACAAGCCAGTGACTGGCCCGGCCTTGAAGGCATGGACCTCGCCAAGGATGTGACTTGCGCGCAAACCTATTCCTGGGATGAAAGCATCTGGTCTATCCAGGACGGCTACGGCCAGCAGACTAAGCCCAAACTGCATGTTGTGGCGATGGATTTTGGCGCCAAGCGCAATATCCTGCGCTGTCTCGCCGCGGCGGGGTGCAAAGTCACCGTGGTGCCGGCCTCTACCAGCGCTGACGATATTCTGGCGCATAAACCTGATGGTGTGTTTCTCTCCAACGGCCCGGGTGATCCGGCAGCCACCGGCGAATATGCTGTACCGGTGATCAAAGCCCTGATTGAGAAAAACCTGCCGATCTTCGGTATATGCCTCGGCCATCAAATGCTGGCGCTGGCCTTGGGGGCCACGACTAAAAAGATGCATCACGGCCACCGCGGCGCCAATCATCCGGTCAAAGATTTGGAAACCTCAAAAGTCGAGATCACCAGCCAGAACCACGGCTTTGTGGTGGATAGCGACAGCCTGCCTAAAGGCGTGGTTGAAACGCACCGCTCACTTTTTGACGGCAGCCTCGAAGGCATCCGCGCTGATGGCAAACCGATCTTCTCAGTGCAGCACCATCCCGAAGCTTCCCCCGGCCCGCAAGACAGCCACTACCTGTTCGACCGGTTCGTGGCGCTGATGGAGGGGTGAGGATGTTTGCATTATCTCATCCCCCCACCCCAACCCTCCCCCGCAAGGAGGGAGGGAGATTATTGTGGCATTCACCTAGCCTTTTTTTCACCGAATGGAGAAAACAAAAAAATTTTAAATCCGATGGAAAAACACCCTCTACCACCGGCATAGACGTTAGAGAAATAATCTTTAACGGATCGACACACTCGTCCCCTCCCTCCTTGCGGGGGAGGGTTAGGGTGGGGGGTAGCCAACCATGCCGTCACTCAAAGCCAGACAACTTCGCAACAACCTCACCGAGGCAGAGCAGAAATTATGGCGCCACATTAGCCATAAGCAAATCGACGGCTTTAAGTTCCGCCGCCAAGTCCAAATGGGACGATACATTGTCGATTTCTATTGTTCGGCAGCCGGTCTCATTATTGAATTGGATGGCGGCCAACATGCGGACCGCGTCGAGTATGATAATAAACGAACGGCGTGGCTTAATACGCGTGGCCACCGGGTTATTCGATTTTGGAACAATGAAGTCTATGAGAATATTGAAGACGTCTTGGAGCAAATTTATATCGAACTTCATCGATTTACTAATTAACCCCCCACCCCAACCCTCCCCCGCAAGGAGGGAGGGAGTTATTGCTGAAATAGCGGTTCTCCCAGTCAAAAAGTGGAAGGTTTTTCATGCCTAAGCGGACCGACCTAAAAACCATCATGATCATCGGGGCGGGGCCGATTGTGATCGGTCAGGCTTGTGAGTTTGATTACTCGGGCGCACAAGCCTGTAAGGCGCTGAAAGAAGAAGGCTATCGGGTAGTTTTGGTCAACTCGAACCCGGCGACCATCATGACCGATCCGGATACGGCGGATGCCACCTATGTCGAGCCGATCACGCCGGAATTTGTCGAGCAGATCATATCTAAGGAAAAACCGGACGCCATCCTGCCGACCATGGGCGGCCAGACTGGGCTGAATGCGGCCATGGCGCTCTGGGAAAAC
This sequence comes from uncultured Rhodospirillaceae bacterium, assembly GCA_964566055.1. Classification (GTDB taxonomy): domain Bacteria; phylum Pseudomonadota; class Alphaproteobacteria; order Rhodospirillales; family UBA2165; genus TMED23. The sequence continues at coordinate 1,972 of CAZMHI010000087.1, forward strand.
GGTGCACTTGAGCGACACAATGTCGAGCTGATCGGCGCCAAAGCGGAAAGCATCGACAAGGCCGAAGACCGGCTCAAATTCAGAGACGCCATGGATAAGATCGGCCTCGAAAGCCCGAAATCATCCCTCGTCACCAATCACGAAGAAGCGGCAACGGCGCTCGAAGAGATTGGCCTGCCCATGATCATCCGGCCGAGCTTTACGCTGGGCGGCGCCGGGGGCGGCGTTGCCTACAACAAAACTGAATATGATCATATTGTCTCGACGGGCTTGGCGGCCTCACCGGTTAATTCCGTATTGGTCGAGGAATCGATCATCGGCTGGAAAGAATATGAGATGGAGGTCGTCCGCGACCACGCCGACAATTGCATTATTATTTGCTCGATTGAGAACGTCGATCCGATGGGCATCCATACGGGCGACTCGATCACCGTCGCACCCGCCCTGACTTTGACGGATAAAGAGTATCAAATATTACGAAACGCCTCGATTGCGGTCTTGCGGGAGATCGGCGTCGATACCGGCGGCTCCAACGTCCAGTTCGCCATCAATCCCAAGGACGGACGGCTGGTGATTATCGAGATGAACCCCCGGGTATCGCGGTCCTCGGCCTTGGCCTCGAAAGCAACCGGCTTTCCGATTGCCAAAATCGCCGCCAAGCTGGCGGTCGGCTATACGCTGGATGAGCTCGATAATGACATCACGGGTGTCACTCCGGCGGCCTTTGAGCCAACCATCGATTATGTGGTGACTAAAATCCCCCGCTTTACTTTCGAGAAATTCCCGCAAGCCGAAGCGCTGCTGACCACGTCGATGAAATCGGTGGGTGAAGCTATGTCGATTGGCCGGAATTTCGCCGAGAGTTTGCAAAAAGGCCTGCGCTCGATGGAGATCGATCTCACCGGCCTCAATGAAGTTGAGATCGACGGCGCGCCGGATCGGGATGCTATCCGGGCAGAGCTGACCCAGCCCCGGCCCAATCGGATATTGTATGTCGCCCAAGCCATGCGCCACGGCGTCAGCCTGGAAGACATTCATGAGACCTCTAAGTTTGATCCCTGGTTCCTGGAGCAGATCAAAGCCATCGTCGATACAGAGGAAAATATCCAAGCTAATGGCCTGCCGGAAGACATGGCGGGATTGCTGGCGTTGAAGAAAATGGGTTTCTCGGATGCCCGGTTGGCTGAACTTTCCGGCAGCGATGCTGCCAGCGTGACGGCAGCCCGGCTCAAAGCCAATGTGCGGCCAACCTATAAGCGGGTTGATACTTGCGCCGCCGAGTTCCCGTCGCAAACGTCTTATATGTATTCAGCCTATGAAGGCGATGGGCTCAATCCGCCCGAAACCGAAGTTGAGGCGTCTGATAATGACAAAGTGATTATTTTGGGCGGCGGGCCGAACCGGATCGGCCAGGGCATTGAGTTTGACTATTGCTGCGTCCATGCCGCTTACGCCATGCGGGATGCCGGCTATGAATCCATCATGGTTAATTGCAATCCTGAAACCGTCTCGACCGATTACGACACCTCGGACCGGCTGTATTTTGAGCCGCTCACCTCAGAAGACGTCATTGAACTGATCCGGGCTGAGCAAGCCAACGGCAAAGTCCATGGCGTGATTGTGCAATTTGGCGGCCAGACACCTTTAAAATTGGCAGCAGCCCTTGAAGCCGCTGACATTCCGATCCTCGGCACCTCACCGGATGCGATTGATCTCGCCGAGGACCGTGAACGCTTCCAGCAATTGCTTGAAGACCTCAATCTTAAACAACCACCGAACGGTATTGCACGCTCCGCCGAAGAGGCCGAAAAAATCGCCGCCGAGATCGGCTATCCCGTCGTCATCCGGCCGAGCTATGTCCTAGGCGGCCGGGCGATGGAAATCGTCCATGATGTCGAAAGCCTGCGCCGCTATATGAAAACTGCTGTGGTGGTTTCCGGTGACAGTCCGGTGCTGATCGATTGGTATCTGCGTGACGCCATTGAAGTTGACGTCGATGCTATTTGTGACGGCACGGATGTTTATGTCTCCGGCATAATGGAGCATATCGAGGAAGCCGGTATTCATTCCGGTGACAGCGCCTGCTCCCTGCCGCCTTATTCCCTGCCGGATAATATTATCTCAGAACTCCGCCGCCAGACCGAAGCATTGGCCCTGGCGCTCAATGTGATCGGCCTGATGAATGTGCAATACGCCATCCAGGACGGCACAGTGTTCATTCTGGAAGTGAACCCGCGGGCCAGCCGGACCGTACCCTTTGTCGCCAAGGCAACCGGTGTGCCAATCGCTAAAATCGCGGCCCGGGTGATGGCGGGTGAAAAACTTGCCGGCTTTAATCTGGTTGAGAACCTCAAGCCCAGCCATACAGCGGTCAAAGAAGCGGTCTTCCCGTTCTCGCGTTTCCCCGGCGTCGATATTATTTTGGGTCCTGAGATGAAATCAACCGGCGAAGTGATGGGCATCGATAAAGACTTCCCAAGCGCCTTCGCCAAATCACAACTCGGCGCCGGTACCATCCTGCCCTCTGAAGGCACCGTCTTTATCTCGGTGAAAGATAGTGACAAGCAGGCAGGCTGTCAGATTGCCCGCGATCTCAACGATCTCGGCTTTAAGATCTTGGCCACCAGCGGCACGGCTCAGCTGTTTGCCGAAAACGGCATTAATGTCGAGCGGGTCAATAAAGTGCTGCAGGGCCGGCCCCATTGTGTGGACGCCATTCTTTCCGGCGAAGTGCAGATGATCGTCAACACCACCGAAGGGGCGCAAGCCGTCTCTGACAGCTTTTCGATCCGGAGCTCAGCGCTGACCAATAATATCCCGCATTATACGACCATGGCGGGCGCGGCGGCGGCGGTTGGCGCAATCCGCGTGCAGGGTGCTCAGGGAGCAGAATCTGACAAGGGGCTTGAAGTTGCCCCGCTACAATCCTATGCTAAGGGTTCAGCATAATTAATTTAATCTCGGATGCCCTGCGGTTATAGATCGCGGGCCCCAAATTTTTTTGCTGTTTTTTTGCTGTATATCGGCACAATTTTTGTGATGTTTAGGTATTAAGGTTTGTTGTTATGGAAAAGGTTCCAATGACGGCCGGTGGATTATCGGCCTTGGAAGAAGAACTAAAGCGCTTGAAATTTGTTGAGCGTCAGGAAGTCATTAAAGCGATTGAAGTCGCCCGCGAACACGGTGATCTGTCCGAGACCGCCGAGTATCATGCTGCCCGCGAGAAACAGAGTTTCATCGAGGGCCGGGTGCTGGAACTGGAATCAATTATCAGCCTGGCTGATGTGATCGATCCGAAAACGCTCTCCGGTGACGTTGTGCGCTTTGGCGCCACGGTTGGTCTGGCCGATGAAGACACGGATGAAGAATCCAAGTTTCAGATTGTCGGCACCCACGAAGCCGAGGTCGAAAAAGGCAAACTGTCGGTAACTTCACCGACCGCCCGCGCCCTGATCGGCAAATCCTTGGGCGACAGCGTCGAGGTGACGACCCCAGGCGGCTCAAAATCCTACGAGATCATCAAAGTTCAGTATAAGTAGGCCAAGTGGCATTTGTTTAGGGGCTGATGTTGCATCCTCCTATCAACAACCTACTCGGTAAAAGACCGATTAAGACTCGCGTTCTACCGATGGACGTGGTTTTATCGAGGCTTCTCCGTCGTCGCCCTTGACCCTTTTGGTCTTGTGCTACGGCGGCGTGTTGAGCGCATTGCGTAAAGCATTGTCGCGACGCCGAGCGGCCTCTTGTTCGTTTAGTTGTTCTTTTTTGTCTTTAATAGAATCAATCATCACCAAGTATTAGTATAATTCGTTTTTTTGATAAAATGTCACTATCGCCAGAAATTCGCGCTCAGTTATTAAAAAAGACCCAAGAACAGGCTGTGGTTCTGCTCGATGACCTACAACACCTTCGGGAAGTAGTGGGAAAGGAGCAGACTAATGCCGGTGAAATAAGGCGACTTAGCGGCGTCCTTCGCCGTTTGTTAGTTAGTCGGGAGATTGCCAATATCGCCACACCACGAATTGGGCGTATCGAATTTTCTGCACCGGACAACACCCCGTTTTACAAGGCCGAAAATAAAGTACCTCTCTTCTTTTTTCTTAGTGGCAGGGCTAAAATCTTCGGCTGGTCAGGAGCTCTTTGGGCCTTTTCCGAGCCCCTTGATACTACCGCACAACAATTGTTGAAAAAATCCGAAGAATTTGTCGGCGATCTTACAATTGATTGCACCGTTAGTTTGCGCCTAGAAGGTTTTCTGAGACAGCGAGTTATTTTTTATCGCGATCAATGGGCCACGCGAGAAGATGTAATCAAGTATGTTGCCAATGTTGCTTCTGGAGTTCACACAACGGAAGCCAAAGATGAAAAAGAGATATTGATAGCTCAAATTCGCAGTTCTAATCGTATCTTTTTCAAAGATGGCGGCGTGCATGTTGAATTACTAGATAAGGGACCTTATAGCGTTGAAACGAACTTCGAATACAAGGCTGATTCTATTGATCCTGTTCTTATAGAAATACTGGCCACCGCAAGGTTTTTGACCGAATCACCCATGGTGGAGAATTTAGAGAGCATTATCCGCGAGGAAGTCGAACACATGTCCCCTTGAGTTCCATGCGATAATAAACCATAGCGACTAGAGCCTCGATATCCTCTTGCCCGTAATCCCAGTCAAAATAGGCCCGGACTCCCTCAGTTATCATCTCCGTCGTGATTTCTATCTCTTTATCAGCTGATAACGGCTGTTTTTTGCCCATAATTGGCTCCGAATCTTACTTGTGTTAAGTATATAATCACCAATTTTTTTTGTTAAATATTCGCTTAAATATGACATTTTTCGAACTAGCAGACAATTTATGGAATTAAACCGATTTTGCTAGATTGAGCGATAATCCTACCCGTCTGCGCCCTCATCCCCTTCGACAAGCTCGACGGGGACGCCGGGGGCGTGTTTAGAGGTGCGGATGGCCAGCGCTGATTTGACATGGGCGACATTGGGAGCGGCGGTCAGTTTTTTCATGACGAAATCCTGATAGGTCTCCCAATCCTCGGCGACGACTTTCAGGAGAAAATCGGTTTCGCCGGCGAGCATATGGCATTCGCGCACCTCGGCCCAGGAATTGATCAGGCTTTCAAAGGCTACCAGATCGGGCTCGGCCTGGCTGGTCAGGCCCACCTGGGCAAACACAGTGACATTGTAGCCGAGCTCGGTCGGTTCCAGATCGGCATGATAGCCCCGGATCAAGCCAGCTTCTTCTAAAGCCCTGACCCGGCGCAGACACGGCGGCGCTGAAATGCCGACGCGCTTGGCCAATTCAACATTAGTGATGCGGCCATTATCTCGTAGCTCTCGAAGAATTTTGCGGTCTATATTATCGAGCTTAACGCGGCTCATGGGATCCACCTTTTGCTGCTGGAGCATTGTAGGACGCTCTAACTCTTGGCGCAATAATATTTCAATTTTGGCAAATAATCTTTCGCATTGTAAACAAGCATCCCGTCACCCTTTGGTTAGAATTGGGCCAACCGGTTGACCTCACTAAAACTTGTGGGCAACTCCCTTTACCGCCCCCTTGCGCTGGGCACGAGAGCTTTCTATGTTAGGCTCAAATCAACGAACAACGACCCTCTTTGGAGATCACCCAAGCATGTCCACTCAGCATCACAAAGTCCTTATTCTCGGCTCCGGCGCTGCCGGACTGACCGCCGCCATCTACAGTGCACGCGCCGGGTTGGAGCCGACCCTCATCCACGGCATGCAGCCGGGCGGTCAAATGACCATTACTACCGATGTCGAAAATTATCCGGGATTTCCTGAGGTAATCCAGGGGCCGTGGCTGATGGAGCAGATGCAGGCGCAAGCCGAAAGTGTCGGCACAGAGATGATTTCCGATATGATTGTGGCAGCCGATCTGCAATCACGTCCGTTTAAGCTGACCGGTGATGCCGGCGATCTCTACACCTGTGATTCGCTGATTGTCTGCACCGGTGCGCAAGCCAAATGGCTGGGCATGGAGAGCGAGCAGAAATATCAGGGCTTCGGCGTCTCAGCCTGTGCGACTTGTGATGGTTTTTTCTATCGCGACAAAGAAGTCGCCGTGGTTGGCGGCGGTAATACGGCAGTCGAAGAAGCGATTTATCTCACCAATCACGCCACCAAAGTAAAACTCATCCACCGCCGCGATGAGCTGCGCGCCGAAAAACTGTTGCAGCAGCGCCTGTTCAACAATCCCAAAATCGAGATGCTTTGGGACTCGACACTAGAAGAAGTGCTCGGCAAACAAGACGGTCCGATGCCCGAGGTTACCGGCATGAAGGTCAGAAACGTCAAAACCGATGAAATTACCGAACACAGCCTGGAAGGAGTCTTTATCGCCATCGGCCACCAGCCCAATACGGAGTTGTTCGTTGATCAGCTGGAGATGGATGAAGAAGGCTATCTGATCACCCAGCCGGACAGTACGGCAACGAAAATTCCAGGCGTTTTTGCCGCCGGCGATGTGCAGGATAATAAATACCGCCAAGCTGTGACGGCGGCCGGCACCGGCTGCATGGCGGCGCTTGAAGCTGAAAAATTTCTGGCTGAACTCGAAGCCACCGAACAGGCGGCGGCTGAATAAGCAAACTTTCTGTATTAATCCCGAACAATATTGCGTAAAATGCATAACTCAGGGGGTCGATTGGGGGCTAGCCCCATCGATTTTGCATACGTATTTAGGGGCGTATAGTCTGGATAAGATTTAATCATGGATTGGGATAAACTTCGCATATTTCATGCCGTGGCCGAGGCGGGCAGTTTCACCCACGCAGGTGAGACCCTGAACCTCAGCCAATCGGCCATCAGCCGGCAAATCTCGGCGCTTGAGCAGAGCATTAATGTGCCACTGTTCCATCGTCATGCGCGTGGGCTGATTCTCACCGAGCAGGGCGAAGATTTATATCTCACCGCCCATGATGTCTTCCACAAAGTCGCCATGACCGAAGCCCGCCTGACCGAAAGCAAGGAGCAGCCGGAAGGACCGTTGAAAATCACCACCACAGTCGGCTTCGGCTCGGTCTGGCTGACACCGCGCATCAAGGAGTTCATGGATCTCTATCCGGAAATCGATGTCACCATTTTGCTGGTCTATGACGATCTCGATCTGGCGATGCGCGAAGCCGATGTCGCCATTCGGCTGACCCCGCCCCGCCAGCCCGATCTGGTGCAGCGCCATTTGATGAGTATCCATTATAAAGTCTATGCCTCACCGGAATATCTGCAGGAACACGGCATGCCGAAAACGCCGGAGGATCTCGACGACCATAATCTGGTGACCTTTGGAGACGAGGTTGGTGACCAGACGGATTTGCTGCCGGCGCTTAATTTTCTGCAAGGGGCCGGCGCCAAGGGCAAACGCCGCAAACCCGTGCTCCAGGTTAATAATATTTATGGCATCTACCGGGCCGTGCGCTCGGGCGTCGGTATCGGCGCCCTGCCGGATTATTTTATCGAAGGCTCGGCTAATTTGGTGCATATCCTGCCGGAGCTGCAATCGCCCCAGACTGAGGTCTATTTTGTCTATCCGGAAGAACTCAGACAGTCCGCCCGGATCGCTGTTTTTAGAGATTTTTTGGTCAGAAAAATCCTCGAAAGCCGAAAATAATCGTTAAATATCAATTAATTAACTAATGTCATGCATAATGCGCATGGCTGATTTGACGTTTCAGCGCTGGTTTTTCAAAGCAATAGTACTTATATATCTAATCACGCGACGACGAGTTCGGCGCGACTTCCGGGGCGCAAGGCCCTAGAAGGAAGGGTCCTCGGACCCTACGTCTCCCAGACGTGAAGCCTCCCTGTTAAACTTGCTGGAAAACTTCGGTTTTCCAGCCTTTTTTTTGATTTCTATCTCTCTTAATATATTTTGTGTGGCATCCCTGTGGCATAAACGATCAATCCGAAAGCCATATTTTCCAGGTTCAGCCATTTAATTTGAAGGAATTGGCAGTGTTTTGTTCAGCCGCATTGCGCACTGACCCTTGGATTTGCAGCCATTTAGCCCAGTTCGCCACTACTTCTGTATTTATTTAGCAACAATGGTATCTCGTGTTACCTACCTAGCCCGTCTAAATAGCCCCATCGGGGCTCCAATTCCTATCTCATTATCGCCCTGTTAAGCTCGCTGCTGTGTTCCATGAATGATACGGGCTAGCCTGGGCCTAACTCGCGACCGGGGGAGGCTTTTTAAAATGTGACTTCGGGGCACCGGGGGCCTCTTCGCACCTCTACCCTTTAGATGGCCGCAAAGAATTTTGGCTATTTCTGAAAAAAATCGAAAAAGTACTGATAAATTCCAGAAGTGATTTTCTGTGATACCAGAGACATTGCCCGTCACTAAGGCTAATTCATATCCCTAGACTTTCGTTGTGCTTGACCTAAAGGTCCTTGTCTTCGTCCCCGTCCTGTATCCCATCACAAAGCGTGAGCCCAGTAGCCTCAATAACATAATTAACGGTCATCTTCTGCTCCTTTGGAGAGGCCTTATCAAACAAAAATTTAATTTGATTGATCTGAGACGTTGTGTCCAAATCATTCACCAACTGACTGTCAACTTCATCGACCGCCCATCTGACAAATTTATTCTTCTGCCTTGGAGATAGGGAATTAAAGTTTTTCTGAGCCCGCGCAACAGTTCCCGACCTGTGTTCGTTTTGTTTTTCCGAACTATAAATGGTAACACCTACCTTATGGTCAAACTCATCCTGCGGATTGCTGTCCCGATGCTGTGGCCTCTTGATTTCTACCTCAAGTAACGGATTTTCTTCATTTCCGTCGAAAAAATAGTCGACCCGTGTCACTGGTTTAAGTTCTAAATTCCATATACGTATCCATGTTACCGAGGATATTTTTCTTCCATTTTTATCGTAAGAAAAAACGCACTCTTCGTAGCAAGGCTCGCCATAAAGGGAAAATGTGTGGATTTCCTTCGATGGGTGTTGGTTACTATCGTTTTCATATTCATATGAATATAACTCGCCCTCAATCTCATTCCCCCAATCTCTTTCGATACGATCCAATCGCCCCTGGCTGTCATAGTAATTAGTATTTACGCAAAAATATTTTTGATTATCTCCTCTATAAAATTCAACTTTTTCTTCTCGGCCATCGCTGCCATAAAAAGTTATAGTTCTATAATCTATCTTTGACTCATCGAAATACGAATACTCGATCTCCTCCGTTTTGTTGTCGTGATAAACATACTCGGTCTTATAGCGTGTTTCTTCTTCTGGTTCGCCATTTTCATCAACTTCGATGTAAGTCGATATCTCCTCAGTAATTTTACCCTCGTCATTGAAAGTACGAACCACATTTTCGTTCCCACTCTGCTCCACCGTGGTAGGTCGCTCATAAATTTTATAATGGGACTCTTCAGCCTTTTTTAGTGCTTTTTCTAGTCTGGATATTTCATAGGATTTTTGCCCAAACATTTTACATCCCTTCCCGATTTAAAGATCTTAAAATTGCAGAGGTCAAACGTTCGTCAAGATTCCGTAAACAAAATTATTTGCTACGTTGAACCAAGCGCTTCGCCAATTGTATAGTTTCTTCACTCATTATTTCCGCCCCAGTATTCGCCGACGTAACCAGAAATGCCCGTGTCGTTGGCGACGACACAAACCACATAGGTAAATTCTAGACTAATCTCCCCAGGGTATCGACGATCAGGAGTTTAAACAAACCTGCACTGCAAAAGGCAGAGATTAGATGTGTGAGCAGGCGGCTAGGCAGCTCTTTCTTCACAAATCACCTTTGCTTGTTGCCGCGCCCGTGTAAATCCGGTGAGGGAGAATTCGTCGTTTGGTAGATCAAAAAATTTACTGGCTGACCCACTGATCGAAATCTCGATTTTCTTACCCTGGTTAAGAAGGTCAATGAATTCAGGGCCAGCGGTAAAACTTCCGAAATGAGCAATTGTCATTAGCGAACCGGGAAAGTATTTTTGGGCTGTCTCTATATTGGCCCTGATTTTGAATTTTTTGCCATCGACAACAGTTAACAATACAACTTCAGATCCGATAAGTTTCACTACTTGTGGTTCATGTGTCGACCAAGACAACCATAATTCATCGACTTCACACTGGCCCGACTGCATTACGAAGCCAAAACGGTGGCCATGAACCATGGTACCGTGAGTTATGTATCTGACAAGGTTTTTAAATTTTTTTATCTGCCATGTATCCTGTGCATCAGAAGCCGAAACATGAGAGGCCGGAGCCTTTTGTTTTCGTTTTTCCAGGGCTTGCACTGTAAATCTATTTAGTGATTGGCACTGTGGATCATTTTTAAGAAGCCTTCTTGTTGCGTTAGACAGAGGAACATTAAACCATTTCGAATATTCATCGGCCAATGTCATAGCGCTAAGGCCGCCGGGGAAATTTACATCGTTCCAGCTCTTCCCATGCTTTTTAACGCTATCCTCCTGCATTAGCTTGACGCTGTAAAAACGGAGAAGTTGGCCTTTTTCCTTTTGCCCTGCCAAGTGCATCAAGAAAGAGCAAATATATGCCTGGTACGCGGCGGCGAATAATTGCTCTCCGTTGTAATCACTTAACTCAGCAATTTTCAAAGGAATATTTTTGTTGAAGTCACCTCCGTAAACGAAGCCTGGAGATAAAAAAATAAATAGGAATAAGATCCACACGCCCCTCGAATAACTCATTACCCAATCGCCTCCCCGTTATTAAAGCCTTCCAAATGATGCGGGAATTTACTGTGACAATTTGACGAAAATGGAGCTGAACTAAGGTCTGTTTGTGGCAAGCAGAAGCGGAAACTTGGGTACCGGCTTGTGGTGCCGGGGGTTGGGGGTTCGAGTCCCCTCGTTCGCCCCATTTTTCCCCAAAAATTTAATTCCAGGTAATATTCTGGGTAATATTTAGCTCAGAATTTAAGTCCAGTGTTCT
>CAZMHI010000088.1:0-11512 GCA_964566055.1 uncultured Rhodospirillaceae bacterium
AGGCCGGTGATGCACTAACATTCAAACTGGACCCATCAATGGGGGCTGACCAGCGAGCTTAAACTTGAGCTGCGTCATCAGTTCCTGGGTGAAAAGCGGAATTTCCTGGAGTTGATCTCGGAGAAAAACCGCTATCGCAAAAAACATCTTCGGACCAAGCACCGCTTGTTCGAGCGCATGCTGAAACGCATGGCTGAAAAGAACGGCGGTATGACCAAAGTGCGGCAAGAACTGGTGAGCCGCCAGGAGGGTGCCCGCAAACGCTTCCAATCCTCGCTGGCCAAGGTTGATATGAAGCTGTTTCAAGCCTCGGTCGTGCCGGAAAGTAAATATACGGTGAAATATGCTGAGAACATGGCGGCGATTGAAAAGCTTGCCAGCCGTATCCAAAGCCACCGTATGAACACTTCTGTGCAGGTCGATGGCCAGCCGCTCCGCAAAGAAGATTATATCCGCCAATTACTGGCCGATGCGCAGGTTGAGCTTGCTGTGCTGGAACAGGAGGAAACCATCCTCGGTTATATGGCCAAGCTGGTCGCCTTCGATGCTTTGGCACTGTCGGAGCAAGCCTTGGATGCCGAGATGGCCGATAGCGACAAACCATCGGTCTCATCCCCAGCCAAAGCCGTCGATTACTTTTTGACCAATTAATATTAGGAGAACCAAAATGAAAACCACACCTCTCGTGAGCGCAGTTGTTTTTTTAAGCGTTGTCAGCGTTTCCTCCATTGTAAATGCGGGAACTTTGGAAAATCTTGAACGCGAACGGGCTCTCACCATCAATACGATGCTGGACCCGGAAGTGGCGATCAAAGACCGCCAGGCGAAAATGGAAAGCGCCAAAGTGCGGCTGATCGATCTTGAGCGCATGGTGCTCAGGGATAAAAAGCTGACCGGGCGCAACACACCGGCCGTCCGCCAGGCCTTTGAAAACTATGATCTGACTTTTCTGGTGCATGGCGCCACCGAGAAGAACCTTTCGATTATGGATGCTTGGCTGAATCAACTCGGCCTGACCACTCAAAGCGTGCTATCGGCCACCTTACGCCGCCGCTAGAAATCACCATGCAGGCAGTTTTTAACTTCATACAGGCGGGTTCCCGCAGCCTCAGTTTGGTCCTGGGCGTATCAGTCATCGCGGTCGCTGTCTTGGTCGCCACCACCAACTTCGGCGTTGGCGACATTACCGGCTGGGCGCTTAAGGTTTTCGGCAGCGCTTTTTTGGCGATGCTCAGCAGTTTGGTCTTCCTGGTTTTTTTCTGTTGGGTGCGTCTCTTGGACGCCCATCGGCGGAAGAGTCTAAAGGATACCGAACTGTGGCTTGAAAGCGGTTTACACGCCGCCAATGGCGTTTCGACCTTGGCGCTGACTTTTACTTTGCTGGGTATCAGTCTCGGTATCGGTACGCTGGCCGGTCAGGAACTGACGCCAGAAACCGTTCAAACCATCATCCAGAGCCTGACCAAACATTTCAGTCTGGCCTTTATGACCACTGTGGTTGGCCTTCCCTTGGCGGCTTTGCTGCGCGCCCTGATGTCGATCACTCACGCCTCCCGAGAAGCAAAAGGAGTAAGTAAATGAAATTTATGTTTTTTAATCTGCTGGCGGTGATCGCCATTCTCTATCTGGTGGCCGTTGACGGTAAGCCCGTGCAGCCGATCCCTGATCTCTTATCGTCAGTTACCAGTGGTGACGCCGAAAAAAAAGGCCGTGAGATGGCAGAGCGCGCCCGCAAAAAACTCGAAAGCTTTAAGGCCAATTGGCAAAAGAATGAGATAGATGAGAAAGCGCCAAAATCAGTCGTAGCAAAGCCCAAAAATAAACCTGTGGATGTCGCCATGTGGCCGGTCAACAAAGTGCCGCCTGTGGTTGAGCCGGTCAGCAAGCCTGAACCGGTCCAAAAAACTGTTGCGGCCAAGCCCAAACCCGTTACCCCGCTGGTAGAAGAGAAACCCGACCCACCTCTGCGGAAATTTATGAGCCGGGCCGAACGGCGGCGCGAGCTTAACCGTCTGGCCCACGATATGGAGATGATGTTTGCCGACAAGCTCTCCGAGTAGATGGCGAGTGGCGTCTTTTCTGTCAGCACTATTTAGCCTGCTGGTGCTGGCTGTTTTGCTGCTGAATTGGCTGGCGGAGCCGGTAGCGGAAAATCAAACGGTCAAAAAAGTACTCAGACCAATCTCTCAGTTACGGAAGTCCACACCGCCACAAAGCATCGCTCTGCCCCCTCCGCCAAAAATGGAGGTGAACCAAAAAGACGTGCTTAAAGCCGCGCCGCGTCCTCAGCAGCTTAAGAAAACGGTTACGGCCTTAAAACCATCGCCCAAAAAAGTAAAGCCCGATCAGCAAGTTCGACAACCGGCAGCTGAGACTATTCAAACGGTTTCAAAAACCAGAAAAATCGTTGAAAAAGGCCGCACCTTGCTCCGTCTACTAGAACATGGTTCTGGTCCGGCCATTGAATTTGCCTGGCCGGATGGCGAGAAGCAGAAATCACGGCTTTATCAGCTCTTGGTGCAATGTCATGGCATGCGCGTAGCCTTGCTCGACAAACGTGACCGGTTGTTTGTCAGCACCAGCCGGGCGGGTGAAAAATGGCAGATTAATCTTGATCGCTATTCCACGTTCATGCGGCAGATATCCGGTCAATCTGTCATCGCAGAAACGCAGCAAATAGCCCGGATCAAGCGCCAGCAGCCGGGCCTTGTCTCCGCAACGCCAATGCGCATCTTTACCCGTTCAATGGATGCCTATGTATTGGGGGGTATGGGACAGATAATCGGCCCAAGCTATCGTCTGAGAAAATCCATCCGAGCCCGCTATCAACTTCAAGGCAGCGATATACTCGTGACCGACATCGTCGCTGACGGGGTGGCGCAACCTGGACGTATTCAGCTTGCCTGTCCACGCGGGCGGAGGCTGTAGAGATGACGAAATTGCCGGTAGTCCTGCGTATTATTCTCGTCATCAGCCTAAGTGGCTGCCAGCAAACCGCCTATCGAAGTTATGACGCAAGGCCGAGATTGCAAAACTCTTCGGAGGCGCGGCTGGTAAGATATCAAGTTAGTAAGGCTTTTTACCGCTTGGCGCCGGATTGCGTGGTGGTTTTGCCAGCGCAAGGCAAAGCCAAATCAAAAGACAAAATGCTTATTGAACGCGCCGCCGCCCGTCATTTGCGGGGTAAAATTGCCCAGGTGATTGGACCCGATGAACGTCTACGCCTGACCCGCCGTTTGGCCTTGGATCACACCGATCCAGCCGACCAGCGCTATTTTGCCAGCCATCAATACAAAGGCCTGCTTTGCCGTTATTTAGCTATTCCTTCAATCCGCGGCATTGAGCAAAATTTTGCCCTTTTCTGGGCCAGCCGGCGGGTGCATTTAGGTTTGGAAATCACTTCCGCGCTCACCGGTGATTCGCTCTGGCGAGGAGACCACTTGGCAGATCGCAGTGATGGCGGGCTCCCGTTATCACCCTTTTCACTGGGCTCGGCAGCTATCCGAGCCAGCCGGCTGAACGGTGATAAAGACATGCTGCCATCCATGATTGATGATGTTTTCCGCCGGATTTTAAAAACTTTGCCGGATACGCGCAGCTATTAGTTCGATCGTCACACCAATTTTATTTCAATTCATTACAATTCCTGTGTAGCAAATTTTTTTCGCTCTACTATGATTGGATGATTAAAAATAATTAGTAGAGTAGGCACTATCAATGGAATTTGTACTTGGCGGTTTGGCGCTTGTTGTATCATTGGGCGCTTTGATGCTTGCGGCTGATGCTCAAAGAAAAGTTTCCAATAAAAATACTGAAATGCTGCAGGGGTATATTAAACCCCTTAAAGATGCCTTGATGGCGGATCGCAAAGAGAACGAAATACTTCGCAAACAAGTTGCCACAGATCGCGACATGATTGATGCGCTGAACGAGAAAATGAAAGTTCTCGAAGATACCTTAAAATCCGTTGCGTCGGCTCAGAAAACGGCTAAAGCATCAAAACCAGCAGAAAAAACTCAAGCAACCGGCACTAACGGCTAAGCCCCTGTCACCTCGAGTGTGATCTCTACAAAATCTTGTGTGTTCTCATTTATTTGATGGGCTTTTAGTTCTGCGAATTTGCCTTTCTCGACGCTTACAATCAGCCAAATTAGTAGCGGTCCATAGGCCATCTTTAGATCGGTTTCAGACGGTACCGGCGGGTGATCCGGGTGGGAATGATAATGGCCGATAATCTGATCCGGGGAATCTCGGAGTTCCCGTTCAAGATCAATATGAATTTGCGGATCGATTTCAAAGCGGTCCTTGGCTTGATCGGCTAAAATATTGGGACTGGATACAACGCGGGTAACAATATGATTGTCGCCCTGGATATTGCCCACCAGCAAACCGCAGCATTCAGCGGGATAGGCGGCTTCAGCCGCATCTTGAATTAATTTTAAATGTTGCTCGCTCAGGCTGATCACGCCAGTCATCTTTGAGGATCTAGCTGGATACGGCGAAGGACAGCCCCGGTATCGGCGTCCAAAACTAAAATGCGGTCCGGTTTAGCCTCAGAGGTTAGACGAATGATAATTTTTCCCTCAGTAACCTCTAAGTCACCAATCTTTGAGCCTTTAGGTATGGAAACAGAAATATCTACCGGCAAATTAGCCTTAACTTTTGACGTTACCGCTTCGCTGCTTTTAAAGAGTTTGAAGTCTGGATTGCTGGCCTGTTGAACCAAACCGTAAACCAATAGCGCAAAGCCACCGATCAGGATGACGCTGAGACCCATAACAAGTAAAACTAAGGCCTTGTTTTTTTGCATGTTTTTGGTCCAGTCTTCTCCGCATGAATAATTCAGCGAACGTTCTAATTCTCAATGCCACCGTGTCGGACACCTTTAAAGGCAGCCGCCTCGACAAGTTTCTTGCCGAAAGTTTTGCCGATCATTCGCGCTCTCGTATCAAGACGTTGATTGTTGACGGCCATGTTACGACAGCGGGGGCGAAAGTAACGGACCCCTCGCGCCGGGTCAAACCTGGTGAGAATTTTGAAGTTTCTTTACCGGCCTTAAAACCCGCAATCCCCATTGGTCAGAAAATTGATCTGAATATTGTCTATGAAGATCAAGATTTAATCGTCATTGATAAACCGGCGGGTCTGGTGGTGCATCCGGCACCCGGTAACCCTGACCGGACCCTGGTGAATGCGCTGATCGCTCATTGTGGTGATAGTCTTTCCGGGATCGGTGGGGAAGCCCGCCCCGGTATCGTGCATCGCCTGGACAAAGACACCAGCGGCCTCATGGTTGCAGCTAAAAACGACGTCGCCCATCGGGGTCTGGCGGCGCAGTTTTCCGACCATTCACTTGACCGCGCCTATAAAGCGGTTGTCTGGGGTGTGCCGAAGACCAAGGCCGGGAAGATCGAGGGAAATATTGGCCGTAACCCGCGTAACCGAAAAAAAATGGCGGTGGTAAAACGCGGCGGCAAACACGCACTTACCAATTATAAAGTCGAGAAAAAAATTGGCTCGGCCAAGGAAAAATGGGCGAGTTTGGTCGAATGCCGGCTCGAAACAGGGCGCACCCATCAGATCCGTGTTCACCTGACCAGTATCGGTCATCCGATCATTGGTGACCCGGTTTACGGCTCAAAAGATGCTAAAAAACTGGGGGGAAATGTTTCAGAGGCGTTTCAAGAGGCCGTTAGTAACCTTGATCGGCAGGCCTTACATGCCTTTTTAATCGGTTTTATTCACCCGGTTAGCGGCCGGAAAATAAGCTTCGAAAGCCCACTTTCCAGGGATATATTGACCCTACTGTAACGCAAAAATTGCGGTTGTAACATTCGCTTACACTTTCACACACTCCGTAAATTGACCCTGAGGTGAACTCGCGGCATCATAATTTAACGTTTGGTTAACTGTTAATTTGAGGAAAAAGCAGTTGTTTCGGCCAGACATTTAATTGGGTGGAGTGAATTAAAATGGCAGTACAAACATTAGGTCTAGCGATCTCACCAGAAGCGAACCTTTCCCGCTATCTGCAAGAAATCAGAAAATTTCCGATGTTGAAACCCGAACAGGAAGTTTCATTATCGAAGGCGTGGTTGGAAAAAGAAGATCACGAATCAGCACATCTATTGGTCAATTCTCATCTTCGCTTGGTGGCAAAGATTGCCATGGGCTATCGTGGCTACGGCTTGCCGGTCGGCGAACTCATTTCCGAGGGCAATATCGGCATGATGCAAGCGGTCAAGCGATTTGACCCAGATCGCGGTTTCCGGCTTGCCACCTATGCCATGTGGTGGATTAGAGCCGCCATGCAGGAATATATCCTGCATTCATGGTCATTGGTCAAAATGGGCACCACGGCATCCCAAAAGAAATTGTTCTTTAATTTACGCAAACTCAAAGCTCAGATGAAAGCTATGGAAGAAGGCGATCTGACGCCGGAACACGTAACTGAAATCGCTGATCGTTTAAACGTTCCCGAAAATGATGTTGTTTCAATGAACCGCCGTTTGGCAAAGCCTGATAATTCTCTGAATGCGCCGTTGCGTGAAGAGGGTGAAGGCGAATGGCAAGACTGGCTGGTTGATGATACGCAAGATCAGGAACAGTTGCTCGCCGAAAGCCAAGAGCTGGATGGCCGCCGTGCTTTGTTAGATTCCGCTATGAATGGTCTTAAAGATCGTGAGCGCCGCATTCTTTTCGAACGCCGCCTCAAGGATCAGCCAGCTACGTTGGAACTGTTGAGCCAGGAATATGGTATTTCTCGTGAACGGGTTCGCCAAATAGAAGTGCGGGCTTTCGAGAAATTGCAAAAATCAATGCGCAATGCTGTAATTGAGCAGCGTCTCAGCGCATAATTGATCGGATATACCTCCCAAAGAATGATCAGGCGGCTCGAAAATCGGGGCGCCTGATTTTTTTTGTGATATTTTTACAGGTAAATTTAAGACGGTGCTGGCGGGACTTCGTCTAAATCTTCAATATTAGCAGCCTCAGGTGCTGCTGGCGGGGTAAGCGCCTGACCTGCCCCGTTTTTCTCTGCCTCGGTTTGATCAGCTTTTCTGGGGATAATCTCGTCCCCCCATTCTTTTATCAGCTCGCGTTGTCTCGCCCGTAACTGGGCAATACGATGTTGGGCGACTACCGCCAAAAGCCCGTTGACGACGGGCGGTATGGCCATGAACAACAACCAGCCAAATGTCGCCGCTGCATACATAACGATCAGATCAAATACATTGGTAATAATATCGATGGCGTGAGAAATATTATTTTGCCCCGCCCAAAGCTCAAGCATAGACGGGAAAACGCCGGTGATATTCATCGAGCCAACACAGAAGGTAGAGTATTTCCTTGGTGTTTTATCAACAATGAGAGCAACCAAGGTGGGCAACAATCCCAAAAAAAGTAAGATGACAGATTCAGGAAAAGCAAAAATGACAATCGCCAGCATAAAAACCCAAAGCAAAGACGTCAGGGATGCCTTTTTGCCCGGGGCAGCTTGTCTGGGAGCCTTTTGTTTAGTTGGTTTTCTTGCCATTAAATTATCCGTACTATCCTGCCATAATAATCAGTGAAAGGATGAATATCATAATTAATATTGAGGTCACGGCAGCAACTTGGTTGCTGGTTCTCATGGCTGTCTCAGATCCTGGACCAGTATTTTCTTCAATCTCGTTTACTTCATCCTCGGCTTCTTCAAACTCCGCCAAGGCAGCTTGATATTCGGTTTCATCCTTTACGCGTGTCAGCGGATCATCCAAAAGGCCCAATAGTTCGGAAAGATCTCCGCTGCGAACAATTCTCGGAACATCTGCTTCAATATCTCGCCGCGTTGAGCGGCTATGATACAATTTAATTACCGGCCCCATGAGGCCCCCCACCCATTTGGTCAGGCCCAGTAAGGTTCCTGATTTCATCCGGTCCTGGAGGATAACTAACAGACGCAACATACCTAGAATTTGAATGGTTTCGTCAAGATCTCCGAGCTCACCCAGTTGAGTTTCAATGCTGCCTTCACTACGGGCGGCAATAAAGGCCGCAATGTGCCTGTCGACTGGGCTTTTCTTAATGTCAGCCATTTTCTCGGCGGCATCCAGCGTCGGCAATATTTCCTCGATTGTGGAAATATTCTCTTTGGCAATTAGCGGGCTGCGGCAGGCATGTCCCGGTATGGTCTCGTATAGACAACGCTCAATGCCATAGCCCGGTCCAGCTTTTTGTAAATAGCTGCGCAAGCGGGCAAAATACTCTAGCTCGGTAAATTGGCTGGCGGCAGCGCCATCGGATATTTCAAACCATATCCCCGGCACCTGATTTACAATTGATTCAGCGTAAGTCTTGATATTGCCATCACGTAAAACCTCCACGCCTAAGGCATAACCAAAACCATCTGTCATAAATTTTACGTTTTTGTAGGTGACCGGCGCTTTTGGATCCATCAACATTAGAACGCGAGTGAGCAAAAGTTCGTCTGCATCCGGATCGGTTTCAGCCAAGGCATTAGCCGTTTCGACTGCAGCGGCGACAGCATTTGCCATTTCGCTATTTTCAAGCCCTCTGGAATACCATTGTTCAATTGAACCGTCTTTGATCATTTTAAGCGCACTTTCCCGCCGATCTGACATCGAATAGGCAAGAGTCCGCGGCTGAGTGTGATCAAAATCGCCAAACCGGAATGGGCGCTGCGATTTTTGGACCGGTACAGTTTGCGTTGGTGGCACCCGGCGGCCACTTAACCACATATCCAATTCATCGAAGCCCCAGCGTTCGCCCTCGTCGTCGTTAAGCATACCGCGAATTGGCTCCAGCATGGTGGCGGTGAGGATCGTTTTTCCCACTAAGATTTGATAACTGTTAGTGGTCATTTTTGCTAATAGAAGCTGTTCTTTGGATTTGCCACGGACGGGATTTTGGCGCTGCAGAAAAAATGCCAAAGTTGCGCCTAAGGCATAAATATCTTCAGCCAACGTGCCTGATCCCCGGCCGCCTTCGTCGGCCATACCACGTTCTATAGTTTCGAAAACCACGGGTTGGTCAAAGCCGGGCGGCGAACTGATAAACTCGCCTAGAACGACCTCTTCGTGATCGTCATCGAGAAAGAATATGTTGTCGGGTCGAATGCTGCGGTGTGATATATCACGTTCCCGCAGGCTAATCAGAGCTTTGATGCCGGTTTCCGCAATCAGCCGGAGGGCGTCGATTTTTTTATATTCCGGCGCATGAGGATCTTTAAGCAATAAATCTACATGTCCGCCTAATGGCCGTTCATAAATCAAGGCAAGGCATTTTTGATTTTGGAGTTGCCAGTCAATATTGCCGTAGGCAGCCAAGGCCATGTTACCGGGTAAGTCTCTGCCTTCTATTTCCAACATTTCTTCCCATCTGACGGGCATGCCTGGAATACAGATCAAGGCAAATAATTTAAGCTGCGGTTGCATGCGATCTTCGGCTTCGAAGGCGCGTGCTGAGGGGGAATCGAGATCGGGCAAAGGACGCCCGGGATAAATATCGTAGCGATTACTAAGGGTTACCGGCGGCGTCGAATCTGGCGCAACTTCTGTTTCATCTTCCCATTTCTGTGCCTCAGTTACGCCGGCGATTTCCTCTATTTCTACTTCGTTTTCCGCCTCTTCCTCGACCTCAATTTCTTCAGCTTCATCTGGGATATCTGACTCTTCAGTCGTCTCCTCCTCTTCGTCGTCGTCCGTCAGAACAACATCATCGGTCGAAATTTCATGATCAACTGGTGCCGCCGCATTTTCCACTTCGCTGTCACCAGCATCATCGTCATCCACTGATACATCGGCCTCTTCCGGCGAATCGGTTAATTCTGCAATTTCCGGGTTTTCAATTTCTTCAGATGCTGCCGGTGGCTCGTCAGCTGCGTCTGTATTTTGAGCGGCTTCGGCCTCGGGTTCACTTGGCGCTGCCGAAGATTGCCCGGAATCGGGTTCCGGGCCTGATCCCGGGCCGATATCAGGTTGATCTTCCTCGCCAATTTCGGCGCCTGATTCCAGTTCTGTTGACGTATCCGCCATGTTCTCTGATCACTCTTCTAGCATCAGGTCTATGCCGATGCTGGAGTAACATCGGGACCTTTATCGTGGCACTTATTATAGCGCAATTAGAATGGATTGCTCCACCTAACACATAAACGGCAAACTTATAGACCTTCTTCCATATAGTTTTTCGCACGGTCAAATTTAAATATTCTTAATCTTCGAACGGGTCTTGCACCAGAATTGTGTCGTCGCGTTCTGGGCTGGTAGACAATAAAGCAACCGGCGCTTCAATTAATTCCTCGATACGCCGGATATATTTTATTGCCGTGGCCGGTAGATCTGCCCAGGAGCGGGCTCCGTAGGTTTCTTCGGACCAGCCATCCAGGGTTTCATAGACAGGCTCAACTTTTGATTGGCCGACAATCGAGGCCGGGAAGTGATCAATGCTTTTGCCGTCGATGGTGTAATCGGTGCAAACTTTCAATTCATCGAAGCCGTCCAGCACATCCAGTTTCGTCAGGGCAATACCAGTAATCCCGCTGACCTTGACAGCCTGGCGGACCATCACGGCGTCAAACCAGCCACAGCGCCGTTTGCGGCCCGTGACGGTGCCGAATTCATGGCCGCGTTCTCCGAGTCTTTGACCTACGTCATTCTCTTGTTCGGTTGGAAAAGGGCCGGAGCCGACGCGTGTGGTATAGGCCTTGGTGATACCGAGATTGTAATTTGCAGCTTTGGCGCCTTGACCGGAGCCGACAGTCGCCGCCCCGGCAACTGTATTTGATGAGGTTACGAAAGGATAGGTGCCGTGATCGATATCGAGCATGGCGCCTTGCGCTCCTTCAAATAAAATGCGCTGGCCATCGCGGCGAGCTTCGTCCAGCTGACGCCAGACAGTTTTAACATAGGGCAGAATCCTTGGCGCCACGTCGAGCAGTGGTTCAAGAATCTCTTCTTGCGTAATTTCGGTTGAGCCAAGTCCTCGCATCAAGGCATTGTGGTGCACCAATAAGCTGTCCACCCGTTTCTCGAGCGTTTCCGGGTCGGCTAAATCACCTGCCCGAACGGCGCGGCGGCCAACTTTATCTTCATAAGCCGGGCCAATTCCGCGGCCTGTGGTGCCGATCTTGGCGCCGCCTAAAGCTTCTTCCCGCGCATTATCGAGTTTGGAGTGCAGCGGTAATATTAGAGATACATTTTCAGCAATCGAAAGATTATCGGGTGAAACGTCGACATCTTGGTCTTTTAGCGTTTCAATTTCCTGCAGTAGCGCCCAGGGATCCAATACGACACCATTACCGATCACTGATTTTTTGCCCGGTCGTACGATACCGGACGGTAGCAAACTGAGCTTGTAGGTCACATTGTCAATGACCAGGGTATGACCGGCATTGTGGCCGCCTTGAAATCTCACTACCACATCTGCTCTCTCAGAAAGCCAGTCAACGATCTTACCTTTGCCTTCGTCACCCCATTGGGCGCCAACGACGACTACATTCGCCATAACAACA
>CAZMHI010000089.1:0-10937 GCA_964566055.1 uncultured Rhodospirillaceae bacterium
GCCGCCCAAGCCGCGATAGGAATCTTTTGCACGCGCCATAAATCACCCGTTATTTGCTTATTAACGCCAGTTTCTGACTTTAATAATACCATACACTGGAATATTAAAAAAAAGGAAAATCGAAATAAAATAAATTAACGTTTTTCAATATCACACGTCATTTGAAGGCCTTCTGCTGTATTGACCACAGTCGACAGGCAAGCATCAGCGCTGCCCTCAGGAATAAAGACTGAAATGCGCAAGATATAATTGCCATCCGGTGTTTTTTCAGAAGAAAGCCTGACAATATTAGCGTTGTATTCAATAAATAATTCGCTCAAACGGGCAATAAGTCCGGGTTGATCACCACCTTTAACGGTTATGCGGTGAGTTATTTTAGCCGTTTGGTCTTGAACCGGATCAAGATCAAAATCGGTAACTGAAATAGTTGCGTCTTTCAAATCAGGGACGCTGGCAAGTTCTGCAGCAAGATCTTGGTTACCAACATCATCGGGCATGTCGCAAATAGTCGTGAATTCTGCGCCACTGCCCAGTACGGCAAAGGAGGTATCGCCTAAATTTGCGCCGAGATCGAACAAGCGTCCGGTAATGGCGGCGATCAGACCGGTTTGGTCAGCACAGGATATTGAAACACGGGCGATATGAGACATTAAATATTTCCAGTTATTTAGGCTTTCAATCTGGCAACGGTAACATAACGTTGGATTGCTAAAAAGCGTATTTTATCAAGGTAATAGCTGGGGTGATAATGACTTTAAATGGATGTTCTGAGGGTGGCTGATTGGCGAATTATCCGTTCAGTTTCCGACCATAATCCAAGCCCTGACAACTCCTCCAAACTGTGCCAGGCAACGTCGATGGCATCTGATCCAGCCTTAGCCTCACCGCTGATCCACTCCGCAGCATAATCGATAAGCGTCGCATGAAAGGAGATGTTTCCGTTTTCATCATGCTGGATCGAATCGATGACATCAAGAAAGTCAGTGACTGTGACAACTATCCCTGTTTCTTCTAAAACTTCTCTGACGGCAGTATCTTTGACCGATTCACCTAGTTCCTGACGCCCGCCGGGAATGCTCCATTGGCCTTTGCGTGGAGGCTTACCACGTTGAATTAAAAGGAATTTTTCGTCTTTCCAGACAACGACACCAACGCCCACAAAGGGGTATTCCAAATAATTTCGTTTATCCTGATCTGTAGTTTTGTCAGCGGACAAATTTAGCTCCTTATATAAGAATAATAGTATCTAACGCCTGGGTCTTTACATTTGACGGGTAGAGTTTGATATTAGCGTTGTTAGGGACCATAACGCACGTAACAATTGATGAAACTGAGATGAACACACAGGTTTTAGATCGTATCGTATTGCAGGCTGGCGAATCCATTTTTCGCGAAGGTGAGCCGGGTGAGCGCGCTTATGTCGTGCAGGAAGGTATGATCGATATTGTCAAAAAAAGTGCTGACGGAGAAGTTATCTTAGGCAATATCGAAAAAGGTGGTATTTTCGGCGAGATGGCCCTGATCGATGATCAACCGCGTATGGCGTCTGCTGTTGCGGCATCTACAACGACCGTTATTGTTATCAGCCGGGATGTGTTCCAGCGAAAGCTTCAAAAATGTGATCCATTTGTGCGTGGTTTGCTGGGAATATTTGTCAAAAACATTCGATCAATGGTTGAAGAACGGATCAATTAGGGAAATTGCGAGGCTTCTTTTGAGGCAGATTGCGCAACACTATTGGCGCAACCGGGGACTGGCTGCTGAAATTAAACAGACTATATTAGAGAATAGCGAGATTAGCCCATAGAGGCCTTTATTAGTAAATTATGACAGATCAAAACGAAGAAAACCCTCCTGTTAAAGAAAGTATCAACGGCAAACCCTTGCCGCCGTCGGCCCATCATCGCGTGGGCGGGGGCAAAAGCCGCGGTTTTTGGGGACGCATTCGGGGTTATTTCCTGGCCGGAGTGCTGGTAACGGCGCCGCTCGGTATAACCGGCTATCTTGCCTGGGTCATTGTTGAGTTTATTGATCACTCAGTAACGCCGTTATTGCCGGCTAAATACAACCCAGAGACCTATCTGCCGTTTAGTTTGCCGGGGCTTGGCGTTCTCATCTTAATTGTCATTCTGACAATTATCGGTGCTTTGACGGCGGGTTTGCTGGGGCGCTGGCTGCTGCACACAGGCGAGCGCATCCTTAATCGTATGCCGGTCGTGCGCAGTATTTATTCCGCCGTTAAGCAGATTTTTGAAACTGTCATGGGGCAGCAATCAAATGCTTTCCGCGAGGCGGTATTGGTAGAATATCCTCGCCGTGGCATCTGGGCGATTGCCTTTATCACTGGTGTGACGGAGGGCGAAGTACAAAACCTGACCGAACAGGAAACCGTCAACATTTTCCTCCCCACCACGCCGAACCCAACTTCGGGCTTTTTACTGTTTGTCCCCAAAGAAGAAGTGGTGCATCTCGATATGAGTGTCGAGGAAGCGATTAAAATGGTAATTTCCGGCGGTATTGTGACACCGCCTGATCGCCGCCCGCTGGCAGAACAGCAGAAACCGAAGGTTTCCGCCTCGACCTATGAGGATGTTGATATCCTTCGCGAACGCGAAAAAACCCCAATTTTAGTGGCGAAGAAAGAGTAGATTAAGACCTACCCCGATCTCAAAAATTGCACTGCGGCGTCGCGTTCAAATAGATATAAAAGTACGCGGAGGTGTTGGCCACGCTCACTTTCCAGTTCCGGGTCCATTTCTAATATCAGCTTGGCATCATCGCGCGCTGTGGCGATCAGATCGGCATGAACGGACAGATCAGCCAGCCTGAACTCCGGCAGGCCGCTTTGCCGTGTGCCCAGCAGTTCACCCGCACCCCGCAAACGTAAATCCTCTTCGGCGATAACAAAGCCGTCCTCGGTTTCGCGCAGGATTTCCAGCCGTTTGCGGGCCGTTTGGGTCAGATTGCCTGCAAACATTAGGATACAGGTCGATTTATCGCTGCCCCGGCCAATGCGCCCCCTGAGCTGATGCAGTTGGGCTAGACCAAAGCGTTCAGCGTGTTCGATAACCATGATGGTGGCTTTGGGTACATCAACGCCAACCTCGATAACGGTTGTGGCGACCAAAACATCGACATTGCCGTCGGAAAAAGCCGCCATCACCGCATCTTTTTCTTTGCCCTTCATTTTGCCGTGCACTAGGCCAACGCGTTCACCAAATACAGCCTTGAGGTGCGCATAGCGATCCTCGGCGGCGGCGAGATCGATTTTCTCAGACTCTTCGACCAGTGGGCAGACCCAGTAAATCTTGGTGCCTTCGTTGAGGGCGCGGCTGACGCCCTGGACAACTTCATCGAGCCGGTCAATGGCGATGGTCCGGGTATCAATCGGCAGACGGCCCGCTGGCTTTTCGGTCAGGCGGGAAACTTCCATATCACCATAAGCCGTGAGCGTTAGCGTGCGCGGGATTGGCGTCGCCGTCATAACGAGAACATCAACGGCCTTGCCCTTTGAGGTGAGCGCCAGACGTTGGTGGACGCCAAATCTATGCTGCTCATCAATGACAGCGAGAGCAAGATCATTGAACTCGACACCTTCTTGAAACAGTGCATGGGTGCCGATGGCGAGACCGATGTCGCCGCTGGCAAAACCTTCCAGAATTGGCTCCCGGGTTTTGCCTTTTTCGCGCCCGGTCAATAGTGCGACTTTCACACCGGCAGCCTCGGCCAGCGGTTCAATCGTCGCCAGATGCTGGCGGGCGAGTATCTCGGTCGGTGCCAGTAGAGCAGCTTGCGCGCCGCTTTCCACCGCTTGCAGCATACTCAAAAGGGCCACCACGGTTTTACCACTGCCGACATCACCCTGCAGCAGGCGGTGCATGCGGCTGGCTGAGTTCATATCCTCGGCAATTTCGTCGACTGATACTTTTTGCGAGCTTGTCAGTTCAAAGGGCAGGGCGCTGGTAACCCGTTGCTTAAGCTCACCGGTGCCTTCGATGGTGCGGCCTGGCTGTTTTTTCATATGCGCCCGCACCAATGCCAAAGCGAGTTGATTGGCGAGCAATTCGTCATAGGCCAGGCGCTGCCGGGGCAGAGTTTCAGGCTCAAGATCGGTTTCATCTTCAGGGCTATGAACCTGAGTAAGCGCTTCATTCCAACTCGGCCAGTTTTGCTTGGCTAAATACGGCCCATCCAGCCACTCGGTTAGCTCAGGCGCCAAGGCCAGCGCGCCTTTGATGGCTTTGGAGAGGACCTTAAGCGATAACCCCTGGGTGAGGGGATAAACGGGCTCGACGGCTTCGATACTGGCCCGGTCTTTGACCTCAACAACATGATCCGGGTGGGGCATCTGCAGACCTTCGCCATAACTTTCAATTGTGCCGCTGATCACGCGTTCTTCACCATCTGGCAGAATTTTCAGCAGATAATCAGCGCGGGCATGAAAAAACACCAAAGTCAGACTTCCAGTGTCATCATGACAAAGAATTTTATAGGGCAGACGGCGGGTTTTAGGCGGCAGATGCTGATCGACGGTCACGGTCATGGTGGCAATAGCGCCAATGCGCGCCTCGGCGATTTTAGGTGCATAGCGGCGGTCAATCAGGCCGCTCGGTAAATGCCATAGCAAATCGCTGACATGCTCGCCCGCCAGTTTTTCGATCAGCTTGGCAATACGTGGCCCGACGCCCGTCAGCTTGGTGACCGGAGAAAAAATCGGGAAAAGTATTTCTGGCCGCATATTATCCTGGTTCTTATTAAATCGAGGCTGACAGATCGCTTGCAAAGGTTTACACACCTTAAGCCTTTTTAAGATAGTTCATTGGACGGCAGGATGGAAACTCTCCGTAAACGATTACGTTATAAAGCGACCCACCGCGGCATGAAAGAAACCGATCGGCTGTTAGGCGGCTTTGCCGAGCAGGAATTGGCAAATTTGAGCGCAGAATTATTGGGCGAATTCGATATTCTGATGGACGCGCCGGATGCGGATTTATTGAATTGGATTTTGGGCCGGGAAGCCATTCCTGAGGCGTATGACACGGAAATTATGGGATTAATAATTAAATTTAAAGAAAGCCTGTAAGTATTTGTTAAATATTCAAAAAATTTTAAATAATGGAAATGACAAACTGATTGGCGGCGTACCGGAAGGCTATGACGGCGTGGTGCTGGGTCAGCTGGTTGAGACCGGTAAAACCGTGCTTTTTGTCGCCCGGGATGACCGCCGGATGGCCGCCGTGCAGGATAGTTTAAGATTTTTTGCTAATTCGGTCGAAGTGATCGATTTTCCAGCTTGGGATTGTTTGCCCTATGACCGGGTGTCGCCGAAAAGCGATATTGTTGCCGCCCGTATCGATGTGCTGACAAAACTCGTTGAGGCGGCGCCCAATCAGCCGCGAATCATTTTAACCACCGTGGCCGCGCTCTTGCAACGCGTGCCGGCTCGCCGGATTTTTGAAGGCGCAAATAGATCGTTCGGCAAAGGGGGTGCGACCTCGCGGGATAGCCTGCTCGAGTTTTTACAATTAAACGGCTATGGCCGCAGCGAAACCGTGATGGAGCCCGGCGAATATGCTATCCGGGGCGGCATTATAGATCTCTTTCCACCGGGCTTTGAAGAGCCGCTGCGGCTTGATTTTTTTGGTGACGATCTTGATGGTATCCGGACTTTTGAGCCATTTAGCCAACGCACCACCGGCGAGACTCAGAGTTTTACTCTGAAACCGGTAAATGAAATTTCCCTGGATGATGAGGCAATCAGCCGGTTCCGCACAGCCTACCGGGCATTATTTGGCGCAGTTTCTAGTGAAGACCCGCTTTATGAAGCGATCTCCGAAGGCCATACGCAGGCTGGCATGGAGCATTGGCTGCCGCTCTTTCATGAAAATCTGGAAACATTGTTCGATTATCTGCCGGATGCGGTAATTGCATTCGACCATCAGGCCGATGAAGCCAGTGAGGCCCGCTGGGAGCTGATCGGTGAATGCTATGAGGCCCGAGCGGATATGAAAGCGCGAGGGCTGGCGGTCTCTGAAACCACCTACAATCCACTGCCGGTGGATCGGCTGTATCTTACGGCCAAAGATTTCAAAGCCGCCCTTAAAGACCGGCAGCGGTTTAGCTTGCAACCTTTTTCAGCACCAGAGTCCGAGGGTACGAGCAGTGATGCCGGTGGCAAGCTCGGCCGTGATTTCGCTGATGCCCGCGCTTTACCTGACGTTAATGTCTATGATGCGCTGCGTGAGCACATACAGGCCGAGAGCAAAGCCGGGCGCGCTGTAGTTATCGGCGCTTATTCTGAAGGCTCCGCCGAGCGGCTTTCCGGCATTTTAAAGGAACATGAAATTACGGTTTCAAGCGATGCAGAGGCGCCCGTTCGCATCGCTGTGCTAGAGCTGGAGCACGGCTTTACGGCGCCTGGACTGGCTTTGATTACTGAACAGGATATTCTCGGCGACCGGCTAAGCTCACCCCAACGCCGAAAAATACGTCCGGAAAACTTTATTGCCGAAACTTCTGTCCTCAATGCCGGTGATCTGGTTGTCCACGCCGAGCATGGCATTGGCCGCTATGAGGAGCTGGTAACAGTGGATGTCGCCAGGGATGTGCCCGGGCCAGCAGCGCCGCATGACTGTTTGCTGCTGATTTACGACGGTGGCGACAAACTGTTCCTGCCGGTCGAAAACATTGAAGTGATCTCGCGCTATGGCGAAGGCAGTGAGGCGATCCGCCTCGATAAGCTTGGTGGTGTCGCCTGGCAAGCGCGGAAATCACAGCTTAAAAAGCGTATTCGCGATATGGCGGATCAGTTGATCGCCGTCGCTGCCGCCCGTGAGCTTAAAAAAGGAGAGGTCTTCGAGAGGCAATCCGGTGTGTATGAGGAATTCTGCTCAGGCTTTCAGTTTTCTGAGACGGATGATCAGGATCGCGCCATCGTTGATGTGGTCAAAGACCTCTCCAGCGGCCGGCCTATGGATCGCCTGATTTGCGGCGATGTCGGTTTTGGCAAAACCGAAGTGGCTTTGCGGGCTGCTTTTGTCACTGCCTTGGAGGGCAAACAGGTCGCCATCATTGTGCCGACCACGCTGCTGGCGCGTCAGCATTACCGGGTATTTGAAGAACGCTTCCAGGATTTTCCGGTGCAGGTGCGGCAACTCTCCAGGCTGGTCTCGAAAAAAGACGCCGATGCTACTAAGGACGGGCTTGAGAGCGGCCAAGTCGATATTGTCATCGGCACCCATGCATTACTCGCCAAAAGCATCAAGTTTGACCGCTTAGGTCTGCTGATTATTGATGAAGAACAGCATTTCGGCGTCGCACATAAAGAGCAGCTGAAATCGATGAAAAACAATGTGCATGTGCTGACTTTGACGGCGACTCCGATCCCGCGCACGCTTCAGTTGGCGCTTACCGGTGTCCGGGAACTCAGCCTCATCACCACGCCGCCGGTTGACCGTTTGGCGGTCCGGACTTTTGTGCTGCCTTATGATCCGGTGGTGGTGCGGGAAGCCATTCAACGAGAGCGCTACCGGGGTGGCCAAATTTTCTATGTCTGTCCGCGAGTTGCTGATCTTGGTCACGTTGAAGAAGAATTGCTGGAATTGGTGCCTGATCTCAGGATCGCCATGGCGCATGGTCAGATGTCGCCCGGCAAACTCGAAGATGTCATGAGCGCCTTTTATGACGGCAAGTATGATCTATTGCTGGCGACCAATATTGTTGAGTCCGGTCTTGATCTGCCATCGGTCAACACCATCATCCTGCATCGCGCTGATATGTTTGGGCTGGCACAACTGTATCAATTACGGGGCCGTATTGGCCGTTCTAAAGTCCGAGGCTATGCTTATTTGACCCTGCCGCCGAAACGCAAATTGTCAGCTGCCGCGCAAAAACGTCTCGAAGTGATGCAGGCGCTCGATACTTTAGGCGCTGGCTTCACACTGGCCAGCCATGATCTCGATATCCGGGGCGCTGGTAATTTGCTAGGGGATGAGCAATCGGGCCATATCAAGGAAGTCGGTATCGAGCTTTATCAACAAATGCTGGAAGAAGCGGTCGCAGAGGCTAAATCAGCTGGCGATATTGAAGATGAGATTGCCGAGAAATGGAGCCCGCAGATCGACATTGGTATTCCGGTGCTCATCCCCAACGAGTATGTGCCCGATCTTGGCGTGCGCTTGAGCCTCTACCGGCGGATCGCTGATCTGACCGGCCGGGCGGAGATCGATGCTTTCGCCGCCGAGATGATTGATCGCTTCGGCTCGTTGCCTGAAGAAGTGGAGAATTTGCTTGAGACCGTCGCCATCAAACGGCTGTGTCTCGTGGCGGGTGTAGAGAAAGTCGATGCCGGACCGAAAGGGGCGGTGCTCACTTTCCGAAATAATGAGTTTAGTAATTTGGAAGGCTTGGTTGAATTTATCACCTCGCAGGTGGGGACCTCAAAGCTTCGGCCCGATCACAAGCTGGTCTTTATGCGGAGTTGGAAAGACGCTCATGAGCGGCTCGGCGGCGTACAATATTTGATGAAGGAACTCGCCGACATCGCGGCTTAAATAATTAATCGAATAATTAATCGACAGTCGATTAATTATTGTCGAAAATGTTACTTCGGATTTTCGCCGTCTCAGCGTATTATTACTGCATGTGACTGAATGTCGACAGGAGAAGACCATGCGTGCCAAGTTATTCTCTATTGTTTCTGTATTTACCTTCATAATACTGACTGTTTCAGCAAATGCTGCGCCTCAAATTTTAGGTTTGGTAGCGACGGTGCAACCGGTGCCGCTGACTTGCATCAAAGGAATCTGTAAGGCGGAAATTACCACGGTGTGTTTACAGGAACACCGCCGGGCACCGATGCCTGGCCGGGCTTATAAAGCCGGTGAGGGCACGCAGATTAGTTTAAATGTGAGCGCTAAAGACGGAACGATTAAATCAATTGCGGTAGCGGAAAAAATCTCACTGACCGCACGGCGTCATTATACCTCTGTTGTTCTAAGTCTACCGGAATCATCTCTGCTGCAATTTGGCCACAGCATGAAAACCGTAGCGTCAATATCTGTTGGCGCCATGGCCTCAGCCATTCCAGTACCAAAAACCAGCGATAAAGCGCTGCTATCCACCTTTGAAATAGAAAATTATACCGGCCCACTGCGCCAAGTTGCGCGGAACACCTTCGCTACCGATGCAATCCGGATGGAAGCCATCAGTCATCTCAATCAAATTATCAACCGCCTGCCTGAAGGTTTTGCCGATGATAAAGCGGCGTTTGAAAAAAATTGGCAAAAAGTCACCAATGACAAATCCCGCCGGTTGACGCCGAAAGCCCGCGCCAAAGCCTCGCACATCGCCGGAATTTGCCGTGAAGATTTCAACGTCGGTAAATCTGTTACCATGCGGGCCTGTCTCGAACAGCATCACGATTATCTGGCAGCTGAGACCAATAAAAAAGTCTGGCAGGCTATGAAACCGGGCGGTTAAAAAAGCTCTGCCGTTTGACCTAAGTTAAGGATAGGCGCCGTTCACTCTTTTATACCTGAGGCCACTTTAGAATTAGTCTTAAAGGTATAAAAATGAAAATTACTGACGCACTCCGCGGTGAGCACGCCGTTCTCTATGTTTTGTTTGAAGATGTTCGGGAAACAATTAACGACAGCGATAATATCGAAATTATCAGAAAATCAATTTCTACGCTTGATAAAGCGCTGCTGTCACATGCAGCAATCGAAGACAATATTCTCTTTCCTGCCTTAGATCAGCATATTGCCGGCATGGGACCATTGGAAATGATGCGCGCGGAACATAAAAACGTTGATGAACTTGTGGAAGCTGCTCGTGTCGAACAAGACATGGCGGCGCTAATTTCCCAGGCCAAACAGTTGATCGACCTGGCATTTGGTCATTTCCAAAAAGAAGAAATGGCGTTATTTGCCATGGCCGAACAATTCCTCAGTGAAGAAGAACTGACGGCGCTTGGCGATCAATGGGCGGCAACACGCAACGTCGAGATTCAAGGGGAAAGCTGTATTAGCGCTGCCTAAGTACAGCTATTTCTCAAATTTTCCGGTTAGCTGGGCCTTTTCAATCGTCGCAAAATGCAGATTGAAGCCGATGATGGCGGCTGACAAATCGGGTGTTACCGGCAGTTCAGCGGCACCCACGGCATGCAACGTAAAGATATAGCGATGCGGGCCGTGGCCTTCGGGTGGGCAGGGACCACCGTAACCGGGGGCTGGAAAATCATTCCGTGTTTCAATAGCCCCTGCCGGCAGGCCATTCTTCGACGCATCAAGTGGTAGTTCGCGGACGTCCTTCGGGATATTGATCACCACCCAGTGCCAAAAGCCGCTGCCGGTCGGTGCATCCGGATCATACATGGTGAGAGCAAAGCTCTCGGTGCCTTCAGGCGGATCAGTCCAGGCAAGGTGCGGCGACTGATTGCCGCCGGCACAGCCGAAGCCATATTCCTCAGCTAATATATGATCCATGGCGAGCGTGTCGCCTTCGTTGAAACTATCACTGGTGAGTTTGAAATCTGACATCGAAGCCTCCCTTTTTTTTGAGGTTAAAAAAGGAGAGGCAATATATCAAGACAAATACAAGCGGGCTTTTTTTCCTGATAAACTAATTGATGCTGTCGAGGATTTTGGTCAATCGGGCAGTGCCAAGATATTCCCGGTTGCCGTCGCCATAGACCACTTTGCCCTGCCGGTCGAATATAAAACTGGCAGGTACATAGGATAGCGGTGAGAAGTCTTTTTCGACTTTTGGACTGGCGCGAACAACGCGAATGGCCGGATGGAAGTTCCGCACCATACTGCGAAGACGTGACGGAGAATCGTCGCCATAGCGGCCTTCTGTCCAGCTTACTGCCACAACATTTACGCGTTTGGTTCCTCCTTCATTTAAGAATTTACGGAGTTGCACGAACTCCGCAC
>CAZMHI010000090.1:0-10206 GCA_964566055.1 uncultured Rhodospirillaceae bacterium
GAAATCAACTTCACAGGATTTTACCACAGATCACGTTTTGACACAGCCTGGACCCTAAGCGGACATTAGCAGAGAAGGCTATTTTGGCTTAAAAAGCGCCACAGCTTAGGCTGAAAGTCTGTCAGCGTCTTCAACCTCGCAGATAAGCTCTCGCAAGGTTTCTTGTTCAAATTCGACGAAGTCTTTCGTAACCTTTGAGAATTGTCTGTAAAACGGATGATCGGTCATTTCGATGACTTTGTCACAGAAGTTGGATACCCATTGCGACAAATGCTCTTGGTAAAAACGATTTTGAATCTTTAGGATATTACTAGCCAATTCTTGATCTGCGTCGCTCCAAGCTTCCGCTTCTTTCAGCAGCAACTGCTGCATGAATTCAAATTCGGCACTGAGGTGGTCGGGCATACCGCTGAAGGATTCTTCGATTTTCAACCCGGCGGCCGCCATAAATTTTGCGACGGCGACAGTTTGATGTCCCCATAGAGCATTAGGCTCACCAAAACGCGCTTCCGTATGCATTGATTCATTGGGAGAAATGTGAGAACCCGGCCCTATAAATAGTCTCGTATATTCGAGGGCCAGGTCCTCAGCAAGTTGTTCGCAGGGAGTACTTTCAAATACGTCGTCCAGGGAAAGACTGTGGGCATTTAGGGCGTTTGAAAATTCCCGTCCCGCGAGCTTGGTCAGAAGAGTTTTAGATGGCTCCTCCCGGAAGATATTGGCAAGGAGGCCGTATACATTGGCTCGTGCTATTGCCATATTTTGCATATCATTCCGAGGGGTAGCCATTTTAATCTCTCCTTATCTTTGGTTCTTAGGCTTTAGCTACCCGAACAACCGTATCCATCCAACGCTGAGTTCCACTGATCGGATCAGAGCTATTTGGAATGATTGCGTTCGGGTGAACACCATGTTTCTTCCAGGTCATGTTCTTGGCGTCTGGATCCGATGAAGCACCGCCGTTAAACGGATTGCTTTTACCAGAGCCATAGATACCGGAATGCTCCCGGCCAAAGTGGTGGGAGATAGCGATAACACCGGGAACGATACCTTCGGTGACATAAGCCGTCGTCGTGATTGTTCCCAGTTTATTGCTTACCTTGATGGAATCACCATCTTTGATACCGCGTTCTGCGGCAGTCTTGGCGTTGATCCAACCCGGGTTGTCGTGCTTGATCTCGGCCAACCATTTGCAATGGGTGGTCCGGGAATGTGAATGCACGGACACCTTATACGTTGTCATGATCAATTCGTCTTTGGCCATGGCTTCGTGTTCAGGTGTTGGTGTATAGGTTGGGAATGCGGGCAGACCTTTCGACTTAAAGTTATCGGAATAAAAGTCCAGCAGACCAGATTTGGTGAACTTCGTATTCGGCGCATAGGCCGATAACGGAGTGCCATTAATATTTTGGGCAACGTAGGCTTTCTTAGCGCCCTTGGTGCCCAGATATCCGGCTTTCTGAGCCGCAGTTTCATTGGCCACACCGGCTTTTTTCCAATTCCAATAAACGCCGGTTTTTTTGTCGAGAATGACACCGTCGCCACTGACATTGACCTTTTTGTTGTAAAAGCCGTAATTGCCTTTGTCGTTCGGATCATGCCAGACACCTTTTTTGACCATGTAGTCAAAGCCGCCTGCTTCCTTGACGCCAGGCGTCATTTCGCAGGACCGACGGACAAAGTCTTTCTTGTCCTTCCAGGCTAATTTGAAGCCGATCCGTTTGGCCAGTTCTGGCCAAACGTCGCCCTGACACCTAGCTTCGCCCAAAGGCTTCACCAGAGGTTGGCGGATATAGAATTCGGCAATCTGGTTGCCGGACACCATATCTTCCCAATCCCACCGTTCAAGATAAGTAACATCAGGCAGGATGAGATCGGCGAACTGTGACGATTCGTCATAGGTGATCGTTGAAGTGATTAAGAACGGCATGATGCTCTCATCCTTCAGGATCGACTGCCACTCGTTATTATCGCCGTTAATGTAGCCAGGATTGTAACAGCTCCACCAATAGACCTTGGGCCGGCCGGCATGGCCGTCCTTGATCACCGGCAACACCTGGTGGGAGACGTGGTGCGTCGGAAAGGCCGCTTCATTCGGAAAGCCGTCTTTGACATGCAGGCCCTTATGGACCTTTGCCGCCGGCGTTGATGGCGCTTTCCAACCAGCGCCAACGCCCATGACTCGCCCGCCGGGCGTGTCCAGGTTGTTGGTGATGGCGGCAAGCAGCATCGCAGCACGTTCCTGATCAGCACCGTGATAATGCATGACGGTGCCTCGATAAGTCACAAGACAAGCCGATTTGGCTTTGGCGAAACCACGAGCGATCTCCTTGATCTTAGCGGCTGGAACACCACTTCGCTGTTCGGCGAATTCCGGTGTAAACTTAGCCACTTCTTTCTTGATTGCGGCGATCTTCTGATCTGTCGTGGCGTGATAATCAGGCGTCACCCGCATGAACTTGAAGTGGTCTTTTCTAAACAACCCTTCGTTCATGATGACGTTAATCATCGCCAGCATTACCAAACCGTCATGGCCCGGATTGATCGGCACCCATTCCGTCGACTTGGCGGCGGTGTTCGATAACCTAACATCGAAGGTGTAAAGCGGCACCCCGCGATCAACCATCGCCCGGATCAAACGCTGAGAGGTCGGGATATGGTTGGTATGGGTTTCAAACTGATTGGAACCGAAATTGACGACAAAATCGGTTTTGTCATAGTCCCAGTTATCATACATACCGCCCCATAGACTTTCCTGACCAACCCATTTGGCGGCTTCACACACCGATGTGTGATTGCCAATTGTCTTGGTGCCATATGCCGCCATGAAATCGTACATCGTAGCAGCCTGAGACGCTTTGTGTCGGCCATATTGGTACATGAACAATTCAGGCGTACCAGCGTCGCGCAGCGGTTTCAATTTGGAGGCAATCAAGTCCAGGGCTTCATCCCAGGAAATTCTTTTCCATTTATGCTCACCACGTTTCCCAACGCGCTTTAACGGGTGAAGAATGCGATCTGGAAAATATACTTGATTTACACCGGCCTGACCCTTGGCGCATAATTTGCCAAGAGTTCTAATCGAGTCGGGGTGACCTTCCAGTTTCACAAGTCGGCCATCCTCAACATAACCCATCATTGAATCACGGGTCACGCACTGCCAACAAGCAGTTGGAATGGCTTGGCGCTCTTTGCCGGTTATCGGCGAAAAATCGCGACCACCATTTTTAAAGGTCACGTTTCCCGCCAGGGCTTTGTTAGGCTGGCCGGTACCAACCGCTAAGGCGGCTCCACTGGCTCCGGCAAGTGCCATAAAATCTCGACGATTTAATTTTGTCATTTTTTTCATCCTTTTCTAATCACTGAACCTATGGAATCAGGTCCA
Source organism: uncultured Rhodospirillaceae bacterium (assembly GCA_964566055.1). Taxonomy (GTDB): domain Bacteria; phylum Pseudomonadota; class Alphaproteobacteria; order Rhodospirillales; family UBA2165; genus TMED23. The sequence goes on from CAZMHI010000090.1 coordinate 3,386, forward strand.
CATAGTGGTCCAGTTTTCCTTTTTCGCGCTTCGTATAGAGGTCCTTCAACATGTTATCCGGATCGATATAGAAAACATGTGGTTCGGTCCCCTCTTCTGGAAGCAGGACGTTCTTTGCAAGTTTGTGCTCTTTGACAAGCTTTGCGACTTCGCTATTCGGATCGTTGAGATCACCGAAAATGCGGGCACGCCCCTGACAGGTATTAACGCAGGAGGGATCTATGCCGTTAGCTACCCGTTCCTTGCACATGTCACACTTATCGGCGGCCTGTTTTTCAGGCTTTTTGCCGGCCTTGATAAATGGATTGAAAGAACGAACACCGTATGGGCAGGAATCAATGCATTTGCCGCAGCCAATACAAAGATCTGAATCGATTAAAACCAGACCATCAGGGCGTTTATAAGTCGCGCCACCACGATAGCGGATTTTTTTACCGTCAGCGGTTTTGAAGGTCATACGCTTGCCGGGATATTCCGGACACGTCTTAACGCAAGGCGGCACGCCGTCTTTTTTGTTGCCCTCACAATGATTACACATGATCGGTAGGAAACCCTTCTTGGTATTCGGAAAAGTACCCACTGTTTTTTCCTGTACGACGGTCCTGAAACGCCCGAGCGAAACATCGTTTTCAGCCTTGCAGGAAACTGTGCAGGCCCGACAGCCAATACACTTCCGCAAGTCCATTACCATTACCCAGCGTGGGGCGGAGGTTGCCGCCTCAGCGACGCTAGTGCCCGTTGTCGCCACCGCTGCCGCTCCAGCTACCGTCACCCCGGCGCCTTTCAGAACGTCACGGCGATTGATTTTCAATCGGTCAATCTTGTTCATCTTTTACCTCTCCTTATTTCGTACTCATTCCACCAACTTCCGTTTTCTGCACTTTTTCAGGGGGCTCTTCCCTGTCGTCTTTAACCACCACTTTTCAAGAGATCTATGGTGTCTTCAAAATTCACGAATGCCTCATCCAAAATTGTGATGGCATATTTTTTATTGTGTACGCCGTTGCCGATACGCACGATCTCAAGGTATTTCTGCCCTTCGGCGATTTTTTTCTGTGCCGCCTTCAGCGTCTCGGCGGCAACGCCACTATTTCTGGCATCCTCTAATGCCTTCATTGCTTCCACCTCAAGTTCCTGCGCACCCTTGATTTCTTCTCCAACCTGGGTTCGCCAGTCAGACAACATTTTCTTGTGCTCTGGCGTATGACAGGCGGCGCAGGTTTCCGGTGCACCGGTGCGCACCGCATGACCTTTGCTCAGTGATTTTTTAAGGTGGCAACCCATACAATTTGTGTTGACCTTGAACATGAGATGAGGCGTGGCGCGTATGCCGTCTTTTACCGGGATGCCGGCAAGCAACATTTTCTGATATTTGTGCTGATCCTGATGACAGAGCGTGCAGTCTTCCCGCACGAAGTCCAGGTGATCGGTGCGATTCCGATGCTCAATAACACTGTGGCAATCAAAACAGTCGGCAGTCTGCTTACTGACATGCTGGTTATGCATCAGCTTGCGGTCGTTAGCCTTCGCCAGCAAATCATCGCTACGGTTATGGCAGGTTAGACAGCCATTGGAGACGACATTGCCAGTATTGATTTCCCCATGTCCCTTAACGACTTCGAAATGGCACCCTTCACAAGCGACCCCGGCCTCTTTTATGGATTGATGGGTGATTGCCTTTACCTTGGAGTCCTCTGCACTGAGCTGACCTTGCAACGACCTGGTCGGAATAAGATGACAGATTTCACACTTCGAGGCGCCTTCGTTAAAATTGATAGCGGGCCGTTGTCGAAAGCTGATTTTCTTCACCGCCGCTTCGCCAATCGTTACGTTTTCGACGACGGCTTTCTCCAAGTCGGGTTTTTCCAGCTTCAGGTGACACAGGTAGCAAATGTCTTTTGGAACCTCGAAATGCTTTTTCGCCGTCACCTTAAAGTGGCAGGTATCGCAAGTCAGCTTTTGCCCCTTGAGCGCCTTTTCGCCGAAATGGGGTTTGTGTTTGAATCTTACATTCTTGGTATACTTAATTTCCTTGTCTTGAAATTTAGCACGGTTATGACAGCCCGACTGCAAGCAGGCGCCGTCCTTGATAACCGGTCGAATGGGAAGTGGCGCATCGGGATCATACAAGTAGGCGGCCAGATGACGCAGGCCTTCCATTTTAGCCTTAAAACCGTGTTTTTCACCGGGCAGGAAATGACAATCAACGCATTCTGCCTGGACGCCATTTTTGCTCTTGCTGGCATGATGATTATCATTTTTCCAGGCGGCGAACTGCTCGGACATTGTGTGGCAGGACCCGCCGCAGAATTCTGATTGAGACGTGTAAGCCTCCTGGGCGAACCACCCTCCAACCAGAACAACTAACACAACAGCAATGCTGGCGATAACCGTTCCAAAGGTTATGGAAAACCGGACCTTCAAACCTGCACTCCCGTTTATTGTTCATTAAAATCCGCGTTCAGGGCTGACTCGACCGCCGCTGTCACGGTTTTCTTTGTAGGGTCAACTGCATATTCCGTGCCAATTCGTTTAAGTGTTTGAATCCACAGCAGAAGCTTTTTTTATCCACCGAAGGGGTTTCGGAATATGTATCGCAGACGTTACCAACCGGTAACATCGGCGGATAATTGGTAACGCGAGGTAAGAAACCAAGTCGATCAAGTCGTTAGAGCTGATAACCCTAAAATTGATGTTACCGGTTGGTAACAAGTGGAATAATTCTCAGGATCAGTTGCCAAAAAAATTCGGAAAAATTAAGAACCAAGCAATGTACATGAGGGAGTAACCGTTGATATAATGCTGCCACCAAACCAAAGTGCGTAAGAATTTATTACGGATTCAGGCGCTTCGAAAAAGGTAAAAAATTTCAACGGTAAACCTGATCCGTTTATTCATGACAAATTTAACTGCGCTGAGCGGAGAATTCGTGGTGATCGGTAGATGCAGGGTATGTCTGGTTCTATTCTTTTTGGCATTTGTCCAAATGCCTCAGGCCTCACATGCGGGACCGATTGAAATCAGCGCGACAAACAAGCCCATCCGGTTTGGACTAACTGCCGTGGTCGTGCGTGAGAATCTCCGCTTCCTGGACCAGTGGGCTTATTACCTGAGCAAGAAAATGGGCCAGCGCGTCGAGTTCGTCCGCCGCCGGTCCTATCGTGAGGTCATGGACATGCTTGAATCGGGCAGTCTAGATTTTGCCTGGATCTGCGGATTCCCCTTTGTACAGAAACGCGACCCGGAATTCATCAAACTGATCTCAGTGCCAATATACCACAGTAAGCCGCTTTATCATTCGTTTATCATCGTTCACAAGGACAGCCCCCATCAGTCACTCAAAGATCTGAGGGGAAAAACCTTTGCCTTCTCCGATCCCGAATCCAATTCGGGCTATCTCTATCCGCAATATCTGCTCACCCAAAAAGAGACCAATCAAGAGGCCTTTTTTCGCAAGACCTTTTTCACCTTCAACCATGCCGAAACGGTCGAGGCAGTTGCTGAACAATTTGCCGATGGTGGGGCTGTCGATTCCTATATCTGGGAATACCTGAAAGAATTTAATCCCGAATTGGCAGACAAAACCCGCGTTATCAATCAGTCACCGGCTTTCGGTTTCCCCCCTCTGGTCGCGCGGTTAGGCGTCGATATGGAGACGGTTTGGCGGATGAAAAGAGTCGTTACGAACATGAATGAAAATACCGATGGTCGTAAATTTTTGAAGGGTTTGAAATTGGATGGTTTTGGAGATTTCCCACCCAGCCTTTTTGATAATATCCGCGAGATGATCGTAAAAACTCGAAATGCCCAACCCAATGGTAATTCTCTGATATCAAATTCCGACCTCAATTCGGTTATCAAAAAATGATGTGGCCCAGTCGCCTGCCTAAAGGGTTATCCGTCAAATTTGCTCTGACGATTACCGTCGCCGTCGCCAGCGTGGCCTTTGCCATCGGCGCTGTGATGGTGACTCTCAATTGGCAGCGCTTCCAGCAGGAACTTGAAAACAAGGCTTTGCTATTGGCTAACTCGGTGGCGGTAACGGCACCTGCGGACATCCTGCAAAATGATTATTGGTCGCTATACAAAAGCCTTAAGAATATGGCTAAGAAAGGCACAGGTGTATTGCGTGAAACCCAAGTTATCACAGCGATGATAATCGATCCCAAGGGAGTGGTACTCACCCATTTGCAACCAGACAAAAACCCGTTAGGTATGCCCCTCGCCCATTCAAACAAAACGGAAGAAAGGCTCTTGAATGCCGTCAAGAATCTGCGCTCACCTGCTATCCTCAACAATGGTTTTGGTAGCAGCGGATTTCTTGAGGGCGTGGTTCCCATTTTTTCTGATGAAAAAATACTTGGGTTCGTCCGTGTTCGCTTGTCCTATCAAGAGTTGTTCGTCAAGACACAGCGTTCTGCAATAATTATTCTTGGCCTCACAGCTGCCTTGGTGCTTCTTGGCAGCTTGTTGGGCACCGCAATTGCCAAAAAAATAACGCGCCCCCTTGCCGCCATGACTGAAGGTATGGAGGCCGTTGGACGTGGCGAACTCGCCGACATCAAAAAAATCCCGGTCAGTAATGACGATGAATTGGGCATCTTGGCTTCGACCTTCAACAATATGGCTCAAGAAATGGTGGAAAAGAAATCACTGGAAGAGCAGATTGCCGTCAGTGAAAAACTCGTTGCGCTTGGCCGCATCAGCGCCGGTGTGGCTCACGAGGTCAACAATCCCTTGGCCGGCCTGATGAATTGCATTGATACCCTGAAAAAGCATCCCGATGACCCAGAACTGGTGGAACGATATCTGCCCCTACTGGATCAGGGATTGAACCGCATTAAGAATATTGTCGAAAGTCTGCTGATCGAGCTTCGCACCGAAGATGCAATCAGTTCAGAAAGCTCCACTTCTCTTGAAGACCTCCGCGACATTGTCGAGTCGGAAATTAAAGAACGGGGCATTGATTTTATCTGGGAAAATCACCTGGGTGAGGATGTTCTGATCAACCGGCCACGAGTCCAGCAGATTGTTCTGAATCTTTTAAAAAACTCCATTCAGGCACTCAATGACAAGGGCACGATTACGTTTAGAACTTTTCGCGACGGCGACTGTGTCTTTCTGGAAGTCGGCGACAACGGCCCCGGTATACCTGCGGAAATTCGGAAACAGCTTTTCGATCCATTTTTCACAACTAAGAGGAACGGAACCGGTCTCGGGCTGTGGATTGTTTACCGTCTGGTCGAAAGCATGCGCGGGGTTATTGAAGTGGAAAGCGAGGTTGGCCGCGGCACCCAGTTCCTAGTTACCTTACCGACTGTTGAAGTGAGAGCGTAGCAACCATGTCGATGGTTAAAAATACTTTCAACGCTCCGGAGATTAATGCATCTGACCTCTGTGTCCTTGTTGTTGAGGACGACGAGATCATGCGGCTGTCTCTGGAGGACCGACTGCAGCTTGAAGGAATTCCCGTACGGGTCGCCTGTGATGTCGCCGATGCCGGTCACCAGCTAGAAAAAGGTGATATCGATATGGTGGTTACCGATATCCGTCTGCCGGACGGTTCCGGTGCCGATTTGTTTTACGATATTTCGCAGCACTACCCCGGAATTCCCGTTATCCTGATGACGGCTTTTGGAGAGGTGGCAGATGCCGTGGAACTCGTTAAAGCCGGCGCCCTCGACTATTTAACCAAGCCGTTCGACCTCAAGGATTTCATCGAGAAAATTCAGCGGAATTTGTCACGTATTGAGGATCAAAACCTGTCAGCCGATATCCCCGGTCTGGATGGTAAAACCTTTCGACCGGGCAGCGGCGTCCTCGGCAAAAGTTCGTCAATGCGCCGCATTGAAAGGCTGGTGGCGCGATTGGCATCGGTCGATAGTTCCGTTTTGATTACCGGGGAGTCGGGCGTCGGTAAAGAAGTTGTCGCCTCGCTGCTCCATTACAATAGCCGCCGGGCCGACAAGTCCTTCATCCGGGTCAATTGCGCGGCACTTCCACAGAACCTTGTCGAGAGTGAACTTTTTGGTCACGAAAAAGGCGCTTTCACCGGCGCGACTCAGCGCCATATCGGTCGTTTCGAGCAGGCCCATATGGGTTCGATTTTCCTTGACGAAATTGCGGAAATTCCACCGGAGACCCAGGTAAAATTACTGCGGGTTTTGCAGGAACAGGTTGTCGATCGCGTTGGCGGCAGTGAGCCGGTCCCGTTGGATGTTCGTATCATTGCCGCAACCCAGGTCGAACTAGATGAAGCCGTCAAAAACGGCCAATTCCGTTCGGATTTGTACTGGCGTCTTAATGTCATCAATGTTCATATTCCGGCCTTACGCGACCGACGCGAAGACATACTTTTCCTGGCCCGTATGTTTGTTGAACTCCATGCGAATGAGATGGGTATCCCTCCGAAGCGGCTATCAGCGGAAGCCGAGGCCGAGCTGCTTGCCATGCCGTTTCCGGGAAATGTCCGCGAGCTCCGAAATATTCTGGAACGTGCGGTGGCGCTCAGTGATGGGCCACGTATTATGGTTCATGACCTAATGTTTTTGGATAACGCGCTCGATGAATTGACCTCCCAAAATACACTCCGGGAATCCGTTGAAAGTGCGGAACGTCAGGCAATCCTCCAGGCCCTGAGCCAAAGTAATTGGATTATCGGCCAGGCGGCCGACGACCTCGGTATTTCACGAAAGAGCCTGTGGGAGAAAATGAAACGCTATCAGATCGATAAGGAATGACGGCTGCCCATTCACAATGTCCGCTATTGATGCCGTGGACGGCTCCCACCCAACGGCATCATAGTGTGCCAAAATGGTGGT
>CAZMHI010000091.1:0-7312 GCA_964566055.1 uncultured Rhodospirillaceae bacterium
TAGCGGACATTAAGTTCGAAAACTATATGCGGTTAATTTTTAGTTTAGTCTTCATGTCAGTTCGGCAGAAAGCGTGCAGAAAGCAGGTTTGTTCGCTGATATCGAGCATTTCGCGCGCGATATCGTCACTTTCGGATGTTTTTAGATAGACATGCGTTTCTAGTGGATCAGCTTTCCCAGGCTCTCCAGTTTCGCCGGAAGCCCCGCCGAGTGAGAAGTGGCTATCCTGAACAACGCGATACTCTTCAAGATCAAGGTCCAGCATTTTCACAAAACGGCCAAACTGGGTCATGAAACAAAAGGCCACACCGGCTGAGATGTAGGTGTTGGCGTCGGGCGCACGCCCCTGGCCGCTATTTTTGGGTGCTTCTTCAGATAGAAGCTTAAACGATGTGCCGTGCGGGCTGTACTGCAATTGGATTATTTCCTTAATACCGTCGTCGCGCAGTGTACACACACCGCCAATATTAAGGGTGCGGTTTTGTTCATCCACTAAACTCGAACCCGCTGCTGAAGTGCCGCCAGACACCTCTTTCTTAGGTGTTGTGCCTTGCGGTTCGACCAGCGGCTCGTTGAGTATTGATGCTTCAAATTTGCACTGATCAAACTGATCTCCGGGATCGGCATATAACGGTCCCGCTATTCGCTTTGCCTTGCCGAGATCAAGTTCCCGGCCATTCTTTGAAAGCGCAAATAGGCTATCCAACTTTCCGCGCATCAGCCCGTTTATCGGCGATGCTGAAATCGCATTGAGAAGAAAGGTATTTAATGCTCCATCCTCAAGATCACAGTCTATTTCTACAGTGAGCTCAACCGGCAGCGCGCCACCGACCATCGTGCGTTTCCGCATTGAGCCTTCCATCGTGTAATAATTGTCCTGGATAAGACGCAGCTTATGGATGGGTATATCTTGCTGCTTCGCCAGCGCGGTAATTTCATTCATATAAGAGGCAATCATGCCAACCGTCAAAAAAGATAAAGGACAGGATGCCTCGTCATGGCCATCGAGATAAGGGCCTTCATCACTCGATAACCGCCAAACAAGCCCCGTCCGACTTGATGCAACCAGCGCTTCTTTTTGAAATACGGATAAGGATCGCACCCAGGTGCGCAATGAATCACCCATACGGGTTTCGGGAGGTGTGATTCCTACCTGTTCAGGATTGACGACCTCAAATGAAAGGGGAAGCCCACTTTCCTTTAGTATATTGGGTCCTTGCGGCATATTTGTTTCAGCCTCGGTTACTGTTCTATTTCTAGTATTTGGGCAACTTCCGGCCAACTTTGAGAACCAAAGTTTTTTAGATCATTTGTCAGATCTTCCGGGCACCAATCCAAGAAACTGGGTTTAAAGCTCGGGCGTGATTTTATGCGCGAGAACCAGTTCGCGACGTTCGGCAATCGCCCCTTTTCCCACATGCCGGATAACGCCATCATATCAAGCCGGTTGACATAGGGGGTCATGGCTATATCGGCAAAGGTAAAGTTGTCTCCAGCAAGCCATTTCCGATCAGCCAGCACATCTTCCATTTTGTGAAGATACAAATCATAAAGCTTAACTTTTTCAGCGGCGCCCGGCGCATCGAACCCTTTTCTCACGATGGTTTTTTTTGTTTCATGCCAGTTAGCCGTGACAGAAAGAGCCGGGGTCGAGTCCAAAAACTTCTGCACACCTTCTTCACCCAACCGCAAAACGATATGCCGATGGGAACACAGAAAGGTCACAAACCCGCAGGCCGGATGCAGCTCTTCATCAACCGCCTTTGTCCAATAAAGCACGCGGGCATGTTCCAAAGCATCTGTTGGACGTATAGGGTGATCTGTGAAAACATCTTCGATGTACTCACAGATCACTGTTGAATCACAGATAACTTCACCATCATGGATAAGGGTAGGGACGACGGCCTTTGGATTGAGCTTCATATAGGAGGGATCGAACTGGTCCCCCTTGAGAATATCAATATAGTGACCTTCCCAGTCCAAATCTTTTTCATGCATGTACATGCGAACTTTCGCCGCACAAACCGATGATCCATGATGGTATAGTTCGAGCATGCTGATTGCCTCATTCAAATTGTATTACTGACAGTATCTTCCACCATCGACATTGATTGACTGTCCTGAAAGGAAGTCGCTGTCTTCCGAGGCCAAGAACATTAAGGTCCCGACCAAATCTTCAGGCATCATATCACGCTTGAGTATACGGCTTTGTATCGTTGGCGCGCGAGCAATATCGAGCTGCGGGTGATTTTGCACACCTTCACTTTCGGTGAGTCCCGGAACGATACAATTGACGTGAATGTTTTTGTCACCGAGCTCCCGCGCGGCCGACCGCGTGAGGCCAAGGATAGCGCCCTTTGAGCTGACATAATTGGCAAAGCCCGGACCGCCATAATAGAAAGTGCCGGAGCTAATGTTAATTATTTTACCGCGGCCATTTTTCAGCATGCTTGGCACAGCTGCCTTGATACATTGGAAAGAACCGCGGGCATTAACCGTCATCACCCGGTCCCATTCTTCATTGCTCATCTCCATGATGGGGGTGATCATAAGCTCGGCAAACAGCGCCGCATTATTGACCAAGATTTCAATAGGGCCGAACTCAGCTTCTGTTTTCTCAACAAGAGCCGCCAGCGATTCGTCACTGGTGACATCAGCTTCGATGGCAATTGCACTTCCGCCTTCGGCTTTAATCTCTTCAACGACGCGTGACGGATCGGCGATGTCCGAGACAACAACTTTTGCACCTTCCTTGGCCATAGCTTTGGCATAAACCTCACCAATCCCTTGGGCGGCACCCGTAACAACTGCAACTTTTCCTTCTAATCGAGACATGTTTTCCTCCTAAGTTAAAATTCCATCAGTTTTTAAGATTGAATGGTGATCCATTTCCATTCGGTCATCGCATCAATATCTGCTTCGGTGCCTTCGCGGCCGATGCCACTTTCACCATTGCCACCAAAAGGTACGTGTGGCTCGTCATGCACCGGCGAGGCATTTACGTGGCACATACCGGCGGACACATTATGGGCATAATGCAGTGCCTTATTCAGATTCTCGGTGAAAATACTGGCGGACAGCCCATATTCAGTATCATTGGATTTTTCGAGAGCCTCTTCATACGAGTCTACTTTAAAAACCGATGTCACCGGACCAAAGGTTTCTTCCCGGCAAACCGTCATCTCTTCCGTAACACCCGTTAAAATAGTCGGCTCACATCGATTGCCTTCCCAATTTCCCCCGGCAATGATCGTGGCCCCTTTTTCGCGGGCATCTTCGATATGTGTCCGAACGCGGTTGCGTTGGCGCTCCGAGATGATTGGGCCAATCATGGTATCGGTACTGCGAAGATCGCCCATACCCAAATTGCTGGCCGCATTGGCGTAAGTTTCGACAAACTTGTGATAGAGAGGTTCTTCGACATAAATACGACTGCCTCCCATACAGACCTGGCCTTGGTAAAGAAAAATGCCATGACAGGCCGCTTGGACAGCTTTTTTCAAATCGGCATCCGCCAAAATAACAAAAGGACTTTTGCCACCCAATTCCAAGGTCACGCGTTTTTTCTGCTTGGCACAAAGCTCGTTAATATGCTGACCGACAACGCTCGATCCGGTAAATGTCACCATCGGCACATCAGGATGGCCGGTGAGCGTATCGCCAATTTCATGTCCATACCCCGTGACAACATTGAAAGCCCCTGCTGGCAGGCCGGCCTTTTCATAGACTTGCGCGAGTAGCAATGAAATGCGGGGGGCAAATTCAGAAGCCAACAGTACAACGGTGTTGCCAACCGCCAAGGGGTCAGCGGTTAAGCGGACGCCTTTGATCAAAGGAACATTAAAGGGCGTAATCGCAGCGATAACGCCAAGCGGTTGACGTACGCTCATTGAGTACCTTCCCGGATAATCGGAAGGAATGGTTTTGCCCGTCACCTGGCGGGCCATGCCGGATGCGGCCCGCATCATCGATAGAGCTTTGTTATATTCGAACATTGCCTTATTGATCGGCGAGCCGATTTCATCAATCAGTGCGGCGACAAACTCATCTTGCATCGAGGCCATAACCTCGGCTGCCTGCATAATCCATGCTTCACGTTCTTTAGCCGTCGTCGAACCATAGGCCTGGAAAGCTTCATTGGCAGCACCGACCGCTTTGAGCATATCTTCGGGTGCGCCAGTTGCTGACCGTCCGTATAGGCTGTCATCTTCCGGGTTGAGGTCATCGAAATAGTTTTCTCCCGTTGGGGATACCCACTCTCCACCAATCCATAATTTTGATTCTGTTGATAAATCTGCTGCGTCTAACATTTGGCTTTTTCCTCTCCAAAAAATTCTCTCACTCAAACTTTGGCGAAGTCTTCGCACCAGTCTGAAATACCTTTGCGATAGCTTTCTCGTTCTTGGATATTTTCTGCCCAACGCGAGATGTTGGGAAAAGGGTTAAAATCATAGCCGCACCCAACAATAACGAAATAAATCGGTATCCATGAAATATCTGCGAGGGTGAATTGTTCCCCCATGATCCAGGAATTGCCCTCGAGACTTGCTTCTAATTTACCAAAAGCCTCTGCCAACATTTCTTCTGATTGACGGATATCCTCATCGCTGAACATGTTCTGCCCGGCATGTTTGGAATGAAATTCCTTTAATTCTTCATTCTTTTGCAGGCCTTCGTATTTTGCTTGTTCTTCCTGAGTTTTCTTGATCTTGGGCGCCATTTTCTTGGCATAGACGTAGGGCTTGATGGCGGGAACATGCATGCTTGCGGACAGCTTCAACCACTCCAACATCTCAGATTCCTTGTCGTTAGATCGCAAAGGTGGATCAGGAAAAGCGGTATCGAGGTAATCAATGATGTCATTTGATTCGATGTGGACAACACCGTCATGGACAAGGGTCGGCACCAGACCGTTTGGATTGATGCCAAAATATTCGTCAGAAATATTCTCTTTCTTCTTAAGATCAATGTGATGACTAACCCACTTCAATCCTTTTTCCTCAAGCGTCATGCGAACTCGCATCGAACAATTCGAAATATCTCCGTGATAGAGATGAAGACCTTCAAAGTCTTTTACGGATTTGTTTTCCGGTTCTACGATTGCCATCTTTCACTCCTGAAACTTAAGTTATTGCCCAAGCATGGTATCGGGCAAAAACATTGCGATTGGCGGAAATATGACGAGTAAGGCGATCATGGCAGCCATGGCGAACCAAAAAGGCCAGATACCCTTAAATATGGTCCGCATTGGGACTTCTGGCGCGATTGATTTGACCACAAAAACATTGATACCCACCGGCGGCGAGATCATTCCCATTTCAAGAACAATAACGACAATGATGCCAAACCAAACCAGATCCCAATTGAGCTGTGTGGCAAGTGCTACAACGACAGGGATCGTCAACACCAGCATCGCCATACTTTCAAGAAAGGTCCCTAAGAACATGTAGATAAGAATGACGACAACCAGGACGCCCACATCACCAATTGGAAGGGAGGTGAGAAAAGTAACCATATCCGCCGCCAAGCCGGTAAGAGACATAAATGGGATAAAGATGAACGCGCCAATAATTATAAGGAAGACCGTCGCTGTCGCCTTCATCGTTTGAAGGATAATCGGTGCCGCCATAGTCAAATTGAGTTTTTTTCTAACAAGTGCTACGACAAATGTTAGAAAGGCACCCACGGCAGAGGCCTCTACCGGTGTAAAAAAGCCGGTATACATCCCGCCAATTGTTATGCCGACAACGAAAAGAATGGGGATCGCGGCTATAAGGGAACGGATGCGCTCTTGCCGAGAAGACCTTTCCCCGGCCGGCCCTGTTTCAGGCCGGAAACGGACGACGAGCCAGACAGTACCGATGAAAAGCAAAGTCAGAATAATACCCGGAATCACACCGGCCATAAAAAGACGACCGATAGATTGATCGGTCAGCACGGCATAGATAATCATGCCACCGGAAGGTGGAATGAGAAAACCAAGCGTTCCACCAGCCGCCACCGAACCGGTAGATAGCTCCGGTGCATATTTGAAGCGCTTCATTTCGGGCAAGGCGACACGCCCCATGGTGACGGCTGATGCCAGGGAAGAACCAGAAAGCGCAGCAAAGCCCGCGCACGCTGAAATAGTGGCTGATGCGAGACCACCTTTGAAATGGCCAATCCAACGGTAAGCTGCGGTAAATAGATCTTTGGACATTCCGGAAGCTCCGGCAATGTTACCCATAAGGATAAACATCGGAATGACCAACAGATTGAAATTCGATGCCGCTTCAAAAGCTTCACCTGACAAATTGGATAGCGCCGTCTTAAAACCACGTGCCCAAGACTGATCACTGGACATTCCAAGCGCTAAGAAACGGTTGGCGGTAACAATGACGGTCCCCACCAGGCCAACAAACATCATCGAAAGTGCGACCGGGAACCGCAGCGCAAGCAAGCCGAAGAGAACAAATAGACCGGCAAGGCCAATGAGGGACACGCTCACCATCTAATCGCCCCCGAATCCGTCGATCAGACGGATATACCCGCGTACGATCAATTGCACAGCGTCTGTCAGCAAGATGAGCGCATAGACGCCAACGAGAGTGGCCAGGATGTAGTAAAAAGGCTCATACGATATCAACAACTGTTGGGTAGCTTCGCCAAATTTACTGGCCGAAGTGCCCGACTCAAATAGCCGCCAAGCCAGCACGCCGACTAAGAGCATACCAACCAAGCGCAACACGAAATAAGACCAACGCGCAAACCCAGGAGACATGCGTGCTTCCAATATTTCAATTTCGATATGAGCCCCGACCCGGCCACCAAAGGGTATAGCGATCGCGACGATCAATACTAAATTGAGGATTAAAAGATCTTCCGCGCCCAGGATTGGCGCATTCAGCGCCTTCCGCATGATAATCACGTTCCAGAAGGTTAGCAGGACCATAAAGGCGAGACCTAAGCCGCCAGTGATTATGGTGAACCTGACGATCCACCTATCCAGGGTATCCAGCCAGGGTAGATGCTTGTCGGCTGCGGCCATATCGCTCATCCTATAAAAAAAGCCACACCGATGTTTACCACCGATGCGGCTTTTGTTCATCTATTGGTTTAGAGCGTTATAGATTTCGCGGGCATTTTTGATACCGCGTTTGGCATAATCGGTAAAAATCGACTCGAGACCCTTTTTCACCGCTGCATCCATCTTGGCCCGTTCGGCGGAAGAAACCTGCACCCAACTTAATTTTTTCATTTTGGGTGACTTTTTCATCATCGCTTCCGAGCGCATATCCGCACCATCGAAGGTCGCTGAACCTTGGTCCGACAT
>CAZMHI010000091.1:7322-10158 GCA_964566055.1 uncultured Rhodospirillaceae bacterium
AATAATTTTCCGATGAGCTGCCGATAGACCGTCGTAGCGTTCCTTGTTCATCGCTACGTAGGTGGCCGCAAATTGAACCGGGATATTGCCAACAACGTATTTTGAGACATCCCAGAAATTCCACGGTGGTGTGATATTATTGTAGGATGCATAAGTCGCATCAATCGTTCCCGTCGACAGTCCGGTATACATCTTAGTCACCGGCATCTGAACTGGCACGGCACCCATCGCCTTGATGATCGGTGTTGTCATCGCTGCATAGGGAACCAATTTTGTACCTTTGAGGCCTTTCATGGTCGAGATATCCTTGGTCGACGCAACCAGGCTTCCTGCCACGGTAAATACACCAAGTGCTTTTACCTGCTTGTACTCATCCGCCATGTATTTATCAAAAACCCGCCAAAGACGGTCAGTCGATTCTTTGGCCGTTGTCGATTTCCCCGGGGGAATGATAAGCATCGTTTTGGGGAAAATTGCCGCAGTATAGGCTGAAACACCAAAAGTGATGTCGGCGACGCCTTCAACAACCCGCTTATATTGCTGCACGGGGCCGGCGCCGAGTTGGCCCGATGGAAATAATTTCATTGTCAAAGACCCGCCAGAACGTTTGGCAATCTCTTTGCCAAACCAGCCGAATAGGTTTTTGTTGATGTGATGCTGCGGCGGTATAAAGGTTGCCACAGTCAATTCTTCGGCAGATGCCGTCTCTAAATTTAGCGTAATTGTACTTAGGGCGAGCGCTAAGCCACCCAAGATTACCCGTTTTTTCATGAAATCCTCCTCGTCTAACAAAAGTTCCAAGAACTAAAGAGCGCACAGGTTATTAAATTTTGAACATCGAATCTATTTATGATATTTAATAGATAATATGAATAATTTCGATATAGATAAACTAGACGGGTCGATTTTGAAGACTTTCCTCATCATTTTGGAGGAATCTTCGGTTTCCAAGGCAGCTATCCGATTAAATGTGACGCAATCGGCCACAAGCTATGCGCTTGCTCGATTACGAAGCGTGTTTAAAGATCCTCTCTTTGTACGTTCTGGACAAGGGCTGACACCAACAGAAACGGCAATCTCCTTGAAAGAACCAATTCAGAAAGTCCTGGATGGCATTATGGGCCTGACGGACCAAAGACCGTTTGATCCTGGCGAGGAAGATATGCATTTCACAATCGCCGCAAATGATCTTCAGCGAGAGCTTATTTTTCCGCGGCTTTGGCGAGAAGCGCGTTCGGAAAATATTCGTCTCCGGCTAGAGTTTATTCCGTCCGGCATCCCTAGCATCTCTTTACTTAGGGATGCGCGGTGCCAACTCATATTAACGCCCTTCCCGCCAGAAGCACCGGATATATTCCAACGACGGCTGATCTCAGGCGACATGATGTGCTTTTACGACCCCAAAACTCGAGATGCCCCAACTTCGTGGGAAGAATATATCAATGCGGAACATGTCTCGGTTCGGTTTGGTGGTGGTCATGAAAGTAGTGAAGCGATCCGGGGAGTAGATGTATCTGCTATTCGGGAAGCGACAATAACTGTCTCTAACTTCAATGCCATTCCTTCATTTGTGAAAGGTAGTGAACTAATTGCGACAGAATTGAGCACCATGCACATTGGTCCGTTGCGAGAGCTATCTATGGCACCGTTACCGTTCAAGAGTGAAAAAGTATCTCTCTATTTAGTTTGGCATGAACGGAGCAACAACGACCCCGCTCACAAATGGATAAGACGTAGGATCGAAGTAATGGCCGGCGATATTTCCAGAAAAATGGATCTGCTGCTCAAGTCGTCGAAATAAAGGGTCGTGGCCTAATTTCTTCGACAGTCTCTCGTAAAAACTTTACTTCACTGCACGATCCGGATTAGCGTATTACGCCCTACCTGCAGATAACTATGGGGGAGGAAATCCATTGTTAGAACTTTATTACCTAAAAGAAGCCGATTCAGTTTGTTCGAACCGCGCTGTAATTACACTAACTGAAAAAGGTATTGAGGACTGGACGCCGCGTTATATTAAACTTCTCAATGAGGATCATTTCCAGAGTGACTATCTAGAATTGAATCCCAAAGCTGTTGTACCGACATTGGTTCATGATGGGAAACCCATCCGGGAATCATCCATAATATGCGATTACATTGATGAGTTAAAACCGGAACCATCGCTCAAACCAGAAGGCTTGGTCGAACGAGCCTATATGCGGGAATGGATAAAGACTTCGGACGAAGTTGGGTTTCCAGGCGTTGCCGCCTTGAACTTTGTGACTCGTTTCAGGTCAGTCATTCCTATTGAAAAGCTAGAAAGTAGGTGGAGAAAACAACCTGACTTGGAAAAAACATTGCGTCAACAATCAGTCATTCGAGACGGCATGGTCTCCGAATGGGTTTTACGCGGGATAGTCGGGTGGGACCAAATCTTTAACAAAATGGAAGACACTTTGTCGGATGGACGCCCTTGGGTTATGGGGGACAGATTAACTCTTGTCGAAGTTTGTTATGCACCTCTTGTCAAAGTTTTGGACATGATCAAATGGCTGGATATCTGGTTTGAAGGTCGCCCTCATGTAGCGCAATGGTGGGATAAACTCGGTCACCGCCCAAGCGTGCTAAATTTAGATGAGTATGACGGCCACACGGCAGATCTCAACTCAGATCATGCCAAAGCAGGATTGGCATTAGTAGACGAGGCACGGGATCGGTTGCAGAAGTATAACACCGAGCGAGCCGAAGTCTCCTAGTTTACACCCAAGTTCTATCAATTTATTTCAATCGATCTAGTCGATGTCCGCTTTTGATGCCGTGGACGGCTCCCACCCAACGGCATCATAGTGTGCCA
>CAZMHI010000092.1:0-10064 GCA_964566055.1 uncultured Rhodospirillaceae bacterium
ACCATTCTTATTCCGGTGCATATGATCGAAACAATCAACATGCTGGTGCGGACCTCGCGCCAGATGCTGCATGAAATCGTCCGCGAGCCGACGCCGGATGAATTGGCGGTCAAGCTGGCCATGCCGGTCGATAAAGTCCGCAAAGTCTTGAAAATTGCCAAAGAGCCGATCAGCCTTGAAACGCCGATTGGTGATGAAGAAGATAGCCATCTCGGTGATTTCATTGAAGATAAAAATGCGGTTCAGCCATTGGATGCGGCAATCCAGGGTAATCTGCGCGAAACCACAACAAGAGTATTGGCGAGCCTGACGGCGCGCGAAGAGCGGGTTCTCAGGATGCGTTTCGGCATCGGTATGAATACTGATCACACGCTGGAAGAAGTTGGCCAGCAATTCTCAGTTACCCGCGAACGTATTCGCCAAATTGAAGCCAAAGCGTTGCGTAAACTGAAACATCCAAGCAGGTCCCGCAAACTCCGGAGCTTCCTGGATTACTAGAATAACCTGAATTTACAAAAAGCGGCGTCTCACTGTTGAGGCGCCGCTTTTTATTTACCAATTCGACCTTGACCCAGGCGAGTTTAAAGCTAATTTGTCGCTCTCTTGGCAGCGGTATATACTGCTGCAGTGGTGGGGGCCTGTAGCTCAGCTGGTTAGAGCCGGCCGCTCATAACGGTCTGGTCGCAGGTTCGAGTCCTGCCGGGCCCACCATTCACCCCTTCAGAATCCACGTTCTATAGAGAGTTTTCTAGATTGTCGCAGAACTCTGCGACAAAAGGGGTAGGTGTTGGCTAACGTTCTGGTGGAAATTGGCGGACGGAACACTTTCAGGGGAGAATTGGCAGATTGTCTCTAAAGACGACAATGTGTCACCAGACTGCCAAGTAGGTTAAAGAGCGATTCCTAGTCTTTGATATTGCTCTTCCCAAGAAACCGGAAGGGATTTCAACCGTTTCAATTTTCCCACTGTTAGCTCAGGCGGTTGTTTTCCAGCCAATATGGTTTCGACAATATGTGGAGCCAAAAAAGCCAGTGGCAGAAAACGGCTAACATCGTTTTCATCGACACCAACCTGTTTGGCAATGTCTCGAACAGAGTTGGCCTTGCCAGACGAGAGAAGATTAATCCAATGGTGCGTATCAGCTATCAGCTTAATCAATTTCTCATCGGGTGCCGCAGCATTATTGGCCAATAAAATAATTTTGCTTTCTACACCTCTCCGTCGCATCTTCATCGGGATTTCTATTTTTATTGATCCAGGTGCCGCACGGAACTTTGACGCATCGATTTTAATATTAATTCGATCGGTGTGGAGGACAATACGCTTTATCAGGTTTTGGATAGAGGTGCGCAGATTTTGTTTGTCACCTTTCTTTAATTGGCTGACCGCACTGGATGCTGCATTGAGGGAATACTGAATTTGGATTGCCTCAAGATTATGAAGGCCAAGTTCCTTTATTAGTCGCGCCTCGTCGCCAAGAAAATCTAGAAGGGTTTTTACTACGGTGTCTTCTAGCGTTTTGGCAGGAAGTCTCCAGCCATCTTTAGTTCCTTGGGTTTTATGTACCAAATTCTTAGAAACATAATAGCGGTAGCGTCGTCCTTTTTTCGATGTATATGCGGGAGAAATAGTTTCTCCATCTGCATCAAATATTAGTCCTGTGAATAAATTTAGTTGTTTATTGTTGGTTGGAGAAGATCGTTCAACAGCATTTGACGTTAAAAGAGTTTGAACAGTATTCCAAGTATCCCGAGCCACTATAGCTCGGTGCTGTCCTGGATAGATTTTGCCTTTATGAAACACATCGCCCGTATATATCGGGTTGCGAAGCAACTGATATAGATGCCCTCGTGAGAATGCATTACCGCGCTTGGTGACGAGTCCCAGATTGTCGGCTTCTATTTTTACGATACGAACACTTTTGTATTTTAGATATAGCTGGAACAAAGTGCGGACGATGTCTGCCTCAATATTGTCAATGTGCAATTCCTTGTTTTTAGCATCATACCCCAATGGAACAACACCTCCCATCCACATCCCTTTCTTTTTCGACGCAGCAATTTTGTCACGGATACGCTCAGCAGTAACTTCACGTTCAAACTGTGCAAACGATAATAATACGTTGAGTGTCAGACGACCCATTGAATTAGCCGTATTAAACTGTTGGGTTACGGAAACAAAGGATACACCTTGTTCGTCGAAGGTTTCGATAATCTTTGCGAAGTCCATGAGCGAGCGGGTCAATCGATCAACTTTGTAAACGACGACGAGATCAACCTTCTTGTTTTTGATATCTTTTAGGATTTCTTGGAGAGCAGGTCGGTCCATGGTGCCACCCGAGATCCCGCCATCGTCATATTGCTTCTTTAGTTTGACCCAACCCAACCCACGTTGTGATTGAATAAGTGCTTCACAAGCCTCGCGCTGTGCATCCAGACTATTAAAATTCTGTTCTAATCCTTCATCTGTCGATTTGCGGGTGTATATGGCACAGCGAATATTTTTGCTCATAGCCCGAAGAACCTTGGGCCTGACCAGCGTGTTCCGGTGATTGTGCGTGCAATCTGTGACAAGGATGTGAAATGAGCCCCTTCAAATAAAAATGCCTCATCGGTAATTTCGACAGAATATGATTTACCTCGCCATTCACGAATCAGACGGGTGCCGGGTGCTAACATTGGACGACTTTTGCTGGGTATAGTTGATGACTTTTTGCGAATATCGGAAGTAGCCAACCGTTGCAGCTTCCGCTTGGTTTCTGGTCGCAATCCGCCCTGATATTTAACTTGGATAGAGTAGCCCGCCGCATACTCCAACAGTCGCCGGCTAATACCCTTTGGCGGTGGATTTTGATTAGCTTGTTCCCACCGCTCGACTAACTCTTCGCGGGTGAGATTATTTGTAGATGAGTGCTCTTCAGTAACTTTCTCACGTATTTCTTTTTGCATAAATGAACCTCCGTTATGGAGGTCCATCCACGCTCTGTTGAGCTAAGAAGTCCAGTCTTTTTGCCCACAAAAAGAGTCTGCTTTACATCCAATATCGGTCATAACAGGCTTATCGCAAAAGAGCTTGCTTTTGGCCCTAAGCGGACGCCGCTAGCGATCTAGTAAGTTGATCAGTTTTGGATCAATTTTCGCGTATTTTCGGGCACGAAAAATTTGATTGGTTGTGCCAATCTGTGGAACCGCATTGTAGAAAGGCGAAACATATTCCCAAACGATTTGACCTGTCTGGGTAACTTCAAATAATCGACCGTGCATTCCTTCACAAATAAATGTGTTGCCGTTAGCCATGCGGTCAACGCCGCTGACGCGAGGTGAATAGAAGGTGACTGCAGGTTGTCCTTTGTATTGCCACACAGTTTCTTTAGTATTCGGATCAATTTCCAAAATGCGGGAATGCTCTGGGGTCGCTTGCTCGGACCCATTGGCAAATAATAAAATATTGCCATTGTCCAGTCGCTGGCAGTCATGTTGACCGCCCCAACTTCGATCCGCCATTTCCCAATCTATTTTTTTTGTCTGACGGTTAACCAGGATCATCAAATCGATTTGCCGAAAACTAACCAGAATATTACCGTTCGCCTGAACATGACAGGTGTTGGCATGCGCAAACTCGTGGCGGTTACTCGTATGGCGTAGTGGATAATTTTCGTAAGGGAAGTAATCTTTCATTCGCCATTCCCAGACGACTTTTCCATCGTTGTCGACCTCCCGTATTATGTCTTCGTAAACACCACCGTCTTCGTGATCACTATCGGGTTTACCGCCTTTCACCCGCTCTGCTTCTATTGACGGGGTCAGCTCCCACGCTAGATAGATCACGTTGCCATTCGGTGTTGGGTTGAAGTCATGGTGCTGGAAAAGATCCATATGTTCCCAAACGATGTCGCCTTGCGGGTTCAGTTCGAGTAACCGACCACCGCCAGCCGCCAGTTTTGGACCGCCGCCCTGCTTAATGGAAATCAGTAGATTACCGTTTTCAAGGAGCTGCCCATAGTTACCAAGTTTTCCTGGTAGGCGCCACTGATGCGCGATATCACCGCGTTCACCCAAAAGATAACATTCACTCCCACCAGCGGGTGCAAATAACACATAGCCTGGTTGAGTGAGTCCCTGCTCGTAACACGTAACACCATACTGTAATGGCCGCATAGAATTTTCTCCGTGCTCATTGATAAATCAAAAATTTAAACCCTGAAGCTACAATCCTTTACAATATAGTAATCAAAACAGGCATTCTCCCAACTGGTCAGATGAGTTAGCTTCTGATCCTAGACGGGCCAATTGAACTTGTGCGCTAGAATTTAGATTGGGTTTAACGTTCTATCGCGCCGCGATGGCAATATCTTCGGTTTGGTTGAAGGGCTCGAACTTGGCCAAGAAGTCAGAGACGGTAGCAACCTCGCCATCAATCGTGATGTCACCAGCTGCAACAGCTTCATCGAACGTGGTCTGACCGAAGATCCATTTGATCAGAAATCCTCGATCGAAGTTAACGGTAGCGTCTCGTTCTTCGGGTGGTATTGCATAAAATTGACAGACGCCGCGGCGGATCTCCAAGGCGCAGCTTTCCTTACTGTCAGTGGCCACAAAAGCAACCCGGATCGTTGTCTCCCAGGATGCTTCGGATATCAGGCGAACGGTCATCACCTGCATGATGTTGGCGAGTGGAAAACCCTTCACTTGGTCTGGTGAGCCCAGCACCATACCGCCGGCTCCGAGATCCAGTTCGCCGTCCAATTCCTTGGCCGACGTCAGTCCCCAGTTGCGCCAAGTGGCATTCTTCTGCCCATATGCCCAACGACGCAGAGCCTCAGCTTTCATCGCGCGGGCTTCTTCATCCTGGCGATCCATCCGCACCAGCCAGGTCAGCAATTCTGCGGCCCACTGAACGTCGTCGCCGTTTATCGCTTCCTCAGCGAGAGCCAAAATCTTATCCCGGCCGCCCATCAATTCAACATAGCGATTTGCTTTTTCTGCCCAGGGGGTAGGATCGAGGGTTACGGGGTCTCCCTGGTACCAGCCGAGATAGCCGGCAAAGATGGCCGGAATAGAATGCTTGTACGATCCGTAATATTCACCGAGCCAAGGATGGTCCTTCAACCGGTCTGGCATTTCGACCATCTCTTTGATCTCATCCGGCGTATAGCCCTTGTTCATATAACGGAGCGTCTGATCATGTACATATTGAATAGCGTCGCGGTAATCCGTCAGCAGTTCATCGATTCTATCGGCTCCCTCTACAGGAAAGCCGTGATGGGGCACGATGACTTCGGCGCCAAACTCCCTGAGTCTGTCAACGCCATGAGCCCAAACCATGGGATTGCGAAAACGAGTACCACGAAGCGCATAAACATTGGGAAAGGAAAAATAAACCGCATCCGCCGACAGCAGCACCTTCTCATCCGGTAGCCAGACGGCGCACTGATCTTCCGTCTCTGATGGAACTAGGTGAACTTCGTATTTAATGCCACCCGTTTCTCCGCGGTAGACGTCATCAAAGGTCTTGGTGGGCGAAGCGAAGGTCCGCTTGCCGGGTCGCTGTGGCGGTCCCAGACCGGCGCCAACAGTGCCTTCCTGGCTCACTGGTAAGCGCATGCCAAACTGATACATGGCGCGGCGACCGAGAATTGGTGCAATCAGCCCCACATCCCGCATGACATGATCGGTCAATTCTTCCTGACCGATGATTTCCACCGCGCCACTGGCGATATCTTTCTCAGAGGCGAAAGCATGGGTACCGCTGACGTGATCGGCGTGAAAATGGGTATAGATAATTGTTTTGATAGGCTTGTCGGTGATCTTCTTGAACTCAGCGGCTGCCAATTCTGCAGTGTCCATACTGGTCATCGTATCTACCAGAATGCAGGCATCGTCGCCTTCGATCAGGGTGCAATTGACCACAGAATAATGGAGCGCACTATGGATGTGACCTTTTAAGGTGTGGACCCGAGGCTCCATCGCATTCTGGTGCTCGGCAAGTTCAGGATGAACAGATGGTGAGGTTTTACCTAATGACATAAACTTCTCCTACGTGAGATCTTTCTTATTCTGAGAATAGGAACATCAGCAAATAATTTTATTAACCGGCTTCTTCCTCAAATTTTCAATTGATAATCGTTCATCGAAAAGAAAGAGCCGCCCAAACTTTGGGCGGCATCTTGAGTTGTTGTCGGCCTACTACATTACGTTGGCTGGAATTTTAAGTCCGATTTCTTTGTAATATTTCAAAGCGCCCGGATGTAGTTTGTGATTTGCAGATTTAAAGATGTTGTCTTTGTTAATAGCATCTTTCGCCCATTTTGCTACCGAGTGCATTTCGTCGATATGCTCCCAAAAGGATTTGGTCATTTTGTAAATGACGTCCTCAGGAATGCCTTTCCGCGTATAAAGACCAACCCAAGCAGCGACAGTTTGTGTTGATTTTGTATTGGCTTGATTGTCGCCATAAATATTCGGACCGAATTGAGCTTGTGTCCGGCCTGGGATCTTCATCGTTGCTTTCATTTTGGGTGAATTCCAATCGGTATCTTCAGCACCCAAAAAACGGATCTTATTGGTAAGCGTCAATTGCGAGAAAGAAGCAGCTGGATGATTGGAAGCATTGGTATACAAATCCAGTTGTTTGTCTTGGAAGGCCTGCCATGCGGCACTAAAACCAAGTTTTACCGCGGTGTAATCTTTATTCATTTTCAAGCCGGATACCGCTTCAATAAATTGAGACGCAACGACTTTTTGAACCCCAACAGGTGGTCCTATAAAGACCCGTTTACCTCTAATATCAGATAAGACTTTGATGCCAGAGCTTTCATAGACAGCAAAATTGTAGGTGCCGATACGATAGTTAAAAATAGCACGAATATTCTTAGCAAGTTCTGGTGCATTTTTAACTTTTTTGAACATCGCCTTGCCTTTAGACATCAAAAACATCAATGACGGTGCGCCGAAAAAGAGATCAGTTTTACCGTTGGCTGCATCGAGCGCATGACGTGGTGCGGCACCGGTAGCATTGACTTGAATTTCAATACCCTTGTTATACTTTTGCACAATCTTAGCGAAGGTTGTGTTTAGCGCAAAAGGGGTCGGTAAACTGATTGTCGACATCTTATAGAAATCTTTGGCGTCGGCACTTCCAATGGCCATAACAAAAACGGCCGCCATGGAAGCAATTTGAATTTTTAGTATTTTAGATAACATTACATCCTCCAAGTTTTGATTAGTTGTGTTTCGTTTTAAGTTTAGTGTCGTTAAAATTGACTAATAAAAATGATAAATTTAAAGCGTCAAAACCGAATAATTTCTTTTTGCCTGACGGGCATCGACATACATAAGAACCAGCGATGCAATTACCGCAATTATCTGAATCTCCGTAAAATTGAGTAAAACCATGATGCCGAACGCCATGCGCAATACTCGCGAGTAAATGGGCAATTTATCGCGATCGACACCGCCCAATGATGTCGTCATCAACCAAATTGCCAGGGAGAGCCTTAGAAATACCGATATAAAGGCAACAATCTCAAATTCATAAACTAAGGATAAAGCGGGATTGTAAATCAGGACAAAGGGAATAATAAAGCCGACAAAAGAGAGTCTCAGCGCTTGTATTGCTGTGTTCAACGGATTTGATTGGGCAATCGGCGCCGCCGCATAGGCGGCGATGGCCACTGGCGGCGTTATTGCTGAAAGAACGCCGAAATACACAACAAAAAGGTGAACCAGCATTTTCGGAACGCCAAGTTTTTCAATCGCCCCACCCATAATGATGACTATGATGACATAGGCAGGTATTGTCGGCAGGCCCATGCCCAGAACCAAACTCGCAAGCGCCATTAAAACGAGCGCGAAGAATAAATTCGTGCCAGCGAAAGCAAGCACCATATTTGAAAAACGTATGCCAAGCCCGGTTAAGTTCATTATCCCGACAATGATGCCGATGGCAGCAACCGCGACCATGATTTGCGCACATTGTTGGCCGCCCTTGGCAATCGCATTGATAAATATTTGTGGGCGTTTCCTAACCACAGGATTGATGAAACCCATGATAACGCCGGCAACGGTTGCCCATAAACCAGCCGCCGCTGGCGACCGGCCGGTAACAAGAACGCCAATAATGACGACCACGGGCACAAAAAACATTAAGGATTTAATCCAGTCGTCTCGGGTCAATATTTCACGTTCAGTCTTTGGAATGGAAGAAATACCGAGGCGACCCGCTTCCACCCAAACCGCGATAAACAGGCTGCCATAGTAAAATATAGCTGGCATCAACGCGGCGGCGATAATTGTTAGATAAGGGATGCCGGTAAAATCGGCCATGACAAATGCCACTGCGCCCATGACCGGTGGCATAAACTGTCCGCCGGAAGAGGCGGCGGCTTCGACACCACCGGCAAATGAGCTTTTAAAGCCCCTGGCTTTAATCATCGGAATGGTAAAAACACCCGTGCCAACAACATTTGCCGTCACGGCACCCGAAATGGTCCCAAAAAAGCCACTGGCCGCAATCGCCGCATGAGCCGGGCCTCCTCTTAAGGCACCTGTGAGGCTCATGGATATTTTCAAAAGCGTACTGCCGGCCCCGGTTGCTTCAAGCACGGTACCGAAAATGATAAAAATAAAAATCAATGAAATGACGATGATAACAATGAAGCCAAATACACCGTCAAAACTATACCAAACGGTCCGCATGATCGATTCAAGGTCGTAACCACCATGGGCAAAAATCCAGGGTAAATCAGCACCGAAAAGGGCGTAAAAAATGGTGAGCGTTGCGAAAAATGCTAGCGGAAAGCCGAAGCAACGGCGGGTCATTTCAATGACCACAAGCAAGCCGCCACAGCCCACAGCGATATCGGTGGGTAGAAAACTGTACAGTCCGCTTTCGAGCTCGTCATATACCGACGCAAACCACAAAATAGAGAGGACCATTAAAAATATGAGAAGAAAATCAAAGAACCATTGCCCTACCTTAACGTAAGCTTTCTGCGATTGATAAACTTTCGCCAATGGGAATGATAGAATGGAGAGGACCAGGGATACAGCGACCGTGATGCTGCGCTGATAAATTTCGTCGATAATACCAAAGGCTGCCGTATAGATTGCAACGACGGCAATAGCAAAACCTAGAGCCCAAATAATGGACGGCACAACTCTATTCATTATAATTTTTCCGCTGAAACGCTTTAAATGCGCATTAATTATTCCCTGTTAAGTACTGACTACCATCAACTAATATATCATTAGAGCTACTGAAGTACGATTTTGTTCAGTTCTTGCTCAAATTCGTCAACATCGAAATAGAGTGGCCCCATACCACCTTGATAAGCAATTTTTCCATCGGGCGAGATGACATACAATCGATCGGGCCAGGACTGATATTTATATTCAGCATCGTTATCCATCCCATCCAATAGCATTGGAAAGGTAAAATTGTATCGCAGCATACATGTCGCCGCGATTTCCGCCCGCTCATCCTCAGTTTCCGGTTGCTCGAAGATAACGTCCTCGTCCAGATTTCGTATGACCTGATCCTCTCCTTCGGCATGGGCCTCGCGAATATAAACACCAAAGAATTTGACTTTGTCACCGAAAGATTTCGCTAGATCGTCGAGGCGCACGGCCCCGTCTCTAAAAGGTGGTCAGGTATAGGATCCAAATATGAGGCCTATTGGCGTGCCAAATTGCGATGATAATTGCATCATTTCTCCGGTCCGCTTTCCGTGCTCATCCAGGGCTTCAACATTGAAATCTGGTGCGTCGTCGCCAACTCTCGGCGAAACTTCTTTGTCTCGAACAACCCTGCCCTCAATCAGAGTTCGGAGTTCATCACGGGTCATTCCCCGGGTGTCCAACCATTCCTGTTTGGCGTTGACCACGATTTTTTCGAATTTTTCTGGTAATTCGACCGACATTCTATGATGTACCTCCCATATTAGCTATTTATTTGATGAGTAATAATGTAAGATAAACTTAACTGATAAATATATAAATTATATAATTCTTATCCTTAATGTTAGAAATACTTAACCATGAGTAATTTTAATAGCCTTCCGCCT
>CAZMHI010000093.1:0-9998 GCA_964566055.1 uncultured Rhodospirillaceae bacterium
CCTGCACTTCGGGAGAACCGGTATCGCCGTCTTTTGTGGCATACTCAGTGATGAGCTCTTGCTTCCGCTCTGCGGTAATCGACATCGTCTACTCCAATCTTAATCAAAGGTTTAAAACACGAAATGGACGAATTTCGCCGCCTTCAAATCTAGCCAGAGCAACCACTTTTCCGTCTGCCATGGCGCAAATTGTCGCACCTTGGTCTATCTCGGTAAGGGGTGTCCGCTTGGCCACGGTGAGGGCGGAAACTGATTGTCCGCATCTCAGGCGCCGGGCCTCGTCTTCCGTCAGGGCCAGCGCCGGGATGTCGTCCAGCGCGGTCTCAACGGGCCGTAATATGTCCACGGCGGCGCCTTTATGACCTAATTCTTCCAATTTGGCTAGCGAAATTGCATCATTTTCTGCAAATGGGCCAACCCGCGTTCGCCGCAGGCTCGAAATGTGCCCGACCGTGCCTAAACAGTGCGCCAAATCACGAGCTAACCCTCTGATATAAGCGCCTTTTCCCGAAGTTACCTCAAATATCGCATGGTCTTCATCGGGGCACTCAATGAGCTCAAATCGCTCGATAAAAATCTTGCGTGGCTTTAATTCGAGCGGTTTTTCCTCGCGCGCCAACTTATAAGCCCGTTCGCCATCGACTTTGATGGCGGAATAGGCCGGCGGGATTTGATCAATTTCACCGGTAAATTGCGGCAGGGCGGCTTCAATTTCAGCCTTGCCTGGCCGCTGATCACTGGTTTCAATAATCTTGCCCTCAGCGTCATCGGTATCCCTGGCTTCACCCCAACACACGGTAAAGAGATATTCTTTGCTGCCATCCATCATATAGGAAACGGTTTTAGTCGCCTCACCGAAAGCCAGCGGTAAGACCCCGGTCGCCATCGGATCAAGTGTGCCGCTATGGCCAACTTTTGCCGCATTGAGAATTTTACGCGCCTGATTGACGACTTTTGCCGAGGTGATATCGGGTGACTTGTCGATCACCAGCCAGCCGTGAACGGGATCGCCGCGTCGTTTGCGGGCCATCCTTTAACTTTCTTCCTCAGGCACCGGATCACCCTCATCGGTCGTGACATCGCTTAATATTTGACCAATGTGTTCGGCATAATCGAACGAGGTATCGGCTTCAAAAGTTAGATTTGGCACATGGCGCAAATGCACGCGCTGGGCAATCTGGTGGCGCAAAAAAGGCGTTGCACGCTCCAGCGCCGCCACGGTCTCTTCAGCTTGACCGCCACCCAGACGGGTCACAAATATCGTTGCATTGCTGAGATCAGGACTAATGCGAACCTCGGTCACGGTGATCGAGACGCCTTCCAGTTCGGGATCGTGCAGATCGCCCCGTTCGATAACTTGGGCCAGAACATGGCGTAATTCTTCGCCAACACGCAATTGCCGTTGGCTGGGGGGCCGCTTGGATCTTTTGCTCATGTGAATTTCCCAGATTTATATTTCTGGTCTAAATTTCCCACTTAAATTTCTGGGGCTTCTTCCGTCACATCGAAACATTCAATAACGTCACCAACTTTGAGATCGTTATAATTTTCAAATGACATGCCGCATTCATAGGATTCTTTCACCTCGCGAACGTCATCTTTGAAACGTTTCAAGGTTGATAAGCTGCCTTCGTGGATGACGACATCGTCGCGCAGTAAGCGCACACCGGCGCCACGCTTGACTTCGCCATTGGTGACGTAACAACCGGCAACCTTACCGATTTTCGAAACATTAAAGACTTCGCGAACTTCAGCATTGCCTAAGAAGGTTTCACGTACAATCGGCGCCATCATACCGATCAGGAGTTTTTTAATGTCATCAATGACATCATAAATCACTGAGTAATAACGAATGTCGACGCCATCCTGGCGGGCTAAATCACGGGCTTGCGGATTAGCGCGGACGTTAAAGCCAAACACCGCTGCGTTCGAAGCGCCGGCCAAAGTGACATCCGATTCGTTAATACCGCCAACGCCACTATGGAGCACCTGAACCTTAACTTCATCCTGCGGCAGTTTTTCAAACATACCGGTGATTGCTTCGACCGAGCCTTGAACATCGGCTTTGATGACAATCGGCAGATCTTTAACTTCACCGGCTTTGATCGATTCAAACATTTCCTCCAAGGTGCCACGTGGGGCCGCGGCAGATTTAGCCGTGCGGTTCTTAGTGGTGCGGAATTCCGCAATTTCACGGGCGCGGGCTTCACTTTCGACGACAAAAAATTCATCGCCTGCAGCCGGAGCGCCAGTAAAGCCGACCACTTCAACAGGAACAGATGGCCCTGCTGATTCAACGTTTTCACCTTTATCATCAACCAGAACCCGAACCCTGCCCGATTCGGCGCCAGCGACAAAAATATCACCATTTTTGAGCGTACCGCGCTGTACTAAAATCGTCGCTACAGCGCCACGCCCTTGTTCGACCCGGGATTCTACAACCATGCCCTCGGCGGAGCGATTCGGGTTGGCTTTGAGATCGAGGATTTCAGCCTGCAGCAGTATCGCCTCTTCAAGCTTATCGATATTAGTGCCTTCAGTGGCGGAAACCTCAACATCTAGGATATCACCACCCATTGCCTCCAACACCAATTCATGTTCCAGCAATTGGGTGCGGACGCGATTGGAATTTGCATCAGGCCGGTCAATTTTATTGATCGCCACAATGATCGGCACGTCAGCTAATTTTGCGTGGTTAATCGCCTCAACTGTTTGCGGCATAATGCCGTCATCGGCAGCCACTACCAGCACAACAATGTCGGTGACGTCCGCGCCGCGCGCGCGCATAGCTGTAAAGGCCTCATGGCCCGGGGTATCGATAAAGGTAATTTTCTGGCCGTCACTGGAAACCGCTTGATAAGCGCCAATATGCTGAGTGATGCCGCCCGCTTCACCAGAAACGACATTGGCTTTACGCATGGCATCCAACAATGAGGTTTTACCATGATCGACGTGGCCCATAACGGTCACGACCGGCGAACGAGACGCCAAGTCTTCTTCCGTATCCTCTTGGTCGCCAAGGCCAATTTCAACATCCGAATCACTGACCCGAACCAAAGTATGGCCAAATTCCTCAACAATAAGTTCGGCGGTATCGGCATCAATAATCTGGCTCATATTTGCCATTACGCCCATTTTCATCAACGCTTTGATGACATCCACTCCGCGTTCCGCCATCCGGTTGGAGAGCTCTTGAACCGAGATGGTTTCCGGAATGGTTACTTCACGAACGATTTTTACATGTTCGATCGGCCCTTCTTTACGTTTTAGGCGTTCGCGCTGACGCTTAACCGAAGCCAGGGAGCGCTGGCGTTCAGAATCATCCAAAGCTTCGGCAATTGTAAGTTTGCCGCGCCGCCGCCGTTCACCCTGGCGCGGTGACGGTGAAGGTCGTTTGGGCTGCGATTTGCCTTTTTTAGATGGCGGATCCTCTTCTTCTTTGACAACAACTTTATCCTGATTGGATTTTGCCGCAGCAGCTTCTGCGGCTTCCAAATCCAGTGCAGCTTGGCGCAGTTTTTCTGCTTCAACCTCGGCCTCATCGATTTCAGGCTTAGCGTCAGCTGCCGGTTTTTCAGTTGTCTCAACTTCAGGCTCAGGTTCCGGCTCGGGCTCTGGTTCCAGCTCGGGCTGGTTGCGGCGTTCTTCTTCAATTTTCTGGGCGTCCAGCAGGGCTTGTGCGCGGGCGGCCCGTTCCTGTTCGGTCAAATTATGCGGAACAGCTGGTGCCGCTGGCTGCTCTTCAACGACCTCCTCAACCTCGGCAGCTTCTTCGGGAGCTTCAAATACCGCATCCGGATCCACTTTAACTTCTTTCATGCGGCCCGTAGAGCCGGGTGCGAAGGTCCGTTTCTTTTTCACCTCAACGGTGACAACTTTCGAACGGCCATGCGAGAAACTCTGCCTGACCTGGCCACCCTCAACTGTTTTTTGCAGTTCGAGTTTACCCGGCCGAGACAGGCTCAGCTTTTTCTTTGGCGATTTTTCTTTAGTATCCGTCATGTCAATCCGTCAACTTACACTTTCAATTCAATATCATACATTCGGATTACTTAATTTTTGCAATCCTACCAATTTTTTGGCTTCAACCAATAAACTTTTGGCAAAACCGCCTTCAGCAACAACCGCATGAACCAAGCGATCCCGGCCAATCGCGGCACCTAATTCACCACCGGAAAAACAGTCCACCAGCGGACTTTCAGGTGCCAAAGCACTTATTTTACTGCGTCCGTCATCCGCCCCGTCACTGGCGGCAATTAGAACGCCCGCTGTTTCGGTTTTTAGATAGGAGCGCACTTTCTCATATCCTCCAACCATTTGTCCGGCCCGGCGCGCCAAGCCAAAAATTTCCAGGCAGCGCTGCCGTAACAGTTTCTCGACCCGGTCACTTAATTTGTCCGGGATACTCACCTGCCCGCGAGCCGCTTTCGAAAAAACGTTCTTGGCGCAGGCCTCATCTATAATATCCCGGCTGGCGCTTAACCACAAACCCCGACCAGGCAGACGTTCCGCAACATCCGGAACTATAACGCTATCAGGACCGACAACAAATCGCATAAGCTCGGATTTTGGCCGGCTCTCGCCGGTTAAAATACATTTGCGACCCGAATCTTTCTTGGCGTCCTTTTTTTGCGTCAGTTTATGTACCTCAATTCAACACCCTAAACTAGGCGTCTGATTTCTCTTCCTCAGCTGGGGCTTCTTCAGCAGCCGCCTCTTCAGCGGGTGTTTCCGCTTCAGCCTCAGCCTTGGCGGCATCTTCCTCTTCAAACCAATGGGCGCGGGCCGCCATAATAATTTCATTGGCGGCATCTTCGCCCAGATTGCTTTCACCGACGATTTCGCGCAATTCATCGCTGGCCAGATCCGCCAGATCATCAAGACTTTTAACTTCGCTTTCGCCGAGCGCCACCACCATTTCAGGCGTTAAACCGTCAACGCTGGCAACTTCATCACTAACCCCGGCTTCTTTGCGGGCTTCGGTCAGCTCAGCTTCACGTTGTTCGAGATATTGGCGGCCACGTTCACGCAGCTCATTGGCAACGTCGTCATCAAACCCCTCAATAGTAGACAGCTCTTCAACCGGCACGAAGGCAACTTCTTCGATGGTCGAGAAACCTTCGGTAACCAGCAATTGAGCGATCACCTCATCAACGTCCAGACTGTCAATAAAGAGTTGTGAGCGTTCCCGGAATTCTTCAACCCGGCGGTCAGATTCTTCTGCCTCGGTTAGGATATCAATATCCCAGCCGGTCAGTTGAGAGGCCAGACGAACATTTTGCCCGCGCCGGCCAATTGCCAGACTGAGCTGTTCATCGGGAACCACAACCTCAATACGGTTTTGCTCCTCATCCAAGACAACTTTGGTCACCTCAGCCGGCGCCAAACCGTTGACAATGAAGGTGGCCGGCTCATCCGACCAGGAGATAATATCAATTTTTTCACCCTGCAGCTCGGCTACCACAGCCTGCACGCGGGAACCCCGCATACCGACGCAGGCGCCGACCGGATCGATGCTGGTATCGGAAGAAATAACGGCGATTTTAGCCCGGCTGCCGGGATCACGGGCAACCGATTTAATTTCGATAATGCCGTCATAAATTTCCGGTACTTCCTGGGTAAACAGTTTGGCCATAAATTGCGGATGGCTGCGCGACAAAAAGATTTGCGGGCCGCGCTGTTCTTCACGCACATCATAAATATAAGAGCGGACCCGGTCTCCATTATTGAAATGCTCACGCGGAATACATTCATCACGCCGGATAATACCTTCGGCGCGACCGCCCAAATCGACAATGACGTTACCGAACTCAACCCGTTTGACCATGCCGTTAACAACTTCACCAATACGGTCTTTAAACTCAGCAAATTGACGCTTACGCTCGGCTTCACGGACTTTTTGCACGATGACCTGTTTAGCGGTTTGAGCGGCGATGCGACCAAAATCGATCGGCGGCAAGGGATCAACCAAAAACTCACCGATAACAGCGTCTTCTTTACGGCCCTTTGCCACATCAAGCGTGATCTGAGTGGTTTCGTTTTCAATTTCTTCGGCGACTTCGATGTAGCGCGCTAATTTAATTTCACCTGACTTGCGGTCAATTTCGGCACGAATGTCATGTTCATGACCATATTTTGAGCGGCCTGCTTTTTGGATCGCCTGCTCCATGGCTTCTAGAACTTCTTCCCGGTCAATGCCTTTCTCGCGGGCGACAGTATCGGCCACCAGCAACAGCTCCGGGTGGGTGTACATCGTGCTTGTTTCAGTGCTTGTATCTGTATTCGTAACCATAATTCGCTGACCTATGTCTCGTTATATCTTTTAGCTATTAACCCACGCCTTTAGTTTTGGGCCGCCGCATCAAGCAGCTCTTGAGTCAACAGCAGTTTTGCCCGCCGGATATCACCGAACGGCAAAGCATATGTTTCATCTTTTACCCGGATAGACACTTTATCGTCCTCGATGCCGAGCAGTTTACCTTTAAATTTTTTGCGTCCTTCAACCAGAAAATTCATATCAACCCGCGCATCAAAGCCGGCGTAATTTTCAAAATCCTTCAATCGCACCAAGGGCCGGTCGATGCCGGGTGAACTTACCTCCAAAGAATAGGCCTCTCTGATGGGATCATCGACATCCAATAGTGCCGATATTTCTCTCGATATGGCTGCACAATCTTCGACAGTCATATTATCGCCGTCTACCCGCTCGGCCATAATTTGCAGGGTTTTACGTTTGTCGCCACTTAATAGAACCCGCACAAGTTCGTAGCCCATGCTCTCTAAAGCTGGGGTTATCACTTCCTGCACTCTATCTTCCTGACTCATGGTCAAAAAACGTCCTGATCAAGTTGGCTTAAAATCGTTACGTCCGAGATATTCAAAGCGGAAAAAGAGGGCCTACAATGCAAAAAAGTGGGCCCGCGAGCCCACCCTCAGAATTCCGATATATTTGGATATGTCTAAGAACGTGGCGCATTCTCTCTCTCACCAGCGAAAAATACAAGCTTTTTATTCTATTTTGGTATTAATCGCGGCTGAGGTCAGGTCCGAGAACGGCGGATAAATGTCAAATATACACAACATTTGCCCTGCCTTAAGGCCTTTGTCTCATAGCGGGTTGGGGCTGAATCCGTATAGCGGTGGCGCCAGTCTCCTGGCCCCTGCACTTGCCAGGTAAAATCGGGATGATGATAAAATACATCAAGCGCCCAGCGAATATAACTCATGTCATCGGTCGCAAAACGCAGTTCCGCCCGGTCGGTCATAATTTCAGCCAAGGCGTTCAAATTTTCCGGATTGATGAACCGCCGGCGGTTATGCCTCTTTTTGGGCCATGGATCTGAAAACAGGACAAACACTTTACTGATTGTCGCGGGCTTTAATTTGGCCAGCAACAAGCGGGCATCATCATTAAAGAGGCGAATATTGCTAAGCTTTTTCTGCTCGATCACTGAAAGTAATGTGGCAATTCCGTTGATATAGGGCTCACAGCCAATGAAACCGATATCAGGATGGTTCTCGGCTTGCGCCGCCAGATGTTCACCGGCGCCAAAGCCAATTTCCAGCCAGATTTCCGGTGTATCCAACGAGTATTCGCCAGCAGCAGATACCAACAGCTTCGGCAGCAGTTCGTCCATCAGTAGTTGGCGATGGGGTCTTAAGGTATGGCCTTTGCGGCGGCCATAAAATTGGGGCTTATCAGGAATTGAGTTTTTATTCTTACTCATTACCTATTTTCGGACCTACTTCCGGACCCCGGATAAAAAATCCTTAAAGTGCTGCTTTCAGCGGCTCAACCAGATCAGTTTTTTCCCACGAAAACCCACCATCTTCATCCGGGATACGGCCAAAGTGACCATAGGCCGCAGAGCGGGCATAGATCGGGCGGCTCAAACCAAGATGTTCGCGAATACCACGGGGGCTTAAATCCATCACTTCTTGCAGGGCTGCCGACAATTTATCTTCATCGACACTGCCGGTACCCGCGGTATCGACATAAACCGACAGAGGCTTTGAAACACCAATTGCATAGGCCAGCTGGATAACGCATTTTTCAGCCAATTCCGCGGCAACTACGTTTTTCGCCAAATAACGCGCGGCATAGGCGGCAGAGCGATCAACCTTGGTCGGATCTTTGCCTGAGAAGGCGCCGCCGCCATGAGGGGCTGCACCGCCATAGGTATCAACAATAATTTTCCGCCCGGTCAGCCCGGCGTCGCCATCCGGCCCGCCAATTACGAATAAGCCTGTTGGATTGACATAAAATTCGTCTTCCGGGCACATCCAGCCATCAGGCAGGACTTGTTCAACATACGGCCGGACAATTTCTTTGACGGCCTCCTGATCAAGATCAGCGCTATGTTGAGTTGAGACAACAACTGAGGTCGCGCCGACTGGTTGCCCGTTTTCATATTTCAAAGTCAGCTGGCTTTTGGAATCCGGGCCTAAGCCGGCGGCTTCACCGGCATGGCGGGCCTTCGCTAATTCTTCAAGAATTGCGTGCGAATAATGGATTGGCGCCGGCATCAAGACATCGGTTTCCCGGCAGGCATAGCCGAACATAATTCCCTGGTCGCCAGCCCCCTCGTCTTTATTACCGGAGGCATCGACACCTTGGGCAATATCAACGGATTGGGCATGGACATGAACCGCGACATCCATTTTCTGCCAATGAAAGCCATCTTGCTCATAGCCGATATCTTTAACCGCCGCCCGGGCGACCTCTTCCATTTTTTCGTGGGTTACAGAATCCGGTCCGCGAACTTCACCTGCTAGAACCACCCGATTGGTGGTACAGAGAGTTTCAACTGCGACCCGGGAAACTGGATCAGCTGCCAGAAATGTATCGACGATGGCATCAGAAACCCGATCACTGACTTTATCAGGATGACCTTCGGATACAGATTCGCTGGTAAATAGATAATTCTCTTTAGACACGGATTAAACCTCCAGAAGAAACGACCATTTAGTCCTCAGTGTTAATTGGGGCAAATGGCCAAAATCCAATAAAATTGAAAAAAATTGCCAATAAACTGGGGGACTTGTCGCAATGTTTGTCTGTAGGGTCAAGCATTATCAGAGAAGCTTAAAGTGTCTACAAAAACAAACGGAGCCCTTGAGAGAAACTCTCAGGCTCCGTGTTAATTCGCTCAATCGGGCGATCTAATGCCGGCTAATAATCCGCATTCATTTTAGCCAGCGATTTGATCAACTCAAAAACCCGTTTGCGGACGGCGGCATTACCGACTTTGTAATAGGCCCGCACGAGTTCAAGGGTTTCACGTCTGGTCAGTGGGTCTTTGTCCGCTTCTTCCAAAGTATGTACGCCCAAACTATCGGAAGGCGTATCATCCCGCTTTTTAATTTCATCGGGCATATCTTCGAAGAAAAAGGCGACCGGCACATCTAAAACATGAGAAAGGTCATACATCCGGCTTGCGCCGATACGATTTGCGCCTCTTTCATATTTCTGAATTTGCTGGAAGGTCAGACCAACGGCCTCACCAAGTTTTTCCTGGCTAAGACCTAACAATGTCCTTCTGAGACGCACACGGCTACCGACGTGGACATCAACAGGGTCAGCTACACCGGGAACACGCCGTCGAGTAATCTTACGAACGGAAGATGGTCCTGGTTGCGGCCCGCGGGTACTTGTAGATGTATCCATTTTATTCAACTGCCTATACCTTAGTTATTTACCTCAAGAGAAAACCAAAATTTCGTAATTTATATTAACAATTTCAACTGATTAGCTCAATTCAACTGTTATTTTCTGGTATAATTATGCGATTTTATTAATTCCAGTCTTTACTCACATTAATATACATAATTACTCTTTATTTCTAATCCAAACGCTGCCAGCGGGAAATGAGTAGAAACCCCAATAGTAATGCAAGAAGTCCCCAGCTACCAATTCGTGAATAAAGAGTAGGATTTTTAAGTGCCGCGGGCAACTTTTCATCAATAATTGTGCGTTCATTTAGCCGCGACTTTTTAAG
>CAZMHI010000094.1:0-8667 GCA_964566055.1 uncultured Rhodospirillaceae bacterium
GTTTTTTTTTATTTCTGCGTGCCATACTTCGGCATTAGTAATTGTTTTCCTCAGTGCTTTATAAAAATCTCGGTCATGCTGTGCGGATTTTAAGTTTCTATGATTTTTGCCTAATAGCTCTTTCTTTGAATAACCACTCGTTTCACAGAACTTGTCGTTTGCATAGATTATTGTTCCCTTGACGTCGGTGATACTTACAATTGCATGTTCATCAAGAGTATGTTTTTGAAATTCTAGTTCTTGTTCAGCCTGTATTCTTTTTGAAATGTCTTCGATAAATAATATGTAGTAGCTCGGCTCACCGTCTGCATTTCGAATACATTCAACATGTATGGCAGAATAAACAATGCTCCCGCCTTTAGTGAGAAAACGTTTTTGCATTGAATATGAATTGTTACTTGAGCCTAACTTCGTGTCATTAAACAAAGATAAGTTTTGTTCTAAGTCTTCGGGGTGAGTGAGTTCAACCCAGGTTAATTGTGCCATTTCTTCACGACTGTAGCCGAGCAATTCACATAGCCGATCATTGAAATCGAGCCACCGTTTGTCTTCTGCGGCATATATCCCTATTGCGAAAAGGGGCGCTTGAAACACGCGTTGAAAATGTTCGTCACTCTTTCCTAGCTCGGTACTTTTATTTCTGTATAAAATTATGAGTAATGTTGAAATCCAGACGGCAAATAGCGCCATACCACGATTGGTGAGTACTACCCATAAAACTCCGCCAACTGGAGAGACAAAAAAACCGGTAATAATTAACACCGAACCAGTAACGGCTGACAAATATATATAGAACGTTTTTGGATACCAGACGCCTAAAAGAACTGGGACTATATATGGGACCCCTCCAGCCACACCAAGGGGAAGCTTGAAATCAATAAAAAATATCAATGCGAATAAAACAATATTGAGGGCAAACAGGCCCATTGAAAACCTAACTGCCGCTTGACTTTGTGTATAATTCACGTTGGGGATACCGTTTTAAATTTATCACCTGGGTATTTCTTGCAGATTTCAATGTTACTGATATCCACCACTTTTATATGGTAATTAAATATATTATTCCAACATTTCTAATTAGAAATACTATGATTTTTATAATAACTAAATTACGTTATGTCTGCTATTGGCTGAGGCTGTTGAAAAACTCCTCAGATATTTAGCTGCTAATGTCTGCTTTTATTAATAGCGGACATTTTTGATCCCGTTTTCTGCCTGACTGGTAGCGGGATTGGTGTTTTTATCTGTTTTCTATTCATTTTTGGTCTTTGTTCAGGCATTTATCGGTCTCGGTGGTGGTATTGGGACAAGTTTTGTCAGGCGTTTGAGGTTCTGAACGGCAGCCAATAGCAAGAACTCATCTTTTGCCCCGGTTGGTCCGCGCAGTCTGAGCCGAGTTAATCCAAGATTGCGTTTGGCTTCACCAAACAACCGCTCAATCTTCTTGCGATTGCGCAGTGACACAAGATAAGCGGTTGATCCCATCAAGTTACGAGCAACGTCGCGGGCCGCCTCATTGATGTCTCTTGGGATTCTGCGCGATGGCGCGTTCGGGCAGCACTTGTGTTTTAGTGGGCACGGATCGCAGTCATGTTTGCTTGCCCGGTAATACAATGTTTTACCGCTATGTACTTTATTATTGGTGTTGAGAGTCTGGCCCTCGGGGCAAGTATAAACATTGGCTTCTTTATCAAAGGTAAAGTCACTCCGGGACAAAGTGCCATCTTCTCGTTTGGCTTTATCCCAAACGGGGATATGGGGCTCGATATCACCCTTGTCCAGATGACCGAGTAATTTGCCGGTTCCATAAGCCATATCACCGGCAAGATGTTTTGGTTTGAGATCAAAACGGTCTTGGCTTCTGGTGAGCATGGTCTCGGTTGCCTCAACTTCTTTGTTGATCCGCGTTGGTGTTGCTTCAACATCTACAATGACGGCGTTTTCCATATCAATCAGGTAATTAAGAGAGTAGCCAAACATGACCTTGTTGCGGCCCCGTGATGTCCAGGCGGCAGTAGGATCAGATGGTGAGAGTGCTTTGGGCTTACGGGCCGGATTGGTTGACGCGTTCTCCGTATTGAGTGCGTCCAGGTATTCTTGAATGGGACGTTGGACCTGTTGTTGATCCGTCCAATCGATGTCACCTTCAACCCGTTGGAAACGGCTGGCATTAGCTTCTATGACCGAGGCATCAACGGCAAAGCCCTCACCACTAATAAGACCAGCCACCATGCATCGGCGCACGATATTCTCAAACACATGGCGGAAGATATCGCTGTCGCGGAACCTGCCATGGCGGTTGACCGAGAAGGTCGAATGATCCGGCACATCATCTTCAAGCCCCAACCGACAGAACCAACGATAGGCCAGGTTCATCTCAACATCCTGGCACAACCGACGTTCTGAGCGGATCGAACAGCAATAACCAATCAACAACATCCGGATCATCAGCTCTGGGTCAATCGAGGGCCGACCTGTGTGACTATAAAAAGGTGAAAGCTCAGTCCTCAGCCAACTTAAATCAAGAACCGCATCAATCTTGCGGAGAAAGTGATCGGCTGGCACCCGTTCATCTAGGTCAAACTCATAAAACAATCGATCTTGAAGTCCAACCTGTTCACCAAGCATCATCAATCCTCCTGAAAGCAACAGGACAATCGAATCACAACTTCATAAATGAAACAATAAGGAGTTTTTCAACAGCCTCGGCTATGAAGGGAAGTTATAACCACCTTAATTTCTCATCTGCTTTGACCTCAACAACGGACCTTTATCAGAACATTTGAGATTTTCGTCTGCTTTACCCTTGGGTGCGGTCAAAATCAGGGTAGCTGCAACACTTCTGCTGATGACCCTAAGCAGACCTAGCCAGATATTTTACAATTATAACTATCATCAGAGATCCAAGGCATTCTTCAGCGGACAAGATTATATTTGAAAAGTTTACATCAATACTCTAGGGTATGGTATCGGGCATAATTTGACTTAAGGATGAACATATTTATGGATAAACTCATACGTGGTTTAAGTCGTGAAAACTGGATTGATTTCGCATTACAAAAACTTTCGAACGAAGGTATAGATAAGGTGAACATTGCCGCGCTTGCCCGCGACTTATCAGTAACTAAGGGCAGCTTTTATTGGCATTTCAAGAACCGGGACGATCTCCTTCAGTCTATGTTGGCAAGGTGGGAGAAAATCGGATCAGACGTGGTTTTCAAAGAGGTCGATCGCATTGGCGGTGATGCCAAGCGTCGCTTGAAACATATGTCTGACATCATTTTTAAGCGTTATGGCGAGCAACTTAAGGTGGAACTAGCGCTCCGCGATTGGGGGCGAAAAGATCCAAAAATCTGGCAAAAGATTGCCCGGGAAGATGAAAGACGAATGGACTATATGCAAAGGTTGTTTGCCGAGATTTATGACGACCCAAAAGTTGCCGAGGCCAAAGCATGGCTACTATTCTCGCTCTATGTCGGAGAGTTAATTATTGCTGCTCCAAAGAAGGAGCAATCACGGGAAGATTTGCTGTGGGCCTGCCTTGAATCATTGTTCGAAGCCGATACAACGAACACTTGACCAGTAGCCATACTCATGGGTATGGTAATATAAGAGAGGCAAATGGTCACTACACTTACATCAAAAACCGTAATTCAAATCGCTAAAGACTGCGGTGCTGATTTGGCAGGTATTGCCAGTGCCGAAACCTTGAACGCCTTCCCACCTGATCCGCGCTGGCCGCAAACTCCTGAGCGCATGACGCCAGATGCAAAAAGTGTGATCGTTTTGGCGCTCCGCGTGCCGGTAGCAAGCTTTCGAACCCGCGAGCCTGAACCCTATCAGATGATGAACATGATGATTAACCGCCGACTCGATAAGATCGCGCGTAAGGTCTCCGAGACGATGGAGCAGCGTGGCCATTTTGGCTTGGTGATGAACAATAATTCCACCGATTGGGAACTGAAGTCCGGCACCTATGGTCATCTCAGCCTGCGTCACTTGGCGGTCGAGGCGGGCTTGGGAACACTCGGCTTGGGCGTCAATTTCATGTGTGTCGAATATGGTCCGCGCGTCAATCTCGCGGTCGTCGTAACTGACGCTGAATTGGAGCCAGGGGAGCCATTTACCGAACAGCTTTGTATTGGCGAAGGTTGCTCGCGGTGTCTTTATGCCTGCCCGACCGATGCCGTTCTGCATTTTCATATTGATAAACGCCAGTGTTCAATCGAGGCTCAGACAACAGGTTTTTATGGTGCCGCTGATCTGATTCATGAGTTAACTGAAGCCAATGATGACAAAAGAGAGGAAATTCTTAACTCTCCGCGTCTTCTGCATTATTGGCAAGGCCTGACTCGCGTTTGGGGGTGCTTTGGGACCTGCCCACGTTGCACGGCGGTCTGCCCCGTTGGCGATGACTATCACCAATTCCTCGCTGAGCCGCAAAAAGTCATTCCTGAAACAACACCTGAGCGCATCGCCAAAGGTGAAGCCTACAAGGAGGCCCGCAAAGCAGGTGATGATGTGCCGGGCTTGAGCGACTGGAATGTGCGCTGGGTAGGACCTGATGGCTATTCCGGTAAGGCGGCTAAAGCCCAGCGGCAAAAATATAAAGCGGAAAAAACCCCATGAACGATCTTATTGCAACTTCTTTAACCTCTGCGGATATCAAAACGAAAGCCAAAGAGCTTGGGGC
This sequence comes from uncultured Rhodospirillaceae bacterium, assembly GCA_964566055.1. Taxonomy (GTDB): domain Bacteria; phylum Pseudomonadota; class Alphaproteobacteria; order Rhodospirillales; family UBA2165; genus TMED23. Next base: position 4,694 of record CAZMHI010000094.1, read on the forward strand.
CGATTTGGTCGGCATCGCTGATGGCGCGTTGATGGATCAACATCCGCCTGACCCGGAAAATCCGCGCACACCTTCTGACGTTACGGAAATCGATGGCGCTCGCGTCATTGTCCTCGCCAAGCGCATTAGTTTTGCGACTTCGCGTCTCCCGGCTTGGAATGATCAGCATAAATTCTATGGCGATGAGCTATTGATCTCGGCGCTAGAAGAACTCGCGCTCGATCTGGTTTTCTGGATGGAGGATAACGGCGTTCCAGCCTTGCTCGTTCCCTATCACCACGTTGATCCTTTGAAATTCGAAAAGGGCAAAGACACGCAAGCCACCCATCCCTTATCAGCGGAGCATGCGGCCGTCGAAGCAGGACTTGGCACGCTCGGCTTAAACCACCAATTGATCACCCCGGAATATGGCCCGCGCGTTATTCTTGGACTAGTCATGACGTCGGCCGATATCGAACCTGACACCAAGAAGGACGCAGCTTTATGCCTCGGCCCTGAATGTGGCCGCTGTCTCAAAGCCTGCCCTGCCGATGCGGTTCAGCATTGGGACCGGGATTGGGTGTCGTGCGACAAATACCGCTCGCCTTTTGGCTTTGAGTTTCTATCCGATTATCTCACCAGCGTATTAAAAGAACCGGACCAGGCAAATAAGATTGGTATGCTGCGGGGTATGGAATCCTCTGAGATATTTCAAGCGATGTTACGCGGCAGCGGTATTATCACCGGGTGCCGCCGTTGTGCCGATGTGTGTCCGGTTGGCGAGGATTATGACGACCTATTGAAAAAATGGGTTGATGAAATTCCGGAAGAATCGCCAGAGAAATTGGCGCGTCTTGAGGCAATGGTCAGGAAGGCGACTTTGCCAAAATCTTTCGAAAAACAGCGCCGTTGGATTGGTGAGATAGATAAAGGAGGATGCCATGGATAACAAAATAATAGATCACAATAAGCCGCAACCTTTATCCCTTGAAAATCCACCGACAAATGAAGGGAGCTATCGGGGTAATCTTCATGACCCACGGGACGAGAAATGTAACTTTGAAATCCTGCCGAATTTTGAACGCTTCAATAAAAATAACGACATCTACAACCGTGGCCGTTGGGATGAGCGGATTATGTCCAAAAAAGTTATTGATTGGTTCCGCGGCATGTACCGGCCCGACATAGCAGCGCGTGATCGTGATGGCTATACGGCAAAAGACTTTGCGTTTCGACTAGGTGGCTGGGTCGGAACAAATCTGTTGATTGAACGCAATCTTAAAAATGGTCGGGTTGACGGCTATCAGGATGACATTGAGATATACTCTGAGATCGCCAAAGACAAAGTGGAAATCGAGTCGCCTGAACAAATGTCCGAAGACTTAAAACACGTGGCCAAGGTTTTTGGCGCGGAAATTATCGGCATAACGTCGGCTGACGAACGTTGGCACTACAGCCATTGGTATGATGCTGACCATAATGCGGAAAAACCGGCAAATCTCCCGGAAGATCTGGAGAATACAATCATCATTGGCACCACCATGGACCACAATATTATCAAGACCTATCCATCTGCAACCGCAGGCACAGCGGTTGGGTATGGCTACTCCCAAGATGCCAACACGATGCAGGCTGTCGGTACGTTTATTCAGGCGATGGGATATCGGGCAGTTGCTTCGCTTAACGATACAGCGCAAAAAGTGCCCTACGCCATTCAGGCCGGGCTTGGAGAAAATGGCCGTCATTCGATGTTGATTACTCCGGAGTTCGGTCCGCGCGTACGCCTTTGCCAAATTTTTACTGATATGCCGTTAGCCCATGATGAGCCCAAAAGTTGGGGGATAAAAGAGTTTTGCGATATATGTGAACGCTGCGCGGAATCCTGTCCGCCGCGGGCTATCCAAAAAGGCCCGCCAACCGATAAAACTTTCAATGTTTCGAACCATGTCGGAATTAGAAAATGGTCAATCGACAACGAAAAATGTTTCAATTTTTGGTGCAATCAAGGCACGGATTGCGGCATATGCATCCGAGACTGTCCCTACAACATGGACACGTCAACTTGGCTCAAAAAGAAATACTACAGATTTTGGGTTTGGTTGGCTGGTACCCGGTTCAGACGTTTGGCGCTTTGGCTCGACTATAAATTTGGTGATGGCGGGCGTAAAGAACCTAGCTGGTGGTGGGCCGGTGGCGGCGACCATTCACTCGGAAAGTAAATACAAAACCTGTAAATCCTTTAGGGGGAAATTATGGCTGATCCAATTCCAGAAGTTGAGTCGAAACTAAAACGACCAGAGTTCGAGACCATGGTGCATATGTTAGCTCATGCCGCAGCAGAACACCCGGATCGCACGGCGATAATTAGTGGTGAAAACGAAATAAGTTACGCTGATTACTATGCTTGTACCGCGGGCTTGGCAGCGGTTTTACAGGAAATGGGTGCCACTGGTGAACGCGTTATTATTTTCAAGGCCAATTCGGTTGAAACGTCGGTGGCAACTTATGCCGTCTGGGCGGCGCAGGGCATAGCTGTATTACTCAATCCACTTTATACTGAAAATGAGCTTGACCCGCTTATTAAGGATGCTGAACCAACAATTATTTTATGTGATACGCAGTTCAAAGATATGCTAGTCCCGATTGCCGAAGTCAATTCGGTGAAGCATTTATATACTTTTGATGACAGCACTATTTCAATTGATCAATGGCAGGGTGACAGGGCTCTTAAATTACCGGAGCTTATGCCAACTAAAGACACCAGAGCGATGTTGGCATTTACCGGCGGTACCACAGGCTTGCCCAAGGGAGCTATTCACACCCAGGAAAAACTCGTTGTTGGCGCGCGCCTAATAGAAGCGCTTTGGAATACTAAAATCGCCGGGGATGTATGGCTGAATGTGGCGCCACAGTCGCATATTTGGGGTTGGTTTATGACGCTGCTTTTACCGGTATATGGCTGCAATACAGTCGTCATTGTACCCCAGTTTAAGCCAGATTATGTCATTAATGAATTGGCGCGTACCAAGGCTACTGTCTTTGCCGGTGGGCCATCTGTCATTTACAACGCCTTGCTGGCAGTACCCTTTTTGAAGGAAGCGGATTTAAGCAATTTGCGCCTCAGTTTGGGTGGTGGTTCCCCCTTTGCTGACGCAACTGTGGATGCCTGGCAAGCGATAACTGGCCTAACCGTTCATGAAGCCTGGGGCATGTCAGAAGGGGCGCCAATATCTGGTAATCCTGCAGGCCAGCCCAATAAAGTTGGAACCGTCGGCTACCCATGTGCGTTGACGGATGTCGAAGTTGTCGATCCGGAAAACGGTAAAGATGTTTTACCTATCGGTGAGAATGGTGAACTCCGTGTTAAAGGGCCGCAAATGGTGACCGGTTACTGGAATCGCCCCGAAGAAACCGAAAATCTTATTAGGGAGGGCTGGACCTATACGGGAGATATAGGTCATATCGATAAGGACGGTCGAATTACGATTGTCGACCGTAAAAAGGACATGGTCATCGTCGGTGGATATAATGTGTTTCCGCGTGAAATTGATGAAGTTCTTTTCACCCATCTCGAAATTCAGGAGGCGGTAGCGATTGGCGTGCCGGATGCTCATCGCGGCGAGGCCATCCGGGCCTTCGTTGTGACTACCGAAGGGGCAACGGTCACTGCAGAAGAAATCATCGATTATTGCCAGGAAAAACTGGCCAAATTCAAAGTCCCGACAGTCGTAAAAATAGTCGACTCACTCCCCAAAACGCCAGCCGCGAAGATTGACAAAATGGCGCTAAGAGAATCCTTCGAAGGGAGTTAATTTAAAATGGTGAGTATTGCTGCTCCCATGTCCGCTTCTGGCTAAGACCGGTCATTAGTAGCGACCAATTCTATGTCCGCTTTACACCCAACAGCGGACGTTTACAAAAAGCGGTGAATAACGTCTGTTTTTGACCCAAATGTATGGACCGACTGCGGTTTGCAAGTGAGATTTTGCTGGATA
>CAZMHI010000095.1:0-8197 GCA_964566055.1 uncultured Rhodospirillaceae bacterium
ATGCCGACAAAGCGCGGGCGAGTGTTGACGAGATGTGCCGCCAGCTTTTGGCGAATACCGTGATTGAAAATTATGAAATCGAAATAGAAGCTTAGAAGACCCGAAAGACCACTTACCCTCCATGAAAGCAGCAGTTATTCTATTCCCCGGATCCAATCGCGAACGCGATATGGTGATGGCGCTCGAAGCAAGTCTCGGCCACCCGCCTTTGGAAATCTGGCACGGCGACACGGAATTGCCTGACGTTGATTTGATCGTCGTACCCGGCGGTTTTTCCTACGGCGATTATCTGCGCTCTGGCGCCATGGCGGCGCATTCGCCGATCATCCGCGAAGTCAAAGACCGGGCTGACAAAGGCGTCCATGTGCTGGGTGTTTGTAACGGTTTTCAGATTTTGACCGAAACCGGATTACTGCCGGGTGCGCTGATGCGGAATGCCGGGCTCAAGTTTATCTGCAAAGATGTGCATCTCAAAGTCGAACGTAACGATACACCCTTTGCCGCCGGCTATAGCGTTGGTGAAGTGATGCGGGTGCCGGTCGCCCATCACGACGGCAATTATTTTGCTGATGATGAGACGTTGAAAGAGCTCGAAGACGAGGGCCGGGTTGGTTTCCGCTACTGCAGTGCCGAAGGTGAGGTTGACGCTGCGAGTAATATCAATGGCTCGCGCAATAACATCGCCGGTATTTATAACAAACGCGGCACCATCCTGGGCATGATGCCGCACCCGGAAGACGCCGTGGAGCGTTTGCTGGGCGGCCTCGGCGGCAAGCCGATGTTTGATGGCATGATCGCTGAGTTAGAGGGGGCTGCGTGATGCCAAAAGATGATAATGATGGTGTGTCTGAAATAACGCCGGATATCGTTGCTGAGCACGGTCTCTCGGAAGAAGAATACCAAAACGTATTGAAAATTATGGGCCGGGAGCCGAACCTTACCGAGCTCGGCGTGTTTTCCGTCATGTGGTCGGAGCATTGTTCTTATAAATCCTCCAAGAAATGGTTGAAGACCTTGCCGACCGAAGCGCCCTGGGTGATCTGTGGGCCAGGTGAAAACGCTGGCATTGTCGATATCGGTGATGGTCAGGCTGCCGTTTTCAAAATGGAAAGCCACAATCACCCCAGCTATATCGAGCCCTATCAGGGAGCAGCTACCGGGGTTGGCGGAATTTTGCGGGATGTCTTCACCATGGGAGCCAGGCCCATCGCCAATATGAACGCGCTCCGTTTCGGCTCACCCGATCACCCCAAAACCCATCATTTGGTCTCGGGCGTGGTTTCGGGGATCGGTGGTTATGGCAATTGCATCGGCGTACCGACGGTCGGCGGCGAAACCAATTTCCATGCGAGCTATGACGGCAATATTCTGGTCAATGCCATGACGGTTGGTTTGGCCGATGCCGATAACATATTTTATTCAGCTGCTACCGGGGCCGGGAATCCAGTTGTCTATGTCGGCTCCAAGACGGGCCGGGATGGTATTCATGGTGCCACCATGGCTTCGACGGAATTTAATGCGGATTCAGAGGAAAAGCGGCCCACCGTTCAAGTCGGTGATCCTTTCACCGAAAAGCTATTGGTCGAAGCCTGTCTTGAGCTGATGGCAACCGATGTCATTGTGGCGATCCAGGATATGGGGGCGGCGGGTCTGACCTCGTCATCGTTCGAGATGGCCTCCAAGGGCGGCGTCGGTGTTGAGATGGATCTCGATCAAGTACCGGCCCGGGAAGAGGGTATGACGGCCTACGAATTTCTCTTGAGCGAAAGCCAGGAACGCATGCTGATGGTTCTCGAGCCCGGCAAAGAGCATGTTGCCCAGGCGATCATGGAAAAGTGGGAGCTCGATTTTGCCGTGGTTGGTCATCTCACTGATACCGGCCGCATGGTAATTAAAATGAACGGTGAGGTTGAAGCCGACCTGCCGATCGATCCGCTGGCTCTGGCTTCACCCGAATATGACCGGCCCTGGATCAAAACTGAGCCGCAAGCTGAAGTTAAGGCCTCGGATGTGCCCGCGCCTGAAAGCCTGATGGGAGCTTTAAAACAAATCGTCGGCTCGCCGGATATGTGCTCCAAACGCTGGATCTGGGAGCAGTATGATCACCTGGTGATGGGGGACACGGTCCAGCGCCCGGGCGGTGATGCAGCCGTGGTCCGGGTACAGAACACCCAAAAAGGCCTCGCCATTACCACAGATTGCACGCCGCGGTATTGTCTGGCCGATCCGGTTGAAGGTGGCAAACAGGCGGTGGCGGAAACCTGGCGGAATTTGACAGCTGTCGGCGCACGTCCACTCGCCATTACCGATAATATGAATTTCGGCAATCCGGAAAAACCTGAGATCATGGGCCAGTTTGTCGGCGCCATCGAAGGGATCCGGGAAGCCTGCACAGCGCTCGATTTCCCCGTCGTTTCCGGCAATGTCTCGCTTTATAACGAAACAGCGGGTCAGGCCATTTTGCCGACACCGGCCATCGGCGCCATCGGCATCATGGCGGAATATCAGAAAAGCGTTGGCGTGGCTTTTGCCGCTGAGGGTGAATCCGTGTTGCTGATTGGTAATACCAAAGGCCATCTCGGCCAAAGCATTTATTTGCGGGAAATCGAAGGCCGGGAAGAGGGCACGCCGCCGCCTGTTGATCTGGCAGAGGAACGCAGCGCCGGCGATTGCGTACGTGCTCTCATTGACGGCGGCGCCATATCGGCCTGTCATGATTTGTCTGATGGCGGACTGCTGGTAGGGCTCGCTGAAATGGCGATGGTCTCCGGGATTGGCGTGACCATCACGGGAGATGAGGCGGATGTGCCGGTGCACGCCTGGTGTTTTGGTGAGGATCAGGGCCGCTATCTCGTCACCACGACCGAAGTTGAGCAAGTGATCGCAGCTTGCGTGGCGGCTCAGTTATCTGTCGAGGGCGTCGGCGAGACCGGGGGTGAAAATATCAGCTTTAAGGGCGAAACAATCGCTGTCGCTGAGCTTAAAGAGGCGCATGAAAGCTGGCTGCCGGACTATATGGCGGCAGTTGAATAACCCGAGAAATAACATGGTAAACGCCGGAAACCCTTGTTTTTTGGCATAAACAATCTATATCCTTAAGTAATTTAAGGGCGAATTATTGGCCGAAACCGGCTAAACCAACCGCATAAAGCAAGTAGTTAAAGGAAAAATACGAATGGCAATGGATGTTGCAGAAGTTGAGCGGCTAATTAAAGAAGGCTTGCCGGACGCCGAGGTGCATATTGAAGATTTGCGAGGTGACGGCGATCATTATGCGGCTTATGTCGCCTCTAAATCATTTGAAGGCCTGTCCCGGGTCAAGCAGCATCAACTGGTCTATGCCGCTCTGCAGGGGAAAATGGGCACTGATCTTCACGCTCTGGCCTTGCAAACCTCCGTTCCGGAAGCTACTTAAGCCACACTTTTTCAGATCAAAGGAAACACGATGAACGACAATCCAGTATTTGAACGGATCCAAACCGAAATTGATGACAGCCCGGTCACGCTGTTTATGAAAGGCTCACCGATGTTCCCGCAATGCGGTTTTTCGGCTGCCGTTGTTCAGTCGCTGACCATGTTGGGCGTCAAGTTTAAAGGCGTCGACGTGCTGGCTGATATGGATATCCGCGAAGGCGTAAAACAATTTTCGCAATGGCCGACGATCCCGCAGCTTTATGTTAAAGGCGAATTTGTCGGCGGCTGCGATATCATCCGCGAAATGCATGAAAGCGGTGAACTGCAAAAATTGTTTGAAGATAATGGTATCGAGCTTGAACCGGCTCAACAATAAAACTTATCTTCGATAGAAATTTAAAGCGGCCTCAGTGTTTGAGGCCGTTTTTTATTGATGCTTCGGATAACCACAATATCAACATGTGATCAACGTCACAGGTCGCGGCGGTAGGTTGGGATAGGTTCCCGTCTTCTAGTTGATGTCCCACCTAATTCAATCCCGAGGTACTTATGAAAATAGCTAAATTCCCTGTAATATTTGCCATGCTTGCGCTCTTTGCTCTCGGCGCCTGTTCGCCCGAAGTCGGCAGCGAAGAATGGTGCGCTCAACTCAAAGAGAAAAATAAAGGTGACTGGACCGCCAATGAAGCTAAAGACTTCGCCAAGCATTGCATCTTGAAATAGATTTTTCCGACCTGATAAAAAAGCCGCTCAAAAACTGGGTGGCTTTTTTTGGTTGGCTAATCCCCCTGTACCACCGGATTGGCCAGCGTGCCAATGCCTTCGACCTCTAGAGTGATCTGGTCGCCGGGTTTAAGGAAAATGCCTTGGAATGAACCGACGCCGGCGCAAGTGCCGGTCGGCACAATATCCCCCGGTTTCAGCGTCAGCTGCTGAGATAGTGAGACCAGCAATTCGGCCACCGAGAACACCATATTGCTGCTGTTACCGTCTTGTTTGACGTCGTCATTGATGGTGGTTTTGAGGCTGATGTTTTGAATGTCAACGATGTCATCTGCCGGGATAATCCAGGGGCCCATCGGTGCTGAGGTATCAAATGATTTGTGGCGGAACCAATCCATACCGAAATGCCAATCGGTGCGCCGCCCGACATCGCGGGCCGAGACATCGTTAAAGATTGTGTAGCCGGCGACGATATCCAGGGCGCTATCGACGCTGAGATTACGGCCCTCATAGCCGATGATGGCGGCGATCTCGACTTCCCAATCATATTTCTCGGAATAATTTTGCGGCAGTCGGATCTCATCATTCGGGCCGATGATCACCGAGCCTGATTTAATGAAAAACAGGGGCTCAATTTTATCTTTCTCAATTGTCGTGCCCATTTCTTCGGCGTGATCATAGTAATTGGCGCCGGCGCAATAGATGGCGCCCGGATTGTTCAGCGGTGCACGCAGTGTTAACTCATCCAGAGGCTTCGCTCGGGTTGAGGGGCTGCCCGCGATTTTGCTGAGGATTGGTTTTAGATCGCTCCAACGCCGGACCGCGGTATCAAGCGACGTGCCATCGATATTGGCATCTGGTCCATGAAAGGCGATTTCGGACGCCAGATTGAAAACAAAGCCGTCAACCTCGATACCGGCTTTGATCGTACCAGCATCGTCATAGGAAAGCAGTTTATAAGATGCCATTTAGATGTCTCCCCGAAATTGTTGTTTATTGTTGGGGCTGAGCTTAGCAACTGAATTCAAATAAAAAAAGCCGCACCTTTGTTAACTCATCGATCCCCCCAGGAGGAATCAATATGCGCCTTAGCCAGAATTTCCGCGGCATCCCCACTGGGTGGATAAATAAAATTCTCGTTGATTTTACGTTTCAAATCCTTGGCCTCCGGGCCTGACATGGCGAGTTCGCGCTCCCAGCCTTTGGTAAGAAGCGCGCCGCTTTCACCGAGATCAATGCAATTCACATAGTTTGGTTGTTCGTAAGCCCTGGGCGGTAATGCCATCAATTCCCGGGCAGCATTGTAGCCGGCATGGGCACCCATCGGCATGGCGTGCTGGCAGGACATCAGGGCGAGATTGTCAGCGTCTATATGTGCCGAGGCGATATCACCAGCGGCATAAATATCGGTGGTCTCTGTTACCTTAAGTGAGCTGTCGACCTTTAAACGCCCAAATTGATCCTGATCACCGCTCAATAGATCGGCCAACGGGTTAGCGCGCATACCGGCAGTGATAACCACACTCGCGGTTTCAATCTCTTCGCCGTTGTCTAATGTCACGCTGGTGGGCGTAATTCCTGTCAATGTCCGGCCCAGCATCACCGTGACTTTGGCGTTTTCGAGGGCTTGATCGAAAATCTCTGCGGTCGGTTCGGCAGGCGAAGGTCCAATACTTTGGGCCTGATCGATGAGGAATATTTCCGCCGCGTCGGCGGTCGCCTGATCCGCATGATTGCGAATGCGTCCTCTTAATTCGGTTGCCAGCTCAATGCCCGTCATGCCACCGCCAACAATAACGAAGCGATTGTGACCGGGGAGCTTTGGTAGCCGGGCGACTTTCAGCAAATGATCATCGAAGGCCAGGGCAGCTTCGTAAGAATCAATGTTCCAGCTGTGCTTCTCAAGGTCAGGGACCGGCAATGTCTGCATCACGCTGCCGGCGGCGAGAATGAGGCGGTCGTAACTTACCTCAGTCGTCAAATGCTTGGTTATCCCAATGGATACTTTTTTGCCTGGTGTATCAATTTCACTGACCCGGCCTTCAATAAAGTTAATGCCAATTGGGTCCAAAGTGGGCTGTAGCGGCACTTTCATGTCGGCCGGATTGGCCTGATAGAGGCGTGGCCGGATCACCAGAAAGTCTTTGTCGGAAATAAGCGTAATTTCAACGTCGCCGTCATTTTCCTTGATTTCATAAGCCGCACTCAAGGCCGCTTTCAAACCGGCAAAGCCGCCGCCGATAATAAGTAATTGTTTCATCTGCTATCTTCTCTTTCTATTTATTTGGCGCCGATTGTTTTGACGCTCTTCAAACCAATCCTGGGATTTCTGTCTAAAGGTCTTGGGGATTATTTTTTTGGTGCGGCCGGCGATATCTGCCAGGGTGTGACCGGCCAGTGCGTCGCGCATTTTTTCTTCGCCTTCGAGCATCACGGCGTGAATGCCGCAGACGCCCGTGCAGGCCCATTTCGGCTTGGGCTTCTCGTAGAGCACGCAGTCCTGCCTAATCTCCCGGCATTGAAACAACGGCTTTTTGCCTTCCAACGCATCAGCGACGTCCAGCACGGTGATTTTGTCTGCTGGACGCTTAAGCTGGTAGCCGCCCCGAATGCCTTCCACCGATGTGACAATTCCCGCCTTTTGCAATTGGGTGAAAAGCTTGGCCACATAAGAGGGTGAAATGCCCTGGAATTCAGCCAGGTCTTTACTGCTGGGGAGCAAATCTTCTTCTCGGTCAACCAAATACAGCAGGCAATGCAGTCCGTATTCGACACTACTTCCATATAAGCTCATAATACAACTCCGATAAAAACTATCCGAGTTTTAATGAGCTTTTCGGCAAAGCGCAAGAAAAACTTAGATAAAAATTATCGGAGTATAAAATATTTTATTTAATCACAAAAAAAGCCGCCCATTTTCATGAGCGGCTTTTTCTTCCCAGGGTCTCGCAAATTTAAAAATAAACTAGCGAGAATAAAACTCGATCACCAGGTTCGGTTCCATTTGCACCGGATAAGGCACATCGGCCAGACCGGGCTGGCGGGTATAGGTGCCGCGGCATTTTGCCGGATCAACTTCCATGTAATCCGGAATATCGCGCTCCTGCGATGAAATTGCTTCCAATACCAAAGGCAAATCGCGTGATTTTTCTTTCACTTCGATAACGTCGCCATCTTTCACTTTATAAGACGGGATGTTGACGCGGATGCCGTTGACCCGAACATGGCCGTGGTTAATAAACTGGCGGGCTGAAAATACGGTCGGCACAAATTTCATCCGATAGATCACTGCATCAAGACGGCGCTCAAGAATACCGATGAGGTTTTCCGAGGTATCGCCTTTGCGGCGCACGGCTTCTTTGTAATAGCCGCGGAACTGTTTTTCCGAGATATTGCCGTAATAGCCTTTAAGTTTCTGCTTGGCTTGCAATTGCAGGCCAAAGTCAGACGGCTTCTTGCGGCGCTGGCCATGCAGGCCCGGGCCGTATTCACGGGTGTTGAAGGGAGATTTAGGCCGGCCCCACAAATTACAGCGGAGGCGGCGGTCGATTTTATACTTCGACCGGATACGTTTTGTCATCGTTCTTTTCTCACTTTGTTAGAGACGAGGCATATAGGCCACGTCGATTATTCTTGTCCCGGTAGGCCCTAAACTGGAAGGACGGAATATCTGTATTTTGGCGATATTCACGTTCCCGGGAATGATCTCGTTTAAGAGCCGGGCACTATAGGCATTTCGTCCCTAGTGTCAACAGATACAGGTGATTTATTAAAGACTTATGAAGTTTCGAGTTCGCTGTCCCAATAGAGAAAATCGCGCCAGCTTTCGTGCAGGTAATTGGGCGGAAAAGCGCGGCCGACTTCCTGGAGATAATGATTGTTGGGCTGCTCGGGTTTTTTGAGCAAATGCATGTGCGCTTCTTTGACCGATTTATTGCCTTTTCTGAGGTTACAGATACCGCAAGCTGTGACCACATTGGTCCATTCGGTGCGGCCCCCGCGGGAACGCGGCACGACATGATCAAAGGTCAATTCCTGGGTCGGGAACGGATCGGTGCAA
>CAZMHI010000096.1:0-7730 GCA_964566055.1 uncultured Rhodospirillaceae bacterium
GATCCTCCGTTTTCTAACTATAACAGTGGACCCACTTTTTGGGGGAGGACCAGTTTTCCACCCTCTCCCACTACATGCGGTTGTTAATCGGAAGTCTTGAAAACTGGCAGGCGTGCAAGAGTCTCGTGGGTTCGAACCCCACTCTCTCAGCCATTTGACTATATGTTACCGATAGGGCTTATTTTTATTCCGGTGGTACTGCATAACCACCGCGCAATGCGCCTGCGTGATGGTCTTTAAAAATTGTTGCCAATGATGGCGCCAGGGGCCGGCTGTTTGGGACTGACAACCACAGCCGGTAAAGGTGCCGGACCTTATTTTCCTCAGGCGCGTCTTCGAACGCTGTTCGCCCATGACTGGTGACAAAACCATTCATCAATTGAAAGTCACCCTTCTCAAACTCAACAGCAAAATGAAACTCAGGATCATGCACCAATTCAGCGGCAAGTTTAATGGCTTCCAATTGGGCCGCTGTATGAGGTGGCGCATCACCTGTGTCTTGCGCCAGGGTAAATCTGAGATTGGAATAAAGGCTGGCGAATTTGCCATCCTGCACGCTGAACACCGGTACTTCACAAAAGGATTTCTGCCCCGGTTTCTGGCGGCCGTTCCAACTCCAGGCATAAGGCTGATAGAGCACCTCCAGAAGATCAGGACGGCGGCGGCTTTTAGCGTCTCAACACCGGTAACCGACTCCACCAGGAAGGCCTGGTTCTCTGCGCCGCGTTTGAATTTCTCTTCAACGCGCGCCCGCAAGATCGGTGTGATAAACAGCGAAAACACGACATAGAATGGGATCGATGCCAGCACGATATAAGTCAGCGTCGGCGAGAACTTGAACATCACGGCAAAAAAGACAACGGTAAATGCGAGATCAACCACCAGCGTTAAGGCCGAGCCGGTCAGAAAGTTTCTGACGTTTTCAAGCTCGCGTACCCGGGCGACAGTTTCACCAACCCGCCTGACACCGAAGTAGCTGATCGGCAGGCTCATCAAATGTTTAAACAGCTTAGCGCCCAGCTGGACATCAATACGGTTGGTGGTGTGCGAAAAGAGATAAGTGCGCAAGCCTCCCAACAGTACTTCGAAGACCGAAATTACCACCAGAGCGAAAATCAGAACATCCAGACTGGTGAGCCCGCGATGGGTCAGTACTTTGTCGATGATCACCATAAAGAACAACGGCGAGATCAGCGCCAAGACCTGGATAAAGAAAGACGCCACCAGGACTTCTGAGAACATGCGCCGGAATTTAGTGATCGCTGGAATAAACCAGGAGACGTCGAATTTGGCGCCATCACCAGCCATGTTGCTCCGGGTGGTTAAAACAATCAGCCGGTCCGCCCACATCTCGGCAATTTCTTCTTTTGATTTTTTTTCCGGCCGCCCGGTCAACGGGTTGTGGATCAGGATTTCCGTTTTTTCATCATTGATCTTAGCGAAAATGACATAGCTGCCATCCTTCAACTCCGCGATGGCCGGCAGGTTTATCGCTTCTCCGAGGCGCTCCCACGCTCCCTCGATAGCCCGGGCCTTTAAACCGATCTCCTTGGCTGATATCAACAAATCCTGTTCGTCAAAAAGCTCACCAGATTTGCCGCGGGCATGGCGCAACTGACCAACATTGGCCGGTTTCTCAAAATATTTGGCGAGCATCACTAGGCAATGCAGACCCGTATCTGTGCCGTCGGCCTGCTCTGGTGGAGTGTTCTCAGATAACTGTTCGACGCCCACGTCTGATGACAACGGGTCTCCAGCGGACTGGTTTTCAGAATTCATACTCGATTTTTCTCGTCAAACTAATTAGTCAATAAAACCCAACAACCTGTACGTTTAGCGTGGGTACGTCGATCAAATCAACGTATTTTCTTATATTTCTCAATATTATACTCGGCTAAGACGATTTGGGCAAAAAAGGGCGTTGTCAGCAAATCGAGTATATTGGAGTATTGAACATTGGATGAGGTGGCTGTTAGCTGCCCAAACTTTTTCCATTAGACACATAAGGTTGATTTTCAATGTCCGATATAATTTCTCTCGAGCAAGCCGGTTATAAATATCTCAGGGGAGTGTTTCAGTATTCTGCCGGAGTAGCCTCGCTACCGGACTTCGAAATCGAACGTGTGCGGTTCAAAAAACCGTTGCCGCTTCGAGACGGTTTTGCCGCGATAAAGGAACATCTAGAAAACCTTGGACGTCCGCTCATTGCTTTTTGCGCCTGTGAATTGCGCTCACCCGAACCGTTCACTGAAGCAACCTTCGAAGCTTTCAATCGCGACTATGTCAGTACTTTGGACGACTGGAATATTCTGCAAGATGGAGATAATCCTATTGCCCGTTCCAATGTCTGCCCAGAAATTAACAAGCCCGAAATCCCAAGCTTTTATGCTTTTTCTTATACAGTTCCGGCATCGCAGTTGGTTAAAAGCTGCATAATTGCCGGCAGCGCTGAAATGCCCGAAGGGAAAAATAATTATCGCGATCATGTCATTCGGCTTGGAGATCAGTCAGCGGAGGCAATGCAGGAAAAAGCCAGATGGGTTTTAAGTGAGATTGAACGGCGTATGAGTGCGCTGGGAATTAGTTGGTCCGACATTACCGCAACTCAGCTTTATACAGTGTTCGATGTGCACCCTTTTCTTGGCGAGGAGATTGTTGAGCGCGGGGCTATGCCAGCTGGCCTAACCTGGCATTTCGCCCGTCCACCAGTGGATTTTGCTGATTTTGAGATGGATACCCGCAGCGTCCAGACCGAGCGCATATTTGGCTAGGCATCGTTACTGGTTCAGCTATATTGCCAATTGAGCTGAACCTATACCGCATTTAGGTTTTCAATCGTAATTGTAACCAGATCGCCATCTTCAATATTGAGTGCACTTCTCAATCTCTTACCTGACATAATTTCGACGATATTTTCTTTGTGGATATTTACGTCTTCTGCAGGAATCACCAAGACGCCGTTATGTCCTTCAATTTGAACAGGCAACACCATTGCAGCGCAGAATTGAGGGTCCGTTGGCTGCAGTTCCACGCCTTTTAACGATTTGAGTTCATGCACCAATTCTTGGTCATCGGCAACTACTTCAAGATTTAATGTACCTGGAAAAGGTTCAAAGCCAAAATTTTCAGCACATTGTTTCTTCACCCAATCCAATTGGGTGAAGAAAGCCGCCTGCTTTTCACCGGGAACCACTTTACCTGTTAGCTTCATTTTACTCACCCAATCCTCAGCACGTCCTCAGTAAATTCAAGCACCTCACCTTCATAACCGCCGACAAGGCCGCCGAACCAGATCGCAGCGTCCATGCCGGTGGAGGCGCGCAAGATAACTAGCTCTTCCTCGGCTTCGATTTTGTAATATGCGCCGTGTTTGGAAACAACCAAATCAACCGCCTCTGCATAGGCGACAAGGGGCTGAAATTCCGGCACATCAACAACGTAAAGTACAGCCATCAGGCGAGTTCCCTCACCTTCTCACCTTTTAGCCGCCACATATCTTCGATGGTTTTACTTCCTGGATCATCTCCATCGACAAAGGTCTCGATCATGGCTTCGAGGGTCAGCGCTGCATCTGCTGAATCTGCCTCACCTAACTCCCTGGTGGTTAGCGAGATTTCCAGCGGATAGCCATTGGGATCACGAAAATAAAGCGACTTGATCACTTCATGCTGAACCTCTTCACTAATAGTGACGCCTTTTGCCACCAGACGCTCCCGCCAAGCAGCGATTTCCTCAAGGCTTTCCACCCGCCACGAGGTGTGCCGTGCCATACCAAGGTAACCGCGCGGACCCGCAAGTTCCTTCATTGGCTCAGTGCCGATATAATAAAAGAATGCAATTGCCGCACCATTGCCGGCATCAAAAAAGAAATGCAGAAAATCCGGATGTTCGTCCCGGCCCCAGCCCTTGGCGGTAATGGCATGCAGCACCTTGAGGCCCATAACATCGCGGTAAAATTCAACAGTCTCTTTCGGCTTCCAGGTCGGAAACGCCGTGTGATGAACGCCGTGTAAAACGGGTTGAGAATTGTCTGTCATTTCTTAATCCTCCACTTTGGGAAATCGCGCTGCCAACCACTCGGAGAGTAATTTGCCGACTTCGATGCGGCCGGGTTCCTCGCCTTCGACCAGTGCATGACCATGATGATCGCCGCGCACTCGATGTTGCACTTTATCAGATGATCCAAGCGCCTCAAAGATCGCCGCACTATCCGAGGGATATACCGTATTGTCACCTGAATAAGAGATCACTATTGAAGGCTGTTCAACAGAGGGTGCGGTCTTGGCCATTTCGGCTTTGGACGACAAACCAGACCAGGTCGAGAGCCAGCTTTCCGGGGAGCAAAATCGTGCAAAGCCAACATTGCCATAGTTTGACTGATACGGGTCCTGCCCCCATACCGAGCCATATTTCCGGTCGGAGGGATCGAGGCTAAGATCGAAATAACGGAGATCAGCGGCGGTGCGCCAGATCGTCATCACAGGAGTATGGGCGCCGATGAGGCGCGCTTTCTCATCGCCATTTTCTTTGAATTTTTTACGCGCCGCCATCCTGATATTAATCAGTTCATGAGCGAAGTCGTCGAGATGCTTAACCCGGCTGCGCTGGGCTGCCCGATAGGTTTCGACGAATGCCGGATCGTAGGTGGAACTATCCGGCGGCTCGGCAAAGCCATTGTCGGGACTCAGCGGATCGAGCGCGGGATCAATCGAAAATGCATCTGCTTCATCAGTGAGTGAGCCATCGATACAATTGAGCAGAATTATGCCCTGCCCTGGATGAGGTGACACATAAGCCATGCCATCAGGTGCCGGCAAATCAGCTTCAGACAATTTGACTGGCCGCCCGCCAGGGGTGCGGTCAAGTCTTGCCTCAGGCGCCAACAAGGCTTGTTGATTATAAAAGGTATAGAGGCTCGCCCCACCGGAATTGCCCAGCAAGACGATTTTTTCAAATCCGAGATCACGAAGTTGGGTGAACCCGGCTGCCACATCCAGCAGCGCAACCTCATGCTCGAGCCGCAAATCATTGCCAACCGAGCGCGAGGTCTGGGTAAAAACCGCAAAACCCGAGCCGACCAAATCCGGGATCAAATAATGGGTCGCCAGAAATTCCCGCGGATGCATAATGCAAATCGCTGTCTTGGGCCGGCCCCGCCAATAAAGAAAGCCGTTACAGGCCGCACCATCATGGGTGCGGAGTGGAAAAACGCTGACGGCAGTGCCTTCCGGTAAACCGCTCATGGTCCACTCGGCATTTCTAAATCCAGCGGTGGTTTTTTGTGACGTATCGTCCCCTGACATAAACTTAGGCTAATTTTAATTGCTGAGCGATGCAAGAACTCGTACAAAACTGCAGGTCATCGTCATCCGGCGAAAAATAAATTAATCAAGAAATGGGGAGTAAAATAATGGGTGAAAAACTGGGTATGATCGGCCTCGGTAAAATGGGTTTGGCGCTGGCGCGTCAAATGAAGAATGACGGTCATGAGCTATATGGCTATGACATTGACCCGGAACGTATGACCTTGTTTGAGGGCGAAGGCGGTACTCCTGTTGCGTCTGCCAAAATCCTTGCTGAAAAATGTGACATCACCTTTAGCATTTTGCTTCAACCGGAACACATTGAAGAAAACACCACGGGTCCAAATGGTATCATTCAGGCGGGCAAAGCAGACCTCGTTCATGTTGAAATGAGCACCATGCCCCCGGCATTTCAAATCGGCCTAGCTGAAAAGCTCTTTGAGCACGGGATCGAAATGTTGGACGCTCCAATATCGGGTTCTCATAATAAAGTCGATGACCGGGTCATTACCTTCATGGTCGGTGGCAAGGACAATATCTTTGAGCGCGTCCGCCCGATTTTAGAGCCCCTGGCCAAAGCAACAACGCACACTGGGAACATCGGCTCCGGTTCGGCGATGAAAGTTGTAACCAACCTGTATGTAAATTCCGTAACTGCTCTTTTGGCTGAAATGGTCGTGCTTGGTGAGCGCGCCGGTCTCAGCCACGCGACCATGGAAGAATGTCTCGGCGCGGGTTCGGTCAGGGGTGAGATGTGGGAGGTCATGCGCCCGCGTTTCTTTAACCGCGATTTTGCGCCCCGGGGGGCGGTCGAGATTTTCGCCAAAGACATGGGCATCGCCATCGACCTCGCCAACGATCACGGTCTTGACCTCCAAGTCGTCCCTGCCGCCCGCAAAATGTTCCAACGGGCGGAAGCGGCTGGCTGGGCAAAAGATGATGCGAGCCGGGTGCTTGAGGTTTATGAGCAGAAGGATTGAGTTACGGATTATGGGTAAAATATAAAACAGCCGAAGCACTCAATTTAGCCTTTGATCAAGACCATTGTCATTAAATCAGCTTTCATTAGAATGTTTCTAAGAAATTGCAGGGAGTATTTTCTGGTCAAACATAATAACAGCTAACTAAGGGAGCCATCATGACAGCAAAAATAAGCCGGATTGAAGTGAACAATGCAGTTTTCTCGTTGCCCTATTATGTCGCCAGAGATGAAGGATATTTCGACGATGAGAATATTGAAGTCGAGTTAGTGCCAGCTGGTTCTGGCCGGGATCGTGATAAAGATATTCCAGATAAACCAATTGAGGATCACAATGCAGTTGAATCCTACGGCTGGCATCGAGGTATTGAAGAAGGTGAATTTTCTCTCTATCGCGCCTGTGAGTGGGGCCAAATTCGACGCACACAAGATAGCGCCCATGGCGTGAAAGTGGTTAGCAAACGTGCGGCAGTTGCAACAATGGCAATCATTGTTGCCCCCGGCTCACCCTTTAATATCCCATCCGATCTTAAAAACGTCTCTGTTGCGGTGAATTTTCACGCCGGTTCTCACTATGTTGTACTCGGTCTACTAGGCGGTTATCTGCAAAAGGATGAAATCAAGGCTGTCCATGTGGGCGGACCAAAGCAACGTTTCAATGCGCTTACAGAGGGTACGGTTGGTGCGGCTGCGGTAATGGAGCCCTGGGTTAGTGTCGCGGAAAAACTTGGCTACAAGGTCATTGCCGAAGCTTATTATGAAGGTGCCGAGGTAGCTACACCATCGCTGGATCCAGATATCTATGCTGCCATTGATCGCGCCATAAAACGTGCCGTCGCAACATTGAACCAAGATAAAACGCCTTATCTTTATTATCTGTGCGAGGAAGTTCCAAAAGAAATTTGCGATCTAAAACCCACTGATTTGCACCTGCCCCGCCTTCGCTACAATGACCCCAGGCCGTACACCGAAGCGGAATACAATTACATTTATGACTGGATGGTTTCTTGGGGATTGCTGGCAGAAGAAAGTGTCTATGACAAAATTATTGAGGCACGAACTAGCGGTTGATCTTGTTGGTCATGCTAACTTTTAGGTCAACCGTGGCCAGGAGGACGAATGATTTAAGAATTGCAGAAAATTTCTGAAGCAATAGAGTATCGGAATGTTCGAACTTTATCATCATGGCTCCTCTGTTTGCGCCGCAAAAGTGCGCATGTGTATGCATGAAAAGGACCTAGATTGGACCGGTCACTATATTGATATTTTAAAAGGTGATCAGTTCGACCCCAAGTATATAAAGCTCAATCCGAAAGCTGTCGTGCCCACGCTGGTGCATGATGGCGAGGTTATTTGCGACTCGACGATCATCTGTGAATACCTTGAAGATATTTCTGCCGATCACCCCCTGCGCCCGGCCGATCCCCTTGAGCGAACCAGGGTTCTCT
>CAZMHI010000097.1:0-7260 GCA_964566055.1 uncultured Rhodospirillaceae bacterium
AATGTGCTGCAAGAACGCGGCGTCAATGAGGGAATTATTTTTATCGGTCACGAATTGACCAGCTTTAGCCGGCAGTTCCTTATCGGTGGCACGATGGACGCTGTCATCAATCAGAGCCCCGGCAATCAGGCCCGCGCAGCCGTACAAATGCTAAACACTCACCTAAACGGCGAGACGATTGACGCTGCCCTTGGCCGCACGCCGATCGAGATATTCGTCCGCGAAAATTTGCCTTAGGGTTCGCCATGACTTTTGATTATTCTTCGTTATTAAGACCTGATCTTCCCCCAGCCGCTACACGCTGGGGCGGATTTCCAGAATACAATTTTATTGGCGGCCACAATGATGAAGGCGCTGTGCCGGTTCAGGAGTTCATTCAATGTGCCGAATCTGTTTTGTCGCGCGAAGGTCAAACACTGGCCACATATGGGCTATCGAGCGGCGCTCAGGGCTATCTGCCTCTGCGGGAATTTGTCGCCGAGACACTGAATAAGCGCGCAGGGATGCAGGAACAGGCCGATAATATTCTGCTGGTCTCAGGTTCGCTGCAGGCTCTGGATCTGGTGAACGAGATATTTCTCGAACCCGGCGATACTGTGATTGCCGAAGAGGCCTGCTACCAGGGCACACTGCAAAGATATATTCGGTGCGGCGTTGAAACCATCGGAGCGCCTCTGGATGACAATGGCATCAAGACTGATGAACTCGCCAATATTCTCAAGGATCTGCAAGAAAAAGGCAAAAAGCCGAAATTCATTTATACCATCCCCACTGTGCAAAATCCCACCGGCACGGTGATGCCGGAAGAACGGCGTCTGACGTTGTTGCAAATCTCCGGTGAATTTGGCGTGCCGATATTCGAAGATGATTGTTATGCTGATTTGACCTTTGACGGCACTCGCCCAAGGTCAATTCGGGCCCTCGATAGTGACGGGCGGGTGATCTATTGCGGCTCGTTTTCCAAAACAATTGCGCCGGCGCTGCGTGTCGGCTTCATCGCTGCCGAATGGGATATTATATCGCGCTTAATCGCCGTTAAACATGATGCGGGGTCCGGGGCATTGGAGCAAATGCTGCTTGGTGAATATTGCAACAAGCACTTTGATGACCATGTCACTGATATGGCTGCCATTCTCAAAAACAAATGTGATGTCATGATTGAGGCCTTGGCCGCGGAATTCGGCACCGTCGCCGAGGTGCAAGCGCCCAAAGGCGGCATCTTTGTTTGGGTCGCTCTGCCCGAAATAGTCGACACCATGAAATTATCCGAAGCCGCCGGCGCCGAGGGCGTCGCCATCAATCCAGGCGCCGACTGGGTTGTTGATCCACAATCAGGGGCCAACAAATTACGTCTTTGTTTCGGCAATGCGTCCATCACTGAAATCCGCGAAGGGATCGCAAAGCTGGCGCAAATTTGTCACCGGGAATTTGGCGTGCCGTTGCGGAGCGGCAACATAAACCGCAAATAATATAAAAACAGCAGAATTGGATCGCATGATCCAAAGCCAGCGTTCGTTCGCTGCCGCCTGCACATATGCCGGGCGTTGTGTTCCGCTCAATCGAGCCCCGCCCAAGCCTCAAGGCGCCACTCAATTTAGTCTGGCGTTCGGTGGACCACTCTGCGGCCTTGCCGGCATTTCATAGATACTGTCCGGAGCGCTGCCAAAGATCGGGCAATCGGAAAATAGATTTCTAATCGGTGCTGTATGATCAAAGGCTGAGTTCCCAGTTTAATAAGGAAAACAAGGGAGCTAACAGAGAGTCAAATTCTATGAACAGGGATTTTTTGCAACATTAGCTATCCAATCCCTATAATATAAAAGGTGCGGCATTAAATGTCAGAATGGTGTCACGATATGTCAATACTATTACTGGTCGGGATGTCACAATCAGTCTCAATCAAAATTGAGACCGAACAAATCGTTGCGTTCCGACAAGAATTTTTCCAAATTAGCCAATTGAGGTCTCATGCCTATTTTGCCAAACAAAATTGATGTTGGTACTGAGAAATTTGCCGCCAACGCGCGCCGAACTGAAGGTCTTGTTAGTGAATTGAGAACCCGGGCGGCCGAAATCAGCAAAGGCGGCAGTGAGTTTTCGCGTCAGCGCCACGAGAAACGTGGCAAGCTCCTTCCCCGCGACCGCATTCAACTTTTGATCGATCCTGCAACGCCGTTTCTTGAGCTATCTCAAATGGCGGGCTTCGAGCTGTATGAAGACGAGGTCCCGTCCGGCGGCATTATCACCGGTATCGGTTCAATCAAAGGTCAGGAATGCATGATTGTCTGCAATGATGCGACAGTCAAAGGCGGCACCTATTTTCCAATCACGGTGAAAAAGCATTTACGCGCCCAGGAAATCGCGGCGAAAAATAATCTGCCTTGTGTTTATCTAGTTGAATCAGGCGGCGCCAACCTGCCAAACCAGGATGACGTTTTTCCCGACCGTGATCATTTTGGCCGTATTTTCTTTAATCAAGCTAATTTATCAGCCGCCGGTATTCCGCAAATTTCCGTCGTCATGGGATCATGTACCGCGGGCGGTGCCTATGTTCCGGCAATGTCTGATGAAGCTGTCATCGTCCGCAATCAAGGGACCATATTTCTGGGCGGCCCACCGCTGGTAAAGGCTGCAACCGGAGAAGTTATCAGTGCCGAAGAACTTGGCGGCGGCGATCTGCATTCAAAGGTGTCGGGCGTCACCGATTATCTCGCCGAAGACGACCGCGAGGCTTTGGCCATGGCGCGCGGCATCGTTGGTCATTTGAACCGAGCTAAATCCGCCAGCCTCACCTCTCAGGAACCGGTAGAGCCGCTCTATGATCCCGTAGAAATTTATGGCTTGATCCCTGAAGATATCCGCCAGCCCTTTGAAGTCCGGGAAATCATCGCCCGCATCGTTGACGGCAGCGAATTTGACGAGTTCAAGCGTTCCTATGGGGAAACTCTAATTACCGGTTTTGCCCATTTGCATGGCCAGCCAATTGGCATCATCGCCAATAACGGTATCATGTTTTCTGAATCGGCCCTCAAAGGCGCTCACTTTGTCGAGCTCTGCTGCCAACGGAAAATCCCATTAATCTTCCTGCAAAACATAACCGGCTTTATGGTCGGCCAGAA
Source organism: uncultured Rhodospirillaceae bacterium (assembly GCA_964566055.1). Taxonomy (GTDB): domain Bacteria; phylum Pseudomonadota; class Alphaproteobacteria; order Rhodospirillales; family UBA2165; genus TMED23. Next base: position 3,120 of record CAZMHI010000097.1, read on the forward strand.
ATATGAGGCCGGTGGCATTGCCAAGGATGGCGCTAAAATGGTGACGGCTGTGGCAGCTGCCCAAGTGCCCAAGATCACCGTTATTATTGGCGGCTCCTTTGGCGCCGGCAACTACGCTATGTGCGGCCGCGCCTATGATCCGCGTTTTCTCTGGATGTGGCCGAACGCCCGAATATCCGTCATGGGCGGCGAACAGGCGGCTTCGGTATTGGCGACAGTAAAACGCGATAGCCTTGAAGCTCAGGGCAATGAATGGCCCGAAGCAGCAGAAGAGGATTATAAGAACGAAATCCGGGATCAATATGAGTTTCAAGGCAATCCCTATTACGCTACGGCGCGGTTGTGGGATGACGGCATTATCGATCCCGCTGAAACCCGTTCAGTTTTAGCGCTTTCTTTGTCAGCTGCCTTAAACGCCCCCATACCAGAAACCAAGTTCGGCATCTTCCGGATGTAGTTAGGAACCAGAGTATTGACCGATCCGATCGTTAATCTTGCGATAGAGGAAAATGGTGTCGCCACCGTCACCTTGAATCGCCCCGAAGTCCATAACGCCTTTAACCCGTCGATGATCGAGGCGTTGCACAATTGCGTCCGCGAAATCAATGGCAATGATGCGGTCAGAGTGGTCAAACTCACCGGCGCCGGAAAATCCTTTTCCGCCGGTGCGGACCTCAATTGGATGCGCGAAGCTGCCGGTTATGATCGCGAGCAGAATATCGCGGATGCAGGTAAATTAAGTGCCCTTCTGGAAGATCTCGCAACCCTCCCCAAACCGACCATAGCTCTTGTTCATGGCGCGGCAATTGCCGGCGGAACCGGATTGGTTTCCTGTTGCGATATTGTGCTTGCTGATCAAACGGCAATATTTGGTGTATCTGAAGTCCGCATCGGTCTTATACCAGCGACGATTTCACCCTATGTCATCGGAAAAATCGGCGCCCCAATGGCACGCCGCTACTTTTTAACCGGCGAGAGATTTGGCGCTGAACAAGCCCGGGAAATGGGGCTCATCCACGAGATTGCAGCAGATGAAGATGCCCTTAACGCAACGGCCAGCCAGATTGCTGATGAAATCCTTAAAGGCGCGCCAACTGCTATTGCTGACACCAAACAACTCATCGCCATGGTCGCGGCGACTGATAATTCGTTGGATACTCAAGGTAAATTGGCGGCCAAACTCGCCGACCGGCGGGCGAGTGTAGAAGCTGCCGAAGGCATAACCTCCTTTCTGGAAAAACGCCCCCCCAGCTGGAGCAAATAAGTGAACTCCATCAATAATATTCAGAAGGTCCTTATCGCCAATCGGGGCGAAATCGCCTGCCGGGTCATTCAGACTTTGCATCGCCTGGGCAAAACGGCGATTGCCGTCTATTCCGACATTGATGAGAAAGCACTGCACGTTGAAATGGCGGATCAGGCTGTCTGCATCGGCGGTGCGGAACCTGCCAGCAGTTATCTTTCTATCGACAATATTATCAAAGCTGCCAAAGAGAGCGCCGCCGAGGCGGTTTACCCAGGCTATGGTTTTCTTTCGGAAAATCCCGCTTTCGCTCAGGCCTGTGCCGATGCAGGGCTGATATTTATCGGCCCCTCCCCCGACGTTATCCAGAAAATGGCATTGAAGGATCAAGCCAAACTCATTGCCGAGCAAGCAGAGGTACCGGTTCAAAAAGCAATTTCCGTCGCTGATCAAAGTGAAGAAGAACTAGCGCAGCTGGCCGAGGAGATCGGTTATCCAATTCTGGTCAAGGCGGTGGCTGGCGGTGGCGGCAAAGGTATGAAGCGGGTTGATCATCCCGATCAGTTCAGCCCATCATTTGCGGCGGCAAAACGCGAAAGCCAATTGGCTTTTGGCGATGATCAAATCATGATCGAAAAATACATCACCAAAGCGCGCCACATCGAAGTTCAAATTATTGCCGACAGCCACGGCAATTGCCTTCACCTGTTTGAACGGGATTGCTCTATTCAGCGGCGCTACCAGAAAGTTGTTGAGGAATCACCCGCACCGGAGATATCGCAGGAATTGAGGACAGCTTTAGGCAACGCCGCCGTCAATCTTTCAAAATCAGTGAACTATACAGGTGCCGGAACGATTGAATTTCTGGTTGATGCCGGTGCGGAAGACCTGACCAAAGCCTTCTACTTTATGGAAATGAACACTCGCCTTCAGGTCGAGCACCCGGTAACGGAAATGGTCACCGGACTGGATTTGGTTGAATGGCAAGTGCGCATTGCTGAAGGTGAAGCTCTCTCATTTACGCAAGATGATGTTTCCATAAACGGCCATGCTATTGAAGCGCGCCTTTATGCGGAAAATCCAGCTAAGAACTTCATGCCTGCAACCGGTGCCCTGAAAACTTTGATCTGGCCGAAAGCAGAGGACCCAATCCGGATAGACACCGGCGTCCGTCAGGGCGATGACGTCACGATTTATTATGACCCATTGATCGCAAAGGTGATCGGTTGGGGTAAAGATCGCGCCAGTGCGGCTGAGAAGATCAGCCAGTCTCTGGCATCAATCCAAATTGCCGGTATGGAAAATAACCTGGCCTTCCTGACGTCTATTGTGACGCACCCGGATTTCCGCGCTGCCAAGGTGAATACCGGATTCATCGGCGATCATTTTGATCAATTGACTAGTCCGGTTAATGCCTTACCGGAGGCTGTCTTTATTATAGCGGGCCTTTATTTGAGCGAAATCGCTAAATCCGACTCAACCGAACCAGACACCCAAAAATCATCCTGGAGCCGTATCGGACGTTGGCAGCTTAATATCGCACCGGCTGACATCTTCGCAATGGAAATGGCTGAAGATGAGCACCCCTTTATCATTAAAATGGTATATGACCAGGAACAGACGGAAATCCAATTTCCCATGGGCAACACCACCCTAAGCTCCTATGAAATAAAGGGCGGAAAAATTAAGGCCTCGACCGCCAACGGTGACATCATGGGCTCAGCCGGTAAAAACGGCGATACTATCACGATTGCATACGATGATAGAATTTTCGAGTTAAGGTCGGTCAGCCCGGACGAAGTCAATTATGAGCATGAACATTTTTCGGGCTCTCTGACCGCGCCGCTGCCGGGCAAAGTCACCCGGATTGAGATGAAGGCCGGTGATCAAGTCAAAGAAGGCCAAGATATTGTTGTGCTTGAATCGATGAAAATGGAATGCGCAATCACTGCTCCGATTGACGGCATAATTGATCAGGTACTTGTGGAAATCGACGATACGGTTGAAGAAGGTGCGGAAATTGTGGTGCTGACGCCTTTGGATCAGACAGGTTAGACGGGTTACGATGAAGTCGCCTCACGATATAACGATTTTTGAAGTAGGACCCAGAGATGGTCTGCAAAATGAAACGCTTGAGCTCTCTGTCGAGATCAAAGCCGAGTTGATCGACCGGCTCTCGAAGGCGGGCCTACCCTTTATCGAGGCTGGCAGTTTTGTCTCCGCGAAATATATTCCACAGATGGCGAATAGCGAAGATGTCCTAACCACAATTGGACGCGAGAAGAATGTTTTCTATGCAGCTCTTACCCCTAATTTGAAAGGCTTTGAACGGGCCATTGCAGCGAAATCGGATATTGTCGCCGTCTTCACCACGGCTTCGGAAGCCTTTGCGCAAAAAAACATCAACTGTTCAATAGAAGAAAGTTTCGCCCGCTTTGTTCCGGTACTTGATCGGGCAAGGGAGTTGGGTATTCCTGTTCGTGGCTATGTTTCCTGCGTAATGGGCTGTCCCTACCAAGGCAACGTGCCGGTCAAAGAAGTAGCTGATGTTTCCGAACGTCTGCTGAATATGGGCTGTTATGAAGTAAGCTTGGGCGACACAACGGGCGTCGGCAACCCAAAATTGACGGAAACACTTATTAAAACGATAGCAGAGCGGATACCTGCCGAAAAAATTGCCGTCCATTTCCACGACACTTATGGCCAGTCGCTTGCCAATATCCTACGGGCTATAGATTTAGGCATCACCACAATTGATAGCGCTGTTGGCGGGTTAGGTGGCTGTCCTTATGCCGACGGCGCCTCTGGCAATGTCGCTACCGAAGATGTTGTCTATATGCTTGATGGCATGGCGCTTTCAACCGGCATTGACCTGAAGCAAACAGTCGAAACCGCCTG
>CAZMHI010000098.1:0-7090 GCA_964566055.1 uncultured Rhodospirillaceae bacterium
CACGTCCGGCGCGGTAGGCATTGTCCTGCCGGCCTGCATAGTAGGGCAGATAGCCACCCCCATGTGCGATGAGTATTTTTAACTTTGGAAACCTGTCCATCACGCCTTCATAGACCAGTGACGACATCGCCAGCGCTTCTTCATAAGGCTGGCCGACCATAAAGGCGAGGCCGAATTTCTTAAGCCTGGGATCAGAGTTGCCGGCAGGATGTATGAAAACCGGCACATCCAATTGCTGGGCTTTACGCCAAAAGGGGTGAAATTTTTTATCTCCCAATTCGTCACCCCGGACAATTGTCGAAATCTGCACACCGCGAAGGTCGAGTTTTTTAACCATGCGGTCGAGCTCTTTAGCCGAAAGTTTAGCATCCTGGAGCGGTACAATACCGATACCCGAGAGCCGGTCAGGGTGTTCCGCAACAGCCTCGGCAACGCCATCGTTGACACGCTGAACAATCTTCAAGGCCCGGGATGGCGCCATCGGTTCGGTGTTGTGATGAATGAGGCTCGGCGAGATAACCTGCAGATCGATGCCCATGCGGTCCATTTCCTTGAGCCGTGCCGGCATTTCTGTCATGCGTTGCATGGTCACTTGGCTATGCTTGTCGCCCCCCAGGCTGGTTTGCTTGCCAAGACCGATACGGGAATGCAGAGAATTTTTTTGGGTCAAGGCAAACAGATCGGGATTAACAATATGGCCATGAAAATCGATCACAAACGGTTTTTTAGTTTTGGCGGCCATTCTTAATTTCTCCCAATGTTTCGAAGCACAGTTCCCAGAAAAATGGCTAAATGCTATCGATTTCCTCATAAATCGCTTCGTCGCCCTTTTCTTCAAGCAATTCATTGATCGTTTGTTTGAGCTCGATCATCTTTAATTCCCGGCCTACCGCCATTTTGTTGAACATCTCGAGCTCATCAATCTTCTGATTAAGTTCGTCATTGGCCTGCCGTTGATCGGTAATATCGTTGAAAACCAGTACAACTCCTTTTGACGTAAACTGGCGGTAAAATTCGAGAAACTTTCCGCTAATATTCTCTTCAATAAAATGCTCAGATTTTTGACTTAGTTGCTCGTTAACCAGTTCGCTTGTTTCGCCGTCACCAAAGTCGCCACGCTTAGCTTGAAACTCCAAAATTTTTTTAATAGTAGTACCAGAAGTGAGTAATCCAGCGGGCAGTTCCAGCAATTGCTCAACTTTATTATTGTAAACTTCAATTTTCTTGTCGGTGCCAATTAGTAAAATACCGTCTGACATTCGATTAAGAACTTCCTGCAACTGGGCTTCCTTAATTTCGAGAGCTTGTTCCATCTCTACACTCGTCTGAGCGCGATCCTTAAAAGTTTGCACAGCTCGAGCGAGTTCGCCGATCTCATCACTGCGAGACATAGAGGGAATTTCAGTACTCAGTTCATCATTGGCTAGTTTTTGGGTTGCGAGAGCAATTGATTTAATGGGGTTTGATAAGTGCCGGGCGAAAATTGTCCCTAGGACGGCAATAATGATACCGATAATAATGCCGGCAATGATCATAAAATCCTGCATATTCTTAATTGGTGCGAGCACTTCAGCTTCATCGATTTCTGCTAGGATCGCCCAGTTTGTATCTACTACGCGCAGTGGAATGTAGGCAGAAAGAACGGAAATTCCGCGATAGTCTTTCACGATGTGTACACCGGCTTCATTATTCAGCGCGTTTTTAACCGATGAGGTTTCGACTTTGGTTTTTAAAATTGTACTTTTCTTAGAAAATCGGGAGTCGCTACGCATCAGTAAATCAGGACCGACAATATAAGTTTCTCCGGATTTCCCCATACCGGACGTAACCTGCATTATTTTATTCAGACGCTCTGTAGGTAGCTGTATCGCCAATACGCCGAGAGCTTGTTGATTATCATCTAATATTGGCTTGGCCAGAAAAGCGGCGGGTGCTCCGTTGCTAGGTTGATATTTTTCAAAATCTTCGAATACCAGTGTTGTTGGATTGGGACTTCTAATTGCAATTTGGAAGGCACGTGCAAGGCTTGAATTTTGCCACTGCCCCGCCGTTAGATTGGTAGCGAAATCAATTTCTTTGACGACGGTATAAAGGAGATTTCCAGCAGGATCGATTAAAAATACGTCGTGGTAACCGAATGATTGTAATGTTTTTCTGAAATCTGGGTGAAAATTCCGGTGAACTTTACTGTAAAGCGAGCCATCGCCTGCATCAGCCAGCAACTCCTTACTTTCGCGCCTATTTAACGAGATATAGTGGCGGATGAGATGAGCATTTGCAGTTGGTCCAAGCTCCTTCCAGCCTTTAGTAAATTCAAGCATGGCTTGTTTTACACTTCTTGTTCCAGCCAATAATTCTATCTCAGCTGTAACCGAATTTATGAATGTGTTGAGATTGGAGCGTCGGGTTTCGACAAGTGCGGTAAGTTGCCTTTGTGCCGCTAACTGCAGTTCGTGGGAAGATTCCCGGTAAGCCACGAGACCGGTAATGAAAGCCGCAATCAGGGACAGGGCGACAATAATAAACGGGAATTTTGTCGAAATTCTTAGCATGTAAGGATTGTTAGACAACCCAGCTTAAAGCGCAATGATAAAAAGCAAGTTTTTATTTTTCAAAGGCTTAGCTAATTTGCTCCTTGGTTTTGAGAAATTGAACATCCGGAAAATCTTCGCCGGCGCGGTCTAAATGCCAGGCATTGCGGGCCAGAAAAACCGGCTCCTGATCATGGTCATCGGCAATGGCAGTACCATTTTCGTCAATAAATTTCTTAAGTACTTGAGCGTCATCAGCTTTTATCCACCTGGCAGTGTATAGCGAGGTTGCTTCAAAGATCACCGGGACTTCGTATTCCGTACGAATGCGGTCGGCCATTACATCAAATTGCAGTGAGCCGACGACACCGACAATCCAATCGGCGCCAATGCGAGGTTTGAATACCCGGGCAGCACCTTCCTCAGCCAATTGCTGCAAGGCGCGTCCGAGATGCTTAGCCCTCATCGGGTCCTCGGGGCGTACGGTTTGCAGTAATTCCGGAGCAAAGCTTGGAATGCCGGTAAATCGGAGCTCCTCGCCTTCGGTCAGGGCGTCGCCGATCCTGAGATTGCCGTGATTGGGAATACCGATGATATCGCCGGCGTAAGCTTCTTCCGCTGTCTCACGGTCCTGAGCCAAAAACAAAACTGGATTGTGTAAATTCAGCATTTTATTGCTGCGAACATGTTTAAGTTTCATACCGCGTTTAAAATGGCCAGAAGACATTCTAAAAAAGGCTATGCGGTCGCGGTGTTTGGGGTCCATGTTGGCTTGAATTTTAAAGACAAAACCACTGACCTTGGTTTCTTCCGGATCAATGGTGCGGTCCGTGGTTGGTTGGGGGCGGGGCGAGGGGGCATATTTACCGATCCCATCTAAAAGCTCGCGAACACCAAAATTATTGATCGCACTGCCAAAAAATACCGGACTGAGATGGCCCTCGCGGTAAGCAGTTAAATCAAATTCCGGACACAGGCCGCGCGCCATCTCGACTTCTTCTCGAAGTTTCTCGACGGCATAGTCCGGTAACAATTCATCCAGCTTGGGATCATCCAATCCCTGGCATTTCTCAATTTTACCGGGATCATCATCAGCGCTGCCGCTGGCTTTACCTTTGGGCAAGAGGACAAGCTGATCATTTAGAATATCATAACAGCCGAGGAAATCCCGGCCCATGCCGATCGGCCAGCTGGCTGGGGTCACGTCTAGGGCTAGTGACTGTTCAATCTCGTCGAGAATTTCAAAGGGATCACGGCCTTCCCGGTCCAGCTTATTTACAAAGGTCACAATTGGCACGTCCCGCAGACGGCAGACCTCAAAGAGTTTGCGGGTTTGTTGCTCAATGCCTTTTGCCGCATCGATGACCATAACGGCCGAATCCACGGCCGTCAGCGTACGGTAGGTATCTTCACTGAAATCCTCATGGCCTGGCGTGTCGAGCAAATTAAAGGTGCAGCCATCGTAGTCATAGGTCATGACAGAGGAAGCCACCGAAATACCGCGCTCACGTTCCACTTTCATCCAATCCGAATGGGCCCGCCGGTTCTCGCCACGCGCTTTAACCGCACCGGCCATTTGGATAGCGCCGCCGAACAGTAGCAACTTTTCGGTCAGCGTGGTTTTGCCGGCGTCCGGGTGGGAAATGATCGCAAAAGTGCGTCGCTGGGATATGAATTCTTGCAGCTTAGACATTGTGTGCGGATATCAATCATTATTCAGTTATTGGGCGGCGCAGACATAGCTAGTTTTATCTGTTTTTACCAGAGATTAATGATTTCTGCGCCGTTCCATAAAACTGTAACGGCTATCTGAAGTCACCGCGATATCTATGTCTTCGCCATCACGCCGTAAATTGAGCGTAATTTCAACGCCGGCATCACCCAACGACCATAACAACCGGTACATTGCCGGCAAACTGGGAACATCTTGATCATTGATACCAACGATAAGATCACCGGGTTCAACCGCTGCCGCATCAGCCGGGCCATCGGGGATAACACCGGATACAAATAAGCGGTCCATGGCTTCGGCCGTATACATACCAAGCCAGGGCCGTTGTGGACCTGACGCCATTCCTTTCGAAACCAAATCATCATAGATCGGATTTAATAGATCGATGGGTACGAACATATTGCCCGGGCTTTCTTTTTTACCTTTTTCGGCATCGTTTACCCAGAGCGATCCCAAGCCGCACAATCTGCCATCGCCGCGAATAAGCGCTGCGCCACTCCAATTGGGGTGGATCGGAACAGTAAAGATTGCGCGGTCCAGCATATATTCCCACGAGCCGGCAAATTCACGGCGAGACGCCACAACGGCGCTGATAGAGTGATCTACCCCGCCATAGGGCGCAATAATCACAGGTTCTTCCTCGTCCAAATCTTGGGCGCTGCCGATTTGCAGGGGAGCAATATCGAGCGGCGATAAAGCATGAATGATAGCCATACCCGATTCATGATTATATCCTACGAGCTCTGCCTGCAGAGGATCTCCGCCAGCGGCTTTGATGGTAATTGTACGCGCATCAACGACTAAGTAGCCTATCGTCAGCAACAGGCCGTCATCATTGATAAGGATAGCATTGCCTTCGCGCTCGGTGCCGAGGGTTTGAGCGCTAAAGGCATCTTCGGGAACTTCTGAGGTCAGGCGAACAACCGATGACAATGCTTTCTCGAGATCAAAATTAAGCTCTTCCTGCCTCGGATGAGGAGCTAGTTTTAACGAAGGATCCAGAAGATGGAGGAGACCGCTCGGGCGGTGTCCGTTAACGCGTTTTATTCCCGACATTCCCTATTCATTTCGTTTTGAATCTTATCGATCATTAAGTCCAGTCTATCAGGCTCTCAACGGAGTGGCGAGAGAGAAGGCGCAGGTTTGTTCCACCGCGATTCCCGATGAGCGATATAAGTTGATGCCGAGACGATGATTGCCGCGCCGAGCCAGGTCCAGAGGCCCGGGATTTCACTGAATATAAAAAAGCCGATAAGGGCGGCCCAGATAAGCCGGGTAAAGACAAAAGGTTCCAGGGCGCTAACATCAACGTTTTTAAACGCCTGTACCATGCAAATATGCGCTAAGGCGACTGATATTCCAATGGCGGCAAGCCAGGCCAATTGCTCAAGGTTCGGGGATTGCCAGACAAAAATTGCAAAGCAAAATGAGATAGGTGTTTGTAATATGGCAACGTAAGCACTGCAGGTGACGGCACTATCGGTTTTAGAAAGATGTTTGGCGAATAATTTAGTGCCAGCGCCGCAAGTCACGGACAGAAGGACGACTAGGAAGCCGATACTGACCGCTTCAAATCCAGGCCGAATAATAACCAAGGCGCCAAAAACACCGACACTAAGTGCCAGCCATCGGCGCATTCTTATGCGCTCGCCAAGAAACAACATAGCACCGACAGTAACGAAAAGCGGTCCAGCAAGTGCCAAGGCAACTGCATCAGCCAGCGGCGTAAGGGATAATGCGGTGTACCAGGTGATTAAGGCTGCGACATTAAAAAAAGCGCGCATAAAATGAACTTTAATTTTGGTTGTTTTAAGCGGCGATAGCCCGACTTTTAAAAACCAGGGAACGTAGAACAGAGCTGAAAAAAAGTTTGAGAAAAAGGCTATCTCAAATGGATGCAGATCGGTGCCGATTATCCGGACCATCCCGTGGGAAGCGGTAAAAAGAAAATTGCTGGAGATGGTTAAACCTGCAGCAATTAGAAATGTGGAAGATAACGCTATATTTTGCGATGGCGCCGGTTGGTTCATGAAAACAGCTCAGGTTTGGTATGAAATTGGAGCCTACCAGTAACACCAATCAGTTAAAAGGCGACATCGTAAGATGCCGCCTTTGGCAGAAAATAGCGAACGAAAGCCAGTTTTAGTTAAAAATCTACTACAACACCGACCAGGAAGTTGTGGCTGGCATAGACGCTTTCAAAAGGTGTTCCGTTGGCATCCGAAAATTCCGGGTCCTGAGTCTCAAAATAACGATAGCCGAGCTCAATTTTGGTCCGGTCATCTAAAGCGAAAGTGACGCCGCCGCCCAGTTGTAAGGCAAATACCCAGTCCATATCATCGGCAATGGCTGTTTCTGTCGCTTTGAACTCGTTCAAGAATAGTCCGGCTATGCCCACACCCCCCATGAGGAACGGTGTCAGTCGTGAGTTGTTGGGGAAATCATAGGCAGCATTACCCATGAATGAAATTGTCGACATGTCACCACCAACAACTTCGGTGTTGTAGGATGTACCTGCAGCAGTGCCGGATACTTGCTTCAAAGTAGCATCGGTATAGGTGATTTCGCCCTCGATTCTGAACCCATTATCAAGCTTTGTTCCAATTGCGCCACCAAGCAAAAATCCGGGTTGAAATTCAGCATCGTAGTTATTGTCAGCGCCTTCATTTGAGGTTTCACTCAGCATGTGGAGGCCGATTGAACCGCGAAAGTAGGTGTTTGGCAGACCAAGAAAACCGATGCGCTGCTGGGTCGGCATGGTTTGATGAGGCGCTGGTCCTCCCCCAAAAAGTGGGTCCACTGTTATAGTTAGAAAACGGAGGATCAG
>CAZMHI010000099.1:0-6952 GCA_964566055.1 uncultured Rhodospirillaceae bacterium
GTTAACCAAATATCCTCTTTAAAAAGTCGCAAGCGATCTGGATACCCTCGGCATCGATGGAGTGGCCGAGGCCGGGCCGGATATGACCTTCAACGCTGACCCCGGCAGCCTGCAGTTTTTCGATCGCTTCCGGCTGTTGATTGACCGGCACCAGCTCATCCTGATCGCCATTGATCAAAACCATCGGCGGGCGGGCGGTAATCTCATCCGCCAGTTCGTCCTTGCCGATCAGCCGGCCCGAAAAACCAACAATACCGGCGATGGCCTTCTGCCGTCGGGTGCCGACGAAAATCGACATCATGGTGCCTTGGGAAAAGCCGATTAGCGCCAGCTTGTCTTCGCTGAGATTGTATTTTTCTAATTGGTCATCGATAAATTTATTGAGGATCGGTTCGGCCTGCTGGGCGCCATAAAGCATGTTTTCCTCTTCCCGCAATTGCAGGCTGAACCATTGATAGCCGGATTGCATACCGGGGGGCGCCATATCGCAAATCTCCGGCGCATTTGGAGAGACAAAGCGGGCATTGGGCAGAACTTGGGCAAAATAGGGAGCCAGGCCGATCAAATCAAAGCCATCCGCGCCCAGGCCGTGGCACAAAATGACCAGCTGCTGGGCCTCAGAAGAGGTGTCGGTGGGGCCAAATTCCGGGCCGACCAGGGAGGGAATGTCGTTCATTTAGATTTCTTTCAACTATCAATTTTTTGTTGCAGGGACCATAGCGGTATTGCACCGGCGCCCCAAGCAAAACATAGTCAGGTATATGAGTAGTCAGAAAAAAATTGTCACCCGTTTTGCACCGAGCCCGACCGGCCATCTCCATTTAGGCCATGCTTATTCGGCACTGTTTGCCCAGCGAGCTGCCGAGGAGTCCGGCGGGCGATTTTTGCTGCGCATTGAAGACATCGACCAGACCCGCTGCCGGCCGGAATATGAAGACGTGGTGCTTGATGATCTGGCCTGGCTCGGCCTCAGCTGGGAGCAGCCGGTGCGCCGCCAATCGGATCACATGGCTGATTATCAGGCGGCGCTCAGCAGGCTCGAAGAGATGGATTTAATCTATCCCTGCTTTTGTTCCCGGAAAGAGATTCGGGCCGAGATCAAGCGCAGCAATGAGGCACCGCATGATGCCACTGCGGATAAACGCGGACCGGTTTATCCCGGTACCTGCAGGCGGCTTTATCAGGATGACCGTGAGATGCGAATTTTTGCCGGCGAGGCTTACGCACTCAGGCTCAATATGCAAAAAGCGATTTATCTGGCGGAAAAAAAGCGCGGCAAATTAAACTGGCTCGATCTGGATCAGGGCGAACAGCGCGCCACACCGGAAATTTTTGGTGATGTTGTGCTGGCCAGGAAAGACGAGCCGACCAGCTATCACCTCTCGGTCACCGTCGATGATGCGCTTCAAAGCATTAATCTGATCACCCGGGGCGAAGATCTCCGCGACGTCACCCATGTGCATTGTCTGCTCCAGGCCTTGCTGGATTTCGAGACGCCCGAGTATCGTTTTCACCATCTTTTGACCGATAAAGAGGGCAAACGTTTTGCCAAACGTGATAAGTCTTTAACCCTGCAAACGCTACGAAGTGAGGGCAAGACATTGGCGGATATTAAGGCGATGGCGGCATGGGAATGAAAGCGCTTTTGATTGGTGCGTTCATATTGTTAGCTCAGCCTCTGATGGCTGAGCCGTTTAAAAATATCCGTATCGGTGATCAGGATGGCTTTGGTTTTACCAAAACCAAAGGCCTGTTGAGGCCCACTTTGCGCAATAGTTTTGGCTTTGATGAAGGCGCTCGCCGCGCGCCCGACAGCACGGCTGCTGATACCAATGGTGATGGCATGTTGAGCCAGGGTGAATTTCTGCCGGACCTTAACGGTGACGGCAGAGTTGCCTGGTTCTCCGGTGAGGACTTTGACAATCGCGCGCCCGAGGAAATGGTCGACCGCAATAATTTTTGCCGGGGCTGCCTGGCGGTGCATGACGGGACAAAGGGCTCAATATGGACTGATCTGGCTTTGTCCACCGGCGCTGAAGGCTTTAACTGGCCTGACAAAAACGGCCCAGAACGGCCGAACAATGCGACTTTTGTGTTTGATTTTACCGTCAAAGGGGATCAGATCGCCGCCGGTTCCTTGATCTTTTTTAATCTGGTCTATGGCGATTACGATATTGTACCGGCCATTGTCGGTGTCGAGTTTGCCAAGGCCGCGCCACGCGTGCTTGAGATTGAAAATATCGGCCCGGATGATGGGCTGATCCAGGCCCGCTCGGCTGTGCTTAATTTCAAAGAGGTCTTTACTGCCGATAACGAAGGCAACTGGCACGGCTGGGTGCGGGTGACGTTCAATGCGCCCAGGGAACCCTACACTGCCTTTGATTTCGTCGAGCTCAGTTTATTTCAGATTGCTGAGGGACCGAATACGGGAGTCGATCTGGCTTTTTTCCTACAAAGTCCCGTTAATCGCGTAGTCAAGCACCCGGACAACTTGGGAGGGGCTTTCGGCCACGGCCAGCGCCGCCGCATCAACCTCTTTTAAGGCGTGGGTGAGGTCTTCGGCATGCAGCACAATGATCGGCTTGCCGAGAGCCGCTGCCATGCCGGCGTCAAAGGCGGCGTTCCATTGGCGGTACTTGTCACCGAATTTAACCACCACCACGTCGGATTTTTCAATCAAAGTGCGCGTGCGGATGGCGTTCACCTGCGCACCCTTATGATCTTTCCAGAAGGGATTGTCCTCCTGACCCAGAATTTCAACGCCGCAATCGTCGCTGGCTTCATGATTGGTCACCGGCGCCATGATCTGCACCGGCAAATCTTTGGCCTGACAGCCATCTTTAATCTGTTCCCGCCAGTCGCTGTGGATTTCACCTGAAAGATAAACGGTCCAGCTATCGGTCCCCATAATTACTGTCTCCTGATTGAATTTTTGGTTATTTCCCTACGTTTTGCCGCCCTAATTCACGCTGCGCAAGCTAATTTTGAACCATAAACCGGGTGTTAAGCATTGATCGCTAGCTTATAGGCGGCATTGTATTCAGAAATTTGCTGTGCAAGCTTGTTAATCGTCAAGGACCAGCGTGGATTACCCGATGGATTTTACCGTCAACAAAGTATCCGATGATGAATACGAAATCATCTTTGAAGACAATCGGATCCAAATTACGGCAGAGGATTTAGAGCATCTTCATTCTCAGCTTTCGGCCATTTTGCGACCCGAAACAGTGGCCGAGAAACAGAGCCGCCATAAAGATCTCTTAAGTCAACTAACCCGCGCCAATGATAGCGGCATCCAATCGCTGCTGCATCTCGCCGACCATGATGACGTGGTTATTCTGCTCGAAACCGCCGAACAGGACGAAGTGCTTAAGAAAAAGCTCTACAGCAACATGACTGAAAACGCGACCAAGATGTTCGTCGAAGATATGATGTTCATCATGCGTGAAGGGGTGCCGAATTATAAATTTGATGAGGCGATGACGCGCCTCACTCAAAAAGTCGATGAACTGACCAAAGACGGCACCCTGATTATTAAACCCTAAAAGCGATTAAATCGGACGTTAAGCGGCGGCTGTCGCTTTCTTCTTGGTATTGGGCACATAGGCAATGGCGCAATGATCCGCACAATAGGGTTTGCTCGGTTCTGCAACTTTTCCACAAAAACGAAATTCCGGCGTACCCGGTTCACCGTTCGGCCAGGAACACATATTGGCTTTCAGGCTATCCAAGGTAATAACCTTACGGTCGACTTTGGGAGTTGCCGGCTGCCGGCGCATGGCCAGATCAAGACGCCGCACTTTGCCAACCACAGCATTTTTGGTAATGCCGAGCTTACGGCCTATTTCGCTGGCTGAAAGTCCTGTTGCCCATAATTTCGTGAGTTCTTCGACGCGCTCAGCGTTCCAATCGAAGCTATTTGCCATAATTCAAACCTCCGGTTATTCCCGATTTAGACGTTTTGTTGGTGGCTAAAAATCGCTTTTTCGACCTCTTACCGGAGTTTTCGGAGGTTCCCCCGGTCGAAAAGGCAATGCATTTGACCACCGTGGCCTACTATATTTATGACTGGTCTTAGTCGTCAACACTATATTTAGGGTTATCCACAAGATATTGAATCTAATTTGCTGATTTGCTGGTAAATTCACATAAAAGAAGGTGGTTGCGGCAATATTGGTTAGGTATCATCTCACTTGAGGACAAATTACGTTTAATTCGGGGAAATTTTTATGACGCTGGCTGGCGTTAAACGTGGCGTGTTAATTGGAACGGCATTACTGCTGGGCCTAATGATAACGACGACGGTGCACGCTGCTGATCCCTTTGAAAAAATTAAGCTGATGCCTGCGGCCAAATCCTATCTCGTGATCAAAGACATTAATGTCCGCCAGAAGCCTTTAACCAAATCCAAAAGGGTTGGCCGGTTTCGTAAGAAATCCATCGTCAAAGCAGTCGGCAAGGCCAAGGGTACGGAATGGATTGCGGTCAAAAAAGACGGCAAGAATTTTGGCTTTATTTACGGTACAGCGCTGGTGCCGATGATTGACGGAAAGCTGACTAAGCCAATTAACGGCAATTTAAACGCTAAGACTATCGGCAAAATGAAATTGCCGCCCTGTCATTATAAAATTGAATTTGAAGGCCGGGTTAAAGTCGAAGGCGATTTACAGGTCACCTCCGATTATCAACTGCCGGTGCAATGCGACTACAAAAAGAAAACGCTTAAATTTACCGCCACCATGTTCATTACCGAATTACCCTATCTCGATAACCGCAAACCGGTTTACCAGATTAATGTCGACGTCCATGATATTCCGATGGAAGACGAAAATGTTTTTTCTTCTACCGTTCTCTACCATTTCCTCAAAAAGGAAATCACCTTTGATGGCGTCAATAAGGAAGATATGAGAAATGCCGGTAAAATTGCCAAAATGAAAGCGGCAAGCGTGATCGAAGCGCTCAAAGGAGCTGTGGTGATGGCGCATCTATCCTGGGGGCCGAAAATCTGGACGGCTCTGGCGAAAAACGAAACCCGTTAGACTCCTTAATATTATTAGTTTCTGGCAATCGCCCGCCAGCCGATATCGCGGCGGCAGAAACCCTCTGGCCAGTCTATGGCGTCAACCGCCTGATAGGCTTTGCTTTGCGCCTCGGCAACATCGGATCCCAAAGCCGTTACGCCAAGCACCCGTCCGCCACTGGCGAGTATTTTGCTGCCTTCTGCAGTCGTCCCGGCATGAAAGACCGTGACGCCCTCGATGCCATTAGCTTGATCCAGTTTCTTGATCTCTGAGCCTTTCTCATAAGCGCCGGGATAACCTTCCGCTGCCATGACGACAACCATCGCTGCGTCATCCCGCCAAGCGAGTTCTATTTCACTGAGCCGGCCGGTTGCGGCTGCATCCAAGGCCTCAACCAGATCAGATTCCAAGCGCGCCATCAGGACCTGACATTCCGGATCGCCAAAGCGCACATTGAACTCCAGCGTTTTAGGCTTGCCGTCCTTAATCATCAGACCAGCGAACAGCACGCCTTTATAGGGGCAACCCTCCGCCGCCATACCGTCAATGGTGGGTTGGATAATGGTTTCCATGATATCTTGGGCCAATTCAGGCGTTACCACAGGCGCCGGCGAATAGGCGCCCATACCGCCCGTATTGGGACCTTTGTCGCCATCATAGGCGGCTTTGTGATCTTGAGCCGAGATCAGGGGCAGCGCGGTCTCGCCATCCACCAGAGCGAAAAAACTCGCTTCTTCGCCGTCCAGAAACTCTTCGACCACGACTTCATCACCGGCCTCACCAAAACTTTTCTGGTTCATCATCTGATCCAGCGCCTCAATGGCTTCTGCTTCGGTTGCGGCTAAGATGACGCCCTTACCGGCAGCCAGCCCGCTGGCCTTGATGACAATCGGCGCACCTTGCTGTTTCACGTAAGCAACGGCCTCTTCGAAATTGGTAAAGCGGCCGTAAGCCGCGGTTGGAATATTATATTTAGCGAACAAATCCTTCATGAACGCTTTCGAGCCTTCAAGTTCAGCCGCCGCCGCACTGGGGCCAAAAGATTTGATACCTGCGGCGGATAGTGCATCGACGAGACCAATCACCAAGGGAGCTTCCGGGCCGACAATCACCAGCTCAATGGCTTGTTCTTTGGCAAAAGCAACCAAACCCTCAACGTCTTCACCGGACACCGCAACGCATTCAGCAACTTCGGCTATGCCGGCATTACCGGGGGCACAATACAGCTTGCTGCATTTTGGGGATTTGGCGAGCGCCCAACAAAGTGCATGTTCACGGCCACCGCCGCCAACGACTAAAATGTTCATTTAATTACCCCCGAAAAATTGATGAAAAATTGCTGCGTGATCACACTGTACTCAGCTTGTCTTGTAGCATAAATTAGCGCTTAGTCATGACAGATAATCAGAAGGAAATAGAACCAGAAAGTTTGGCGGGCGACAACCGGCCAATTCTTTCGGTCAGCGAAATCTCGCAAAGCCTCAAGCGCACGGTAGAGGATAATTTTTCTCATGTCCGGGTACGCGGTGAAATCTCCAGGCTAACCGTTGCCCGCTCAGGCCATATGTATCTCACCTTGAAGGACGAAAATGCCGTGCTGGATGGAGTCTGCTGGCGGGGCACTGTCAGCCGTCTCGCGGTCTCGCCGGAAGACGGCATGGAAGTGATCGTCACCGGGCGGCTTTCGACCTATGCCGGGCGTTCGAGTTATCAGATTGTGATCGAGCAGATGGAAGTCGCCGGCGAAGGCGCGCTGCTGAAGATGCTTGAAGACCGCCGCAAAAAACTATTGGCGGAAGGTTTGTTTGATGAAGAGCGAAAACAGCCGCTGCCGTTTCTGCCGGATGTTATTGGTGTCGTTACTTCTCCGTCCGGCGCGGTTATTCGGGACATTCTGCATCGCCTCGCTGATCGCTTTCCCCGTCACGTCT
>CAZMHI010000100.1:0-6209 GCA_964566055.1 uncultured Rhodospirillaceae bacterium
CGATGGCAATGATGAAGCCGCGATCTCTGAAGGCGTCAAGCGCACCTACGAAACTGACAATCTGCGCTTTAGCCAGTTGGCGCCACTGTCGATGTATGACGAAGTCAACACCGGCGACAATCTGCCGGCCCAGATCGAAGTGTATGCTGATAAAGGGGCTGCCTATAAATTTATGTTTGTCGCTAAAGGCGGCGGCTCGGCCAATAAAACCATGCTGCATCAGAAAACCCGGGCAGTGCTCAACCCGGAAAGCCTGATGGAGTTTTTGGATAAAGAAATTCGCAATATCGGCACGGCTGCCTGCCCGCCGTATCATTTGGCGATTGTTATCGGTGGCACTTCGGCGGAGTTTAATCTCAAGATGGTCAAATATGCCTCTGCCCATTACCTCGATAATCTGCCCACGACAGGCAATGAGCACGGCCAGATATTCCGTGACCTTGAGCTTGAAAAAGACGTTCACAAACTGACCCAGGATATCGGCATGGGCGCCCAGTTTGGCGGCAAGTATTTCTGCCATGATGTCCGGGTGATCCGCCTGCCCCGCCACGGCGCCTCCTGCCCCATCGGCATTGGCGTCTCATGCTCCGCAGACCGGCAGGTTTTGGGTAAAATCACCAAAGATGGAATTTTCCTGGAAGAACTCGACACCAACCCGGCCCGCTTCCTGCCCGAAGTAACGGACGAACATCTGGACGACGACGTCGTTAAAATTGATCTCAACCAGCCGATGGACGACGTCCGGGCTGAGCTTTCAAAACACCCAATCAGAACGAGATTGTCACTAACGGGCTCAATGATTGTGGCCCGCGATATCGCGCATGCAAAACTTAAAGAGCGCATCGATAGCGGTGAAGGCCTGCCGAAATACGCCAAAGACAATGCCGTCTATTACGCCGGCCCGGCCAAGACACCGGAAGGTATGGCGTCCGGCTCATTCGGCCCAACCACGGCCGGTCGTATGGACAGCTATGTCGATTTGTTCCAGGAGAACGGCGGCTCCATGGTGATGCTGGCCAAAGGCAACCGCAGCCAAGCGGTCACCGATGCCTGCAAAAAACACGGCGGCTTTTATTTGGGCTCAATTGGCGGCCCGGCCGCACGTCTCGCTCAAGATTGCATCAAAAAGATCGAGGTCCTCGAATATGAAGAGCTCGGCATGGAAGCGATCTGGAAAATCGATGTCGAAGACTTCCCGGCCTTCATCGTCGTCGATGACAAAGGCAATGACTTCTTTGAGGAGTTCCGGGCGAAGTAAATCAAATTATATTTAAACTTATAAATTGAACCTTACACCGAGAAGAATACGATGACTGCTATATTCCGCTTCCGTTCCATCGAAATCGTAGTCTTGCGTTGCAAAATAACGGTAAGATAGACCGATATCAGTCTCAGAATTAACAGCATAATTTATTCCGAGGCCAACCTGAGCGGCTAAGGCTTTATCATCCGAAGATACACCTTCAATTGTTACTTCGCCCTTGGTAATGCCTAAACCTCCCAATATATATGGCTTCAAATTTCCATCAATTGGAAAATCGAAAATCGCATTCACCATTCCGCTTAGGACTTTTGCATCACCCGAAATTGCAGTCGTTGAAATGGTAAATTGTCCGACAGACACTGAAAGTGAATCTATATCACTTTTCGTGTAACCCAACTCACCTTCTAATCGTAATCCACCTTCAAATTGATACCCTAGCGCTCCCGTTAGTGCCACTCCGGTGTCAAAACCAACGTTACCAGTAATACCACTTTCGGTTAAACCAGAATCGTTATTCATGGCTGCTCAAGCATGAACTGAAACGTATGGCCCAAGATTTTGAGCTAGTGCAGGTGTCATGCAGATTAAAAACGTTAAAACCGACAATAGCGGTGTGTATTTGTTCAATCGATTAATCATAATTTCCCCCTTAAGGCGTAGTGTAATCATAGAAACTAATATTAGCTATTCTTTATATAAATTAAATCATAAGTAGTTATTATATATAATACTTAAAATTGTAAATATTTAATTTAATTTCCCTCATAAGATATTACTCACTCACCCTCACCCAAATGTGACTGGCGAAGGTCCTCGCGCGGGTCTGTCCCATCTGCTTTTTTCTGATATAAGGAGAAAAAATAAATTTGGGAACAGCTGAATGGCCAAGACTGCCTACAATTATAAACGCTATAAAATGTCGGAATACGAACTTGGGGTTTTTCCAGGCGCCAAGGCGGGAGAAATTGCCGAAAACTTCACCGTCCGGGATCAGGACGGCACTGAGGTTTCGCTTGATCAATATCGCGGCAAATGGGTGGTGCTGGAAACCGGTTCCATCACCTGTTCGATGTATGTCAAAAACATCGGCGGCATCAAAAAACTCCAGGCCAAATATCCGGATGTCGAGTTTCTGCTAATCTACGTGCGGGAAGCCCATCCCGGCGCCCGTCTCGGTCCCCATGAAACTGAAGAACAAAAACTCGAGATGGCCGAAAAGCTGCGCGAGTTCTATGGCGAGCCGCGGAAAATCCTGGTCGACAATCTCGACGGCGAAATGCACAAAGCCTATGGCGAACTGCCTAATATGGTCTATGTCATCGATCCGGGCGGCAAAGTGATTTACCGCTGCAACTGGGCCTTCCCGAAGAATATCGACAAAGTGCTCGCTAATCGGGACAAACTGCACACCAAGGAATATATGGCCATCATTACCGCCGCCCCCTGGATTATGATCCCGGTGGTGCTGCGGGGCGGCTGGGATGCGCTTTGGGATCTCGTTATCGCCCTGCCGATGATCACCATCGCCCACCTCAAGGCCGATTGGGCGAATTTAAAAAGCAAAATGGGTGGTGGGCAGAAAGAGGCAGCGGAGTAATTCACCCCCACCCTAGCCCTCCCCCGTCAAGAGGGAGGGGATTAGATCGAATGTGTTGCAATGATAGCTCCTTCCCTCCTTGCGGGGGAAGGTTGGGATGGGGGGTCTTTTAAAAATTTTCAGCCTTTGTCAACTTCGCAATCTCTTCTTTAGAAAAACCAAACTCCACCAGCACTTCTTCCGTATGCTCTCCCAACCGCGGGGCGCGGTGGTTGATAGCTGCCGGCGTTTCGGAATACTTGACCGGATGCCCAAGTACCCTCAACGAACTGCCCTGAGATGAACCGACATCGGCGACCATATCCCGGGCCAAAGTCTGCTCATTTGCCGTCATTTGCTCGATATTGAGCACGGGTCCAGCCGGGATACCAGCGTCTTCAAGCTTATGCTGCCAGGCTTCGGTGGTGTCTGTCTTAAAATGCCCGGTAAGCTCGTCGACGAGCTCCGGCAAATTCGCCATCCGATCATCGGGTGTGGCAAAGCGTGGGTCATCGGCAAGCTCAGGCACGCCCAATAATGTTGTCAGTTTTTGCCAGAGCCCCTGATTAGCCGAGCCGATATTGAGCCAGCCATCGCTGGTCTGAAAAGCTTGATAGGGCGCCATTAAGGGATGAGCCGAGCCCATCGCCACTGGCAGTTCTCCTGAAGCCATAAAGATCGCCGACTGCCAATAAGTATGCATAATGCCGGCCTCAAATAGCGAGGTATCAACAAACTGCCCTTCCCCCGTTCGGGCTTTATGAAAAAGGGCCGCCAAAATTCCCATTGCTCCCAAAGTGCCGGCGGTAATGTCCGTCACGGGTGCCCCGACCTTAACCGGCGGGCGTTCCGCACTTTCACCAGTAATGCTCATGAGACCACTCATGCCTTGAGCGACCAGATCAAAGCCGCCTTTCTCGGCGTAGGGCCCTGTCCGTCCATAGCCGGAGATCGAGCAGTAGATCAGACCAGGATTGTCAGCTTTGATTTGCTCATAGCCAACACCGTAATGCGCCATGGCGCCATCGCGGTAGTTCTCAATAAAAATATCAGCGCCCGCGATCAGTTTTTTAAGCGCACCCTTGCCTGCATCAGTTTTCAGATTGAGCCCGATGCTGCGCTTATTGCGGTTCATCATGGCGAAGGGCGCCGACTCGTCATCGACATAAGGGGCCAAGCGGCGGACATCATCACCCATCGGCAGACGCTCAACCTTGATCACATCTGCGCCCATATCGGCCAGCATCAGCCCCGTTGTCGGCGCCGCCATCACATGGCTCATCTCGATAACCCGCACTCCGTCGAGCAAGGCTTTAGACGTCATTTTCTATTTTCCTTTAAATTTCGGTGTGTCTTTGGCCAAAAATGCCCTGACACCTTCCTGATAATCTTCAGTATCGAAGCAAGCAAAACCCTCGGCCTCTTCCTGTTGCGTCAGCAATCGCGGCGGACGAACCCCCTGCACCACGTTATAGACGAATTTTTTATGCCAGCGATTAACCAAAGGCGCACCGGCGCAGATTTTATCAACTGTCTTGGCAACCGCCGCATCAACCTCGTCATCCGGCACAACGCGATTGACCAGCCCTTTTTCTTTGGCTTCCTCAGCCCCAAATACCCGGGCTTCATAGAGAATTTCAAGCGCTACCGAAGGGCCAACCAAGCTCACCAGGGCTTCGACTTCCGGGTAAGCCATCACCAGACCCAGCCGATTAATCGGCACACCGAATTTTGAGCTCTCGCCACAAATCCGCAGGTCACACATCAGAGCAAGCTCCATCGCCCCGCCAACACAGAGGCCCCGGATACGAGCGATCACGGGATGGCGGCAGTCGCGAATGGCCTGCATGGAGGCATGCATCAGTGCGCCATATTCGGCCGCCTGCTCTGAAGTGTTGCGCTCGGTGGCAAATTCGGAAATGTCAGCCCCGGGCCCCACGGCCTTGTCACCGGCGCCTCTAAAAATAATACAACGGAGTTCCTCGTCTTGATCAAGTTCACGGAAAACTTCGCCTACCCGGCCCCACATTTCTTTGGTCAGCGCGTTTAGCTTCTCAGGCCGGTTCAGGATTACCGTCGCAACCTGACCCTTGCGCTCGACTAAAACTACATTTGCAGATGTCATGGATACACTCCGCCTCCTTTTATTCGCAGAGCGTAACAAATCAGAACCGCTAATGAAATGATTTGCGGCTTGACGATTTGGCACCTGTCTTCTACTTCCTCCGCATTATGCCTGTTGAACTTTCCGTCCTCTCCGCTTTTTTGATTGCCGCCGCCGCTATCGTGCTCTCGCCCGGCCCGGACACCATCATTATTATCCGCTACACCATGAGTTCCGGCAAACGCATCGGCATGGCAACCATGGCCGGTGTGCAGCTGGGTCTGGTCTTTCACACCCTGCTGGCGATCTTTGGTATCACCGTGATCATCGCCTCCTCAGAGACTTTATTTAAAGGCGTGGCGATTGCCGGGGCGGTCTATCTCGCCTGGCTGGGGTTGCAGGGATTTCTGCCGGGCAGTTCGACCTTTAGTTTTGGCAACGGTAATTCTGGCGGAATTGGAG
The DNA here is from genome assembly GCA_964566055.1 of uncultured Rhodospirillaceae bacterium. GTDB lineage: Bacteria > Pseudomonadota > Alphaproteobacteria > Rhodospirillales > UBA2165 > TMED23. Next base: position 5,407 of record CAZMHI010000100.1, read on the forward strand.
GCGCGTCGTCCGGCGTCTCAGCCCACAAGGCCTGGAGGGATGCCTTTCTATCGAACGCGCTCAACCCCAAAGTGATTGTGCTCTATCTGGCGCTGATGCCGAATTTTATTGATCTCGAACGCGGCAATACCGGTGCGCAGCTTGCTGTATTGGGGGCCGCCCTGATCGCCATCAACATTATTTGGCAAACGGGGCTTGTGGTGGCGGCTGATAAAGCGCGGGATTGGCTGGGAACGCCAGCGGTGCAAAAAAGCGTTTCCTGGATCACTGGCGCGATTTTGCTGTTCTTCGCCGCCGCCATGCTCTGGACGAATGTATTAGATTAAGAGAGCAAATTATCGTACATACAATGTATGGATGATTTTGGAATTATATTTTTAACTCTCAGCATAATTTGCAGCGTTCCGGTTTTGCTAACTATTCGCCGACAGATATCCGTCATCCATATCTCAACAAGTATTGATGAATATTTTCGATCCATGGGTCCAAATTCAGTCCAAACTTTATCTGCAAAAGAGCTCGAAGATACTCTCGAAAAAGAATATGGAAAAAGTCAAAGCGTAAATCTACCTGACGGTAAAATGATTTCTACATCGTTATTTTTGCAAGGATCGGCCAGAGATTTACTGTTGAAAAATGACCCCTTCGACATTTTGTTAGATAATGAAAAATCAAATTTCTTCACGCTTGCGACTGAGGGAACCAACGCGCCAGGACCATTTCTTGACACTATGAAATTTGATAGCGATCCTGAAAATCTTAAAAGACCTCACATAAATAAAATCGAAATGAAAACGGCTGGT
>CAZMHI010000101.1:0-6192 GCA_964566055.1 uncultured Rhodospirillaceae bacterium
CGCGGGAAATTTCGACTAACCCCAATAGTTATGCCACCACGCCCCCCGCACCCATTCCGTAAAAAAAGAGTGGTGTTCTTAAGTGCTGCAGGCAGTTTGGTATCGATAATCGTGCGTTCGTTTAATTGTGACTTCTTGAGCACTCTGCCATAACTATCTGTAATAGCGGAAATACCTGTATTTGCAACCCGTACTAAAGGCAATCCTTCCTCAACGGCACGCAGCCGGGCAGCTGCTAAATGCTGATAGGGGCCGGACGAAGTACCAAACCAGGCATCATTTGTGAGATTCAATAACCAGCCGGGGCGCGGCTGATCAGAATGCGTGGGCGGCACGGCTTGACCGGAAAAAATTGCCTCGTAACAAATTAAGGGGCTGACGGAGGGCAATCCCGGCACGGCGATTGAGCTCAAGCCAGGGCCGCTTGAGAAATCAATTCGTCCGGCGGTTAATTTGCTGAAATTAACGTATTTTCTCAACGGCACATATTCGCCAAACGGCACCAGATGAAATTTGTCAAAGGTTGCAGATATATTTGCATCGGGACCAACGACATGAAGGCTGTTCCACAATTGGGCCGGTCTCCCTTGCCCGCCGGTCCGGCGAGGTGAACCGGTTAATAAAGCACCGTCCTTGGGGATGACCTGGGCGATCACGCGCAAGGCCGCATCATTGCCTTCGAGAAAAAAGGGTGTCGCGGTTTCCGGCCAAATTATGTGGGTTGGTTTTTTACCGGCCTTTTCGCCAAGCACCGGAGCTTCGCTCAATTCCAGCAGATTGTTGAGGTGCTTCCCCCGGAGCCCGGATACCCATTTGTCTTTTTGGGCAATATTCGGCTGGACCAGACGAAGTTGAACATTTTCAACAAATTGGCTTTCCGCGACGGCTAGACGCCAAACGCCGCCACTCCAGATGATAGCTAAGATTAATAATGGCGTCGCCATCAATTGAAATCTTAACCGGCGTGTTTTTTTATCATAGCCAAGAGCGGCTACTGAGCTTGCCGCCAGCACGGTAATTAGGCTCAAGCCCATCACGCCAATCAATGATGTAACTTGGATCATGGCATCACTGAAGGTCCAGACCGTGCCGATTAAATTCCAGGGAAATCCGGTGAAGGCCCAGCCGCGCAGCCATTCAAAGACCACCCACAGAACCGAGAAATAAATAATGCGCCGATATCCAGGCTTGGACAGCCGGAATGTCAGGCTGCTCACCAGGCCAATATAAATGGCGAAGGCGCCCGACAAACCAAAAATTGCAAAGGGGATCATCCAGGCAAATTGCTGAGCGTCGACGAGCATGGAAAACGATATCCAGTATAGCCCGGCGATGAAAAAGCCCAAACCAAACCACCAGCCGGCAGCGAAGGCACTGTTTAAAAAATAGGCGCGTAGAAACTGACGCCAGCCTGAGCCCGAATTTCGCCGGGAACCTTCAATAAGCCAGATTAATCCGGCAAAAGAGGGGATCAAGGCTGGCACAAAATGAATGGGCGGTAAGGCCAGTACGCTTAGGGCACCAAGTGCAAAGGCTAAAAAAACCCGCCGCCAGTTCTCGCAATTTACGGCTTGGGCCCGCCAGTTTTCGATTTTGGTGAGCATCTATTAAGAGACTGATAGATTAGCTTCGGCACCTGATGCCAAGCCGCGAATGCGAATGCTTTTTATGCGCCTCGGATCAGCATCAACAATTTCAATTTCCATGCCGCAGCTGTGTTTTACCAATTCTCCCCGGACCGGTACTCGGTCGGCAAGTGAAAAGACTAAACCGCCTAGGGTATCAAACTCCTCGCGTTCCTCCGCCGTCAATACAGCGCCGACCAGTTCCTCAAAGGCTTCGATAGAGGCGCGCGCGTCGGCTTCAATTGAACCATCTGATTTTTGCGTCAATTGAGGTTCTTCGTCCTGATCATGCTCGTCTTCAATTTCACCAACAATTTCCTCGACCAAATCTTCAATCGTAGCTAGCCCATCAACGCCGCCGAACTCATCAACAACCAGCGCCATATGCGTGCGCTTGACCCGCATCTCAAGCAGCAATTCCAACACTTGCATGGAGGGTGCGACAAATAATACATCACGCATAATATTGCGGAGCTCCAATTCTTCACCAATCGGCCGCGCCGCCATGACATCTTTGATGTGCACCATACCAATGGCATCATCGAGGGTTTCTTGAAAGACTGGGATACGCGAATGGGCTTCACTATTAATCAGTTTAATAAGGTCGGATACTGGCGTCTTGATATCCAAAGCGGTGATATCGGCGCGCGGCACCATGACATCCTCAACAGTAATGTCTCTAAGGCTGAGAATATTGGAGAGCAGAACACGTTCTTCGGTTTCAAGTGGCGAGGCATCACTGCCACTATCTTCGATCAGCTCCTCAATGGCTTCACGTACCGAATCTTCGCCATTGCGCGGCCGCACAAGCCGTTGCGCCCATCCCCAAAGGGTATGAAAAATGCCAGATTCTGGATCGGCCCCATTAGAATGGGGCGGTCGACTACTTGAGTCTTCGTTCATTTCGTTTCGTCAGTTTCAGTAATGACGCCATTATCTACCAATTTGCTAAGCTTTGTCACCAAGCGATTTTGCCGGTCAGTTATTTGTGATCCCACCATAGGGATCGGCAATTCCCAACCCCGCTAAAATTTTAATCTCAAGTGATTCCATGTTAGCCGCTTCGTCCTCGGCTTCATGGTCATGCCCCAGCAGATGAAGACAGCCATGCACCACCAAATGACAAAGATGATTGGCAAGATCATCCGGAGCTTCATTTTTGGTAGTATCATAGGCAATTACGACATCGCCGAGACTTGGTGTCTCTTCGATACCTTCGGGCACAACGCGTACAGTCTCATCGGTCGGAAAAGATAAGACATTTGTCGGCTTATTTTGCCGCCGGTAATCCTGGTTGAGTTTGGTTATAAAATCATCATCAGCCAGCACTAAGGTTGCTTCAAAAATATCACCCTCATCAAGGGTCTCACGCCAAGCAGCAGCGGCGGCCTGTTGACACAAGCTTTCCACTCCCGGAATTGCGCTCACCCATCGGGAATCTTTAATCTGAACAATGGTTTCGACCATGGCCGACATCAGCGTTTTTGAACTCTATCCTAAGCGGAATCTAATCAGTGGGTTTGACATATTGATTACCACGACTTTTCTTGTCATAGGCTGTGATGATGCGGGCAACCAGTGGATGGCGGACCACGTCTGCTTCTGAAAAGCGGACAAATGACACACCCTTGACGCCTTCTAATATCTCAACCGCGTCCCGTAAACCGGAACGTACACCGGACGGCAGATCCACCTGACTGAGATCGCCGGTGATGACCATGGAGGCGTTTTCGCCCAGTCTTGTCAGAAACATTTTCATTTGCACGGCCGTCGTATTTTGCGCTTCATCCAAGATAACAAAGGCGTCGGATAACGTGCGTCCGCGCATAAAGGCCAGCGGGGCAATCTCGATCTCACCATTTTCCATTTTCTTGGCAACTTGATTTTCCGGCAGCATATCGTGCAGGGCGTCGTAAAGGGGGCGCAGATAAGGATCAACTTTTTCCCGCATATCGCCAGGTAAAAAACCGAGCTGCTCACCAGCCTCCACGGCCGGGCGAGATAGAATAATCCGGTCAATTTCACCCTTGATTAGACTTTCAACAGCCTTCGCAACCGCCAGATAGGTTTTACCAGTACCTGCCGGTCCCAAGCCAAATACCAGATCTGATTTATCGATAGCTTCCAAATAGACCGCCTGCTGAGGTGAGCGGGGCCCGATTTGGCGTTTTTGTGTTTTAACGGCAAAATCATCGGCCTTGATCGCCTTGCCGTTACCGTTGCCGGAAATTTCCATACGCAAAGCGCCGTCAACTTCTGCGGCGTCAATTTCGCGGCCTTTTTTGGCCTGATTATAAAGGGTGGTCAAAACATCATAGGCGGCTTCAGCCTGATCCTCAGGTCCCGAGATTGATACAGTATTGCCTCTTGAATTTAATGATACATCCAATTTTTGCTCGATTTTGGCGAGATGGGCATTATGGCTGCCGAATAACAACGGCAGTAATTTGTTATCATCAAATTCAATTTGCAACATGGCCGGTTTTTGCGATGGCGTCTTAACTTTACCTGCACGGTGTTTTTTCGGCGATTTGGTTTTTGACGCAGATTTGCTTTTGCCTGGGGTCACGCGCTGACCCTTTCGATATCGCCCACCGGGCTGGATTGCCCAGCTGCCAAATTAAGTTCGCCGCCTAAGCTGTTGGCATGGGCGCTGGTTAAATTGACCTCGGCGATCTGCCCAAACATTTCATCAGGCGCTTGCACATGAACCGGCTGCATATACGGTGTGCGGCCAACCAGCTGGCCACCTTTTCGGCCCTGCCGGTCAAACAATACAGGCATATCGCGACCGATACATTCCTGGTTGAAGGAAATTTGATTTTGTTCGAGCACTTCCTGGAGCGCCGCCAAGCGCTCGCTTTGCAAAGCTTCGGGTATTTGATCCTGCATCAAGGCACCCGGTGTACCTGGGCGGGGGCTGTACTTAAATGAATAGGCTTGGATGAATTGAAACTCGCGGGCCAATTCCATGGTGGCTTTAAAATCCTGGCCACTCTCGCCTGGGAAACCGACAATAAAGTCTGACGATAATTTTAAATCTGGCCGCGCCGCCAATAATTTGTCGACGGTTCGGCGATAATCATCTATCTGGTGATGGCGGTTCATCCGGCTAAGTATGCGGTCGGATCCCGATTGAACGGGTAAATGCAAAAACGGCATAAGTTCCCCGACTTCACCATGTGCTGCGATCAAATCATCGCTCATATCGGCAGGATGAGATGTGGTGTAGCGCAGGCGCTCCAGCCCATTGATCTCGGCCAATTGGCGGATGAGCTGTCCGAGCCCGGCTTCACTACCGGCTTCGCCTTTGACAGTTTCGCCGTGATAGGCGTTAACGTTCTGTCCCAGCAAGGTTATCTCTTTAACGCCACCTGCCGCCATCGTCCGGGCTTCGTTGATAACGTCCTCGAAAGGCCTGGAGAATTCGGCGCCACGGGTATAGGGCACAACACAAAAGGTGCAAAATTTATCGCAGCCTTCCTGCACTGAAAGAAAGGCCGAAAAGCCTTTAGCCGTAACTTCCGGCAGATGGTCAAATTTTGGCTCGGCTGGAAACTCGATATCCAGGATGCCGTTATTTTTTTGTGAGCTTGAAGCGGCACGGCTGGCGCGCGCCATCATTTCCGGCAAACGATGATAGGTCTGAGGGCCCAGCACAATATCAACATAGGGTGCGCGTTTGATTATCTCCGCGCCCTCTGCCTGAGCGACACAGCCGGCAACTGCAATGACAGTGGAATTACCATTTTCCGAGCGGCGCTCTTTGATATTTCTCAGCCGGCCCAATTCGGAAAAAAGTTTCTCTGCCGCTTTTTCCCGAATATGGCAGGTATTGAGGATAATCATATCAGCCTCATCGGGTCCGTCAGCGGAAACATAACCAAGCGGTGCCAGAACGTCGGCCATACGATCAGAATCGTAGACGTTCATTTGACAGCCAAAAGTTTTAATGTGGAGTTTTTTCGCCAATCTCGCGCTTTACCGCTTTACCATTACGATTTGGGACATTGCCGCCAAATCAATTATCAGAACCGGGCAATGGCACACCAAATAATTCCATCCGATGGCCAATCAATTTATAGCCTAATTTTTCAGCAATTTTCCGCTGCAGCTCCTCGATTTCCTCGTCATGGAACTCAGTAATTGTTCCGGACTGAACATCGATCAAATGATCATGATGATCATCACTGGTCTGTTCATAGCGGGCTCGACCATCACCAAAATCAAGCCGGTCCAGTAATCCGGCTTCTTCGAATAGCCGAACTGTGCGATAAACCGTTGCGATACTTATCTTTGGATCAACCTTAATCGAGCGACGATACAGTTCCTCGACATCTGGATGATCCTCACAATCAGACAACACTTGGGCGATGATGCGCCGTTGTCCGGTCATTTTCATGCCGCGCTCAATACAAAGTTGTTCAAGGCGAGATATTTCCGCTCGGTCAGCCACAGTCGTTACAATCCTTAAAAATAGAGTTACACAATTCGAAGATCACAAATGATATCATCGATTTTGCTGTGATCAAGCCCAGTTAAGTTAATGCCGGGTACAAGCGGAGTG
>CAZMHI010000102.1:0-5532 GCA_964566055.1 uncultured Rhodospirillaceae bacterium
CGCAAGCTGCGTCAAAAGATCAAGACACCTTTGTTGATAACCGAACATGTCCGGGGCCTTGAAGCCAAAGCCGACTGGATTGTTTCTGAATCGACAGATTTCCTGCGCGCTGACCCCGAAGTTGATCTCGGTATCACCGGCACGATGAAAATTGCCCATGTCGCCGAAGCCTTCGGCATGGATGTTGAAGTTCACGGCTGCGGCCCTGCGCACCGCGCCTGCATGTCAGCAATAAGAAATACCAACTTTTACGAAGTCGGGCTGGTTGGTCCGAAAGTCAGAAATTACATGTCACCGCCAATATATACCAATGGTTACAGTGATCAGTTGGACGGCGTCGACAAGGATGGATTTTATCCCGTGCCATCCGAGCCAGGACTTGGCGTAGAGCATGATTGGGATTTTATCGGAGATCACATAATTAAAGTTCATCGATTTGATTAACACTCCTTGAGGACAACGCCCGCCCCTCACGGACAAATTGAAGATGGCAATAACAAGAAAACTACTTAAATACCAACAAGGGCTAAATAGGAGACTAAAAATGAAAACATCAAGTAAGCTTACCCTGTTGCTAGGTGCAGCAGTTGTTGGGTTTTCAGCTCTGGTAACCGGCGCGCAAGCTAACGGTTATCCAACGAAACCCGTACGTATCGTTATTCCATTCCCACCCGGCGGCACCACAGACACCGTCTTCCGTACGCTTCAACCTTATTTTGCTAAAGCGCTTGGCGGCAAAGTTGTTATCGTAAATACAAAAGGCGCCGGCGGTGCGGTTGGTACGCAAATGGCCGCCGACGCCAAGCCTGACGGATATACCATTGGTACACTTCAGACCAACACCATGATTGCGCAAGCGGTCGGTTTGGGCAAATACAAAGATGAAGATTATGAACCAACGGTTTCTATCGGTGATATGCCTCTGACGCTGGCTGTTAAAGGCGATGGCCCCTACAAAAGCATTAAAGATTATCAAGCAGCTGCCAAAAAAGCCCCGGGCAAAATCGGCCTCGCTATGGGCGTCGGTACTTTGGCCCACTTTGTTGCCAAAAAAACCGCTAACAATCTCGGCGTTAACTTGAAACTGGTCAATGCCGGTGGTGGCGCTAAGAAAAAAGCGGCTGTCCTCGGTGGTCACGTTGATGGTTTGATCGATCCGCCTCCTGGCGTTCTCGGCATGCACAAAGCTGGTAAGCTTCGCGTTATCGCTGTCTTTGGTCCTCAGCGTCTTGCTACCATGCCAGATGTTAAAACCGCCAAAGAACAAGGCGTTGATTTAATCGCTTATCAAACCAAAGGCTTCTTTGTTCCTAAAGGCACACCTGCAGACATCAAAAAGAAAATTGGTGACGCAATGTGCAAGCTGAACAATAACGCCGAGCTTCAAGCTAAAATGAAAGCTCTGTCCGTTATTTGGAGCTGCAAGCAAGGCGCAGAATACGTCAAATATATTGACGGCATTCGCAATGACGTCAATGCACTTGCTAAACAAATGGGTTACTAATATCTAATCCAATTGATGATCCGGCCTGTCGTTACCTTATGTGTCGGCAGGCCGGTTTTAATTTGAGACGAGAAAAATGGCAGATCGCAAAATTGGCATAGGTTTATTGCTCGTTGTCTTGGTACTGTTTGCCGAGACCTTTACCTTTCCAATGCGCCCTCATATTACCTTAAACACTGATTTCTGGCCCCGTGTCCTTCTCATCCTCCTCGGAGCGCTCTCTATTTTCCTTATTTGGAAGGGCAACCTGGACGGGCTCAAAGTTGACCCGATGCACCTTAAAGCATTTTCCGTTGTCGGCTTTTGCATTCTTTATGTTCTGCTGCTTGAGCCTGTTGGCTTTTTGATTCTTACACCCTTATTTATTTTTACCGGCTCAATCGCGCTGTCAAAAATCCGTAATAAACGGCGCGTCATTGAAGCAGTGGTTACGGCGGCGGTCGGCACGTCTGCCACATTTTATGTCTTTCAACATGGTCTATTGGTACAATTGCCGGAAGGATTACTCCATTGAGTATTGATCCGACAGTCATTTGGGCCGGGCTCTCTTCAATCCTGCAACCGGTCACCTTGATCATGATTTTCTTTGGTGTACTGGGTGGCATTATTGTGGGCGTTATTCCTGGCTTGAGCGCCACCATGGCGGTTGCCCTGCTGATCCCCTTTTCCTTCGGCTTGGAGCCGGCAGTGGCCATGAGACTGCTGGTGGTTGTTTTTGTCGGCGGTATTTCCGGCGGTTGTCTTTCCGCTATCCTAATTCGTATGCCCGGTACGCCCTCTTCCGTCGCAACCGTTTTGGATGGCTTCCCGATGACCCAGAAAGGTGAAGGCGGACGTGCTATTGGCAATGCTGTTGTGGCGTCCCTTTTCGGCACGCTGATCAGTGGCATATTTTTGGTCTTGATGGCGCCGGTGCTGGCCAATTTTGCACTTGAATTTTTCTTTGCCGAATATTTCTCAGTTTCCCTTTTCGCCATGTGCGCGGTCGCTTCAATTTCAGGCTCCTCGATGTGGCGCGGCATGGTGACAGCCCTGGTCGGTTGTCTGGCTGCCACCTTCGGTGCTTCCACGGTGGACGGAGTGGTCCGTTTTAATCTCGGTATGACGTCTCTGGATGCCGGGTTTAATTTGTTACCAGCGCTGATCGGCCTCTTCGCAGTCTCGCAGATTATGGATGAAGCCTCGAAAGATGATGACGGCCAGAAAGCCATGACCGGTTCAATTGGCCGCGTTTTGCCAACGTTGAAAAACGTCATCAGCAATATTTGGAATTATCTGCGGTCTGGCGTTATCGGTACGGTCATCGGTGTTTTGCCCGCTGTTGGCGGCGCACCGGCAGCTTTGATCTCCTATGCGCAGGCCCGCAATGCTTCCAAGACCCCGGAGAAATTCGGCACCGGTACCATCGAAGGTGTGATTGCCTCGGAAACCGCCAACAACGCCACCATCGGCGGCGCGCTTATCATCGCTCTCACTTTGGGTATTCCAGGTGATCCCGTTACGGCGATCCTCATTGGTGGTTTGATGATCCATGGGCTGCAACCGGGGCCACAGTTATTCACAACAACACCTGAAGTCGTCTACGGCATTTATTTCTCCGTCTTTGTCGGCAGTATCGCTATGGCGGCGATCATGCTGGTGGCGGCCAAGCCTCTGTCCCGTGTGGTCGATATTCCAAAACGCATTCTATTGCCGCTGCTTTTTGTTGTCGCGGCAGCAGGTGTTTATTCTTTGAACAATCGCGTGTTTGATATCCTGGTGATGTGTGGCTTTGGCCTCGTTGGTTATATTTTTGAACGTTACAAGTACCCGCTACCGCCGCTCATTCTGGGCATGATATTAGGACCCCTCCTCGAAGAAAATTTCCGCCAGTTGATCGAAACCGATGGTAATGCCTGGGGATTATTCACCCGGCCGGTTTCAGCCACCTTCCTGGTAATGGCGCTGGCGTTCCTTGCCTATACTTTGCTACGCCGTAAAAAGAATCCAATATTCGATGCACCCGAGGCGGAACCAAAAACAAATGCTGCCGCGGAATAGCCTCATCTATAGCGCCTTAAGCGAGAGGAATGACGATTGCCTAATGTAGCGGATAAACCGGATATTGGTCTGATTGGCGTCGGTAAGATGGGCGTAGGCTTGGCAAAAAATCTGCTCGAAAACGGTTACTGCGTTTTTGCCTATGATGTTGTTCCCGCCAATATTGATCCGCTGGACGAATTTGGAGTCACCCGCGCCTCCAGCCAAACCGAAATTGCTGAGCAAGCAAAAATCATTATCACCTGTCTGCCGACAATCGAGGCAGTTCAAGAGGTTTATGACGGTAAAACTGGGCTCGTTCATACGGCAACGCCAGGTACCATCCTCATTGATTGCACGTCCAGCAACCCGGTCTTAACCAGGGAATTAGCCCAAAAAGCAAAAGCGCGCGACGTCGACCTTATTGACGCTCCAATCCTGCGCGGTATGGAACATGCCTGGGCGGGTACCATTCAGTTGGTTATCGGCGGCAATGATAAAGCTATTGAAAAATGCCAGCCCATTTTTAACGCTGTCGCCGAAGATACGATACTGGTCGGACAGACCGGCAATGGTCATATGGTCAAAGCGCTCAATAATCAGGTAACTCTGATAAATCATATGGCGATCTGCGAATCATTCACCGTCGCTCAAAAAATGGGCGTCGACCTCGAAACTTTATTTAAAGTTCTGGACACCAGTCAGGCGTCGAGTAAAAAGCTGCATGATCTGGCACCGCGTCTTATTGAAGGCAATCATGAGGTCACGATCACCATTGATGCTTTTGCCAAAGATTCTAGCAATTTTATTGGCCTCGCCTCTTCTATCGGTGCTCAGATATCCGTTTCAGAAGCCGCTTATGACGTATTTAAACAGGCAAGCGATAGAGGGCTTGGTGAGGATGCGCCGACCCGAATTGCCAGCATGCTGGCGGATATTGCCGGCACCGAATTTCCTGAATAGAAAATCAACTAAAGAGAAAAGATATGACTGATAAGAAAAAAATCGGCTTAATTGGCGCCGGCAATATGGGGGCCGGCCTAGCCCATACACTTATCCGGGCCGGCTATCCGTTAGCCGGGATGGCCCTAAAAAACCGGGGGCCAGTGGACGATCTCATCGAGGCCGGTGCTTCAGAATTCAGCTCACTTGAAGAATTGGCCGGCGGATCGGATGTCATATTGGCCTGTTTGCCGGGTCCCGACCAGGTGCGGGTACTGATCGGTAAACTACTGGAACTAGCTGATGCCGGCACCATTATCATCGATTCTACTTCCAGCGATCCGAACCTAACGCGAGAACTCGCAGAAACGGCCGAAGCCAAAAACATTCATTTACTTGATGCGCCTTTACTGGGCGGTCCCAAACTGGCGAGAGAAGGTAAAATAGGTCTGGTCGTCGGCGGCTCCGACGCTGCCGTGGAAGCGGCGACGCCGATCTTAAATGACATGGCCGCCAATGTATTCTTCTCAGGAGCACCCGGCACCGGTCATACGACAAAACTTTTGAACAATGCCGTTACCTTAAGCAACTCCGCCATTTTGTATGAAACTTTTGCCGTCGCTAAAAAAATGGGAGTCGATTACGAGATGCTCTACAAAGTGATGGATACCAGTGCGGCATCAAGCAAACGCCTGCACGATGTTGCACCCCGTCTGATCAACGATGATCATTCCGTTACCTTCGCGCTAAATATCGCGACCAAAGATCTGGTGCTGTATTCTGAAATGGCCGGAAAGTCTGGTGTACCTACGCTGATGGGTGACGCTTCGAAAGCTCAATATCGTCTGGTTCAATCTATGGGCCACGGCGAAGAAAACGTCACTGCTATCTCAACCACTCTATATCAGATTGCCAGTACAGAAAAATCTGCAGAGTAAAGATAGCTAGTTTCACACTCATGTACGCTTTGGGGGTAAAGCAGACGCTTTTCAGAGTTAGCTAAAACGTCTGCTCTTAGCCATGTGTGGACGGCCCCCTTTTGGCAAGGATTATTTTGACGTTTCTGC
>CAZMHI010000103.1:0-3796 GCA_964566055.1 uncultured Rhodospirillaceae bacterium
CCGCCATCCCGGAAGGGGTCTTCATACCAGAAAAAACCAGCATCATCGCAGGCATGACCAACTGCCAGGGCATCGGCAAAAGTTCTGAGGTCGCAGCCGGGATCGAGCATGAGATCAAGACGGCCATTAAACTCTTGGCCGAGCGCTGCGACAACATTCTTCAAATCTGCAACGTTGCCATCACCCCAGCCATGAAATTTAAAGGCTTTAAAGCCGAGTTCTTCACAGTGAGCGGCAAAGGACAGTACGTCTTCGACTGAAGTCAGACCGCCATTGTGATCGCCGTGCATGCAGCTGGCATAGGCTTTGACATTTTTCCGGTAACCGCCGAGCAATTTTGAAACTGATGTACCGAGCCGTTTACCTGCCAGATCCCAGAGGCAACAATCAATTGGGCCGACGCCAACGAAAGCGACGCCCTGCAAGGCACGTTTAAAATCATCATAGATGCATTCGCGTTCATAGGGATTGCGGCCAATGAGACCGGGAGCGAGCCTCAGCACCTGCGCCATATGCCAGCGCCGCCCGCCCATAACCGGACAATATTCGCCAACTGTGCCATCGGATGAAACAATGCGTACGACAAAGCTGGTTATTTTAGAATAGGAACCTGGCTCAAAAACCCGGCTGAATCCACCAGGTTCGACGGCAGCATTCTCAACCACATGCTGGAACTCATGGATTTCAACACAGTCAACTTTTGCGTCGAGATGTTCGACCTCGCTTTTTGCCAGGGTTGTGTCCATGAGATCATCCATCGTTAGCCGGCTTTCACCTGTTGCACGACAGATTTGAGCGCATCCGCCATAATTTTACCTTCATTAAGAACGGTCACGAGTTGGAAACCTTTCTCGACCATTTTGATCGCCATCTCGGCGCTGCCGGTGTGAGTGCCGGCGACAATACCGTGCTTCTGGGCGGTCTCGAGGATGAGATCAAAGGCGGCCAATATTTTAGGCTCATCCGGTAAAAAGCCTGCCGGGAAGCCGAGATTTAGCGCCAGATCGGCTGGACCGATATAAACGCCGTCCAGACCGGGTGTCGACATAATGTCATCCAAATTATCGAGAGCTTCTTGAGTCTCAATCATACCAATGGTGACAATTTCTTCGTTGGCATGATCGGGATAATCAGCGCCGCCATAAAGCGTGCCGCGGATAGGTCCGAAACTACGGTCTCCATCCGGCGGATAGCGGCAATAGCTGACAAACAATTCGGCATCTGCCCGGTTATTAATCAGCGGACAAATAACGCCGTAAGCTCCGCGATCAAGGGCGATCATGACAGCTGCCGGGTCCAGCCAGGAGGCCCGCGCTAATGGCACAACATCAGTTGTCGCAATCGCCTGCATGCACATGGCTGCCGTGCTGATATCTTGCATACTATGTTGAAGATCAACCGTTAGGCAGTCAAAGCCCTGATGGGCGACCAGCTCGGCTACATAGGGGTGGGGGATTGACAAAAAACAGTTCAGCGCCGCATCGCCGTTTGCCCAGATTTCTTTAAGTTTATTCTTGCGCATTGTTAAATCCTGTTCCAGAAAATTTAAAGTGAGGCGCTATCCTAGTGATGAAATTCTTATTCACCAGCACTTAGCGACATCTTCAATTTTCTGTTTCAATCCCTTTTTTGGCCCTTCCTGTTGGTCGAACGATAGGTTCAAAGAATGTATGATTGAAAGTTCTTATTTATCTTAGTACTATGAGTTTTGCGCATAGAGCGGATTCGCTAATATAAAACAACAAGATAAGGAAAGGACCGGTCATGAAGTTTCGTCAGTTGGAAGCCGTGCGTGCAGTCGCATCGACCGGAACAACGACCCATGGCGCCGAATTAATTGGCCTGACCCAATCCGCCGTCAGCCGTTCAATCAAAGAATTGGAAGACGAATTAGGTATGCACATCTTCAATCGCCGTCAGGGCAAAATGGTGCTGACTCCAGAAGGTCAAATTTTTTTCAAGGAAGCTGAACAGGTCATATTGGGAATGGAGCGTATCACCAATATGACCCGGGACCTGCGTGCGCTTCAGGCCGGCACCTTAAAGATTGCCTCCATGCCAGCATTGGCTTACGGCATGCTCCCGGATGCTGTTGCTGAATTTGGCCAAAAATACAAACGCGTCAAAGTTTCCGTTGAAATCAAGCAACGTGATGAACTTGAGAGCGCTGTCGCCAACGGACAAGTGGATATTGGCTTGGCGACGCTGCCGTTTCAGGCAGATGGTGTAGATTTAGAACCTTTGCTTTCGATGTCCGGTGTCTGTGTGCTGCCTAAAAAGCATCCTCTTACGAAAAAGAAAAAACTCAAGCCGGAAGATTTTGAAGGCGAGCCCTTTATTTCGATCGATCTAGGCACGTTGCTGCGCTATCGGATCGACGAGATTTTTGGCAAGCACAACATCACTCGCGATTTGAGGTACGAAGCTGAATCTACCGCCCTCATCTGCCATATGGTCGGCAGCGGCATGGGTGTTTCCATTGTTCATCCCTTTATGGCCGCTGCCTTTAGCGAACGTCTGGCAATACGACCGTTCGAGCCCAAGATTGAATTTGATTACGCCTTGCTGTTTCCACACGGCCAAACCAGATCACTGCTGACAGAAGAATTTTCGGAGCTGATCCAAATTCGTAGCGCAGCCATGCAGAACTAGGAGATGGTTTCAGGCGGCGCCAGTATTCTCTCTCGCCGAGGCTAAAGCGGTTTCAAAACCGGTGACCAATTTTGGCATTGCCTTAATGTGCCGAAGATTTGGCGGAATTGGGCGGGCTTTAATTTCCGTCACGATACTGCCCGCTAATTCACATAAACTTAAAATATCGCCGTTGCCAATCCGGGTAGCTCCCCACTGCAGATCCGTAACCACCTCCTGCAACATCTCAATTCGTTTCTTGAATTTTTCATTGATATAACTGGTTTGGTAGTCGGGAATCAGTTCTTCTACAAGTTCCCGGACCAGAGCAATATTGCCGCTTATCTTTTGAATATTTAACGTCGTGATAGCCTCGGCTATTTCTTTGCGCAGATATTCCCGGGCGATTCCTGTTCCAATCGAGCGAACGGGATTGGGAACATTAAATTCAGGTGCAAAGGCGCGACCGTCCCGGGCAGAAGTCCGGCGGGTAGGGCCGACATAATTTGTGAGGGCAACAAACTTTCGCCGGTTCCACGCGAGGTCTCTTAGACGGCTGACAAAAGTATCCCGCGCGAATGGGCCAACCAGGAGATCATCGGTACCCGAATCTATGTTCTTTGCAACATCATCTGCGCTCATACGCCCAGCCATGGAAATCATGATAACAAATGGATTTTGGCCGACTTTCTGATTTCTAATATCCTGGATTAAGGTCCGGGCTTCGGCCCCAAATTTAGACGTGCTGCAGAGAAATAAATCGGGCTCGGTTTTTTCAACACTGTGACGAACATCATCTATCGCCGAGTTAACCTGGATATTTTGCATACCAAGTATCGACAATTGCTTGCCAATTTCAGCCCCATCATAACGGCTAACGCCACCTATGGTGACCGATAAATTTGAGTAATCCAGTTTTTGTGTGTTCACCAAGTTTGTTTATCCGGAAATAAAAACGTTACGTTTCTTAATGTTTCCCCCGAACAGGTGTCCTTGGCTTAGATTCCCAAGTAATCACTAGGGAATACCCTAAACATATTTGCGAGATTTTAAAACAATTTATTTACACTGCAACTTTGTAGTTTTAAGCAGCTGGTAAAATTCCCGTCTTTAACCAATGCGCACAGTCTTCGCCGAGTTCCTGTATCGCCATAGTCTCGTACTT
>CAZMHI010000104.1:0-3578 GCA_964566055.1 uncultured Rhodospirillaceae bacterium
GAGCGCTACAATGGCATTGTAGAGGTCGTCGGTTCGATCCCGACTGGCTCCACCAGTTAGATCAAGGGCTTAGCACTTTCAGTGCTAGGCCCTTTTTCTATAAAGTGAGCAAATAGTGAGCAGGTGTTTTGGTTTCAATGCACCCATAAAAGGCTCATTCCCATTTAATAAAGGCGGTCGCAGGCAATAGCCTGCGGCCCTGCCTGTCCGGCGAGGACGGGGGTAGCAAGGTCAAGAGGCTGGCGCGGGCGCAGCAAAGCGAGCCACGGGCCTCTTGACGGCGCGAGGGGCGGCGCCCCTTAGGATCTGCGCAAGGGATGGTAGTCCGTATGGGGCGAGACGCCGAAGGCGGCTCGATAGAGCTTGGCGAGCAAAGCGAGCCTAGCGGAACTCAGCCCGGTCCCGTAGGGATGCGCAACAAATCCGAGAAAATATGGTACATTTCTCTACAAGGCTATAAAGGAGGAGGAGAAATGTCCGTTGGGACAGGTATTTTTCTGTCATCCATCTTCATTGGTATCGTCGTTCTTTATTTATCGACCAAAGATAGATGGAACTGGAAGAGAGGTGCTAAATGGCTGGGCCTCGCCTTCGTTGCGGTATGCATAATTGGGGGTATCGGAGTTTGGGGTTTTTTGCACACCTCTCAACCTATTATTGATTCGCTATCTATGCCGAAGGTGCAGACAAACCTTTGGGAATTAGAATTAGGAATGAGTGAGGCCGATCTCATTTTTAAGAAAGGGAAAGCAATAACAAATGTATCAAGAAAAAATGACAAACAAACCATTTTGTATGATTACAAAGATAGGGAAGGCCGTTGGTTTGTTGGGGTCTCAAATAAAAAAGTCGTCAGTATCATGCTTGTGGGAGAAAAATTCAGTTTTCGTAAACTGCAGGATATTTCCTTTGGCAGTTCTCTTGATCAATTAACGGATAAGTTTGGCGAACCGACTCGTATGAAAGAAGCTGACGATCATACAGCCAGAACCTTTTTTTTCGATAAATACAATCTCATGTTCTGGCTAGAAAAGGGCAAAGTTATTGGATACGGGATAACAAGTCAGAGACCAAAGTAAGAAAATCCTGAAGCCATTACTCCACAAATGCCAGGTATGAATTAAATATGGGACCCATGGGCGCCGTCGATAAAAACCCTGGGGGGACCAAAAAAAGCGCAGCCGCGTGCCCTATAACCCCTAACGCATACGTTCTGACTGACATTTCCTCTCGACGTGAAAAAAACTGAGCACTTACTTCCCTCAATCCATGTGGCTCTATGCCTCAGGTTTCTGCGGAAAATAGGCCCCTAGCCACGTAGGACTGGTGCTCTAGGTTGGACGCGAGGGAGGGCACTTAGACGTCTCAGGCACTATTTATCAACGTCATCAAAAATACTTTGGCCAGCGTTCAGCGCTGAAGTTGTCGCGTGCTGGGTTTCCAATTCTTCATAATCTGGTTCTGGTCCTTGAATATCTTCCATATCTGATATGACTTGCTTCAATTCAAACAAATGATTGTCCGCCAATTCCGAGACCTTCTCATCCTCGGTAAAACTGGCCGCTTCGAGTGTGTTCTTTAATCCGGAAAAACTATCCTCGGGATCACTATAGTGGAAGGTTATCGAAACCAATCGGCGACACGGGTTGATTTCCGGAGCAATATTATTCATAGCCTCCACCATCACTCATCCCGCCAAATGATTCCGATTGGGCCGCTTCCGGGACGGTGGTGGCGGTTCGTCTGTCCACCGCTCTTCGTTCAACCACCGGGCAGGATGGACTACATACTTTTGGTCTTGAGTTTCGGCCTGTTTGAAATACCGATACATGGCTCTGCCGATTGTGTTGTGGTCCGCCTTCTTTAGTGCCTTCGCATAGGCCACGCGGGCGGCACCCTTACCAACCTTCTTCGGAACTACTTTCCAAAAATCATCAAAATGACCGCCATCGGCGGTTTTTGTTGAGTCTGTCTTTGGTAAGGTTCTTTCTTTATTAAGTGACGGATTTTCCGGCGACGGATTAACCGGCGACGGGTTTTCAGTCAACGGTTGCGGATTTTCCGACTGCGGCGACGGGTAAACGTCATAATCGACCTTGGCAAAACGGCCTTTCTCTTTGTTTTCGACCCGCATCAAGTAACCGGCCTTCTCAAGTTCTTTCACGACCCGGCGCATTTTGTCGCGGCCACAATTAAACCGCTTCCGCAAATCGCCCATGACAACAACCCAATCATCGGGCTTGCTTAAAAGGTAAAGCATTACCCCCAACCCCTCGGCGGACACGTTGGCGTCGTTTGCCAGCGCATTCGGGGTGACGGTGAAATTTTCGGTGTATTTTGGTTTTCGAATCATTACGCCGCCATTCTGGACTTGAGCCAATCCAAAACATCGGCGCGGCGGTATCTGATTTTTCGTGGGGGGAGGCGAACGGGGGGCGGGCCAAAATTTTTCTGTCTCCCGGTTTCCAACCAGCCGACGCTTACGCCAAGCAAGTTTGCCAGCCGGGGAGTGTCGAGCAAGTCGGCGGGGTCGCCGCCTTCTAACAGGGGGATGAGTTGGGAGATTCGTCGATCAAGATGGTGCCGCTCTGGCGTCATGGCTCCGTTCCCTTTCGGGGAGCCACAAAAAAAAGCGGCCCCCAAGTTTCAAAAACTAGGTGGGCCACTGACCCCGAAAACGCCACTGACGTTATCGCAGAAACACTACAAAATATTGTCCCAGAAATCAACCACAATTTCACTCTAAGTTGTTGTCAGTCAACAATAAATTTGGAAATTTGAGGCTCCGAGCCACATAGAGAAAGACAAATTTTTTGGTTTGTGGGAGCCGCTGGGCTATCTTTAGCTGTGAAGCTAGAGAGGCAAAATGGCAATTTCAAAGCGATTGATCGCTACCTGTTTGCTAATCCTAATCGGGTGCGTGATCACAGCGTGTGCTCGTAAACACTACCATATTAATTACATTCCAATTTCCACCATCAAATTGGATGGCTCTGTCTCCGTAGAAAAATTTAAATATCTACCGCCCGAGGAGGTGATCAAACGCTGTGACGAAAACACCATCGGCGTGGTGCCCACCCTTGGCGTCACCTTCACCTGTCAGTACGAACCGGTGAAAGCCGTGAATGACGCGCTGGATGCGCTCGAGAAGGAGTCGGGGCTCGATATTCCGATCCATGTGGACGGCGCCAGCGGCGGTTTTCTCGCCCCCTTCATAAACCCCGATCTGGAATGGGACTTCCGCCTGCCACGGGTCAAATCCATCAATGCGTCGGGGCATAAATACGGTCTCGCCCCGCTTGGCGTGGGCTGGGCCGTCTGGCGCGACAAGGATGACCTGCCCGACGACCTGATCTTCCGGGTCAATTATCTCGGCGGCGACATGCCCACCTTCGCCCTCAACTTCTCGCGGCCGGGCGGTGAAATCATCTGTCAGTACTACAACTTCCTGCGGCTCGGTAAAGAGGGCTACCGCAAGATTCACCAGGCCTGCTACGAGACCGCCCAGTACCTCGCCGACGAGATCGCCAAGATGGGCCCCTTCGAGATTATTTACGATGGCCGGGGCGGCATGCCCG
>CAZMHI010000105.1:0-3422 GCA_964566055.1 uncultured Rhodospirillaceae bacterium
CGGCGGCAGATGCCAATATATTCCTCGATTTTCCCTAGTTACTCAGCGTCAGCTTCTGGCTCAGCTTCCGGCTTATCTTCTTTTTCAGCTTTCGGCTCTGCAGCTTTTTCTTCATCATCATCGTCTGCGGCGGCTTTTTTAGCCGGCCCAGCAGCAGCTTTCTTAGCTTGTGATTTAGCCGATTTCTCTTGAGCTTCAAGTTCGACTTTGGTTGCTGACGGCAATGTTACCGAACCGCCGGCTTTTTCAATCGCTTCGATAGCGGATTTTGAAGCGCCGGAAACTTCACAAGTGAGGCCAGCTTTAAGCTCACCTTTAGCCAGCAAACGCACGCCGTCCTTATTACCGCGGATTAAACCGGCAGCAGCCAGATTCTCGACATTTACGGTCGATTTGGCGTCAAATTTCTTTTCATCAATGGCTTTTTGCAAACGGCCAAGATTTACGATTTCGAATTTTTTGGCAAAGATATTATTGAAACCGCGTTTTGGCGTCCGCCGGTAGATCGGCATTTGACCGCCTTCAAAACCAAGCACAGAAACGCCGGAACGGGATTTCTGGCCTTTGACGCCACGTCCACCGGTTTTACCTTTACCGGAGCCTTCGCCCCGGCCAACACGAGTGCGCAATTTGCGGGCACCTTCGTTATCACGAATTTCGTTTAGTCTCATTTTCTTATTCCTTAAGCGCCGTCTTCAACGCGGACCAAATGCTGGACCTTGTTGATCATGCCACGTATCGCCGGAGTATCTTCCAGCGTCCGCGTCCGATGCATTTTATTGAGCCCCAAACCAACGAGAGTTTGACGTTGATCTTTACGGCGGCCAATGGGGCTGCCGATTTGAGTTACCGTAACGGTCGATTTTTTATCAGCCATTGCCTTATGCCTGTTCACTTACTGCCTGGGCGCCATCACGGCGACCGACAATATCGCTAACTTTCTTGCCCCGCTTAGCGGCAATCGC
Source organism: uncultured Rhodospirillaceae bacterium (assembly GCA_964566055.1). Classification (GTDB taxonomy): domain Bacteria; phylum Pseudomonadota; class Alphaproteobacteria; order Rhodospirillales; family UBA2165; genus TMED23. Next base: position 966 of record CAZMHI010000105.1, read on the forward strand.
CCGTGGCGAAGCCAAATTTTGCAGCGCTTCAAAAGTTGCTTTGATCATGTTGTAAGGGTTTTGCGAGCCGTTGGATTTAGCCACCACGTCCTGCACACCCAAAGATTCAAACACGGCGCGCATCGGGCCGCCGGCAATGATACCGGTACCGGCAGGAGCCGCCCGGACGATCACTTTACCAGCACCAAAACGGCCTTGGACATCATGATGTAAAGTCCGGCCTTCGCGTAACGGCACGCGGATAAGCTTGCGTTTTGCGGTCTCGGTCGCTTTGCGAATTGCTTCCGGAACTTCGCGGGCTTTACCGCTACCGAAACCAACCCGGCCCCGGCCATCACCGACAACGACGAGGGCGGCAAAGCCAAAGCGCCGGCCACCTTTAACAACCTTAGCAACACGGTTAATGCCGACTAACTTGTCAATAAGCTCATCACCATCACGGTCACCCCGGTCCTGACGATCACCACGTTGGCCCCGCTGACCACCGCGACCGCCTCGTTGGCCGCCGCGTTGTCCCTGTGGGCCTTGCGTTTTAGGTTCTTGTGCCATCTACCATAACTCCTAGAATGACAGTCCGCCCTCGCGGGCAGCCTCGGCCAGAGCTTTCACCCGGCCATGATATAAATAGCCGCCACGATCGAAGACTACGGTCTCGACGCCGGCTTTCTTGGCGCGTTCAGCAACAATTTTGCCGACTTCTGAAGCCGCCTCAATGTTGGCACCATTTTTCAATTTGCTCCGCACATCTTTATCAATCGAAGATGCCGCAGCGACGGTTGAGCCGCTGACATCGTCAATAACTTGAGCGTATATGTGCTTACCAGAACGAAATACGGCCAAACGCGGACGACCACTATTGTTCTTTTTAACATTACCGCGAGTGCGCCGCGCCCGACGGTCAAAAAGTTGCTTCGTCGTTTTCATGACCTACTTCTTCTTTCCTTCTTTGCGCAAAATCTGCTCATCTTTGTATTTCACACCTTTGCCTTTGTAAGGCTCTGGCGGACGGTAAGAGCGGATTTTGGCGGCAACGCTGCCGACCATTTGCTTATCCGCACCGGAAATCGAGATGTCGTTCTGCGTTTCACAGGTAATTTTGATACCTTCTGGAATGGGATGGCGGATTTCATGGCTGTAACCAAGTTGCAGAACTAAGTCTTTGCCTTGAATCTGAGCGCGGTAACCAACGCCGTTGACCTGCAAATCCTTGGTATAACCTTCGCTGACACCCTGGACGACATTGCCCGCTAAGGAGCGGAAGGTACCCCACAATTTACGGGCTTTTAGCGTATCATTGGCGGGTTTAATCCAAAGCTTATCTTCCTCGAGAGACGGGATGACATCATCGACAAAAGTCAGATTTAATTCACCCAACTTTCCTTTGGCTGTCATAACCTTGTCTGCCAGATTGACGGTAACGCCGTCTGGAATGATGACGGGAGTTAATCCTATACGTGACATTTTCTGCTGTGCCTCCCCAACCTAGAATACGTGGCACAAAACTTCGCCGCCAACATTGGCGACACGCGCTTCGGCGTCCGACATCACACCGCGAGGGGTCGACAAAATAGCGATACCCAAGCCGTTATAGATGCGCGGCAAGTCTTTGATTTTTGAATATACCCGGCACCCTGGCGAGGAGACGCGGTTGATCTCTTTGATCACCGGTTCGCCATCAAAGTATTTCAGCTCGATGGTAATTTCATCGATACCTTTGCGGATATTTCCCTGTGAATAATCGCGGATGTAACCTTCCCGCTTCAAGACATCGAGAACATTTGCCCGAAGTTTGGAAGCCGGTGTTTGAATAGAGCTCTTCTTGGCGCGCTGGCCATTCCGAATTCTGGTTAAAAGGTCCGCTACGGGATCACTCATAGACATATATGTGTTCCTCCCTTACCAACTCGACTTGACCATGCCCGGGATTTTCCCGTGCGAGGCCAACTCACGTAATGCAATTCGCGACATGCGGAATTTGCGATAGTTACCACGGCCACGGCCGGATACTTCGCAGCGCAACATAACGCGCGTTTTAGAAGAGTTGCGCGGTAATTTCGCCAATTTCAATTGAGCGTCAAAACGTTCCTCAGCAGACAAGGATTCATCCTTGGTGATTGCTTTCAAGGCCGCACGCTTCGCGGCATATTTTTCACTCAACCGGATGCGTTTTTTGTTGCGCTCGACGACACTTCTCTTTGCCATGATCTATAAGGCTCCGTCGTTCAATTAATTAGTAAAAGGCATGTTGAAACCTCTGAGAAGCTCACGGGCTTCATCATCAGTTCCAGCCGTCGTGCAAATTACGACGTCCATACCGCGAATTTGATCAACTTTGTCGTAATTGATCTCGGGGAACACAATCTGTTCCTTAATACCGAGAGCAAAATTTCCTCGACCATCGAAACTTTTCGGTGAAATTCCGCGAAAATCCCGAACCCGTGGCAAAGCGATGTTGAC
>CAZMHI010000106.1:0-3241 GCA_964566055.1 uncultured Rhodospirillaceae bacterium
AAGGCCGGTGATGCACTAACATTCAAACTGGACCCATCAATGGGGGCTGACCACCACCAAATGATCACACTTGTAATACCCTACAGTGCGAAAGCCTTGCACAAGAATATATAACGATGCAACACCTTGTTTTATAGCGCTTTTCCGATACAACGCAATGTACATAAGCTTGCACCGAATTACCGACATGACTATGATTCCAATATGCCAGATTTAAACGCCGATATGGGTTCAGTAACGAGTACAACTGCAACAACTGTTAACATTGCAGTCGTGATCCCGTGCTATCGAGAAAAAAACCAAATTATGGCGGTTCTCAGCAAAATTGATACGCTGATTGATCATATTATTGTTGTCGATGATGCCTGTCCCGATAATACCGGCGAATATGTTAGCGAAAACACAAAAGATCCACGCATTCTGGTTGTTACCCACGAAAAAAACCAGGGCGTTGGTGGAGCCTCTATCTCAGGTTATCGGAAGGCGATTGAACTTGGCGCCGATATCATCGTGAAAGTTGATGGCGACGGTCAAATGGACCCTGCAATGATTAAAACATTGGTTCAGCCAATTTTGCGCGGCGAAGCAGATTATGCCAAAGGTAACCGATTCTATCGGCTGAATGGGCTAGCTAAAATGCCGGGTATAAGGTTGTTCGGTAATCTAGTGCTCTCATTCGCCTCTAAAATGTCGAGCGGTTACTGGAAAATTTTTGATCCCACCAATGGCTTTACCGCCATTCACCGCAAAGTCGCTCAAGAATTAGCCCTGGATAAAATCAGTAATGATTATTTCTTTGAATCCGATATGTTGTTTCAGCTCAACATCGCGAGAGCCGTCGTTGTAGATGTGCCTATTCAGGCGATCTACGGCGAAGAAACCAGCTCACTCAAAATATCCCATATATTGTTTCCTTTCGTAGGTAAGCATTTAGTGAATTTCTTCCGGCGGATTATCTATAGCTATTTCTTGCGGGATTTTAGTATCGCTTCGATTGAGTTAGTTGTTGGAGTGATCTTTATCCTTTTTGGCGCCGTTTTTGGTGGCCTCGAATGGTATAAGAGTTCAGTTACGGGGACAATTGCGACCGCCGGCACTGTGATCATTGCAGCGCTGCCGTTAATGGTAGGCAGCCAGTTGTTGATCAGTTTTTTGAATTTTGATGTTCACAACCAGCCTGACCGGCCGCTGCATCCAAATTTGTAGAATTTGATAAATTCGTGGCAGTGCGGGAATTGACTCTCTCTCCACAGCGCTTCATGATTATTTTAATTTCAATTCAAACGCCTGTAACGAGACGAAAGATGTACCGAGCCAGTTTTCGTACCCTGCTGTTTTTATTGTGTTTTATGGTAATCTCAATGCCATCACGGGCCGAGGATGGCGTCATCAATGCAGTTTCCTTTCGACCCATACCGAGCGCCACTTCAATTGTCGTTCGGCCCTGGGACAATTCTGATGAGAACATGAATACCGCCCGCTTAATCGAGGCTCAATTGCGCCATCTCGGCTATAAGATTTCTCCTCAGGCTAATTTCACTTTATCTTTCGAGAGCAAAAGTTCCTTGGGCAAATGGTCATCGAGTTCCAGAAACACTTCGGTCGAGCTTAAAGCTGAGAGTAGCGCCGCCGGTGGCGAAGATGCCGAAGTCCGTTTAAATCTGTTTTCCAGCTCTAAGGGCGGGATGTTAAATCCAAGTATCACGCCGGGCGAAAATATACTTTCTAAGGTTAGTCTGGAAATTACCCTCGATCAAAAAAATGGCCCGAGGTTATGGCAAGGTGAGGCGATTGCCGGAGTTCATCAAACAGATACCGCTTCGGTCGCGCGCCGCTTGACGCCGGTTCTTTTGGACCATCTTGGTAAAACTGTTCGCCGAAAAACTGTTAATATTCCTTAATTTATGGTGCAACAGCCTGAAATAAACTTTATAAACACCTGCAAATTCCAGCTGATGTTCTGTAAACGGATTCTGCATTGATGAACGATAATACCCATCGCGGACTTTTACCTGCCGGTCTCGCCGATATTCTGCCGCCGGAAGCAGAGCATGAAGCGCGCGTTACCGAAAGCCTTATGGCGTCTTTCGCCAAATTTGGCTATGAGCGGGTCAAACCACCGCTGATTGAATTTGAAGATATTCTGTTGAGCGGCAGCGGTGCGGCGACCAGCCAGCAAACGTTCCGCATGATGGACCCGATTTCTCAGCGTATGCTCGGTGTGCGGGCGGATATGACCCTGCAAATTGCGCGGATCGCCTCGACCCGCTTGAACGATGTGGCGCGACCAATCCGCTTAAGTTATGCGGGTCAGGTTTTGCGGGTTAAAGGATCTGATCTCCGGCCTAAACGCCAATTTGGCCAAATTGGCGCCGAATTGATCGGCTCAAACTCACCGCAGGCTGATGCGGAGGTGGTCTTAATGGCCGCGGCAGCTTTGCGGGATTTAGGGGTGCCGGATTTGTCGGTTGATTTAGGCCTGCCGACTTTGGTCCCGGCAATTTGTGAGGCTCTGGATATCGATCTGTCGCTGCATGATGCTGAACTTAAGACGGCACTTAATCTGAAAGATGAACCGGCTATCGACCGCCTCGGTGAAAAGTTGGGCGACCACGCCAGTGAACTTTTTGGCAGCTTGCTAAAATCTGTCGGTCCAGCAGACAAAGCATTGAAAACATTAAGTAAAATTAATTTACCTGAGAATGCCAAAAGTGAATTAGATAATTTGTCGGCAGTAATTGAATGTCTTCGTGAACGTTCTCCAGGATTAACAATTACCATCGATCCGGTTGAAACGCGCGGCTACGAATATCATACCGGAGTCACTTTTACCTTTTTTGCCCTCGATGTTAGAGGCGAGATTGGTCGGGGCGGCCGCTATTTGGCAGACAATGCTAACGGTAATTCCGGTGTGCGCACCTCGGACGAAACGGCAACCGGCGTTTCTTTATTCATCGATAGTATTTTACGCGCGCTCCCCGAGCCAATAGCTCAAGATCGGGTTTTTGTTGCTGCCGGTAATATGGAAGTTGCTCAGGAATTGCGTCATGATGGCTGGCTTGTCGTCGAACAATTCAGCGCCGATGCGAAGAGTGACAATCCTATAGAATCGGCTAAACATGCCGCCTGCACCCATATGTGGGATGGCAACAAAGTTGTGCCGCTAACTGATACATAAAAGGAAAATGTTGTTATGGCGAATGTAGTCGTCGTTGGCGCCCAATGGGGTGACGAAGGCAAA
>CAZMHI010000107.1:0-2222 GCA_964566055.1 uncultured Rhodospirillaceae bacterium
CCTGCAGGATATTTTCCGTCAGCAAGCCGGCGGTATTCTTGGCATGTTCAATATGTTTGCCGGTGGTGCGCTCGGCCGTATGACCATCTTCGCCTTGAATATTATGCCATACATTTCCGCTGCCATTATTATGCAGTTGATGACCTCGATTTCGCCGTCGATGAACCAGTTGAAAAAAGAAGGCGCAACCGGGCAAAAGAAAATCAACCAATTCACCCGTTATCTGACGGTACTGATCGCTACCATGCAGGCCTACGGCATTGCCGTCGGTATTGAAGGTATGCAGGGCTCGCTCGGTTCAGCCGTAGTGGCGCCAGGTGCATTCTTCCGCTTTACCGCTGTCATTACGCTGGTTGGCGGCACGATGTTCCTGATGTGGTTGGGTGAGCAAATCACCGCCCGCGGCGTCGGCAATGGTATTTCATTGATTATTTTCGCTGGTATTGTCGCCGAGTTGCCAAGCGCTTTGGCCGGTACCTTGGAGTTGGGCCGCACGGGCGCACTGTCTTCTGGTATTATTGCCGCCATCCTGATTATGGCAATTTTTGTTATTTACGCCATCGTTTTTGTTGAACGCGCGCAGCGCCGCTTGGTCGTACAATATCCAAAACGCCAGCAAGGCAACAAAATGTATGGCGGCGAAAGTTCTCACCTGCCGCTTAAAATCAACACTTCCGGTGTGATTCCGCTGATTTTTGCCAGCTCATTGTTGTTGATGCCAACCACCGTGATCAGCTTTATGGCAGGATCCGGTCCGGAATGGCTCACCACGGTGACAGCCTTGATGGGGCGTGGGCAGCCTACTTACTTGCTTATCTATAGTACGTTGATCGCCTTCTTTGCCTTTTTCTATACAGCTGTGGTGTTTAATCCGGAAGAAACTGCCGACAATCTTAAGAAGCATGGCGGCTTTATTCCCGGTATCCGTCCCGGTAAAAACACTGCCGAATATCTTGAATATGTAACCACCCGTTTGACCGTTGTCGGCGCCGCCTATTTGGTTGCCGTTGCCTTGCTGCCGGAGATATTGATCTCGCAGTGGTCTGTGCCGTTCTTCTTTGGCGGCACCAGCTTGCTGATCGTCGTTACTGTAACCATGGATACTGTGGCGCAAGTACAATCACATATGCTGGCGCATCAATATGAAGGCCTCATCAAGAAATCTCGATTGAAGGGGCGGCGCTAAGGTGAATATGATTATTTTAGGTCCTCCCGGTGCCGGTAAAGGTACGCAATGTGAACGATTGGTCGAAAATTTTGGCCTGGTTCAGCTATCGACCGGTGACATGCTTCGCACTGAAGTGAAATCTGGCAGCGAGCTTGGCCAAACGGCTAAGAAAATTATGGATGCGGGCGATTTGGTGCCGGATGATCTGATAATCTCCATGATTTCCAGCCAAATCGATCAGCATAGTGATGCCAAGGGCGTAATTTTGGATGGGTTTCCCCGGACAACGGCCCAGGCAGAGGCGCTTGATGTGATGCTATCTGACAAAAACCTCAATATGGACCACGTTGTCCAATTGGAAGTTGATGAAGATGCCATCGTTGAACGTATATCCGGCCGTTTTTCGTGCGCCAATTGCGGCGCCGGCTATCACGACACTTTCAGCCAGCCGGCTGAAGAGGGGATATGTGATAAATGCGGCCACACAGAGTTTTCACGGCGGTCTGATGACAATCCGGAAGCGGTGCGTTCCAGACTAGCTGCGTATCGGGAACAAACAGCCCCGATATTGCCTTTTTACCAAGATAAGGGTGTTTTGCAGTCTATCGATGGTATGGGGGGCATGGAAGAGGTCTTTGACCAAATTAAGGAGATTGTCGCTGGCGGGTAAACAGGTGTTTACATGGTGTTGAAAATAGGGGCTAACGCATTGACTTTAGATGCTTTGTGCCTATAATCGCGCCACTTTGGGAACCCCCCGCGATAGAATTTGTATTTGTATTTTTAAGCTAAGGAGATTCAGCTTTGGCTCGTATCGCTGGCGTTAACATACCGACCCAAAAACGGGTTGAAATTGCGCTTACATATATTTTTGGAATCGGCCGTGCTCATGCGAAAGCAATTTGCGCAAAAACCGAAATTCCAACAGAGCGCCGTGTGCATGAACTGACCGATGATGAAGTTGTGCGCATTCGTGAAGTAATCGATGCGGATTACCAGGTCGAAGGAGACCAGCGCCGTTAAACAGCGATGAATATCAAACGGATAATGGATT
>CAZMHI010000107.1:2232-3212 GCA_964566055.1 uncultured Rhodospirillaceae bacterium
TGGGCTGCTATCGCGGCCTGCGTCACCGGCGCGGATTGCCGGTGCTTGGTCAGCGTACTCATACCAATGCCCGCACCCGTAAGGGGCCAGCTAAATCAATTGCTGGTAAGAAAAGTGTAAAAGCCGGTTAAGTTCAGGGATTTTCCCGGAATTTAAATTGGTTTTATATGAGGATTAAGGTCTAACATGGCAAAAGCGACAACAGCGCGTCCACGCCGCCGCGAGCGTAAGAATATCACCTCCGGTGTGGCACATGTGAATGCGACATTTAATAACACGGTAATTACCATTGCCGATGCACAAGGAAATGCGATTTCCTGGTCTTCTGCTGGTAGCCAGGGTTTTCGTGGTTCCCGTAAATCGACCCCATATGCAGCGCAAATTGCCGCTGAAGATGCGGGAAGAAAAGCACAGGAACATGGCATGAAAACTTTGGAGATCGAAGTTAAAGGACCAGGTTCCGGACGCGAGTCCGCTCTGCGTGCATTGCAGGCTGTTGGTTTTACGATCACTGCTATTCGTGACGTAACTCCGATACCGCATAACGGCTGTCGTCCGCGTAAGCGGCGTCGGGTCTAACTAATTCGTTTTGTTGGTTGGCCATCAGTAGGAGTGGTCAGTCAGTTTTTAAATTTTGTTTCTACTGCTTGATTGAGGCGCACCCGTGATTCAGAAAAATTGGCAGGAATTAATTAAACCGAACAAATTGGAAGTCGTTCAGGGCGCAGTACCGGAACGGCGTGCAACTGTGGTTGCAGAACCTTTGGAGCGGGGCTTCGGCCTGACGCTTGGTAACGCCCTTCGCCGGGTATTGCTGTCGTCCTTGCAGGGCGCAGCTGTTACCGCCATCCAAATCGATGGTGTGCTCCATGAGTTCTCTTCGATTTCTGGCGTCCATGAGGATGTCACCGATATTGTTCTCAACATTAAAAATCTCGGTATTCGCATGCATAGCGAAATGGCCGGCCGCATGACCTTGG
>CAZMHI010000108.1:0-3012 GCA_964566055.1 uncultured Rhodospirillaceae bacterium
TTTTCGGTCTGCACCACCTGGGGAATACGCCCGGATGGGTGCTATCTCCTCCACTTGTTTAGAGATCGATTGGAATTTCCTGAATTACTTAAGGCAATTTACCAGCAAGCCGAGCTATATAAACCCAGCAAGATTCTGATTGAAGATGCAAGTAGCGGCAGGTCTATAATTCAATCTATCTCGGAACACAAAGATCTCCCTATTGAAGCAATTAAAAAACCTTCGACCGACAAAGAGACGAGATTGGCTCAAGCCTCAGCCGAATTCGAACGCAAACGTGTTTTCTTTCCTAAGGAGGCATCCTGGCTGGCTGATTTAGAAAACGAATTACTTAGCTTTCCAGGCTCAGCGCACAGCGACCAGGTTGATTCCATCTCGCAGTTTTTGTTGTGGCACTTGGATCCTCAACAAGGCGGTTATAAACCTGCTATTGCGAACCGAAGGAGTATCGTAACCAAAAACGGACGATATACGTCTAAATCTAATAGAAAACCGCATCCGCAAAGAAACCCTAATAGCCCTCGAACAAGGAAATATTAGTAGCGGGAAAATTGCCCAAAGGCAGCATGTATGGACCTCCTTAAACGGAGGTCCATTTATGTTTTCGGTAACCGGTTTCCCTCTCGCCAGGCTCAAAAAATTAAGCTGACTTATTCTTGCGCCGGGAAATTGTTGGGACATTATTGACCACGCGGCAATCGTCACATTTAACACTCACACATTTAGAAAGTGGATTTATCTCAAACTGGAAAAAATAAAAAAGTGTTTTCAAACAAAAAATTAACGCGCCACAATCGGTCGCGACTTATCGGTAAAATAGAGCTCTCCATATACGAATGTAATTACCCCAATAGGGCCAATCAGATACATGACAAAACATCCCGCTACAAATTTTGAGAAAGATGATCCCCATGATATCACCGATTATCTTATTGCAGAGTATGGTCAAGATGGTGCCCTAAATATTGCGCGTGATGGAACCTTTGCAGCCCAGCAAACTAATGACAATTACAGTCTGAGTGTTTGGCGGGAGATAAAGCGGATCTTAAAGGAACGAAATCCATCAACGCCATAATCCCCAAATGATCACGGCTTCTCATACCTTAAGATTAACGCAAAATATGTTCCTTATTTTGTCTCTTTCCACTGGACTTCTGATGCCACCAGAGCGTTACTGTTGGTATTCAGCGAGGTTGTTTTATCTCCCTTATTGCTGACAACCCGGCCCGGATAATATTCCTGCCGGGTCAGGTCAGTGACAGCGCCCATATTACGTGAGCGCGATAAACAAGGAGATAACCATGCCAAATAAATCCACCAAACCAGCCCAAATCCTTCGGCTTATCCGGCGTAAGACAGGGGCTTCGATGTCCCAACTGCAAAAGGCCACAAACTGGCAACCGCACAGCATCCGGGCCGCCCTATCCGGACTGCGTAAAAGCGGTCACCAGATTGATCGAACCAAGAATGACAAAGGTGTCACCCACTATTTTACGCCTAAGGAGGCAAGCTGATGCAAAACCCTCCTGATATTACCGCCGAGATCGAAACCCTCAAAGAGTTGCCGCTGCCTCAGTTGCGCAAACGTTGGAACCGAACATTTAATACGTCGGTGCCCAAGGGCTTTAGCAGGAATCTCATCATTCGCAGCCTCACCTACAAAATCCAGGAAAGTGCCCGCGGGGGATTAAATCAAGCCACAAAACGTAAGCTTCGAACCTTCGCCAAACAACTAGAAGCAGATGACAAAGTAGCTTTCGATAGCGGCCCCACCCTCAAACCTGGCACCAAACTGGTGCGCGAGTGGCAGCGCCAGCGTCACACCGTCACCGTACTAGAAGATGGCTTTGAATTCTCGGGCGAAAAATATGGATCACTGTCGATGATCGCCCGTAAGATTACGGGGACTCGGTGGTCCGGCCCCCGTTTCTTTGGCCTGAAGAACCAGAAGCGGGAGGAGCATAACAATGAATAAAGCCATTACAGAAAACGTCATCAATCGACGCTGTGCGGTTTATACCCGCAAATCACATGAAGAAGGATTGGAACAGAACTTCAACTCCCTTGATGCGCAGCGGGAGGCTTGCGTGGCCTATATAGTTAGCCAAAAGCACGAAGGCTGGAAGATGTTGCCGGACTATTATGATGATGGCGGCATCTCCGGCGCGACGATGGAAAGACCCGCTTTAAAACAGCTTTTGGCGGATGTGGCCGCCGGCCGCGTTGATGTCATCGTTGTTTACAAAGTGGACCGCCTCACCCGATCCCTCTCAGATTTTGCCAAAATCGTCGATGTGCTGGATAAATACAGCGTGTCCTTTGTCTCGGTTACCCAACAGTTCAATACCACATCTTCAATGGGACGATTAACGTTGAACGTGCTTTTGTCATTTGCCCAGTTTGAGCGAGAGGTTACCGCCGAGCGAATTCGGGACAAAATCGCCGCCTCCAAGAAGAAAGGCATGTGGATGGGTGGCAACGTGCCACTTGGTTATGACTGTGTCGACAAAAAGCTCGTTGTTAACGAAGCCGAAGCCGCCACTGTCAAATACATCTACCAGCGATATGCAGAACTCGGCTCTGTCGCCAGCCTAAGAGAGGTCCTGAAAGCAGCAGGCATCGTTAGCAAAATTAGAGTTAGTAAAGCGGGGCGGCAGAGCGGCGGTGGTATTTTCTACCGGGGCGCCCTCTATCACCTGTTGCAAAATCGGCTTTACCTGGGTGATATTGTCCACAAAGACGAATGTTACCCAGGTGATCACCAAGCTATTATTGATCAAGACCTTTGGGAGCAAGTGCAAACTCGTCTTGCCAGCAATCGTGTTGAAGGCCAATTTGGAAAGTCAGCCAATGAGCCAAGCTTACTCGCCGGCCTCATCTTCGATGATCAGGGTATTCGCATGACACCGAGTCATGCCGTTAAGAAAGGTAAACGCTACCGCTATTATGTCTCACGCTCCCTGATAAATGGTCCCCGCTCTGATGCTCCTCTTGGGCGACGTACCCCAGCTG
>CAZMHI010000109.1:0-2967 GCA_964566055.1 uncultured Rhodospirillaceae bacterium
GCCGCCCAAGCCGCGATAGGAATCTTTTGCACGCGCCATAAATCACCCGTTATTTAGTATTACCAGTTTAAACTAACCTTCCTGATACATCCAGTTGCGGATAATCGAAAGTGCTTCTTCTGGGTGTTTTTCAACAATCTCACCGACTTTCTTAACCGATGAGGCTTTGACCCGGCCTTCAACTCGGTCGATATCAATAAGCTCTTCAAACTCATCCATTTCCTCTGGCGGCGCTTCAGGAGCAGCAATAGCCGGGGCGGCAAGAGCCGCTTCTTCAAGCAGTTTCTGCTCGGCTGCCGCAGCAGCTGCCGGCAAGGCTTCAAAGGCACGGGAGACCAGCGGGCGAACCACCAGCAAGATAACCAGGATCGCCAGAATACTAAGGACAACAACTTCGGCAATGCGTAACAGATCATTCTTTTGCAGGCCGAAGAACAGATCAAGAGGCACTTCGACCTCGAGGTGTTGATCTCCAAATTACAAGTATAATAATTCAATGGTGTCGCCGCGTTCTTCATTATAGCCGATTGCGGAAGTCACCAATTTAGCAAGATTTTCCAAATCCTCAGCCGGGCGCGCTACATATTCCATATCGCCATCGTCATTTTCAACCATTGTGCCGTCGACTAAGACTGCTACTGAAAGCTTCTTGATGGTGCCAATTTCGCGGGCAAAATTTCTGACTTCTTTGGATATTTCAAAGTTAACGCTTTCGTCTGTTTTGGCTTCCCGGGTTGAGGCTTTGGGGCCGCCAGCACTATCCTGGGCACCATCCGGAAGATTGGTCTGTACTGTTACGGTTTGATTTTCCGCTTCTTCGGAGGCGGCGCTTTCGTCAATTGTCCGGGTGGAACGAACCACTTGACCATCGGGATTGAAAGTTTCCGTCGTCGTAGACAGGCGGTCAAAATCAAGGTCAGCGTCAACTCTGACATGCACTTTGCCGGGGCCAACTGATTTGGTCAGTAGGTCAGTTAGCTCACGCGCCAGCCGGCTTTCAAGACCAATCTTGCGTTCGATGAGGCTATTGGCCCGCACAGCGTCGCTATCTGCATCGTCACCTCTAGCTAATAAGTTACCCCGGTCATCAACCACGGAAACACGGGCTGGATCCAAATCCGGCACGGCGGAAGCAACAAGATGCTGAATTGCGGAGACCCGTTCGCCGGCCAATTTACCGCCTCCACGCATTTTAAGAATAACGGAAGCAGTAGCAGCCTGTTGGTCCCGGGTAAAAAGTTTGCGCTTGGGCAAGACCAAATGAACGCGCGCTGAGTGGACGGATTTTAGAGAGCGAATGGTGCGGGCAAGTTCGCCTTCTAAGGCGCGTATCAAGGAAATGTTCTGCATGAAATTGGTAGTGCCGAGGGCGCTTGAATCATCAAATATTTCATAGCCGACGGTGCCGCTTCCAGGCAGGCCTTCGGCAGCCAAGGATAAGCGGGCGCTCGCGACTTTATCAGAGGCGACAAAAATTTGAGAGCCATTTGCTTTTATTTCGTAAGGTATATTCTGCTGCTGCAGTTGAGCGATGACCTGGTTCGAATCGGCAGAATCAAGATTTGAAAACAACAAATCCATACTCGTGCCGGTTAATCTCGTTGTCATGAAAACAAAGAATAGCGCCAGTGCAACGAAAACAACGCCCATAATAGCAAGACGGACGGTTCCTAAATTTTTTAGGAATTCTAGAAATGTGCCCACTTTATATCGTCCCTTCTAAGGTTTTGTGTTGTTTTTCCGGCGATTATTTTCGCCTGGAAAAGATTCTTCCGAGGGTTTGTAAAAAATTAAGCTTTGTATGTGAAAAAGTAGTTAACACCCGGCAAAAATTGCCTAGTTAATTCAGGCAAAGAGCCAAAAAATAAAGAAATATAATTTTTGCGGGCTAGTAAATTTTAATGAACAAGAATTGCCGCTTCTGATGATTAAAATGCAACACAGTTAGTGGGCGTGAAAGGAACGGGATTTCGGGATAAAATTAATACCCGATTTCCTGTTCCCCCTAACCTGAAATTTCGGATTATTTGCCTTTATACCCACCGGTCGTGCACCAGGTTTGCCACATGTCGCGATAAGCGGCTTCGACATTAGTTGTGTAAACCTCGCCATCGCAAAGCGAACTAGAGTGCAATTTATCTCTCAGTAACTGGCGTGTTTCGCTAAGCCCATCTAAATCGCCGAATAAAGTTTTGGCAATATTAACATATTGTTCTTTTGAGTGGGCGGCAAATTCCGGATAGCCAACATGGGTTACCATAGATGTTGCAACGCGGCTGACAAAATGATCACCTTGGAGCGTAATTACCGGAACGCCCATGCTTAGTGCTTCAAAAGTTGTCGTTGCTCCGTTAAATGGAAAGGGGTCCAGCGCTATATCTGCCTGGTGATATAGAGTGAGGTGTTCGCCCCGGCTGTCTTGTGATGCGTTGAGTATTAGACGGTCTTCACCAATCCCATTCTTGCCAAACCGCTCTAAAGTGCGTTCCTGCATCAAAGGCTCGCTGTAATGTTTGAAGAATTTCATCAACAGACGGCTGTCGGGGATGGCCTTCAGGACTTCTGCCCATAATTTAACTACTTCATCGTTAATTTTTTCTGGCTTGTTGAAACTGCAGAAAGTCAAAAATCCGTTCTTGAGTACCGGTAATTCATTAATTTCCGGCAGACCTTCTTGCGAAGGATATTGGTAATAGGTTGGTAGCCTGTATAATTCTTCAGTAAATTTATCTTCTGTAGTTTTGGGATGGATTACACTGTCTGTGAAGTAATAATCCATGGCTTCCAGGCCACTGGTGGCACAATCGTGAAAGCTAACTTGAATAGGGGCTGGCCGATAGGTCGAGACTAAGGGGCGATTTTCGTCAAAGCGGCCGGCCAAGGTCACAAAGATATCAATCTCGTCTTCTTCGATTTGATTGGCCAACTCCTGATCATTCATGGTGTTAACAAATCTAAAGTGATCAG
>CAZMHI010000110.1:0-1659 GCA_964566055.1 uncultured Rhodospirillaceae bacterium
CGGCGCCAAAGCAGGCTTTGACCTCACCCTGCCCCTGCAAAGCCGGGGCAAACTTGCCATGCGCGTCGCGTCGGCGCCCAAACTTGAAGGCGCAGCGCGCTATCAAACCGTGACGCAAGCTTTGGAAGAAAACGCACCCATGTTTTTTTCCGAGATCGTTGAGGCGCTCGGCAGCCGTGATGGCCGCGAAATTGCCGTTCAACTCGATGAATTGCGGGCAGACGGTAAACTTATGCGAAATGCTGACGGCCAATATCTGTTGGGCCAAGCGGAAAAAGGCACGACCGGCCTGCACGGACCCCAGCATGATGATCCGAATGCGCATACTTAGGGGGACCTGAAAAAGTGTACCAGGTACACTTTTTTATTCGAGCTCGTAGGCGCCGGCAGCAAAGCGGATTTTCAGATCGAAACCGCCTTCATTGATCTTCCACGGCCTCAGCGTATAGGCGCGAAAACCGGATTGGTAGTATGGATCGGCATCGGCAATGGCTTGCGCTTCCTCTACCGAGTCTGCTCTGATGGCGATCATTGAATTGCCGGTGGTTTCTCCTTCAAGTGAGTGCAATGGACCGGCAGCAAAAATTTTTCCCTCTTCTTCCAGCTTGGCGAGATAGGCAAAATGGGCGGCCCGGGCCTCTGTTTTATCGCCTTCCTGGTCGGTGAACTCAGTAAAGATCACATAGAGCCGCAAGCCCAGCGCCGGGTGGTTGTCGTTATTGAGAATATCTTTTGAACTCACCATCAAACAAACTCCTAACCAAACAACAGGGACGGATAAAAGAACAAATTCATAATCTGATCGTAAAAGCCGTAAATGAAAGCCCAGGAAATCGCTGCATAACTGAGACAAATTTTCCAATTGTAATGACCCCAGCGCCACAGATAAATCGCGACAAAAGCGGGGAGTGCGATTAATTGGCCCACCACAATACTGGCCAGCAAAATGCCGATCAAATAGGCGATGAAACTCGTTGAGCGGCCAAAGTCTGCTTTCTCGAACGACGCCGCAACTGCCGCACCAAAGCCTGATGCCTCCCGTACTTTTTGCAGAACGTCTTTGAAGTCGGAAAAGATGATGAGCACCAGCAAGGCCATTGCCGTATAACTCACGACCAGTGGAAATTGCTGCGCTTCCGGCTCCCAGCCCTGCGCGCCGAAAGGAGCGGCGGCGAAAATACCAAAAAACAACAGCGCCAAGGGTAGCGATAAAATAGGGTTCTTACCGGAGCCTTCTCCGGCCACGACGGCATCTTCCTCTTTCGGCGTGTTGTTCGATTTGATAACACCTTTAACAGCTAGGATAAGTGTTAAAACGATCAAGGCGATAATCACTAATACAATGGGCCGCCCGGTTATCCAGCTGTAGCCTTCATAGACCTGAGTTGAGAGTTGGAGGTTGTCCTCCATTAATTTACCCAGCACGATGGCCAGAATCAGCGGCGGCCGCGGCCAGCCCCCCTGCTTCATCCAATAGCCTAGGAAACCGAACGCGATACAGGAAATCCAGTCGCCGAGCGCCGCACTGGCGAGCCAAGCACCCATCAAAACAAAGACAGCCACGCCCGGTACCAATAAATGACCCGGCAGGAACGACACTTTGGCAACCTGCTTGCTCCAGATCATCAATAAGCCAGCAGCGACCAAATTAGCGATGAC